>PWMQ01000095.1 GCA_003558125.1 Natronospira sp. | reverse complement strand
GAAAATCCCGTTGGCCCACAAGGGGTTGGCGCTGAGAGCGCCTGCTTCTGCGTTGCATTGCTTGCCCGTAGCACAGAGGCTACTGTGCTGCGCAATGCGCCTTGAATCAGACGCTCTCAGCACCAACTGCGGGCGTGAATGGATTGATCAGAGGTTCCTTAGCCCAATCAAACAATGACCAGACAGGACCGTAAAGCCATGCAGCATCTGGAGTTGCGCGCCGGGCCCAAGGCGCTTGAACGGATTCGGGACGAGGGCCTGCAGCCTTCTCAGGTAACCGCCATCAGTGCCGCCTCGGGCGGGCCCAAGTGGCTGATCCTGGCCGGCTTTGATCAGTACTTCTTCGGCCAGTGGCTGGCGACGGCCGAGCAGCCCATCACGCTGACCGGTTCTTCCATCGGGGCCTGGCGCATGGCGATGCAGGCCCTGCCGGATGCCGACGATGCCCTGGCGCGCTTTCTGCACAGCTATGTTCATGAGCAGCGCTATCCCCATCGACCGGGGCCGGCGATCATTTCCGCCGAATGCCGGCGGCTGCTGGATCTGGCCCTGGGCGAGACGGGCGCCGAGGCGGCCGCCAACAATCCGCGCCGCCCCCTGCGCATCATCGCCAACCGCATGGCGCCCGAACGCCGCCTGTCCACACCGGGGCTCTATGCCCGCCTGCTGGGCGCGGCCACGGCCAACCGACTAGGCCGGGAAAAACTGGGGCGCTGGGTCCGCCGCAGCCTGTTCGAAAGCGAGGCCGCAGCGGACACGCTGCCCGAACTCAATGACCTGCCCACCGAGCGCGCCCGGCTGACGGCCGACAATCTACGCCCCGCCCTGCTGGCCAGTGGTGCCATACCGGGGGTGATGGAAGTGATTCACGATATTCCGGGCGGCAAGCAAGGCACTTACCTCGACGGCGGGATCACCGATTACCATCCGGCCTTGCCCGAGGACAACGGGGACGGCATCCGCCTCTTCCCCCACTTCTATCCCTTCGCCGTGCCCGGCTGGTTCGATAAATCCAATGACAAACGCCACAACCGCCTGCCGGGCCTGGACAACACCCTGATTATTGCTCCTTCCCGGGAACTGGTCGCTTCCCTGCCCCACGGCAAGATCCCCGACCGCAAGGATTTCTACCGTTTCAGCGACGAGGAACGGATTGCCTACTGGGAGCAGGTTCTTGATGCCTCCCGGCGCATGGGGGAAGCCTTTCTGGCGATCAATGATTCCGGGAAGATAGCCGACTCGGTCCGCCCACTCTGAGCGATGACATCATCGACCTGGCTGCCTGGGAACAGACAGCGGTGAATGGCTCTGCTTGAAGAGGCAAGGCTTTCAGGCTGGCCGAAAGAATGGGTCCCTGATAGATTTCAGAATGAATACTTTTCATTATGACACCATGTCCCCGACATCCGCTGACCAAACACCCTTTCTTCTCCAACCGGAACGTCAACCGGGGCCGGTAGCCCATGGCCTTGCCGCTCTGTTGACCCTGCTGGGCATGGAGTTCGGTTGGTATTTCTGGGTGGGGGAAGGCACCGGGGCGCTGATCTGGCCACCGGCGGGCCTGGCCGTTGGCCTGGGGCTGGTCTTTGGTTGGCGCATTGTTATCGGGCCGGCACTGGTGGTGGCCCTGTGGGGCGGGCTAAACACCGAAGGCAGCATCTGGACATGGACCCTGCCCGCTCTGGGGCTGCTCATGCAGACGGCGGTAGCCGTGGGTGGGCTGCGTTGGCTGCAAGGCCGTCAGATGTTTCGCGGTCCCACCCGAGAATTGCTTGGTTTCTGGCTGTTCGGGCCGGCCATCGCCGGGATGGTGGGCGCTGGACCGGGCGTCACCACCCTCGCCCTGCATACGCCGGTGTTCGCCGAGTACCAGTTCATGGAGATCTTCGGGGCCTACTGGCTGGCGGAGGCCCTGGGCATCCTGATGGTGGCACCGGTGACCATACTGCTGGCAGCCGCCCTCAGCGACCGGCGCCTTCTCCAGGCCCTCGAACCCGCACGCTGGCAATTGCTCTGGACGGGCGGCCTGTGCCTGCTGGCTTTCCTGCAGCTACAGATGGGCCGCGCCGAAATGACCGGCTTCGCGGGCATTCTGGTCTATTTCTATTTTCCCTTGCTGGCGGTGGCTGCCGGCCTGGGACAGCCACTCTTTCAGGCGCTGGCCACTGCGGGTATCGCCACCGCGTTCCTGGTCCAGGCCCTGACCGGTTTCGGTGGCAGTCCGCCACCCAGCGACAACGCCGAGATGATCGAGGTCATTGTGGTGGTGACGGCCTTCATCATCATGACCCAGATTGTTTCTGCTACCAGTGAATCCATTCGCCGACACCTCCGACACGCCAGAAAGATGGCGAGGAGTGACTATCTCACCGGCCTGCTCAACGAGCGTGGCATGGCCCAGGCCCTGGAGGGCCATCGGAATGGGCAGGCCACCCTGGCTTTGCTGGACCTGCCGGTGGCCCGAAAAATCTTTGATCTAGGCGGCTTGGAAGACGCGGATCGTTTCGAGCAAAGCCTGGCCGATACCCTTCATGAACAGGCTAGTCCTCATGGCCAGGCCGCGCGCCTCGGTCGCGGCCTCTATGGCCTGCTGCTGCCGGGCCCGAGCTCGGCCAGCCGAAACGGGCTGGACACACTTTATGAGCACCTGGAGGGACAGATTGTCCAGGCCGGCCGCATTCCGCTGGTACTGCGGCCAGCCATTGGAGCGATCCAAATCGATGCCGAGGATATGGCGCCACAAGAAGCGGTGGCCCTGGCCTCCCTGGCTTCAAAGCGTGCTGCCGAGCAACCGCCGCCGTGCATTCGAATCGATGATCATTACTCCCGACTACTTGAGGAAGAACGGGCAGACCAGGCCACAGTCAGCGCGGTGAGGGAGGCCCTGACACGAGAAGAGGGCTTTGAGCTTCACGGGCAACTCATTACACCGCTGTCGGATCAGGGCGATGCGCCACCCCGCTATGAGCTGCTGCTGCGCATGCCCGATGGCAATGGTGAGGTACTGGCACCGGCCGCCTTCCTGCCGGTCGCGGCCCGCCACCGCCTGATGCCCGACATCGACCGCTGGGTGGTGCAACGAGCGCTGCGTCTTGCGGCGGCGCGGCCGGAGGCCGTATTTACCATCAACCTGTCCGGGGACTCACTCAGCGACCCGGCACTGGGCGAATGGATCGAAGCCCGTCGTCACGAGTCCGGCGTCGAGGCAGAGCGCATCTGGTTTGAGATCACGGAAAGTGAATCCGTCCGCGACCCGGAGGCGGCGGCGTCTCTGGTGGTACATCTCCGCAAGAGCGGCTTTCGCATCGCTATCGATGACTTCGGCACCGGCCTGGCAAGCTTTGAATACATCCGCAATTTCAGCATCGACGCCGTCAAGATCGATGGCCGCTTCATTCGTGACCTGCGCAGCGAAGCGACCGACCGGGCCATCGTGACGGCAATCCAGCGGCTTGCCCACGAGACCGGCCTGAGCACGGTGGCTGAGTTCGTGGAAGACGAGTGGACCATCGACTGGCTACGCTCGGCGGGTATCGACTACGCCCAGGGCTATGCCATCGCCCGGCCAGCGCCCATGACTCGGGAGTGAATCCCGACGATACCGTGGCCGCCTCGGGCAGTCAGTGGGTCTGCTTAACGAAGTGACGCTCCATGAGCGAGATTATGCCCATCTCGTCCAGGCTGTCTTGACGCGCCTCACCGATGAACTCGAAGTCTTCGGTACCGATTGTGCCGATGCCAATTCCCACGCTGTCGGGCAGAGAATCCTTGAGGATGAACATCAGGCGCTGATTGGAATGGCGGTCATCGATGCTGACCGCGTCCACGTCATCGCCCAGGCGGCGCAGGCTTTCATTGCTGGCGCCTACCATGGTCGAGGCCTCGGGATGGCGGGCGTTGAAGGCCTTGTTGGCCTCGGTGGCCTTGTCCACCAGGGCCTGGAGTCTTTTGCCGAATAGACTCATTGCATCGCTCCTCGCTCCACGTCCCGCCCCGGGGTACCCAGGGGCGGGACGGGTTGGGCTTCCGGTTCCTGGACGGGATGTTCATCCAGGGTTTGCAGCAGCTCGCGCACGGCTCGCTCAAGCTGGGCATCCTCGCCCCGCCAGGTGGCATGGGGCAGGTTTTCCACCTCGATATCCGGGGCAACGCCGTGGCCCTCGACGATCCAGCGCCCTTCACTGTCAAACACCGGCAGTGAGGCGGCCCGCATCAGGCCATGGTCCACCAGGCGGTTCTGATCGCTCAGCCAGACCCCGGCGCCGGCGGTACGTTGGCCGATCAGCGGGCCCAGGCCCAGGGTCTTGACCCCGGCGGAGAAGGTCTCGCCGTCGGAATAGGTGAGCGGATCGATCAGCACCGCCAGATGGCCCCGGAAGGTGTTCTGCATGTTCCAGAACTTTTCCTGCCCTGGCGGCTGCCAGAAGGACCAGGCCCGGCGCAGAAGTTTTTCGATGATCCAGGAATCGATATTGCCGCCCCGGTTCCGGCGGACATCGATGATCAGTCCTTCCCGGTCCACGTTGGCGTAGAACTCGCGGGCGAAGTCGGCGATGTCATTGGGACCCATGGCGCGCAGGTGGAGATAACCGATGCGGCCATCGGAGAGGGACTCCACGGCCTCGCGCCGGCCCATCACCCAGTCCCGGTAACGCAGGGCATCATTCTCCCAGCGACTGACGGGGTGCACGATCACCGCACCACTGTCCCGGCCCCGGCGATAATCCAGCCGTGTTTGTTCACCCGCCCGCCAGGCCAGCAGTTCATGGATATGATCCACTTCACTCACCGGGCGGCCGTTGACGCGGGTAATCACATCACCTTCCTGAAGATCCACGCCGGGTCGCACCAGCGGGGAACGCTGGCTGGGCAGTTCCGGGTCACTGCGATAGATTCGGGCGATCCGCGCACCCGCCTCGACCGGCTTGAAATCCGCACCCAGGAACGCCGGGCGGGCGGACTCGGGATCATCACGGTATTCACCGCCACGAACCTGGGAATGCAGGATCCCGAGCTCGGCCACCATCTGGGCGAGCAGATCATCCAGTTCCCGGCGATCGGCAATGCGCGACACAAAGGGCTCGTACTTTTCGCGTACCGCCTCCCAGTCCACGCCCCGCATCTCGGGGTCGAAGAGGAAATCCCGCTGCATGCGCCAGGCATCGGCGAACATCTGCTGCCATTCCTCGGCCGGGCGAATGGGCAGCCGCCAGTTGCCGATCCGAACCTGGGCTTCTTCCAGGTCGCCGGGCATCTGCCCGCCCGCCGGAACGATGAACAGCTCACCATTGCGCCGCACCAGCATGCGGTCCCGCTCGGCCGACATCTGCAAAAGATCCAGGCCTTCGGCAAAGGTCTCGAAGCGGGGCCGGTCCTTGCCAAAATCAATGGTCCGGACCACGGGCGCGCCGCCGGTGGGCCGGTCGATCACAAACAGCCGGTCCTTGGCGACAGCCAGGCTGGCGAAATTGCCCGGCTCAACCGGCACCTCATGTAAACGCTCCGCGAGGCCGTCCCATTCAATGGCGGGCGGCTCATCGTTATTGCCATGGTCCGGGCGGTCCTCGATCAGCTCATGGCGCGGCTGCAGGGGGAAGACATTGCCCGCCTGCAGGGCGATGGCATAGAGCTGGGTGCGCCGGTCAAACATCGGCCCCATGTTGCGATCGCCCCAGGGTGAACCGGGCGTGGCCTGGAAATGGCGGTTGGAGAGGAAATACAGCCAACGCCCGTCCGGGCTGAAGGCCGGCGAATGGCTCTCGTAGCGATCACTGCTCAGGGTGTGCATGACGCCGCTGCCGAGCTCATACAGCAACACCTGCACCCGACGCTGGCTACTGTCCGGGCGAACCACCGCCAGGGCCCTGCCGTCCGGCGACCAGACCAGCTGGCGATAGCCCTCGCCGTTGGAATCATCGATCTGGCGATTCCGGCCCCGGCGGTTGTCATAGAGATAGAGCCGGCCATCCATGTCGTGATGGGCCACATAACGGCCATCCGGGGAAATGCTCATGCCCATGCGCTGGGTCCGGGCATCGTCGGTCAGTTGCTCCCCTTGGCCCTGCCCGTCAGCCGGAAACCGCCACAGCTCCACCTCGTCACTGGCATCCACAAAGGCATAGACCCACTCACCCTCCGGGCCGAGCATGGCCTGGCGGGCTCGGCTGGCCTCCGGCAGTGCAATCTCAACCCGCCGCCGCTGCCCCGTGCCCACCAGTGCCAGGCGGCCGCGGGCGGTCAGGACCACCCGATCCCCGGCGGGGGCAAAGTGGATGGCATCCAGATAATCGGTGGGCTTGTCCAGCCAGCGCTCACGGGCATGGGCACGATCGGAGGAGAGCGCAATATCGAGTTGTCGGTCCTCGCCCGTGGCCGGGTCAAGCAGGCGAATGTCGGCACCGTGCTGATAAACGATCCGGCCATCCGGGCTGATGCTGGGCCGGCGGACTTCGAAATCCTCGTGCTCGGTCAGGGCCTCGAAGGCGCCGCTGTCCGGATCCAGCTGGCCCAGATTGAACAGCCCGCTGACATCACTGCGCACAAAGAGCTTATCGTCATGACTCATGGGGTGGGTGAGATTGGCGCCGTGCTCTTCGGCCAGCCGCCGCGCTTCCTCGTCACGGCCGGCATCGAAGCGCCACAGCTGGGCCATGGCCCCGCCCCGGTAGGCGCGGGCATTGTCGGCGGTCACGGCAAGACCAAAGCGGGTGAAGACCAGATCGCTGTCATCCAGATAAGCCCCTTCCCGGGCATCCGCCAGTGGCAGCTCGGTGACCGCGCCATCTTCCGGATTCACCTGGTTCAGCAGCCAGTACCAGCTGGGTCCGATCCGGTTGTCGGAGGCAAACAGCACCTCACCCGCCGGGGTCCAGCCCTGGACCTGCACGAAACCGCCTTCCCAGGTCAGGCGCCGGGGCTCGCCACCGGCCGCCGGCATGACATAGACCTCGGCACTGCCCTCATAGCGCCCGGTAAAGGCAATCCATTCCCCATCCGGGGAAAAATGCGGGTCACTGGCTTCGCTGGCGTGGCTGGTCAGCCGCCGCGCCATACCACCGTCCACCGGCACCGCCCAGAGATCCCCCTCCGCAACGAACACCACGGTGTCCTCATGCAGGGTGGGCGACTGGTAGTAGCCGAGAGAAGCAAACAGGGGAGTTGAGAAGGCAAGAACCAGAAGGAAAACCAATCCACGAGCGACCATGTATGACTCCATCCAAGGCAGTGCTTATAGGGGGTGGCTGCAATCGCCAGCCAGTGATTCTGCGAAATGCCGGACGGGCTGTCCATGGCTTCCCTGGACTCGGCCCATCACACCACCCGGGGGGATATCCGGGCTGATGTGACAAATGTCACGGGAAACTGATGACCAACGCCACTACCGGCCCAATTCTTCAGAGCCCAGACTGCCCGGAACGTTCAACAAGGGAGCGAACCATGGCCACTTGCCATTCCATGCTGGGTTTCGAGGACGTGTCCTGCCGGCGCGGCGGCAAAACCGTGCTGCAGGATGTGCATCTTAGCTGCAAGCGCGGCGAGACCCTCGCCCTGCTCGGCCCCAACGGGGCCGGCAAGACCAGCACCATCGGTCTGGCCCTTGGCCTGCTGCGTCCCAGTGCCGGGCGCATTCACATCGACGGCCATGCCCCCGGCAGCCTGGCGGCCCGCCAGACCATCGGTGCCATGCTGCAGGGCGGCAGGCCGGCCCAGGCCATGACGGTGCGGGAATGGCTGATGCTGGCCGGTGCAGGGCGGGGCCAGCCGAGCCCGCTGGACGAGGCCATCCAGATGGCCGACATCGAGGACCTGCTCGAGCGCCAGTGCGAAACCCTGTCCGGCGGCCAGCTGCAGCGGGCACGCCTGGCCGCCGCCCTGGCCGGCCAGCCCCGGCTGCTGTTTCTGGATGAGCCCACCGCCGGCATGGACATCGACAGCCGGCATCGTCTCTGGGCGGGGGTAGGCCGCCTGCGCGAAAACGGCTGCGCCATCCTCATCACCACCCATGATCTGGACGAGGCCGAGCAGCTCTCGGATCGGGTGGCCCTGCTGCACGAAGGCCGTGTCATCGCCTGCGATCACACCGCGCACATCGGTCGCCGGGTGCCGGGCCGGGTCATTCGCTGTCGCACCCGTCTCGAGGAGGCCACCCTGGCCGCCTGGCCCGACGTGGAGGGCGTGCGCCTGAGCGGCGGCCACACCACACTCATGGTCCGTGATGCAGAAGCGGTGCTGCGCCGACTGCTGGCCGCTGACCCCGAGTTGAGCGCACTGGAAGTGCGCAATGCCGGCCTGGAAGAAGCCTTCCTGCACCTGATCCACGACCACCGGGAGCAAGCCGCATGAATACCGTTACCCTGCCATCGCGAGCCGGATCCACCGCCAGGGCCCTGTGGCTGGAGACGGAAACCGAATGCGCCCGCCTGCTGCGCATGCCCGAATCGCTGGTGCCCACCATCGCCTTTCCGGCCTTCTTCTACACCCTGTTCGGGCTGGTGTTCGATATGGGTGCATCCAACAGCGCCGCGACCTATTATCTGGCCATGATGGGAAGCATAGGCGTCATCGGCACCGGCCTGATGGGCACGGCCATCGGCACCGCCAGCGAACGCAGCGGCGGCTGGCTGGACATGCGGCGGGTCATGAGTCTGCCGCGTTCCGGCTGGGTGGTGGCCAAGCTGGTGGCCAACCTCTTTGCCGGCCTGCTCGCCCTGCTGCCCCTGTTTTTCCTGGCGGCTGTGTTCGGCGAAGTGCGCCTGAACCAGGGCCAGTGGATCGGCCTGGCCCTGACCCTGCTGATCGGCGGCCTGCCCTTCTGCGCCATTGGCCTGATGATCGGCAGCAGCATGGGCGAGCGTGCCGCCATTGCCATTGCCAACCTGATCTTTCTGCCCATGCTGTTCTTTTCGGGCTTGATGATTCCGCTCGCCTTCTTCCCGGACTGGCTGCAGGGCATCGCCCCCCTGCTGCCGGCCTGGCATCTCGGCGAGCTGGCACTCATGCAGACCCGGGGTGATAGCGCCGGACAGCTTGTTCACTGGCTCGTCCTGCTAGCCTGGGCGGGACTGGCATCGGGGCTCAGCGCCTGGCTGCTGCGCCGCAGCCGACAACAATAGGGGGATAGCACATCATGACGACCACCAAGCAAAAGCGATATCTGATCATGGCGGGATTCCTGCTGGCTGTACTACTCTTTTTCTTCCTGCTGCCCACGCCGCAGACACCGGTCCAGCATGCCGACGGTGACATGATCATGGGCAATGTGCGCATCTTCGATGGCGAGCGACTGCTGGAAGACCATCAAGTCCGTATACGAGACGGGCTGATCGCCGCCGTGGAGCCGGCCAGCGCCGACCCGGATGAGGCCGGCTTCATCGACGGCCAGGATGGATTCCTGATGCCGGGGCTGATCGACAGCCATGTGCATGTCTTCGGCAGCGCCCGGGAGGATGTCCTGCGCTTCGGCGTCACCGGCATGATCGATCTCTTCACCGATCACCGCCAGCTGCCGAGCTTCAAGGAGGACCGCGACAGCCGCCAGCCCACCCGCCGGGCCGATGTCTGGTCGGCAGGCACCCTGGTCACGGCCGAGGGCGGGCACGGCACCCAGTACGGCATGCCCATCCCCACCCTGGATGACCCGGACCAGGCCGGGAGCTTCATCGCCGAACGCCTGGCGGAAGGCTCGGACTTCATCAAGCTGGTCTACGAGGGCGGCGAGGCCTTCGGCTTCGAGACCAACCGCCTGTCACAGGACAGCCTGCAGGCGGCCATCAGGGCCAGTCATGAGGCCGACGTCCTGGCGGTCACCCACATCGGCAGCCGGGAAGAGGCCCGTACCGCCCTTGCCGCCGGCACCGACGGCCTGGTGCACACCTTCTCCGATGCCGACATCGACGAGGAAATCATCGAATTGATGAAGGACCAGCGTTTCCTCATTCCCACGCTGACGGTCCTGGCGAGTGTCGTGGGTGAAGGGGCCGGAGAGAGCCTGTTGGCCGATGAAGGCGTGCAGGCTCGCCTGAGTGCCGGGCAGAAGGCCACGCTCGCGATGCGCTTTCCCACCATGGATGGGCCCGCCCGCTATGACCATGCCGAGACCTCCGTTCGGGTGCTGAACGAGGCTGGCGTCCCCATCCTCGCTGGTAGCGACGCCCCCAACCCGGGCACCGCCAATGGCGCCAGCCTGCATGAAGAAATGGAGCGGCTGGTGGCGGCCGGCCTGAGCCCGCGGCAAGCCCTGATCGCCGCCACCGCGGCACCGGCGGATGCCTTTAGCCTGGATGATCGTGGCCGGATCAAGGCCGGTCATCGGGCGGATCTCGTGCTGGTGGATGGCAACCCCCTCGAGAACATCAAGGACAGCCGCCGCATCCGCAAGGTCTGGAAGAACGGCCATGCGGTGGATCTCGATCCGGCCGCCGCACGGGCCGAGCGTGAGCGCGCGGCAGGCGAAGCCGTGCTGTTAAGTGATTTCGAGGGTGACCGCTCAGTGGCCTTCGGCCATGACTGGGAATCGAGCACCGACCAGCGCATGGGTGGTCAATCCGAAGTGGCTGTATCGCAGGAGCGGGAGGATGATGTCGGCTTTCTGCGGGTGCGCGGTGAGATTCGCAGCGGCTTCAGCTGGCCCTATGCCGGCGTCATGTGGTTCCCCGGCGACACCCCCATGGCGCCAAAGGACCTCTCGGACTTTGACGGGCTGGAAGTGCGTCTGCGTGCCGATGTCTCCACCCTCCGCGCCCTGGTCTTCAGCAGTGCCAACCAGAGCATGCCCTCGGAGATCGACTTGTCCGTCGAAGAGGACTGGGGCACCGTCAGGATTCGCTTTGACGAATTCGATGGCATCGACCACACGGCGATCACCGGTTTCGGCATTTTCGCCGGGCCATCCCAGGGGCCGTTCCGTTTCGACATGGAACGCGTGACACTCACACCAGCAGGCGCCGGCAATGACTGATTCTCGTTCAGGCAACCAGCACCGCGCCCAGGCCAAGGCCTGGGCGCGGCCCCTGCTCGCCATCCACCGACGCCTGTTGCCGGATGATCGGGAGATTGGCTGGACGCCCTATCTCTGGCTGGTCTACCTGAGCTTCTTTTTCATCGAGTGGTTCTTTCGCCCCGTCCCGGTCTGGGAGTTAGCTCTCTCCGGCCTGGCCCTGGCGGTCTTCATTGGAGCCTATTTCCGCTCCTTCTGGGTGGGCAGCCGCCAACGTCTGCGGATGATTGTGCTGACTACGCTGATCGGCCTGGCCATCACGCCCATCAACAGCGGCGGCATTGTCTTCTTCATTTATGCCGCGGCCACCGCCGGCACTCTGCTGCCACGCAGCCTGGCTCTGGGCACCATGGCCGCTGTCATCCTGGTGGTCCTCGCCCAGTCAGCCTACCTCGGCCTGCCCCTTCAGTACTGGCTGGTGGGCACGGTGATCGGTGGCTTCGTGGGCCTGGCCAATCTTTACTACACCGGCGTTTCCAGCGAGAACGCCGCCCTACGCCTCAGCCAGCAGGAGGTCCAGGCCCTGGCCGCCACGCGGGAACGGGAACGCATCAGCCGGGACCTCCACGATCTGCTCGGCCAAAGCCTGGCACTGATGTCGCTCAAGGCCCAGCTCGCCCGCCGCCTGATCGACCGCGACCCGCAACAGGCCGAAGCCGAACTGCACATCATCGAGGAACAGGCCCGCGAGGCCCTGCAGCAGGTGCGCGATGCCGTGCGAGGCTATCGCCGGGCAAGCCTTGCCAGTGAATCGGCGGATGCCCACCTCAGCCTGGTCTCCCAGGAGGTCGAGTTCGACTACGAGCTGCCCGAGCAGCCCCTGCCCGCTGACGTGGATGCCGAGCTGGCCCTGGTGCTGCGCGAAGCGGTCACCAATGTCCTGCGCCATTCCCGCGCCGAGCACTGCCGCCTGACCGTCAGGCCATCCGGCCAGGATCTGCACTTTCACTTCAGTGACGACGGCAATCCAGGCATGATTGAGGAAGGCAATGGCCTCAGTGGCATGCGCCAACGAATCGCGGGCCTGGGCGGGCGTTTCCATGTCAGCACCGAACAGGGCCTGCACATCCAGGCCACCCTGCCGAATGCCCTGGCCACACAGACACCATCCGGGGAAAAGGATAAGGCCGCGTGATACGCCTACTGCTGGTAGAAGATCAGACCCTGGTACTGGGCGCCCTGGCCGCCCTGCTCAACCTGGAAGAGGACCTTGAGGTCTGCGGCCAAGCCGCCAATACCGAACAGGCCCTTGCCCTGGTGGCCTCGGAACAACCGGATGTGGTCATCACCGACATCGAAATGCCCGGCAACGACGGCCTCACCCTCGCCGCCCGCCTCAAACGCGACGCCCCCGACATCCGCGTCATTGTCCTCACCACCTTCGCCCGCCCGGGTTATCTCAAACGCGCCCAGGAGGCCGGCGTCTGCGCCTATCTACTCAAGGACGGCCGCGCCGAAGCCCTGGCCGATGCCGTCCGCCGCGTCTGCAAGGGCGAGCGCATCATCGACCCCGCCCTCGCCGCCGAAGCCTGGCAGTCCCGCGACCCCCTGAGCGAACGCGAACGCCACTGCCTTCGCCTCGCCGGCGAAGGCCACAGCAACAAGGAAATCGCCAAACGCGTCCACCTCTCCGAAGGCACCGTCCGTAACTACCTCTCCCAGGCCATGAACAAGCTAGACGCGGATAATCGGATTGAGGCGTTTAATCGGGCCAGGGAGTTAGGGTATTTGTAGGGGTGGGGTGGTTCTGATGAATTCTAGGTGGCCGTAACGCCGACCGGAGCGGCGGGCTTGGAGCGGAACGGAAGCCCGTCCGGCGTAGGCCCGGCCAGGGCCGGAGCGAACTCGAGCGCCTGGTTAGGCAGAATCAATAACGACTTCGACATTCTCATAGGCCTCGAGTAGCGGCTCTAGCACTGAATCCCCTCTCTTGCACAAGGCGACGGACTTGATACTCCTTGGCTTGTAGCGCTTCATTAGCTCGGCCGAGAAAACGACCTGGCCCATAAGGTACATACCCAGACGTTTTGCCTTCGTCTGCACAACAATAATATCCTTACCTTCGATCTCTACTTCCGACTTCTTGGCTCGCATTTTTGGCCCATCCGGAATGATCACCGCATCCAGAATACGCGCACCATCATTCTGACCTCGCGGAATTGCTGAAAATTCTTCAACAATCGTTCCTCCTACCTTCTCCCAGTACCGCAAGGTCATCGGCGTCTCTCGTTTGCTCATTCTTAGAAAACTCCTGCCTAACGCCAAGCGTGAGCCGCGCGTTCTAGCGCGTCGGCTCCACGCTTTGGTTGGGCTGCCCCTCAGAGTTAGTGATGTCCGCCCACCCATACTCGAATTTCAGCAGCTTAATGGATGTAACGACGACAAGAAGCGCCACCCCAATTATCGCGGACCAGATCACCGTTTGATCAAAGGGACCCCAAAGATGCTCGATTGAACCCGTGCTCTTAAGCGCGGACACAACCAATGCCACCATAGATATGGAGAGGCCGATCAGACCGATCACAAGCGAGCATTCTCGTTCAAAGCGATCCTTTACTGCGGCGCCTCTAAAGGTCCGCGGGACTTCTCTGACAAAAGACGCCCATATGGCGACACAGAAAAATGAGAAAGCAGGAAACTCCCAGGTAATTTCCGACGCTGGCCCCGAGAACCAAAGAATGAACACCCAGATTGCGACGGGCAACATAGTAAAGAACACCTCGTAAAATGCCCAAGCCATCGCTCGAACCACATCGAACCAAGACCGACTGCCCTTAAGCTTCAGCATTCTCAATACTCTTAAACCCCAAACAATTTTCAAAGTTTTCCCGCGCCCCAATTAGATAT
>PWMQ01000105.1 GCA_003558125.1 Natronospira sp. | reverse complement strand
TATCGCCACTGGATGGCGGGCCGCGACAGTGGCTTCGAGCCGGATCGGATCGTCGATACCTTGCGGGACAGGAATCCGGAGTCCCTCTCCTATGCCAGCCAGCTCAGCGCGGTCAACAATTCCCCCCAGGCCGACGAAAGCGCCTGGCTCATGCTGGCCTGCAAGTACGGGCAGGACTGCTCCGGTGATGCCGACTGGGTCCGTGCCCTCTGCCTGCAGCAGGGCTGCCCGCCGGATTTTGACGGTGCCGAAGACGCCCTTTCCATGTTGCTCAGCCCGGGCGAAATGGACCAGGCCCGCGACCGCATGCAGGAGCTGGAAGAAGCCCTGGACCGGGGCGATTTTGAGTCGCTGTTTCCCTAGGGTCCCTCTAGAGGGTCCCTACCCCTCTTTTCGCCGGCAAGCGGGATGCTATGATCCGTCCGGTTGCCGGCATTTGCCCTGGCCGTGAGCCGGCCTCTCCCACTAACCGCCAGAACCATGCTTGTCAGGAGTGATTACCGTGAAGAGCAGACTGATACTGGGCCTCAGTGCCCTGCCCCTGGCGCTTGCTGCCTGCGGCGACAGCCCGGACACCGAGCGCGATCGGAGCGAAGCCCCCGCGGCTGAAGAGGCCGCCGATGAGCGCAACCCCCTGCTGGTTGCCAGCGACCCGCCCTATGGCGCACCGGCCTTTGACCGGATCCGTGCCGAGCATTTCCCCGAGGCCATCGAAAAGGCCATGGCCGAGCACATGGCCGAGGTCGAAGCCATCGCCGACAACCCGGAAGCACCCAGCTTCGAGAACACCATCGTCGAGATGGAACGTTCCGGTCAGCTACTGGCCCGGGTGATGCGGGTTTTCTCGGCCCTGGCCGGCGCCCACACCAATGAAGAGCTGCAGGGCGTTCAGCGCGAGTTCTCGCCCAAGCTGTCCGCGCACCAGGACGCCATCAATCTCAATGCCGCCCTCTTCGAGCGAGTGGACAGTCTCTATCAGGAACGCGAGGAACTGGACCTGGATCCCGAGTCCAAGCGGCTGCTGGAGCGGTACCACACTGACTTTGTCCGCGCCGGCGCCCGGCTGAGCGAATCCGAGCAGGATCGTCTGCGGGAGATCAACACCCGTCTGGCCGAACTGGGCACCGAGTTCAGTCAGAAGGTGCTGGCCGAGGTCAATGACTCGGCCGTGGTGGTCGAAGACCGCGACAAGCTCGACGGCCTCTCCGACAGCCAGATCCGCCGCGCCGCCGAGGAAGCCGAGGATCGCGGCCTGGAAGGCAAGTACGTGATCACCCTGCTCAACACCAGTGGCCAGCCGCCGCTGTCACGGCTGACGAACCGCGATCTTCGGGAACGCGTGCATACCGCCTCCCTCAACCGGGGCAGCCGGGGCAATGAACACGACACGCGCGAAATCGTGGTCGAAACGGTGAAACTGCGCGGCGAGCGCGCCCGCATGCTGGGTTATGACACCCATGCCGATTACATCCTGGAAGAGCAGACCGCCAGTGATCTGCAGACGGTCAACGATCTGCATGACGACATCAATCCCATCGCCATGAGCAATGCCCGCCAGGAAGCCGATGACATCCAGGCCATCATCGACGAGACCGAGGACGAGCCTTTTGAGCTGGCCTCCTGGGACTGGGCCTTCTATGCCGAAAAGGTTCGCCAGGAACGTTATGCCTTTGACGAGTCCGATGTGCGGCCCTACTTCGAATTTGAAAGCGTGATGGAGAATGGCGTTTTCTATTCCGCCGAGAAGCTGTTCGGCATTACCTTCGAAGAGCGCCACGACATTCCCGTCTATCACGACACCGTGCGGGTCTATGAAGTCTTCGAGGAAGACGGCACCCCCCTGGGCCTGATGTACAGCGACATGTACTCCCGCGGCTCCAAGCGGGGCGGGGCCTGGATGAACTCCTACCAGATCCAGTCCGAGCTCTTGGGCGGCCAGCCGATCGTGGGCATTCATCTCAACATCAGCCATCCAGGTGAAGGTGAGCCCACCCTGCTGACCTGGGACGAAACCACCACCCTGTTCCACGAGTTCGGCCATGCCATTCACGGCCTGTTCTCGGATGTGCGCTATCCCCGCTTCTCCGGTACCAGCGTGCCCCGTGACTTCGTGGAATATCCCTCACAGGTTTATGAGATGTGGGCGTCCTGGCCGGAAGTGCTGGCCAACTACGCCCGCCACTACGAGACCGGTGAGCAGATCCCGGAAGAACTGCTGGAGCGGGTCCTGGAAGCCCAGCAGTTCAACCAGGGTTTCCGAACCGCCGAGTACATGGCCGCCTCCACCATCGACCAGGCCTGGCATCAACTGCAGCCGGAAGATGTGCCCCCCGCGGAGGAAGCCATGGACTTCGAGGCCCGGGTACTGGCCGAGCACGACATGGACTTTGCCCCGGTGCCGCCGCGCTATCGCACGCCCTACTTCTCCCACATGATGGGCGGCTATTCCGCCGGCTATTACTCCTATATCTGGAGTGAAGTGCTGGATGCCGACAGCGTGCTCTGGTTCGAGGAAAACGGCGGCCTGACCCGCGAGAATGGTGAGCACTTCCGCAGCACCATCCTCTCCTCGGGCGGCACCATGGATGCCATGGATCTGTACATGGAATTCGCCGGCCGCGAACCCAAGATCGAGGCCCTGCTGGAACGCCGCGGCCTGCTCGACGACTAAGACCGCCGGCAAAAACAAGCGCTATCAAGGCCCCTTCCGGTTTCCGGAAGGGGCTTTTTCGTGGTTCCGGGCGGTAACGCGGAGAACAGTGGGAGCGGATTCATCCGCGATTGGCCATCAGGTGGCACGACGGCTTGCGCGGGCGTCGCGGCAAGGGAGAAGACGTGTCGACCGGGCCATCCTGCTACGATTCGCAAAAGGGAATCCTTGGCGACCCAGATCGAAGCAACAACTGCATTGGTACGAAGTAGTCATGCGTGTGAGTAATCAGCTGCCTCGGCGACCGTGGCGCCTTAACCAAGAATTCTCAAAGCGTCTGAAACGAGAATTGCCGCTCATATTAAACAAACAATGGCGATCGCAGTACTTTTCAAAATTGAGGTGCTCGCTTACTGCCATGGCCATAATGGCCGCAGCTGCCGGACTCATTGGATTCAGCCAGCCTACGCTCGGATCAATTCAGCTAGGTTCATCAATGTCCGGCTGGCATGGGTTTTGGTTGCTTTTGCTTTCAGCGATGCTGGGCCTCGTCGTCGCTGGTAGTCATTCGCACAGATTCAAACAGGAGATTCTGTAGGCCCAACGCTTTCGATCCTGGATCGCTCTAAATTCAACAGCATCTGCCACGACTTATACCGGTTTCATTCTGTTTGCCGGCTGGCTGCTTTTGTTCAGCAGCTTTGCCTATCCCGAACTATCGAGTGTTCTTGTCGAATCACTGCGGCTTGATCAAGCCGCACTGGATGATGGGGCCTACTGGAAGTTTGCGAGCTACGCGCTTCTTCACTTCAGCTGGATCCATATCGCGCTGAATCTCATTGGACTGTTCTTCTTCGGACCCATATTTGAATCCTGGCATGGACGCAAAAACTTCCTTGTCGTACTCATTGGCGGCATCCTGGTCGGTGGCCTGCTCCATTCACTGCTTGATTCGGAAACCGCCGCGGTAGGTGCATCCGGCGGCATCCTGGCGATTCTCGCGTGCCTGGCGGCTCATTCAATCCTTTCTCGCGACGGATCCCGCTGGTATACCGTGCCGAGAGCCTGATCGCCGTTGTTTTGGCCATCTCACTCGGGCACGGAGTTGATGCCGTTGCCCAGACCATCCATCTTGCGGGAGTCGCTTGGGGTGTTTTCGTCGGCATTGTCTTGTGTCTTCTCGGACGCAAAACAGGTTCAGGGGATGTTGGGGAACCTCTGAGTTAATCCATTCGCGCATACAGCCGCAAGCCGACCATCCGAGAACTTTCCGTCTTCCTCCGTTGACTCTGTGTTCCAATCGCCCACCCAAATTCCGGTCAGTCGGCATTCAGCACTGTCTCGACAAGGGACAGGGCGTGGTGGTCGTAGGGGCTGCCGAAGAGGTTGCAGTGGTTGAGGACGTGGTAAAGCTGGTAGAGGGGGCGGCGTAGATGGTGGTAGCCGGGGTCCAGGGGATAGTGGTGCTGGTAGGCCTGGTAGAAGCCCGCGTGGAAGCGGCCGAATAACTCGCTCATGGCAAGGTCGCATTCACGGTCGCCGTAGTGGCAAGCCGGGTCGAAAATGACGGGCTCGTCGGCGCCGATACGGGCGCGGTTGCCAACCCAAAGGTCGCCGTGAAGGAGGGACGGGGCGGGTCTGTGGTCCGCCAGCAGGCGCGGGAGGGCTTCGAGCAAGCGCTCGCCGGCCTCCTGTAAGGCACCGCCCGCGCCCTTGGCGGCTGCCCAATCCAGTTGCGGACGCAAGCGCTGCTCGCGGAAGAACCAGCACCAGTCCTGGCTTTGGCGGTTGGGCTGGGGCGTGAGGCCGATGTAGTTGTCGCGCTCAAGGCCATGGTGTTCGGCCTGATGCCCGTGCAGAGCGGCCAGGGCCTCGCCCAGACGGGTGTCGCTGGCCTCGCTTGGGGCGGACAGTGGCAGGTATTCGCACAACAGCCAGGCGATATGGCGGTCGCGGCCCTGCGCCAGAACCGTGGGGACACGCACCGCGTCGGTCGCCGCCAGCCTGGCCAGGCCGTCGGCCTCGGCTGCCAGCATGGGGTTATTGCTGGCCGGCAGGGTCTTGAGGAAAAACGACTGATCCTCACTGTCCAACTGCCAAGCGTGGCCGATGTCCCCGCCCGACAGCGGCCGGCAGTGGATTCGAGTCTCGGGCAGACCGGCGGCCCGGAAGATGGCCTGGCGCTGTGATTCACTTGGCTCAGGCATGCGCCAGACCCAGCTTCCTGCGGTTGGCTCGACCCAGACCGACAAGGCGGTCCAGCTCGTTCAGGGCCGATGGGTCGACTGGCCCCCGCGGCGGCAGGGCGTCGAAAGGCAGCGGGGCGTCATCCCGCAGGCGGGTTAGGGCGCGGGCCCGGAAAGCCACTTCCCGATGCGCCTGCAGTCGTTCGCGGAGACGGGCGGCGCCGCGCAGCCCGTGCTCGAGGAGGCCGTCGAGATCGGCGTACAGGGCATCCAGGTCGCTGTAGAGCGAGAACAGGCGGGCGGCGGTCTTGGCGCCGATGCCGGGCACGCCGGGAATATTGTCCACCGGGTCGCCCACCAGGGCGAGGTAGTCGGCCATGCGCTCGGGGGGAAAGCCGAAGCGCTCGGCCACCGCATCACGATCGCGGGCCGCCTTGCCCGGCCCCTCCCAGAAATAGTCGCCCGGGCGCAGCAACTGGGCGAGGTCCTTGTCCCGACTGATCAGGGTAATGGGCAGTGCCTGGTCTCGCGCCAGGCGGGCGGCGCTGGCCATCAGGTCATCGGCCTCGAAATAATCGGAAGCGAGCACGGGCAGGCCCAGGGCCTCGGACAGCGTCCGGGCCCAGCGGAACTGACACTCCAGTTCCGGCGGCGGCAACTCGCGGTTGGCCTTGTAGTCCGGGTCGATTTCATTGCGAAAGGAGCTGCTCAGGCTTTCATCGAAGCAAATCAGGAGGGGCTGGCCGCCGGTTTCAGGCAGCAGGTCCACCAGGGTGGTGGCGAAACCGCGAAAGGCATTGGCGGGCTCACCTGCGGCAGTAGTGATGGAATCGGGCAGGGCAAACCAGCCGCGAAAGAGAAAGATGGAGGCATCAAGAAGGTAGAGCACAAAGATCTCTCAATTGCGCTCCAGCAGACTGCTCAGACGCTTGTGCAGGGGACTGGTCCGAGGGAAGTGGGCCAACAGGAATTCCATCTGGTCAGCCAGCACCCGACGACCCTTGAGATAGACGTACTCGGCATGGGTGGGGGTGAAGGGAACGGCCAGAAGCTGCATCCCGGCCTGTTCCGGTGTCAGGTCCGCCTTGTGGTTGTTGCAGCGCTTGCAGGCAGTCACCACATTGTTCCAGTGATCGTGGCCACCCTGGGATACCGGGGTGACATGATCACGGGAAAGCAGATTGCTGGGAAAGCGATCACCGCAATAAAGGCAGAGGCGGGCATCACGCCGGAAGAGAGTGTGGTTGTTCAGTGGCGGCGTGTACTGTCCGCGGGCGCGGTTGACGTACTTGCGGCTGCCGGGGGTGGCGATGATGGAGTGGACAGTGAGGATGCTTTGGCGGCCCGTGCGTGCACAGATGCCACCGTGGAGGTCGTACAAGGGCGAACCAACCTCATAGGCCACTTCGCCCAGATGATAGAGCCTTGCCGCGTCCTGGTAGCCAATCCACTCCAGCGGCATGCCCCCGATGTCGGTTCGCAGCACCTGCTGAGCCAGATTATTCATGGTTCGCTCCGAAGCCCGGTTGCGCGAACGGGGCGCTTGGACTCAGGTCAGAAAACACCGCCCGCATCAGCTTCTGTTGACACTTTTACATCCATTTCCCCTGCCTTGACAAGTTTTTGATCACGGCGGCAACAAAAAATTCACGCCGCCAACGAGGCCTCAGAGGCTGCTACACTCAATCGAGATACTTTCTGCCAGCCCAATAGCCAAGGGAGCGAAGATCACAATGAGCACAGTCATCGCGGTGCCCGCGGAGACACGCGAGGGGGAACGGCGGGTGGCCATGGCGCCGAGTCTGGCGCCAAAGCTGGTCAAGGCCGGGGCCCGGCTACAGATCCAGGCCGGGGCCGGCAAGGCTGCGGGATTCTCGGACCAGGCATTTGCCGACATCGATGGTGTGGAGATCGTCGAGGACGCCGACACCCTCTGGTCTCAGGCAGACCTGGTCTTCGCGGTCAGACGTCCGGAGATAGAGCGCCTTCGGCAAATGAAGCCCGGTGCCGGGCTGGTAGGCTTTCTGGCGCCCTGGGAAAGGGATGAATTTGTCGGCGCCCTGGCCGAGCAGAAACTTTCAGCCTTCGCGGTTGAGTTGATCCCCCGCATCTCCCGGGCCCAGTCCATGGATGCCCTGTCGTCCCAGGCGGCGGTGGCCGGCTACAAGTCCGTGCTCCTTGCGGCTGAACATCTGCCGCGTTTCTTCCCCATGCTCACCACTGCCGCCGGCACCATTCGCCCGGCCAAGGCGCTGGTGGTGGGGGCCGGTGTCGCCGGCCTGCAGGCCATCGCCACGGCACGACGACTGGGGGCAAGGGTGGAAGCCTTCGATGTGCGCTCGGCGGTCGCCGAACAGGTTGAGTCTCTGGGGGCGAAGTTCGTCGATACCGGCGTCAAGGCCGAGGCCGAGGGCGGTTACGCCCGGGAATTGACCGAGGAAGAGAAGGCCCAGCAACAGGCGGTCCTGGCCAAGCATGTGGCTCAGGCCGATGTGGTCATCACCACGGCGGCCATCCCCGGCCGCCCGGCGCCAAAGATCATTACCGAGGCCATGGCCAGGGACATGAAACCCGGCGCCGTCCTGGTGGACCTGGCAGCCGAGACCGGCGGCAACTGCGAGCTGACCGAGGCCGGGCAGGTCAAGCGACTGGGATCTGTCAGTATTGTGGGGCCCACCGATGTGCCCGGCATGATTGCCGAGCACGCCAGCGAAATGTTCGCCCGCAACCTCTGGAATTTCACCCAGCCCTGCGTGGGTGAGGATGGCGGGCTCACCTGGAACATGGATGATGAGGTCTATGCCAAGAGCGTGGTCAGCCACGATGGCGAAATCCGTTTTCCGGCTGCGGAGGAAGGCAAATGATCGAATTGACCGGCTTTATTGCCCTCTACATCGTCATGCTGACGGCCTTCGTCGGCATCGAGATCATCTCCCGAGTCCCGGTCATTCTGCATACCCCATTGATGTCGGGCTCCAACTTCGTGCATGGCATCGTGGTGGTGGGGGCCATGGTGGCCCTGGGCCATGCCGAGACCACCCTGGGGCAGGTCATCGGCTTCATCGGGGTTGCACTGGGCGCAGGCAATGCTGTCGGCGGCTATGTGGTGACCGAGCGCATGCTTGAGATGTTCAAGTCCAGCAAGGGAGAGAAGGCGTGAGTGAAATCATCAGTCGGGATACGCTCGATCATCTGATTCAGGCCAGTTATTTCATCGCCATCCTGCTGTTCATTCTCGGTATCAAGAGGATGTCTTCGCCGGTCACCGCCCGACGCGGTATCCGCCAGGCGGGCCTGGGGATGGTACTGGCCGTGGCCGCCACCTTCTTCCTGCCGAACATGGGCAACTTCTTCCTGATCATCAGCGCCCTGTTTGTGGGCAGCCTGCTGGCCTGGGTCAGTGCCCGCAAGGTGGCCATGACCGGCATGCCGCAGATGGTCGCGCTCTACAACGGCATGGGCGGGGGCGCCGCGGCGACCATCGGGGCCGTGGCCCTTTATGCCGACAGTGACTATGGCGTGGTCATCATGAGCCTGGCCGTGGCCGGTGGCCTGATTGGCTCCATCGCCTTCTCCGGCAGCCTGGTGGCCTATGCCAAGCTGGAAGGGCTGATTTCCAAGACCATGCGCTTCCCCGGTCAGCAGCTCTTCAATGCCCTGGTTTTCCTTGGCGCCATTGGCTGCGGGGCGGCCCTGCTGGTGGTGGAAGGCTACCCCTTCGAGCTGATCACTGTCTTTTTCGTCCTGGCCCTGCTGGCGGGGATCACCATCACCTTGCCCATTGGGGGCGCCGACATGCCGGTGGTGATCTCCCTGTATAACGCCCTGACCGGCCTGGCGGTGGCATTCGAAGGCTTCGTGCTGGATAACGCCGCCATGATCATTGCCGGCACCGTGGTGGGCGCGGCAGGTACCCTGCTGACCCAGTTGATGGCCAAGGCCATGAACCGGCCCCTGTCCAATGTCCTTTTCGCGGGCTTTGGGGATACCGGTGGCGAAGGGGGGGGCGGTCCCGAGGGCAATATGAAGGAAACCGAGGCCTCCGATGCCGCCATCACCATGGCATATGCCGAGAAAGTCATTGTGGTGCCGGGGTACGGCCTGGCGGTGGCCCAGGCCCAGCACAAGCTCTGGGAATTCTGCGAGCGACTGATGGAACGGGGCGTTGACGTCAAGTTTGCCATCCACCCGGTCGCGGGCCGGATGCCCGGTCACATGAACGTCCTGCTGGCTGAAGCCGGCGTCCCCTATGACCTGATCTTCGACCTTGAGGAGATCAATGCCGAGTTTGACGAAGCGGACGTTGCCTTGATCATCGGTGCCAATGACGTGGTCAATCCGGATGCCCGCAACAAGAAGGACAGCCCCATTTTCGGCATGCCCATCCTCAATGCGGATCATGCCGACAATGTCATGGTCGTGAAACGGGGACGGGGCACCGGTTTCTCCGGCGTGGAGAATCCGCTCTTTTTCGCCGACAACACGCAAATGGTGTTCGGCGACGCCCAGGAAGTAGCGAACCACTTCATCCAGGGTCTTAAGTCACTGGCCGAATAGAGCTGTAGGGCCAGGGGAGGTTGCCGTCATGAAGAGAACACTTTGCCTATTGGGGACACTGATTCCCTTACTGGCGATGCTGTTGGTCGCCTGCGCTGGCCCAAGACCCCTGTTCGATACCCAGGAAACGCCGGTGGAGCGCTATTGGGAACTGGTGGAACTGGCAGAACCGGTCTACCCGGACGAGGCCATTGGCCAGGAGGGCCATGTGGTCGTCCGCGCACGGATCGGAAGTGATGGAAAGATTGCCTCTGCCGAGGTGCTGGAGTCTGAGCCGGGGGAGCTGTTTGTTGAAGCCACTCTGGCTGCGCTCTATCACTTTCGCTATGAGGCCACTGAAGACAATCCCGATTCCCGACCCCTGGTGACGGAGTTCCGCTTCGAATTCGAGCCGGATGACTGAATACTGAAGCACGGAGAGGGTGGATGCAGGGAATGCAGGGCTCACATCCAGAGCTAAGGCGCCGCTTGAAGGTCGGTGGGCTGGTGGCTGGCCTGTTCCTGGTCTTCGCTCTGGCCACGGCACTGGTGATCTTTCTGGTTCAGCTTCAGGGTGCTGCCACTGCCTACATGGCGGGTCAGAGCCATTGGTCCCGGGCGCAGCTGGGGTCCGTCTTTGCCCTCTACCGCTATGCCCAGGAGGGAGAAGAGGCTGATCTCGTGGCCGCACGGGAACTGGCCGACATCCCCATTGGCGACATGGAAGCCCGGCTTGCCATGGAAGCGGAGCCGCTGGACCGGGATGCCGCGGTGGATGGCCTGATTCGCGGCCAGAACCATCCCGATGATATTCCCATCATGATCTGGCTCTTTCGTAACTTTGCCGATTTTCCCCATCTGCGGGAGGCCGTGGATGTCTGGCGAGAGTCGGATGAGTATATTCTCTCATTGCTGACATTGGCCGACCGGCTGGAACAAGCCCGATCAGCCGATACGCCGGATGAAGCAGAGCTGAACAAGCTGCTTCTGGAGCTCGAAATAGCCAATGCGCATTCCTATGAACTAACTTCACGCTTTGTCGCGGCTTTTACCGAGGCGACCCGCTGGCTGCGTCATGTCCTCTTGTTCGGAAGCAGCATGGTAATGGCGATGCTGGCCGGTATCGCCACACTCCTCGGTTGGCGATTGATGCGTCTGATCAATCGATCCAGAAGGCGCTTTCAATCCATCTTCGAACAAGCGGCGGTGGGTATGGCGGAGCTTACACCGGCCGGACGCATCCTGAACGTCAATGAAGCGCTCGGCGACATCCTGGTTTGCAAGCGGCAAGCACTGGTCGGTCGCTACTATCAAGATCTTGTCTATGGCGAAGACCGTGACGGTGATGACCGGATCATTCGGGATCTGCTCCAGGGCAGTGATGAAGCCGTGACCCTGGAACGACGGTTCCACCGCCAGGATGGCGGGCTGGTCTGGGGCCGTCTCACCCTGTCTGCAATTCAGGGAAAACGCCGGGAGCCTGAATCGCTGATTGCCATCCTGGAAGATGTATCGGAGTCGCGTCGACTGTCCATCGAGCTGGCCCACCAGGCAGCCCATGACGGCCTGACCGGCCTGATCAACAGGCGCAGTTTCGATCGGGAACTGGCCCAGGCGCTGCGGGAAGTCCGCGAAGAACATGTGGACTTCGTGGTCTGCTTCATTGACCTTGACCAATTCAAGCTGGTCAACGACACCTCGGGACATGTCGCGGGTGACCATATGCTGGTTCAGGTCGCTGAGCTGTTGCGATCTCAGATCAGAGAGGGAGATGTGCTGGCCAGGCTGGGCGGTGATGAGTTCGGTCTGTTGCTTCGAGCCTGTGATCTTGAAAAGGGAGAGCAGGTGGCCTCCAAGATATGCAATGCCCTGGAAGGCCTGGTGTTTGAGTGGGAGGAGAAGACCTTCAATGTGGCCTGCAGTATCGGCGTCGTCCCCATCGAAGCCGACATGCCCAATATAGACAGTGTGCTGCGCTCGGCGGACCTGGCCTGCTATATCGCCAAGGAACAAGGGCGCAATCGTGTTCATGCCAGCAGTACCGCGGATGAGCATGTGGCATTACGTCGAGGGGAGATGGAATGGGTCAACCGGATCCGACAGGCGCTGGAAGACGACAGGCTTTATCTGGATGCGCAGATCATTGAACCGTTGCAATCTGGGAAAGAGTTTCGATATGAATTGCTGCTCCGGTTGCTGGACGAAGACGGTCGATCGGTGCCCCCGGGAGCCTTTATCCCGGCAGCGGAACGCTTTGGCGCTGCCTACCGCCTGGACCGCTGGGTCTTCGAGAATACTTGCCGGACACTCGCGGACCATCCGGAACACCGGGAAGCCCTGACAGCCTGTCATGTCAATCTCTCCGGGCAGTCATTCGATCGCCCCGAGTTTACCGAGTTTGTGGTCGACACCCTATCTTATTACGGCATCGAGCCCGACTGCATCTGCTTTGAGATTACCGAGACCGCCGCCATCCGCCATCTCGCGGACGCCACCAGCTTCATGAAGGTGCTTCGCTCCAAGGGCTGCCAGTTCGCCCTGGATGATTTTGGTGCCGGCCTGTCTTCCTTTGGCTATCTGCGCCGTCTTCCCGTGGATTATCTCAAGATCGACGGGGCCTTTGTCCGCAACATCCTGGTCGACGAGGCAGACCTTGCCATGGTCAAGGCCATCAAGGAAATCGGTCATACCATGAACAAGCAGATCATTGCCGAGTTCGTTGAAACCCGGGAACTGCAGGAGCGTCTCCAGACAATGGGCATCGATTACGGCCAGGGCTTTGGCATCCACCGCCCGGAACGCTGGCGCAATTTGCTGGATGGCTAAACACGGGTGAAAAATTCGATAGGGCCGCAGATGCCCGAATCAGTATGAAAACCCCGAGTCAATGAGACACAGGAAAGGGCCGCCATGGGGCGGCCCTTTTATGCTTCGCATCCATCATTGCCGGCGCCAGCCTTTTAATTATGGAGATTGTCGCAGGACGTGCGGAAGCTCCCGCGGTAACGCATTGGCCCACCATCGACGCCCTGATACAAATCAACCGTACACAGGCCGGTATGGATTCCGGGCCCCTCCGGGAAGGGACTGTCGCTGCCGCTCCAACCTTCCGGCGGGACGACCACGCCGGTACTGCGCTCTATCCACTGAAAATAGTGGCTTTCACCGGCCTGGAGCAGTCGCTCCACGGCACATTCATTCTCGATCTCTTGATTACTGGTTCCATACTCGCTGAGCATGCCCGTCACGCCGAGAACACGGCTATTCGAGTAATCGATTGATAGATTCATTGGAATCGGGTTCCCATTGGTCGCCCAGGTTAGGTCGGCGCTTACAACGATAAAATCCGGATTGAGAAGCCCTGCGGTACCGGCTTCGTTGGTACGGAAAAATGCCTGGTAGCTATCGTGGACGGGCAGTGTGGGGGTTTCTCCACTCTGCCACTCAGCCGCATTGCCAGCGGCAATCTTGAAGGTGCCACGACGTCCCTGAGTGTGTTCGCGGAGCATTTGCTTTGCAGTCTGCTGGATTGCTTGCCATGCACGTTCTTTTAGTCGGCCTTTGTTTTCGTCATCATTGAGGGTATTGATTGCCGTATGCTCCGGCACACCCTCGCAGGCGCTCTCCGCATCGTCCGAACCGTCATCGCCACCCGCTGCGCCGCCAGCTTCACCCCCGCCGATGAGTCCCGGGTCAAAGCTCGACGGTTTGCCATTAATGGCTTCAGGGGCCTCAGCGCCGAAACCCTCATTGTTGGCGATCTCTGTCAATTCCTCATTGACGTGCTCAATGAGGTCATGCCAGGCATTCAGCTCCTCCATCAGGATTCGATAATTGGTCTTGGCCTGTGGAGAAAGCGTGATGCTCTCGGCCACCAGCTCGAGTGCGACACCCTGCCCGGGCCGGCTTACCTCGAAAGCGAATACCTGCATGGTGTTTGGGTTGAGCAAGGCAATTCGACGCTTTTCGGGCTCCGCCCAGCATTCAAGTTGAAATTCCGGATCATCGGGTATCAGTGGATCAGGGCTGCCCGGATCGGTATTGCAAAGCAATTCAGGTGCGTAATCCAGAGCAAGCTGTTGGGCGGATACCGGATCCTCACAATCATGGCTGCAGAAGAATGCCTCTTCCTGCTGTGGTATGGGATAGCCGATGTCCGAATTCCCAAGCACAGGCTCGGGATTGAGAAAGAAACACAAGGAAAAAATGAAAGACGTTGAATATAGACAATAGCTTCTCATTGTTATTCCCCCTCCTTTTTTCGACTAGCTGAGCAGTAAGCGCTGTCCCGGGAATGTTTTTGCCAGGATTATGCTCAGTGGCTAAAAAATTATAAAAGATTTGGGAATATTTCGACTCGTCGGCGGTAAGGACAGGGTGACGGAAGGGGTAAGGGAAATCCGACAGTCCTGTCACGGTCCGCTGTCGCCGCAGGACTGTCCAGGCTTTAGTCGTTCAAGGTGGTGCCGAAAGGGTATTTGCCGAGAGATCAAGGGCTACACAGGCGAAGGTTCAAGCCATCGGGTGCCTGAATCTCGGCTTCTTGACCCATGCGCCGGAGGGGGTGGCCATCGTACTCCAGCTTGGCGAGGCGGGCTTCCAGCTCGGGGGTTTCGAAGACCAGGCTGACTTCGGGGCCGCTGCGGCTGAATTGCAGGTTGAAGCCCTCGGCACAGACCTCGGTGATGCCCTCGGCGTCGGGGGAAGGAATCAGGCCCAGGTCCTCCCAGAAGATGGCGGCCTTCTCAGGATCCCGTGTACGGCGGCGCAGGGCGCGGAAATGGCCGGGCAGGCTGAAACTCTCCTGTCGAAATGGCGGCGGCGAGAAGGTGCGTGCCTCCAATAGACAGACCGTCTGGCCGCTGGGGTCGAAAAAACCGGCTTCGTTGAACTGGTTGGGGCCGAGTTTGATGAAGGCGAAGTCGATGCCCGATTGTTCCAGCTGCCTGACCTGCTCCGGCAGGTCTGGGGTAACGAATGTCAGGGAGGGCGAGGGAAAGCGATAGTCATGGAGACCGAGACACAGGCGTCCATCGCTCATGACGCCGTAGCGGTGGGGCCAGACATCACCCACCGGGATGCTCTCGAAGCCCAGGCCCTGCCAGAAATGCAGGGAATCCAGCACCGCTTCGCAATCCAGGCTCAGTTCCAGCAACCGTCCCAGTTTCATGGCGCCTCCCGACAATCCCGGTTCAGTACATTCGCCATCGAGGACGGCGAGACCACAGCAAGCTAGCGCTCGGCGCCCATCTGCAATGCGCGCGCCTGGCTGTCCTCGGCGGCCTGAACGGCCTGTTCACGACTTTGCCTGGAGACTTCGGGCCAGCCGGCTGCGTGCCTGGCAACGAGCTCCTGGAGCATATGAATGTGGTCCTCGCTGGCATTGAGGGCGGGAACATAACGGAGCTTGCCGCCACCGGCCTCCTGGAACAGCTCGGCATTCTCGAAGGCAATTTCATCCAGGGTTTCCAGGCAGTCCGCGGGGAAACCCGGACAAACCACATCGATATCCCCAACACCTTCCCCACCCCAGGCTTCCAGGGTTTCATCGGTATAGGGCTTGAGCCACTCGGCCTTGCCGAAACGGGACTGGAAAGTGACAAACCACTCACCCTCCTTCAATCCCAAGCGATGGGCCACCAGCCGGGCGGTCTTGTGGCAATGACAGTGATAAGGATCACCGGCGAGAAAGGTGAACTTGGGGATGCCGTGGAAGGAGAACATCAGGCGTTCGCCACGTCCCCGCTGATACCAGTGCTCACGGATACTATTGGCCAGGGCCTGCACATAACCGGCATCGTCATGGTAGCTGGTGACCATGCGAAATTCCGGCATCCACCGCCAGCGGGAAAGGATCCCGGTGATCTTTTCAAAGGTGGAGCCGGTGGTGGATGATGCGTACTGGGGATACAGGGGCAGTACCAGCAGCCGCCTGACACCACGGGCCTGCAGGGACTCCAGTGCCGATTCGATGGAGGGCTTGCCGTAGCGCATACCCAGAACCAGTTCCACACGACCGCTGAATCGGCTCTTCAGCTTTTTCTCCAAGGCCTCCACCATGTCCTCGCAGTTGCTGAGCAGGGGTGAGCCGCGCCCGGTCCACACCCGGGCGTAGGCTTCGGCTGACTTGGCCGGCCGGGTACGCAGAACAATCCCGTTCAGAATCAGCCACCAGAGGGGGCGGGGTATCTCCACCACGCGGGGATCGCTGAGGAATTCCTTCAGATAGCGACGCAGGGCCGGCGGAGTCGGCTCATCGGGTGTGCCCAGATTGGTGACGAGGATACCCAGGCTGGCGGGCTCATCATGGCGGAAATCGGCGCGGCCTTGGAAACGTGTCATGGGACTGGCTTGCCTCGGGTCATCAAAAACAGGGTCGGCGACGGTGCGCTCGGGACCGATATTGTACCAGCCGTCCACGCCAGCGGGGTGGGTGCTTCTGACCCGGCGTCACGGCTGGCATACTCGGCAACCATGGACATCATCGCTGACCTGTTTACCGACTTTCCGGAAAAATTCGGCATTCCTCGCCAAGCGGGGCAGGCGCCCTCGTCCCAGGGGCGGGTGGTCCTCCGCCCCGCCTTTGCCCGTCCCGAGGCGGTGCGCGGCCTGGAGGGCTACAGCCACATCTGGCTGCTTTTCCAGTTCCATCAAGCGCAGGGCTGGAGACCGACGGTACGACCGCCGCGGCTGGGAGGCAACCGCCGCCTGGGGGTATTCGCCAGCCGATCGCCCTTCCGGCCCAACCCCATCGGGCTTTCCGTATTCAGGCTGGAGGGAATTGATTGCGACGACGGCGTCTGTCTTCACGTCAGCGGAGTGGACATTCTGGACGGCACGCCGGTACTGGACATCAAGCCCTATCTGCCCTGGGCGGATTGTGTCTCGGCGCAGGGGGGCTTTGCCGATGAGGTTCCAGCCACCCTCACCGTGAGTCTTAGCCGGCAAGCCGAGTCCTCTCTGGCGCAAATGGCGGAGGGAAATCGCCTTCGTTCACTGCTTGCCCAGACCCTTGGCCTGGACCCGAGGCCGGCCTATCACGAGGATCCCGAGCGAATCTATTTCAGCAATTTGGCCGGTCTGGAAGTGCAATGGCGGATTTGCGAGGACGTGGTTGAGGTCCTCTCAGTTGATGCCGCTGACTAGCTGGGCGCACCACCGGTGCCCAGGATGACCCCGAAACTGACCATCAGGAAGACCCCGGCCAGGACCAGGATGAAGCCGGTGGCACGGTGATGACGACGGGCGAAGTCATCAAAACGATTGTCGGATTCTTCCATCTTGCGCGTCGCCTGCCGGACTGAGACCCAATGATTGGCGATCTTTTCCAGGGGCTTGAGGGCGCTCGGGCGAAGCAGGATGACCAGGGCAATGACCGCGGCCGCGGCATTGGCCACGATCAGGAACCAGAAAAGCGCCTCCCATATCCAGGGGATTCCGGGTAGTGCCCCTGCTGCCTCCGCAGGAGACAAGTGGAGCACAAAACCAAAGAAGAACCACAGGGCGGCGAGCAGAATCAGACCACCCGCCCAGCGATGATGGCGGTAGAAGAAGCGCTCGTAGTAACGCGGGAGTTCCAGTTCCCGCATGGCGCGCCGGGTGGACCATTGCCGGTTAAAACCTTCAGCCATGCGCTGGAATCCGTCCGGTGCCAACATCAGGATCAAACCCAGTGCTGCAGCGAGCAGCCCGACAATGATAAAAAACAGTACCGCCGCTTCAAGCAGCATCGTCCCCGTATCCATATTATCTCCCTATGTTTTTCCCGCCCCACCTGCATTGTGGATACAGCCTTTGCCCGGGGCAAGTCCTCGTTTGCTGCTTACCTGCCTGCGTCCCCGGCCAGGATCCATCGAGCCAGCTCTGATCCATCGGTATCCCAGCGATAGCTATGAGCGCTTTCCAGGCGCAAGGTGAAGAAGCGTTCTCCCCCTTCCCGGACCAGTCGATAGCGGATATGGGGCGGATCGCCTGAGTCACTGTCGAAATAACGGCCATGGCGAACCCGGTAGATCAGCCACTCCCCTTCCGGATCCCAATACCAATGTCCCGGTGGCACGGTGTCAGGGGTGGCGCCCGGTTTCTCACCCAGATAGTTGGACGGCGGCCGCTCCAGCAGACTGACAGGGTTCTGCCCTTCCAATGCCCTGACTCCATCGCGGCCCTGACTGAGCAGACGCTCTGCGGCGGCGTGGCGGAGACTGGTATCGATGGCGACTCGGTTTCGTTCCACGGCCACCCGTTCGGCCTCGCCAGTCAGGGGCAGCAGGTTCTCCATCGCAGTGAGGACCAAAACCACCACAAGGGTCATCACCACCAGCAGCTCGATCAGGGTAAATCCCCGATCACGGCTGTGGTTTTGATGCCTTGCTACGGCCCAGAGCATCCGCTACATGGCCACCCGGGCCAGGTCCCACATCGGCAGGAAGATACCCAGTGCCAGCAGCAACACCAGGATGCCCACGAAGATGATGAGGATTGGCTCGATGATGGCGGAGAGATTCTGAATATCGTAGTCCACCTCACGCTCGTAGAAATCCGCCGCCTCTTCCAGCATTTCATCGACGGCGCCGGTTTCTTCACCCACCTGAATCATCTGCAGCACCAGAGGAGTGAATATGCCGGCCGCGCGAGCGGTTCGGTGGAGGCTTTCACCGCGTTCCACGCCATTGCGCATGCCGGCGACACGGTCACCCAGCCAGGCATTGTCGATGGCCCGAGAGACCAGTGTAAGCGCCTGGACCAGGGGGACGCCGGCCTTGAAGCAGATCGCAAAGGTTCGGGCGAAACGGGCCAGGGTGGCGCGCAAGATTATGCTGCCCACGGCGGGTATTCCGAGCTTCCAGCGATCCCAGTGACGACTGCCCTTGTCGGTCCTGGACCACCAGCGAAACCAGGCGATGAACAGGGCGATTGCCACCAACAATACATGCCACCAGGACTGGGCGAAATCAGAGACCGCGATGATACCGCGGGTGGCCAGGGGTAGTTCGGCGTCAAAGCTGGCGAACATGCGCGAGAAGGCAGGAATCACCCAAACAGTCACCACGCCGATGGCAATCACGATGGCAGCAATGACCATGGTCGGATACATCAGCGCGCTCTTGACCCGGCGACGGGTGTCACGGTCAAGCTGCAGGTACTGCGCCAGGCGCCGAAAGGATTCTTCCAGATTGCCTGAGTTCTCGCCCACTCTGACGATATTGATATACAGCGGCCCAAAGATATTGGCATGGCGCGCCAGGCTGCTGGAGAGATCCCGCCCTGACTCCAGGGCATCCACCACATCTTCCAGGGCCTCCTGGAGAATCTCGTTACGGGTGGACTCAATGAGTCCTCGCAAACCTCGGATCAAGGGGACCCCTGCCTTGGTCAGAGAGTACATCTGCCGGGTAAAGAGAATCAGGTCATCAATCTTGGGATGGGGGCGGAACAGTTGCAGTTGGTGGCCGCGTTCACTGCGGTCCGGGGCCGCTTCTATTTCAATGGGGGTAATGCCGGTATTGAACAGTTGGCGTGCAACTGCATCCGGGTCATCGGCCTCGAGGTTGCCGCGCACAGCCTCGCCACGGCCGGTGCGCCCCTTGTACTTGTAGACAGGCATGCTTGCTCCGCTCCCGCTAACGCCTAGGCGTCACTCATGTTCAATTCCAGATCCGGCACACTGGGTTCACCTTCCATGCCGCCCGCCAGGCGGATGACTTCAGAAAGAGAAGTGACGCCCTGTTCAGCATAATCCAGGGCACACATGACCAGGGGCTTGAAATTGCTTCGCCGCTCGGCCTGGGACGCAAATTCATCCAGGTCTTCCCGTCGGAGCGCATCAGTTAGAGCGCCATCCAGTTCCAGCAATTCGTAAACCCCTACGCGCCCGCGATAGCCGCTGTTACCGCAATAGGGACAGCCGCGCCCTTCCCGAAAACGCATGCCATCGGCACGCCCGGGGCCAAGACGGGCCCGCAGCCAGGCGAGCTGATGAACATCCGGCTCCTTGTCCCGCCCGCAGCTATCGCAGACCCGGCGTACCAGTCGCTGGGCGATCACGGCATCGAGGGACGCCGCCAACATGTAGCCAGGGGCGCCCATGTCCAATAGGCGATTGATAGTGGCCACAGCGCTGTTGGTATGCAGGGTGGAGAGGACCATATGGCCAGTCATGGCGGCCCTTAAGCCAATATCCACGGTTTCCTTGTCACGCATCTCCCCCACGAGAATAATGTCCGGATCCTGACGCAGGGCGGTCCGCAATACGCGGGAGAAATCCAGGCCGATTCTGGGGTGGACCTGAACCTGGTTGATGCGGGAGAGTCGGTATTCCACCGGATCTTCCACGGTAATGATCTTGTTGTCGGGTCGGTTAACGTAATTCAAGGCGGCATAAAGGGTGGTGGTCTTGCCGCTGCCGGTGGGACCGGTAACCAGGACCATGCCCTGGGGCTTGCTGACCAGACGCTTGATGCGCGGCAACATATCGTCCGGGATCCCCAGCTGTTCCAGTTCCATCACGCCGGCGGACTGATCCAGCAAGCGCATGACCACGGATTCACCATGGGCGATGGGCATGGTAGACAGACGCACATCGATGGTGCGGCCCTTGACGTTGATGGAAAAACGGCCGTCCTGGGGCAGGCGCTTTTCCGAGATATCCAACTGCGACATCAGTTTCAGGCGGGTCACCAGGGCAGAGGCGATTCGCTTGCCCTCAATGACCTGTTCCTGAAGCACACCATCCACACGCTGACGGATTCGCAGGACCTGATCGTCCGGCTCGATATGAATGTCCGAGGCGTTGACCTGGACGGCATCTTCAAACATGGATTGCAGCAATCGGATAACCGGGGCGTCATTGACCTCTTCGGCTTCCAATAACTCATCCAGGTCATAATCACCTTCGGATAGTTCCTCACCCAGCTCCTCGGCCAGGCTGCTGATTTCCTCGGTACGCCGGTAGACCAGATCAATGGTGCGCAGCAAGTCCGCCTCACGGACAATGCCGACCCGAACATTCACGCCCAGCAATCGCTGGATCTCGTCAAAGGCAAAGATATCCGTGGGATCGGCCATGGCCACGAGCACACTGCCATCTTCCTCGGCAGACAGGGGCAGGGCCCGATAACGACGGGAATGGGTCTCGGGCAGACGACGAGCCACTTCCGGATCGAAGCGAAAATGGCGAATGTCGATATGAGGAATGTCCAACTGGCGGGACAGCAGTTCAAGAATCTGATCCTCGGTGACATAGCCAAGGTCGATAAGGACACGCCCCAGCTTGCGCCCGCTGGTTTTCTGCTCGGCCAGGGCCTGTTCCAGCTGGCTTTCCGAAATCACCTTGTGCTGGACCAGAAGGTCGCCAATGCGGATTTTCTGCTTGCGATTCATGCGCGCCTGTCTCCTGTTGCCTCGCCTTAAGGCGACCCTGTCAGAACATCGATACGTTCCGCCAGATACTCTCTAACCGCTGCTCTGAGCTGATCGTCGCTGAGTGCCGCCTCGTAAGCGGCGATGGCCGCGGTGGGCTCGCCCAGGGCCTCCCGAGCCAGGCCCAGTCCCATCCACCATGCCCCGCGTTGGGAAAAGCGGGACAGCAAGTTCTCGTAGAGCTCAGCGGCTTGTTCATATTCACTGGCCTGATAGTACAGACCGGCCAGCAAGGCGCCAGTGTCGCTGCTGTCACAGACTTCCAGCCACACCGCCTCCAGCACTGCCACGGCCTGTTCAGGATCCCCCCGTCCCAGCCACAACCGCGCCCGCTGGCGAGCGAAGAAGCCCTGGTCCGAAGCGGGTAATGCGGCCACGGCCAGGGCCTCTGCCAATAGCTGCTCGGCCTCCCCAAGACGGCCCTGATCAACCAGGAGATCGGCCAGCGCCTCGCGTCCGGCTACATGCTCGGGCTGGATATCGAGCAAGCGCTGCAGCGCGCTCTCGGCCTGTCGCGATCGGCCCTGATCTATGGCTTTCCGCGCCCCGGACCAGGCTTCGGCAGCACGCTCTGCATCGCTACGCTGTCGTCGTTCGCGGCGCATCTCACTGTCATCGGGCTCCTGGGCCTCGGCGACCATTGGCTCTGCCGGCTCTTCTTCTCGGGTCTCGGTGGGGGCCGGCAGATCATGGGTCGAATCTTCGACGGCTTCCGTCGCGGAGACGACGGCGCCTGATGACTCGGCGGTCGCCGGCTCTTCGGGGGCGCCGATTGGTTCATCAAGAACCAACAACAGGCGTTCGCCACCGTCCCGAATGGTTTCGGCATAGAGAGGGCCAGACTGAAGTTCGCTGAAGCGGATTTCCAGGCGCTGCTGATCCTCGGCGATCGCTTCCCAGTCAATTCCGTCCACCCCGGGCGGCAGATCCGCATCGATATCCGCCGGGATCTCAGCGCGCAGCTCAAGCACCAGTCGGTCGGGCGCCGAGCTGCGGCGGCGGTAATCACTGTCGCCATCCAGCTCAAGGCGGAGAATAGGGCCGTCACGGGTCTCCACCCGTTCGATGGCGTGCAGGCGCGGCAGTGGCGGCTCCGGTGCGGGCGCCAGGTCGATCAGACTGGTCTCCAGAGGCAGGACGAGCTGCTCTTCCATGACGGGCGCCGGCTCCTGAGGGCCGAGCCAGAACCAGGCCAGGACACCAATGGGGATGATCAGCGCCAGGCCAATGGCAAGTGACAGGGCAAGATAGCGGGGCCGCTGACCGGCAACGGCATGCACATCGCCGCGCTCAGCGGCGGTATCTCGCTGCTGCTCCAGGTCCCGCAACATCTGGTTGATGAGACTCATGGGCGCACCCCCTGAAGGCCGAACCAGCCGGCCAGCAGGGCGACCGTCGCCATAACGCCCACCGCACAGGCAGCAAGGACATAAGGACGCGCCAGCGTACGCTGTCGGGCACCTTCCGTATCATCGATGGCGCGACGTACATGCCGTCGAGTCACCTGATCCTCTCCCTCACCCCAGGCGGCCATCAAGGCCTTGTGGGCGAGGACGTTGACCAGTCGCGGGGTTCCAAAACTGCCCTGGTAGAGGGCCTTGAGGGCGGGACGGGCGAACAGGGGTGCCCCGCGGTAACCCGCGACACGCAGGCGATGGCGCACATAGGCGGCAATGGCGTCGGCATCGAGCTGGCGCAGGCGATAGCTGAAGGTAATCCGCTGCCGCAACTGGCGCACGGATGGTCGAGCCAGGCGCTCGTCCAATTCTGGCTGACCGAAGAGGACGACCTGTATCAGCTTGCGTTTTTCCGTTTCCAGATTGGTCAGCAAGCGGACAGCTTCAAGGGTCGCCTCCGGGAGCTGCTGTGCCTCATCAAGGCAGAGCACCACCGGGCGTTCTTCCCGGGCCAGCAGGAGCAGGCGATCCTGAATGCGCTGGAGCAACTGCTCCTGACTGAGCTCGTCGTCAGGGTTGAGACCCAGCTCCCGAGCCAGTGCCAGGCGCATGGAGGCGGGAGACAGATGAGGATTGGGGATATAGGCCGTGACCGCTTCATCCTCCAATGCTTCCAGGAGCATGCGACAGAGCAGGGTCTTGCCCAGCCCCACTTCGCCGGTCACCTTGAGAAAACCTTCGCCTGAACGCAGCGCCACCAGGAGCACATTGAGCGCTTCCTGGTGGGGCTGGCTGTGGTAATAGAAGTCGGTATCCGGCGTCAGCGAGAAGGGATACTCCTGCAGGCCGAAATGCGACAGGTACAGACTCATCGACGTCCCGGACGGCGCATGTCTCGAATCTGATCCCGGTAATCCCGGGTCATTTCATTCCACTGCTCGTCGTTCTCCACCACCACCGGCCGCAGCAGGATCACCAGCTCGGTCTTGGCTTCCCGCTGGCGGGTCTGGCGGAAGAGATTACCCAGCACGGGGATGCTGCCCAGTACCGGGGTAGAGAAGGTCTCATCCCGCATCTGATTCTGCATCAAACCGCCAATGACCACGATCTGTCCACTCCGGGCTCGGACGATGCTATCCGATTCGCGGACTTCGCTGAAGGCCAGAGGCAGACTGTCGGTCTCTCCTCCCACGGTAAGGTCCTTGCGCTGATCGGTAACCTGACTGACCGTGGGGTGAATATGCAGGGTGACTTCATTGCTTTCACTGATCTGGGGCGTCACATCCAGGGCAATACCGGAGAAGAACGGGGTCAACTCCACATTGCGCTGGGTGGAGGCGCCCGCGGCACCGAAAGCACCACCGGTCTGGATGCCGGTGACAAAGAATTCATCACTGCCGACCTTGATCACGGCCTTCTGATTATTGACCGTGGAGACCCGCGGGCTGGATAGCACCCGGGTTTCTCCCTGCCGCGACAGCAGCTCGACAAAGGCACGGAAATCATTACCGATATTCAGGGTGGCGGCGAAACTGCCGCCAATGGCCTCGGTACTCAGACCCGACAGTTCGCTGCCCGGCATCAGGCTTTGCTGGCTGCCGGCAATGGAGGAGAGGCCTTCATTGAAGACGTCGGGACCACCCACCTGACCAATGAAGGCGCCATCATCGCCGTCGGTATAGAGCCCGCCCCAATTGATTCCGGAGCGAAACTCATCGCGCAGTTCCACCTCGAGAATCTTGGCCTCCAGCACGACCTGACGACCAATATTGCGCTGAATGGTACCCAGATACTCCTCAATCTCACGTAGCTCGGAGGGCATGGCGCGAACAGCCACGGTGCCGGATTGGGGGTTGAGAATCACGCGACCGCCGTCGCTGTCGGCGACAATGGCCTCTAGGGTGCTCTCTATGTCGGCCCAGAAATCCGACTTGGTTTCGGTCTCAATGCGCGTACCGACAATCCGATCCTCACCACCCGTTCGGCTTGGGGTTCCGCCAAAGCCCCGGGTGCCCATTGTGCCCCGGCTGCCACCATGACCATCGCTGACGGATCCGGAGCTGACTCGGGTACTGGACTGGCCTTCGCGAGTAATGGTGAGGGCATCGATATTGAACACACGAGTCTGCAGCCCCGCCGGGCGAACCAGGTAGCCTCCGGCCAGCTCGCGGTATTCGAATCCATAAACCTCGCGCACCGCCTCCATCACTTCCGGGATGGTGACATTGCGCAGGTTGAGACTGATCCGACCCTCCACCGCCTCATCAACGATCATGTTGTAGTCGGTATCCTCAACCAGCCCCATGAAAAAGGTCTCGGCCGGGACATTTCGTACCGACACGTCGAAGCGTTCCTCGCCCCGATCACGAGCGGCCGGCTCGGTACGATCCCGCTCTCCGGGAATCAGTGCTTCCGAGACTTCCGGCGGTGGCCTGTCGTTTTCCAGGGCCCGGAGGCTGTCGGCCAGCACCTGATCCATGCGCTCTCTGGTGTCATCGCCGAAGGGCTGGGTGGCACAGGCCGCCATCAGGAATCCGGCGGCTAACCCAGGAATCACCCGCAGTGCTCTGCGGCTTTCCACTGGCTTGTGGCTCATGCTGTTCGCCCCTGCATTCATTGCTCACTGCTCCGGCTAATGGAAAGACCGGCCCGCAGGCTCAGTCGCTGTTCGCCGCCGGCATGTCGAATCACAACGTGGTCTGCCTCAATGCGTACCACGCGGGCACCATCCACGTTCGCGCCTGCCCGTACCAACTGGTCATTGATGACCGCCAGGCGCCGCCGCTCCGAAATCAGTACCGAGGTCAGGTCCCAACTCGGGGCCGCCGCCGTGGCAGGCTGCTCGCCGCGGTCGGTGGGCGGCCGCATGGGGTCGTCCTCCTCCGCCGTGGCAGGCATCGCCCAGATCATTGCCGCCATCACGAGGCCGGCCACTATTCTGGCTTTTTGTTCAAACACCAATCCAACCCTCCCGGAGGCTCAAGGTGTGGACAATCAGGACGATTCGATTGTTTGGATAGGTTTCCATCTGAACGTCCAGCAGCCCCCAGTAGAAATCGGAGTCCATCGCTTCCAGGGCACGCAAGTAACGCAGGATGGCAGTGAAACTCCCTTCCAGCTCCATGCGCACACCGTGGCGATAGATATTCCCGACCCCTTCCAGGCCTTCATCATCCATCAGCGGTCGAGGGGACAGGGATTGCATGCTGAGCAACTCCAGGCCTTCCTGACGTTCCAGCATGGTTTCAAGCACCAGGGCCATCTGGCCCGGCTCGATCAAATCGCCGGTGCGCGCCGCCAGATTCTCGTCCAGTGCCTGAATTCGCTCTTCGAGCTCCGCAAGACGGGCCCGGCGGTCGGCATCCGGGTCGGCTTCCCGCGCACGGATGATCTCACCCACCGCCGCATTGGCCTCGGCGACCCGCTCACGCAGATCGCTGATCTGCTGCTGTGCCGTTTCCTGCCGGGAAGAAAGCGGCGCCATGAAGAAGGTGTGCCAGATGAAGGCCACCACGGCTGCGGCGGCGAGGAAAACCAGCACCCGTTCGCGCAGGCTGAGAGCATCAATCCGCTCGCGCAATAGCTGGATACGAGCCATCATTGCGCGTCCTCCTCACCGTCTTCCGGACGAGTGGAAAGTCGGAATTCCAGCACCCGCTGCCCACTGTCCAGCTCCCGCCGGTCAATACGCATGGTGTGGAAGTCGGTCCCGCGATAGACCGCTTCCTCGGACAGACGCTGCAGATAGACCGGCACCTGGCTGGCGCGCTGAGTGCGCCCGTCCAGGCGCAGGTGACGGCTGTCGCCCTCAATCCTGATGCGGGTCAACCACACCGGCTCCAGCCGCTGACGAGCCAATGCCGCCAGCTGTTCGGAGAAGCCGTCCATGCGCCCGATTTCGCCGTTGTCCAGCACCGACAGGGCCCGTTCCTTGAGGGCCAATTCCTGTTCCGAGGCTTCCACGGCCCGGCGCAGGGCCGGACTGGGCTCACGTGGCGGCAGAGTCTCCTGCAACTGGCTCAGGCGCTCCAGGGCCTGAGCCTCCTGTTGCTCCAATTGCTCGATGCGATCTTGCAGGCTGGCATAACGCCACTGACTCCAGGTGGAGATCAGAACCAGCCCCAGCACCAGAAGGCCCAACATCATGAGCATGGTCTCGGCGGAGAAAATCTTTCTCTGGCGCCGGAAAATCGGATGGTAGAGATTGATGTTCTGGTTCACAGAACCACCTCCTCCCGACGCAGAGCGGCGCCCAGGGCCAGCAGACAACGTGCCTGGAGGCGTGGATCCATGATTTCATCGCTATCCAGCAAGTCGTTGAGATCGACTTGTTGCACATTGACCCCGAGACTGGATTCCAGATGCTCACCCAGAAAGGGCAATTCCACCGCAGTGGGCATCAAGGCAATGCTGCCGATGGGGGGCTGCTGAAAATGACTGTCGTAGTAGTCCATTGAGCGCTGCATCTCCAGCGCCACGGTCTCCAGCAAGCGCTGGCGTTCGGTCTCGTCGGCAGCCGCAAGCCGGTCTTCACCCACATCCAGACTTCTCGCCAGAAACAGGGTGCCCTGTCGACTGATGACAATGAAGCCACGGTCGACGCCGAGATACAGGGAAGCCATGCCACGCACATCCCCGTCCATGAGCGCGGCGATATTGCGTATGGCAAGCTCCGGAAGATCAATCACCTCAAGCTTCAGGCCGGTCGCCTCCACACCCTTGATGATTTCCTTCAGGCGCGGGGTCTTGGCGGCCACGGCATACATCAAGCGGCCCGACTGGCGCTTCTGATCGGGAATTTCGAAGACGTCAATGGTGGCATCGTCGACGTGGAACTGGATCAGGTCCTTGATCCGCCAGCGAATGGCCGAGCGCAATTCTTCGGGAGGAACATCAGGGGCTTCCACCAGCAAGAGCTGGTAGTTCTCACCCGCAACCAGGGCCGAGGCGCGGGCACCGGCAAGACCGTGGCGGGAGACGAGCTTTTCAATATCATCCCAGCCGTTGGCCGGGCTGGCGCTTTGCCCCAGAGCCAGCACACGGGGAACGTCCCCCGGTCCCCGTTCAATACAGGCGAGGCTGGCACCGGAGGCTGACACCGTCAGGCCGGTCAATCGATGCTCGTTCTTGCGACTGCGGAAAAGGGACAGCAGGGCCGACCTCCTGGGCTCTCTCTGGCTTTGATCATGTCCCGAGGCCGGGTAGGGTTGGCACAGGGCTAGCGGCCCGTGCCGAGCCGATCCACTCCATCACCACATACCGGGTGCCATCGGCACCCGAACGCTTCCTTGCGCCGCCCCCCTCGGATGTCGGTAATTTAACTTAATACCGATGTTTCTTAACCAATAATAAACCACCGTTGTCAAGAGTGTAAATGATCAGCACGAATTTTGCGGGCGATTTGTCACGTTTTTCAGCGCCTCAGCCAAGCTGGAGACTGCCTACCAGCTCCGTGATCGAGGCCATGCCGTGACGATCCAGGTAATCGGCAATCCCCGCATTCAGGCGGCGGCAGGCGAGGGGCTCGTAGAACAGGGTCGTGCCCACGCCCACGGCACTGGCGCCGGCAATGATGAATTCCAGGGCATCCTCGACGCTCTGGATGCCACCCTGGCCGATGATCGGGACCTTGTGAGGGCCGGCGACCTGGTGCACCTGGTGGACCTTGAGCAGGGCGATCGGCTTGATCGCCGGGCCGGACAGCCCGCCCTGGACATTGCCAATCACCGGCCGGCGTGCCTCGGCATTGATGGCCATGCCGGAGACGGTGTTGATCACCGCAAAGGCATCGCTGCCGGCCTCGATGCAGAGGCGGGCGTTTTCCTGAATATCGGTCTGGTTCGGGGACAGCTTGGTAATCAGCGGCTTGTCGGTCTCGCGACGACAGGCCTCCACCACTCGGGCGGACATTTCCGGGACATTGCCAAACTGGACGCCACCTTCCTTGACGTTGGGGCAGGAGATGTTGATCTCCATGGCATCGATGGGCGAGTCATCAAAACGCCGTGCGACCCGGGCATACTCCTCGATGGTCGAACCGCAGACGTTGGCGATGAAGCGGGTTTCCTCGAAATCCAGCGCCGGCAGGATATTGTCCACCACATGATCCACCCCCGGGTTCTGGAGCCCGATGGCATTGAGCATGCCGCCGGGGGTTTCGTAGATCCGGTGCGGCGGATTGCCCAGGCGGGCCTCGCCGGTGGTTCCCTTCAGGCAGATTGCCCCCACGTCCCGATTGGAGAAACCCGCGACCCGGGTATATTCCTCGCCGAATCCGACACAGCCGGACAACAGCACCAGGGGGGAGTTGAAGCGGAGACCGCAGAAGTCCAGTTTCAGGGCGTCGGGTACCCGCTGCTCAGCCGTTTCGCTCATCAATTACACTCTCGTCTGCAGGCGGCCCACGGGGGCCGAGGCCATCATTGGGGATGAATTGTGTTTCATATTGTACTTTATGAACCGGAGATTCCGCCCAACACAGGCAATGTCATGCGCCTGGCGGTCAACACCGGCTGCCGGCTGCACCTGATTCATCCGCTGGGTTTCGAGCTCTCCGACAAGCAGATGCGGCGGGCGGGGCTGGATTACCGGGAGCGGGCGGTGGTGGAGGCCCACGATGACCTGGAATCCTTTCTCGACAGCGTGGCCCCGGCGCGACTGTTTGCCCTGTCGAGCAAGGTGAGTCAGCCTTTCCACGACACCCGCTTTCAAAGCGGGGATGCCTTCCTGTTCGGCCCGGAAAGTCGCGGCCTGCCCGCTCAGGTGCTTGACCACCCAGCCCTTTCCGACCGACTGCGACTGCCCATGCGGCCGGGCAACCGCTCCCTCAACCTCTCCAACGCCGTTGCGGTCTGCGTTTACGAAGCCTGGCGGCAGGTGGGTTTTGTCTGATGCCTGGGATTATGGGTGGTCGCCTGGGTTGGGGGTAGTGGCCTTCGATTCGGCCAGAGGGTTGGGTTCAGGCTTGTGCCCTGGTGCCATCCGGTGGCTCTTAATCGCGAATGAATTCGCTCCCACGGTGCCTATAGCGTATGCCGAAGCCGCCGTAGGAGCGGATTTATCCGCGATCTCCCCCAGCTAGGACAACTCCGGCTTCATATCCCGAGAGAGCAGCGCCTCGGCCGCCTCACGAGGAGAGACACCGTCATAGACCAGGGCATGGATCTGTTCACTGATGGGAGTTTCAATGGCGAGTTGGCCAGCCACGCGAAGCACTTCGGCAACGGCCACGGCCCCTTCCACCAGCCCGATCTCTTCCCGCGCCTGTTCAATGGTCTTGCCACCGGCCAGGGCGAGGCCGAAGCGGCGGTTGCGGGATTGATCGTCGGTGCAGGTCAAGACCAGGTCGCCCATGCCGGCAAGCCCGGTCAGGGTCTCCGCCTTGCCGCCCAGGGCCGCGCCCACGCGCATGATTTCCGCCAGCCCGCGGGTAATCAAGGCAACTCGGGCATTGGCACCAAAACCCAGGCCATCGGAGACGCCCGCGCCAATGGCGATGACATTCTTCATGGCCCCGCCGACCTCGGCGCCGATCAGGTCATCAGAGACGTAGGCACGGAAGCGGGGCCCATGCAGGCTGGTGGCGAGGTCCTCGGCAAAGGTCGGGTTATCGGCCGCCACGGTCATGGCGGTGGGCAGGCCGCGGCCCACTTCGGCGGCGAAGGTGGGGCCGGTGAGGACGGCCATGGGCAGATCCTCTCCGAGGATTTCTCCCACCACGGCTTCCATCAGGCGCCCGCTGCCCGGCTCAAAGCCCTTGGTGGCCCAGGCCAGCCGCAAGCCGGCCGGCCGCTGCGCGGCCAGGTGCTCGAGCATTTCCCGAAAGGCCTTGCTGGGTACGGCCACCAGCACATCACGAACGCCGTCGAGGGCCTGGTCGAAGGCAGTGACCGCCTCGACACTGGCAGGAAAGGCGGCGCCAGGGAGGCGCCGGCGGTTCTCACCCTCGGCCTGCATTTCCTCGACGTGGCCGCGGTCGCGGCCCCACAAACGGACCTCACGGCCGCTGCGTGCCAACTGAATCGCCAGCGCCGTTCCCCAGGCGCCAGCGCCAAGCACCGCAATGGCTTCGCCGCGGGGCATGCTTCAGGCCTGTCCGCCCTGCTGGGCCTCGTTTCCGGCCTGCTGTTCGCGCTGACGCTGATACAGCTGATCAAAATTGACCGGCTGCAGTTGCGGGGCCGGGAAACCCCCGTTGACGACCGTGGAGGTGATCACCTCTCGGGCATAGGGGTAGAGCTGCGCGGGGCAGAAGGACCCCAGGACCACATCGGCCTCTTCCTTTTCGAAACCGGTCACGGTGAACAGGCCCGCATGGTGCAGTTCGGCCAGGAACACAGGCTTGTCATCCTGGCGGGCCTCCACCGACACGGTCAGGACCACTTCGTATAGATCCTCACCTACCTGGCGGGCCTGATTGCCCAGATTCATCTTGAACTCCGGCCGGAAATCGGCCTGGCTGAAGACCTGAGGCGACTGGGGGGATTCGAAGGAAAAATCCTTGACGTAAATGCGCTGGATCTGCAGCGATTTCTGGCCCTGTTGATTGGCCTGGGCACCCGCGCCGTTATTGGCATTATCCTGTTCGGCCATACTTCCTCCACGATTCGGTCATAAGCAAGCGGGTGCATCACCCGCGTTCAAAGTAACGCCGGGACTGATGTCCCGGCGGTGATTTCCTGCTGGCGGCGTTCAGGCCGCCAGCAACTGATCCAGGCGACCGTCGCGCTCAAGGGCGGACAGTTCATCATAACCGCCGATGGGCTGGTCGCCGATAAAGATCTGGGGCACGGTCCGTGCCCCTGCCCGGCGGATCATCTCATCCCGCCGTTCAGGTTCAATGATGAGGTCGATTTCCTCGAATTCCACACCCTTGGACTGCAAAAGTGCCTTGGCACGAACACAGAAGGGGCAGGAACGCTTGCTGTACATCAATACGGGTGGATGGTCCATGACATCTCTCCTGGCGGCTGGTGGGTCAATTGAGACGCCGGCACCCAGCTACCGTTACCGGCCTCAACCCTTGCGCAGGGGCAGGTTTTCACGCTGCCAGGCGGTGATGCCGCCCTTTAAGTGGACCACGTGCAGTTCCGCCTGTTTCTTGGCCAGTTGCGTGGCGGTGCGCGCGCTGGTCATGCCCATCTCGCAGTAGAGCAGCACCATCTGGGTCTTGGCCTGCTTGAGCCGCTTGTTGAGCTCATCCTCAAAGGCATCGAATCGATCGGCGGGATAGTTGGCTGCCCCGGCGATATGTCCCCGTTTGAAGACATCCGGCTGGCGAACATCCACGACCACGGCACCGTCATTGATCAGCCGGGTCGCCTGACCGGGTTCCACCTCCCGGTAGGGGCGGGACAGACGCCGGAATTCGGTGAACAGAAACAGGGCGAAAACCGACACCAGGGCCAGCACCAGGATGGGGTGATGGCTGGCAAATTCGAGAACTCTATCCATGGTGGTGAGCGGCTCCAGTTGCGCGCGTTCAGGCAATGTTCATGGCCCGGTCCCGCCGACCGCTGCAGGGTCGCCGGGCGGGAACGGGCGCGCATTATAGCAGGGCCCCGCGAACAGGACCGCCGGGATGCAAATCGGGCCGGATTTCAATACACTTGCGGCCCCCGCAAAGATCAGACCAGGATACGACATGGCCGACACGCCCAGACCCGTGCTTCTCGTCATTCTCGATGGCTGGGGCCAGGCCCCGGATGGCGAAGACAACGCCATCAGCCTCGCCCGCACCCCCAATTGGGACGAGCTGCAGCAATCCTGCCCGCATACCCTGATTCACACCTCCGGGCCGCGGGTGGGCCTGCCGGAGGGGCAGATGGGCAACTCCGAGGTGGGCCACATCAATCTCGGCGCGGGGCGGGTGGTCAAGCAGGAATTCGGCCGGATCAGCGCCGCCATCGACGATGGCAGCTTCTTCGAGAATCCGGCCTATTGTCAGGCCGTCGACGAGGCCATCCGGCGCGGTGGCGCGGTCCACATCACGGGGCTGCTCTCTCCCGGCGGCGTCCACAGCCATGAATCCCATCTCCACGCCATGGTGCGCCTGGCCGCTCGTCGGGGGGCCGAGAAGATCTTCGTGCATGCCATCCTCGACGGTCGCGATACCCCGCCGCGCAGTGCCAAGGCCTCGCTGGAGGCCCTGGAAGCCGTGTTTCAGGAGGTCGGGCGGGGCCGGATCGCCAGTCTGGTGGGCCGCTTCTACGCCATGGACCGGGACAAGCGCTGGGACCGAATCCAGGCCGCCTATCAGTTGATGACCAGCGGTGAGGGCGAGCATCGCTCGGCCACCGCCCTCGAGGCGTTGGAGGCTGCCTATGCCCGCGACGAATCCGATGAGTTCCTCAGCCCCACCTGGATCGACGGTGACGATGGCGTGATCGCCGATGACGACGCGGTGATCTTCATGAACTGGCGCGCCGACCGGGCCCGTGAGCTGACCCAGGCCTTCACCGCCGAGGATTTTGACGGCTTCCAGCGTCGCCGCCTGGCACTGGCCGGCTTTGTCACCACCACCGAGTACCAGGAAGACTTCGATCTGCCGGTGGCCTTCCCCCCCAGCCAGCCGAAGAACAATCTGGGCGAATACGGGGCGGCCCTGGGTCTGCGCCAGCTTCGCATTGCGGAAACCGAAAAATATGCCCACGTCACCTTCTTCCTCAACGGTGGCCGCGAAGAACCCTATCCGGGCGAGGATCGAGTGCTGGTGCCCTCACCGGGGGTCAAGACCTATGATCTCAAGCCGGAGATGAGTGCACCGGAGGTGACCGACAAGCTGGTGGCAGCGATCGAGTCGGGCCAGTACGACTTCATCATCAGCAACTACGCCAATGCCGACATGGTGGGTCACACCGGTAATCTGCAAGCGGCAATCCAGGCCATCGAGACGCTGGACCAGTGCCTCGGCCGTCTGCACAAGGCAATCCGCGCAGCCGGTGGCGAGATGTTGATCACCGCCGACCACGGCAATGCCGAGAAGATGGCGGATGCCGAAACCGGTCAGGCTCACACAGCCCATACCACCAATCTGGTGCCCCTGGTCTATGTGGGTCGCCAGGGCCGCTTGCTGGACGATGGTGGGCTTTGTGACATCGCCCCCACCATGCTGACACTGATGGGCCAGCCCATTCCCGATGAAATGAGCGGCCACAGCCTGGTCGAGCTCAAGCGCTAGCACTCCATCCAGCGACCGGGAAACCATCGCCTGACAGCGTCTGCTGGGTAGACGCCGGGAGTGCTTGCGGGCTCGACCCCTTCGGGCCTATCTTGCACCCTCGGACGAACTCGACTGGACCCTTTCATGGATCGCCATCGCTCACTCGCCTTGCTGCTGTGCTGCCTGCTTGGCCTCGGGCTGGCAATGAGCGGTCATGCCGAGGAATCGAGCGACAGTGAAGCCCGCCAGGCGGAACTGGAGGCGCTGCAATCCCGCATCCAGTCATTGCGCGAGAACCTGGAAGCCGAGCGCGGCCAACGGGACCAGGCCAGTGAAGCCCTGCGTGCGGCCGAAGAGGAGGTCAACCGCTTGGGCCGCGAACTGCGCCGGATCGAATCGGATATTGCCGCTCGCGAAGCCCGTCTGGATGATCTGCAGTCAGAGAAGACCGAGCGTGAGCAGGAGATCGCCACCGAACGGGAGGCCCTGGCACGACAGATCCAGGGCGCCTACCGGACCGGCCGGGAAGAACAGCTCAAACTGCTGCTGAACCAGGAAGACCCGGCCGCATTCGGTCGCATGCTGGTCTATTACGACTATCTCAATCGCGCCCGCAGCGCCCGCATTGAACGGATCGGCGAACATGTCCGCCGCCTTGCCAGCCTGGCCGAGGAAGTGGATGAGGCGCTGGAGGAGCTGGCGTCGGCCCGCAGTCGTCAGCGGGACTCCCTGCAAGCCATGGAAGCAACCCGGGAATCCCGGGAAGAAGCGGTGGCAGAGATCGAGGCCCGACTCAGGGACCGGGGCGAGAGACTGACCCGGCTGGAAGAGGACGAGGCCGAACTGCAGCAGCTGATCCGTTCCCTGCAGGATGCACTGGAAGACATTCCCTCCGATCTGCACCGTGGCCGGCGCTTTACCGAATTGCGTGGCGAACTCCCCTGGCCGGTGGACGGCCGACTCACGCGCCGCTTTGGGGATTCCCGCGCCGGTGGCCGCATGCGCTGGCGCGGGCTGGTGATCCAGGCCGACCGGGGCAGCGAGGTGCGGGCCGTGTCCCATGGCCGCGTCGCTTACTCCGGCTGGCTGCAGCATTACGGCCTGGTCCTGATTCTCGACCATGGCGAGGGCTATCTGAGCCTTTATGGTCATAATGAAGCCGTCTACCACGAAGTGGGCGACTGGGTTCGGCCGGGTGATGTGATCGCCTCTGTTGGCGACAGTGGTGGCCAGGATCGCAGCGGCCTGTACTTTGAAATCCGCAACGGCCGCGATCCGGTCAACCCCGCCAACTGGCTCGCGAACCGCTGACGAGTCGATCATCGCCGCCGGTCAGCAAGCACTGAAACCTGCGCCTGCGGCGGTGGTCCGATTAAGCGTGGACTTGCTAGTATCAGGACAGGGCTTTCAAGGGCTTGCCTGGGCCTCCCCGAAATAGGGCACAACCATGGATCTGATGTCGATGAAAACACGCACCGCGCTGGTTCTGGCCATCGGCTTTCTGCTGGGAAGCCTGTTGTCGGTCACCCATGGCGTCTTTGCCGAGCGGGAGCGACAGGCGGAGCTGCCCTATGAGCAGGCGCGGCTGCTGGCGGAAGTACTGGAACGGGTACGCCAGGGCTATGTTGACCCCATCGACGACGAGGAGCTAATGGAGCATGCCATTCGCGGCATGCTCTCCAGCCTGGATGATCACTCCGGCTTTCTCGATCCCGAGGAGTATCGCCAGATGCAGGACACCACCTCCGGCCGCTACGGTGGGCTGGGCCTGGAAGTGACCCAGGAGGACGGCGTGGTGACCGTGATCGCTCCGATTGCGGGCAGCCCTGGTGAACGGGCTGGCCTGAAAGCCGGTGACCGGATTCTCAGCGTTGACGGCGATTCCCTCGAGGGCATGAGTCTGGATGAGGCGGTACGCCTGATGCGCGGCGAACCCGGCAGCTCGATTACCCTCGGCGTGCTGTCGCCTGACAAGGACGCGCCCCGGGATGTGGAGCTGGTGAGAGAACGTATTCAGACCCGCAGCGTGCGTTCCCGTCTGCTGGAGCCGGGTATCGGCTATCTGCGGGTCAGTCATTTCCGTGACCAGGTGGGGCGTCAGGCCAGGGAGGCCATCGCCGAGTTGACCACCGAGAACGGCGGCCATCTTGAAGGTCTGGTGCTTGATCTGCGCAACAACCCCGGGGGCATCCTGCGGGGCGCGGTGGAAATCAGCGACCTGTTTCTGGAAGAAGGGGTGATCGTCTCGGCGGAAGGACGAACCCGCTCGGCACGCTTCAGTCACAAAGCCAGCCAGGGTGACCTGATGCTGGGCGCCCCCATCGTGGTGCTGGTCAACCGGGGCAGTGCCTCGGCCTCGGAAATCGTTGCCGGTGCCCTGCAGGATCACGGGCGGGCCACGGTCCTGGGCAGCTCTTCCTTTGGCAAGGGCTCGGTCCAGACCATCATGCCCCTGTCCGGGGAAGCGGCCATGAAATTGACCACGGCACGCTATGTCACCCCTCTTGGGCGGGCCATCGAAAAGGATGGCGTGCATCCGGACCTGGATTTTCGCGACGATGAAGCGGTGCCACGGGAAGGGGCTGCCATGGGGGAACGTGCCCGGCAGGCCTGGCAAACGGCCGAACCGGTGGCCTTTGATGACGATGACGAGGTCCTGGGGCACGCCGTGCGTGTCCTCCGTGGCATGGACGGCAAGCGGATGGCGGAAGGCCAGTGAGGTTCGTAAGCAGGCTCTGGGTATTATTTCTGCTGAGCTGTCTCCCGGGCCTCACGGTCGGGGAGACGCCCCGCATGGCGGTCATCATTGACGACCTGGGTGACCGCCTGCTGCTGGATCGTCGGGCCGTTGACCTGCCCGTGCCCTTGAGCTGCGCCATTCTCCCCCATACCCCGCATGCCCGGCGGGTCGCCAGCGATTGTGCCGAGAACGGCAAGGAAGTCATGCTGCACCTTCCCTTGCAGGCGAAGGAAAATAATCAGCTTTTGGGGCCCGGGCGGCTGGAACTGGACATGGATGAGGCCACTTTCCGCGAGACCTTCCGCCGCAGCCTGGCGTCGGTTCCGGGCGTTCGGGGCGTCAACAATCACATGGGCAGCCTGCTCACCCGCCATCCCGGAGCCATGGCCTGGCTGATGGAGGAGTTGCGTGAGGCGGGCCTGTTTTTCATCGACAGCCGCACCACGCCGCACAGCGTGGCCTATGATGTCGCCCGTGAACACGCCGTGCCGGCGGGCCGTCGGGACATCTTCCTGGATCGCAGCCGGGATCCGGCGGAGATTGAAGCGGCCCTGGACCGAGCCATTCGCATTGCCCACCAGCGGGGAGAAGTCGTTGTCATTGGCCATCCCTATCCCGAGACCCTGGAGGTGCTGGAGGCACGGCTGCCCTGGCTGGAAACCGAAAGTGGTGTGGAATTGATCAACGCATCGGCCCTGCTTGAAGGCGGGGACGATCCTGTCCTTTCAGAGGGGGCGAGCGATGAGCAAGCAAGTGCTGGTGCCACTGGCGGACGGCTGTGAGGAACTGGAAGCGGTCACCATCATTGACCTGCTGCGACGCGCCGGTGTCGAGGTAAGCATTGCCGGGCTCGACGGCACCGCCGTCACCGGCAGTCACGGCATTCGTTTGGGCATCGAGATGAATCTGGACGAGGCCCTGGAGAGGGACTTCGACATGGTGGTATTGCCCGGTGGCATGCCCGGTGCGAGCCATCTCCAGGAAGACGAGCGGGTGATCAAGCTACTCAAGCAGATGACGGAGTCGGGCAAGTTCACCGGGGCCATCTGCGCCGCGCCCAAGGTGCTGGCCAGCGCCGGCCTGCTGCGCGGAAAGAAGGCCACCAGCTTTCCGGGCTTTCTCGACCATACCGATAATCTGGTGGGGGAGTACCGTGAGGAGGCGGTGGTCCAGGACGGCAAGGTCATTACCTCTCGCGGGCCGGGCACCGCCATGGATTTTGCCCTGCATCTGGTCGAGCTGTTGCTTGGCCGTGAGAAACGGGAAGAGGTTGAAGGCCGCCTGCAACGGCCCTGACTCAACCCCAGGCGGTACCGACGCGGGCGAGGATAAACAGCGCCGCCATGATTACAGCAATAACAAGAACGGTTCGGGGTTTGGGTCGCCACATATCGTGCTCAATCTCCCTGCTTATTTCTCGCCTCGATAAAGCCCGAACAGCAGTAACAGCCCGCCCAGACCGGCACCGCCCAGGCTAGCCCAGACCGGCAGGCTGCCAAGGCTGAAGCCGGCGGCGACGATCAGGCTGCCACCACCGATCACCGCCCGGGTGGCACGGTGCTGGCGGCGGGTATCCCGCTGTATTTCAGTCAACTGCCGACTGTGGGCGCGGAAATCCAGCTCGCCACTCTCCATCCGACTCAGGACCTGCTCGGCCAGTACGGGGACACGATGAAGGGCATCCCCGAGCTCGGGTAAGGCATCGCGGAAACGCCGAAACACCGCCCGCGGACCAATCTGCTGGCGCATCCAGTCTTCCAGGAAGGGCTTGGCCGTCTGCCACAGATCCAGGTCAGGGTAGAGTTCCCGTCCCAGGCCCTCGATATTCAGCAGGGTCTTTTGCAGGAGTACCAGTTGTGGCTGGACCTCCATCTGGAAACGCCTTGCCACCTGAAACAGGCGCAACAGGAGTTTGCCGAAGGAGATCTCCTTCAGAGGCTTGTCGAAGATGGGTTCGCAGACGGTGCGGATGGCGGTCTCGAATTCGTCCACCCGGGTCTCCGGCGGAACCCAGCCGGACTCCACATGCAGTTCCGCGACCTTGCGATAGTCGCGATTGAAGAAGGCGAGAAAGTTTTCCGCCAGGTAATGCTGGTCACGGGGACTCAAGGTGCCGACGATGCCGAAATCCACTGCCAGATAGCGGGGATCCCGGGGATCCGTGGCATCGACGAAGATGTTGCCTGGATGCATATCGGCATGGAAGAAATTGTCGCGAAAGACCTGGGTGAAAAATATCTCCACCCCCCGCTCTGACAATGTCTTCATATCCACGCCGGCGGCTCTCAACTCCTCGGTGCGACTGACCGGGATGCCGTGGATCCGCTCCATCACCATCACATCGGGATGGCAAAGGGGCCACTCCACTTCAGGAATGTAAAGCAGCGGCGAACGCTCAAAATTGCGTCTCAGCTGAGAGGCATTGGCCGCCTCCCGCATGAGGTCGAGCTCGTCGAGAATGGTCTTCTCGTACTCAGCCACCACCTCCACCGGCCGCAGTCTCGGGCCTTCGCTCCAATAACGTTGGGCAAGGCCGGCAATCAGGTAGAGCAGGGCGATATCGCGCCGGATGAGACGTTCGATGCCGGGACGCAGGACCTTGATGACCACGGCCCGGCCATCGCGAAGCTGTGCGGTATGGACCTGGGCGATGGAGGCGGAGGCCAGCGGGGTTTCATTGAAGTGATCAATGACGGCATCCACCGGCTCTTCCCAGGCCCGTTCCACCACGGCCCGGGCCATGGACCCGGGAAAGGGCGGGACCCGGTCCTGGAGCCGGGCCAGTTCATCGGCCACATCCTGAGGCAGAAGGTCGCGCCGGGTGGAAAGCATCTGGCCAAACTTGATGAAGATTGGCCCGAGATCTTCCAGGGCCCGACGAATACGCACCGCCCGCGGCGTGCGCCGGCGACCAAACCAGTGCCAGGGGGCGAGAAAGAGCAAAAAGCGAAACGGCCTGAAGACACGGGTGGCGAACAGGACTTCATCGAGCCCATGACGCAGCAGGACCCACTGGATATGTATCAGACGCAGGAGATGGCGTGGACGAATCAAGAACGGCGCCCCTGTCCGAAATGGTCAAAACGGGCGGTGAGCCGGTCCACATCCTCGCGCAGTTGATCCACGGCGTCCAGGTAGGCTTCCACCTCGCTGCGGTCCGGCACGGCCCGCAATTCGTCCCGCAGGTATTCGGCCAGATTGCGGGCCAGGATGTCACGGCTTTGCCGGCCCCAGGCCAGGACCTGGCGAGTCGCCTGACCCAGACCATGGGCCACGCTGTCGCCAGTGATCCCCGCCAGGGCTTCTTCCCAATCGGGATCAATCGCAGTCAGCAAGGCCTGCACCTCGCGGGCAGCCTCCATATTGCCCTCGACGGTGACTTCGCGCGGGAAGCTGCCGCCGGCACGGCCTTCCAGCGCGGCCTTGAGCAATTCAGGGGCGCGCCCGGAGAGCTTGAGATCCTGCCGCTGGGGATCCACCGCCGACAGGCGCAGGCTGCGGCCGTTGGAGGCAATCCAGACCGAAATATCCAGATCTTGAAGGTACAACTGGATGACGCGACCTTCCAGGCCCTGGATGGCAGCGGGACCGCCGGCCGCGCTGGCCAGGACGCGGTTGATGGAGCGCTCCAGTGTTGTCAGCAGGATGTTGGGTATTTGCATTGACGCCCCCCAGGCGTTTCCTGGTGCCGGAATCAGAGACGATAGCCGCGATGCAGGGCCACCACCCCGCCAGTGAGATCAAACCACGCCACCCGCTCGAAGCCGGCGGCCGTCATCATGGCCTTGAGCGTGGGCTGGTCGGGGTGCTTGCGAATGGACTCGGCAAGATAACGATAACTGTCGGCATCACCCGCGACCCACTCCCCCAGACGAGGCAAAACCTGAAACGAATACAGGTCATAAAAGGGCCTGATCAGGTCATTGGGGCGGGAGAATTCCAGCACCAACAGCCGTCCACCGGGCTTGAGCACGCGATGCATTTCCGCCAGGGCGCGGTCCTTGTGGGTGACATTGCGCAGGCCAAAACCGATGGTGACGCAGTCAAAATGCCGGTCCGGGAAGGGCAGGACCTCGGCATCGGCCTGGACCACGGCAAGGTTCTCGCCCGCACCTTCATCCACCAGGCGATCCCGACCACGGCCCAGCATGCTGGCATTGATATCCGACAGAACCACGGCGCCGCTGTCGCCCACCTGCTTGAGCAGGCCCCGACTTAGGTCACCGGTACCGCCGGCCAAATCCAGGGCCCGGTCGCCGGGTCGCAATCCGGTCCGGGCCAGGGTGAACTGCTTCCAGATTCGGTGCAGGCCGCCGGACATGAGGTCATTCATGACATCGTAGCGTTCGGCCACGGAGTCGAACACGCCCCGCACCCGCTGGGCCTTCTCACCCACCGGTACTTCCTGGTAACCGAAATCCACCGTTGCGCGGTCCTGCTCGGCCATACCCGGCTCCTCTGTCTCGGGCGCCCATTCTAGCAGTTGGAAGTCGGCTTCGGGTGCGAAGCCTGTTCGCTTTTGATCCTTGCGGGATCGGATCTGTTTCCGCGTACGGAGATCGTGATTGAGGAAGGCTGGAGCGGCACAAACGATTGCTGCGTGTGTTTGCTTTTCATTGGGAGCTAACGGCCAAGTGAGCCTTAGGACCGTTCCGCTTCGGTGATGGGTGTGTCCCGACCTTGATGCCGACAGCGATTTGCAAGGACGCTATGGATACATCCCTGTACGCTCTGGGTTCGGCATCCTGCCTCACACAGCCTTGCAAATCGCAGCCGGCACCAAGGTCTACTGTTGTGGGCGATCACCTGGGCAGTGCCGACCGCAAGGCTAATTCAGGTCGCAAAGTATCTTATGAGCTTTTTCGCTTCACTTACCAGGATGGCGCTTGACGCCACCGCTGGCGGCGCGCTCGACGCGTTGCTTGTAGTCGGCCCAGTTCTTTTCGTAGTCGTGGCCCATTTCAAACAGGAACTGCCAGGTGTAGAGGCCGGAGT
>PWMQ01000054.1 GCA_003558125.1 Natronospira sp. | reverse complement strand
TCGATGGGGTTGAGTGTGCCGTAGCGTTGTTTACAAACTCCTCCCCCTTGCGAGCTTCGCTCGGAAGGGGGAGATAGAGGGGGATCCAAATCGCCCCCTTCGTTTCTCAAGCAAGTAAACTGTCGCCATGACTACCTGGCTGGTTACCGGTGCCTCCGGTTTTGTGGGGGGCTTTGTTTGTCGTGCTCTGCTTGAGCAGGGCATTGCCGTGCGTGCGCCGGTGCGTGCGCCGGGGGTTTCGGTGCCGGGGGGGGTGGTGTCGGTGTTGAGCGGGGATCTGACCCGCTTCGAGGATTGGCAGTACCTGCTCGACGGCGTGGATGTGGTGGTGAATCTGGCCGGGCAGGCCCATGATCGGGGGCCGCGTCGTTCGCGAGCGGCGCGTCTGGAGGCCATCAATGCCCGGTTTCCGGCCACGTTGGCGCGGCGGGCGGCGGAGGCCGGGGTGCGCCGGATTGTGCATCTGAGCAGTATCAAGGCCATGACCGGGGCCGAGCGGGCCAAGCGCTTGCAGGAGGCCGATGAGCCCCACCCGGACGATGATTACGGGCGCTCCAAGCTGGCCGGTGAACAGCAGTTGCGTCAGGCGGCTCTGGGCAGCGGTATTGAGTGGTGCATCATCCGGCCGACGGTGATCTACGGCGAGAATCCACCGGGCTATATCGGCCTGATGCTGCGGGCCATGGCCCGGGGGCTGCCCATGCCCCTGGGGGCGATTCGCAATCAGCGCAGTCTGCTCGATGCCCGGGCCCTTGCCGACCTGATCCATCTGACTGGCACTCACCCCGATGCGGCCAATCACTTGTTTCTAGCTGCGGATGCCGAGCCGCTGCCCACGCCGGATATGGTTCGCGCGCTGGCCAGTGGCCTGGGTCGCCCGGCTCGCTGCTGGCCGTTGCCAACGGGCTTGCTGCGGGCCGGGCTGATGTTGAGCGGTCGGGGCGGTTGGTGGCCGCGACTGGCGGGGGATTTGAGCGTGGATGTGAGCCGCGCCCGGGGCTTGGGCTGGAGCCCGAGCAGGGATTCCCGTGTCGGCCTGGAACGGGTGGCGCGGGCCTGGGGGCAGGCATCGGACTAGTTTTTGGGGAGAAGGACCGGGAATGGCGGTATTGGACTGGCTGCTGAGATTGGATGCCTGGCTGTGGACGGGGCTGGCGCTGTTGTTGTCGCTGGGACTGACTCGACTGTGGATCCCGCTGGCGCCCCGGCTCGGTTTCGTTGACCGGCCCAATCATCGCTCCCTGCATGATGCCCCCACCCCGCGTGCCGGCGGTCTGCCGCTGTTATTGGTGGCCCTGGGGCTGGGCTTTGTCCTGCTGCGCCCGGAGGGCGCCCTGCTGGTGGCTCTGCTTGGGGCCATTGTGCTGGCCGTGGTCTCGATGATCGATGATCTGCGCGGCCTGCCGGCCCTGCCGCGGATTCTGGTTCAGTTGCTGGCCGCGCTGGCGGTGGTGCTGGCTGGTGCCTGGCCACAGGCCTTGTCCCTGCCGGGCGGGCTGGCTTTGCCGCTGGGCCTGGGTGTTGCCGTGTTGGCGGTGCCGGGCATGATCTGGATGAGCAATCTCTACAACTTCATGGATGGCATGGACGGCTTTGCCGGTGCCATGAGCCTGATCGGTTTTGCCAGTCTTGCGGCCCTGGCCGGCCTGGCCGGGGTCGCCGATCCTTTCCTGCTTTGCCTGCTGCTGGCGGCCGCCGCCGGCGGTTTTCTGGTCTGGAACTGGCACCCGGCGCGGATCTTCATGGGAGATGTGGGGTCGGTGCCGCTGGGTTTTCTGGCCGCGGCCCTGCCGCTGTTGCTGGCCGCCGAAGGGCGGGTGCCCCTGTTGCTGGGTCTGTTGCCCTTTGCGCCCTTCTGGCTGGATGCCACCGTGACCCTTTTCCGCCGCATTCGCCGTCGGGAGCGTTTCTGGCAGGCCCACCGCTCTCATTATTACCAGCGCTTGGTCCGGAGCGGCTGGAGCCATGCCCAGGCCAGCACCCTGGGGGCGGGGTTGATGCTGCTCTCCGGTGGCTCGGCCGTGCTCGCCCTGCTGCTCTGGGAGCGGCCACTGGCCTGGTTGCTGCTGGCCTTGCCGCTGCTGGCCCTGTTGGCGGCCGGGGCCTATGTGCGCGGGCGGGAATGATAGAATCCGCCGTTTCGCCAATTCGAGTGGGATAACGGACGATACATGGCACGCTTGCTGGTCACCGGCGCCGCCGGTTTCATCGGATATCACCTCACCTGGGGGCTGCTGGCCGCGGGTCATGAGGTGTTCGGCATCGATAATCTCAATGACTATTACGATGTCGCCTTGAAGCAGGCCCGTCTGGATCAGCTTGAAGGCGAGCGGGGCTTTGAGTTTCATCCCATGGATGTGGCCGACCGCCCGGCCATGGCCGCCCTGTTCGAGCAAAAGCCCGGTTTCGACACCGTCTATCACCTGGCTGCCCAGGCCGGGGTGCGTCATTCCCTGGCCCATCCCCATCGTTATGTGGACAGCAATCTGCTCGGCTTCGGTAATCTGATCGAAGGCTGTCGGCAGGGTGGGGTGCGTCACCTGATCTTTGCCTCCAGCAGCTCGGTCTACGGTGCCAACACCCGTATTCCCTTCTCGGAAAACGACACCGTGGACCATGCCATCAGCCTTTACGCCGCTACCAAGAAGGCCAATGAGTTGATGGCCCATTCCTATGCCTCGCTCTACGGCCTGCCTTGCACGGGGCTGCGGTTTTTCACTGTGTACGGTCCCTGGGGCCGTCCCGACATGGCCTACTACAAATTTGCCCGGGCCATCGAGCGGGGCGAGCCGATCAATGTATTCAATCATGGCCGCATGCAAAGGGACTTCACCTATATCGACGATGTGGTCCAGGCCATGGTTCGTCTGCTGGATCACCCCGCCACGCCCGATCCGGACTGGCGCGGTGAGACACCCACCCCGGCCAACAGTTATGCCCCCTACCGCCTCTACAACATCGGCAACCATCGGCCCGAGCCCCTGGGCCGGTTGATCGAGCTGTTGGAACAGCACCTTGGTCGCGAGGCCGAGAAGCGTTACCTGGACATGCAGCCGGGGGATGTGGAGGCCACCTGTGCGGAGGTCTCGGCTCTGGAAAAGCTGGTGGGTTTCACCCCCAGTACACCCCTGGATCAGGGCATCGAACACTTCATCAACTGGTTCACTGATTGGGAGCGGCGACGCTGAACCGGTCGTCTGCCCGATCGCTTCTTCCTGGCTGAAAAACCGCCTCCCTCAAGGGCTTGGAAATAACCGGACGAACGGTAGCGCCGGTCCCCTTGCGAGCTGACCATCTGGCACCTATACCTTGCTGAAAGCCTCCCGGTTTCGAGGCCCGCTCCGGGGCCGACGGGAGCCGGAAGCGGCACGCTGGTGCCGGAATGTGGTCTTTTGGAAACGGGGCATGGCCCCGGGGAGTCCTGCGATGTTTTCCGATGATGATGCACCGATCCCGGCGGTCATCGGGGAGTGGTACAAGGACTTCAACGGTGGTCTGTTTGAAGTGGTGGCCATTGATGATGTGGATGGCACCATTGAGGTTCAGTTCTTTGACGGCACTGTGGAAGAGGTGGATATCGATCTCTGGACCGAGGTCGCCATGACCACCGCCGAGCCCCCGGAGGACTGGTCGGGTTCCATGGACATGGAGCGTGAAGACTACGGCGTCGATCTGGACGATGGCGGCCGCGGTGATGAATACACCAACCCCCTGGACCTGCTGGATTCGGATTACCGATTTTAAGGGGTGATCAGAGGTTCCGTGGTTCCTTTGGGGGTGTTGCGGTTTCGGCGCATTGCGGGTGAATTGGCGTAGGAGCGGATTTATCCGCGATGGGCGCGGAGAACAGTTCAGGCCTGTTCGCCTTTCACCGAGACATAGACTGCGCCGTCCTCGACCCGGCAGGGGAGGGGGGTGAGGTCGCGGCCTTCGCAGGGGCCGGCCAGGCAATGCCCGTCCTCGATGCGAAAGATGGCGCCGTGCACGCCGCACATGATCTGGTCGCCGGCCTTGGTAAGGAAGCGGTCGGGTGCCCAGTTCAGGGCGGCGCCGGTATGGGGGCAGCTATTGACGTAGGCGCTCACCTGGCCATCGCGGCAGACCAGGAAGCCGTAGTCCTTGCCCTGGGCGGTTTCAAACTCGAATTCCTTCGCCCCCGGATCCGCCAGTTCATCCAGACTGCAGACCTTGATCTCGTGTTCGCTCATGCCATCCTCCCGGCTCGTCGCAGGCGGCACCATAGCCCCTGCCTGTCCGGCTGACAAGCACCTTGCCCTTGGCGGGCATTGAGCTAAAGTTAGGTAATCCTGGCGACGGTCGCTGGACGCGGTGGTCGAGGATGATTATTCGGGGGCATGATGGCTACCATTTTTGATTCGCCGGAGAACGCCGAGCTGGCCTTCTATGATGCGCTGGAACGGGCTGACCTGGACGCGATGAGCAAGGTCTGGGAGGGGGCCCGCAACCCCGTTTGCATTCATCCGGCCAGCGCGCCCCTGCGTGGATTGCGGGAGATCCTCTCCAGTTGGGAGCAGATATTCCAGGGTGGCCCGGAGATGCACCTTCGGGTCGAGATGCTGGAGAAAACCCTGACCGAGGATCTGGCCATTCACCTGGTGGCGGAATACATCCGCCTGAGCGGGGATGCCGAAGAGCGGCCCCCGGTATTTGCCACCAATATCTATCGTCGCTGCCGATTCGGCTGGCGGATGGTGGTCCATCACGCCTCACCCACCCCCGAAAGACGTCGGGGGCATCGTCAGTCCGTTCATTAAGGGCCCCTCCATACGGGGGATGGCGCTATCCCCCAGGCTGCCGCACTCTTTGTGACAAGGCTGTCACATAAGGTTTTTCGCGGTGTCCCACGTAACAAGAACAAACATAATGGATCTGGGAGGGGCCATGGCTGTTGTGACCAGGAACCCTGAGATGGCGAAGACCGATGGTTTGATTATGTGGATAGATTCGCCGGCGCCCCACGAGCTGGATCAGCGCGCACAGCGAATCTACGCGGAACTGGCGGACGACCAGGGACGCGTGGACGGCATCATGCGCGCCCACGCCCTGCGCCCCCATACACTTGAGGGGCACCTCAAGCTCTACCGCAGCGTGCTCGGCCACCCCCGCAACAAGTTGCCCCACTGGTTCATGGAAACCATTGGCGTGCTGGTGAGCCGCCTCAACGGTTGCAAATACTGTGTTGCCCATCACCGCAAGGGCTTGCTCAAGAGCCTTGATGACAAGAGCCGCCTGGACAAGATCCTCAAGTGGCTGGACAAGCCCGATGATATTCCCCCCAAGGTCTTCAGCGACAAGGAACGGCTGGCACTTATCTATGCCGGCAATCTCACCGTGGCCCCGACCCAGATCCATGAAGATCAGCTGGCCGAGCTTCGCGGTGCCGGATGGACCGATGGCGAGATCCTGGAGATCAACCAGGTGGCAGCCTACTTTGCCTATGCCAATCGCACGGTTATGGGCCTCGGCGTCCAGATCGAGGCCTGGCACGACGAGGACGACTAGCCCGGGGGGTTGCTATCCGCTCATGCCCGGGCGGTTGATGCGGTCCGGGTTGGCGATGCGGGCCAGGATGATGGCCAGGACAATGGCCGGGATGCCGGTGCCGGCGGTGATGATGAAGAACCACATCCAGTCCACTTTCGCCGCCAGCATGCCGGTGAAGCCGGCGGCGAACTGCCCCGGCAGGGTCATGAGCGAGGAGAACAGGGCGTACTGGGTGGCCGTGTACGCGGTGTTGGTGAGGCTGGATAGGTAGGCGATGAACACGCCGATGGCCAGTCCGCCGGTAATGTTATCGGCAATGATGGCGATCACCAGGCCGTGAATCTCCGGGCCCAGGCCGGCCAGCCAGGCAAAGGTGAGATTGGTGGCCGGGGCCATGAAGGCGGTGAAGATCAGCATGCGGCTGATGCCGAAGCGGGCCACCAGTACACCCGCCATGGCCGCGCCGGTCAGGGTCATGGCCAGGCCGAAGGCACCGCTGATATTGCCGATCTGGCTCTTGCTGAAGCCGAGATCCAGATAGAAGGGCTGGGCCATCACCCCCATGAAGATATCGCTGATGCGAAAGGTGGCCACGAAGAGCAGCACCAGCAGGGCGATCGCACCAAAGCGTTTCATGAAATCGGCGAAGGGACAGATGACCGCGCCAATGAACCAGGCATTGAAGTCCCGCCTCCACCCCAGGTGGTGGGTGCGGTCCAGGTAGTTCATCACTTTCTCTTCCATGGCCAGGGTCATGCGATCCACGGTGACTTCGGGCTCACGGATGATCAGGGTGGTGATGATCCCCACGCCCATCAGCAGGGCCATGGCACCGTAGGCCATGGTCCAGTTGCTCATGCCGGCAATATTGAGGGCACCGGCAATGGCAGTGAGCATGGCCACCCGGTAGCCGGCCACATAGGTGGCGGCCATGGCCCCCTGGCGTTCCCGTTTGACTGCCTCCACCCGGTAGGCATCAATGGCGATGTCCTGCGTCGCCGAGCCGAAGGCGGTCATCACCGCCAGCACGGCCACGAGCATGAGATTCTCGGTGGGGTCGGTCAGCGCCATGCCCAGAAGCCCGATGGCGATGGTGACCTGGGCGGCCAGCATCCAGGAGCGCCGTCGCCCAAACAGGCGGGTGAGCCCCGGCAGGGCCAGGCGGTCCACCACCGGCGCCCACAGGAACTTGATGGAATGGGCCATGCCCACCCAGGAAAGAAAGCCGATGGCGGCCAGTTCCACCCCCAGGTCCCGCAGCCAGGCGGTGAAGGTGGCCCCCACCAGCATCAGCGGCAGGCCGGCCGAGAAGCCCAGAAAGGCCATGCCCACCACTCGCGGATGGGCGTAGACCTTCAGGGCCTGGAAGAGATTGCGCTCGGTGCGGATTTCAGTCTGCTGGGCGTCGGCCATGAAAGGCTTCCAATGCTAGAGATCCCGGATCCGCGGATCATAATCCAGGATCAGGGGGGCGTGGTCGGAGAAGTTTTCCTCGGTGTAGATTTCGGCGTCCTTGATCAGTTCCGCCACCGGCGGCGTGACTACATGGTAATCGATCCGCCAGCCCACGTTCTTTTCTCGGGCCCGGCCCCGCTGTGACCACCAGGTATATTGCTCGTCTTCCTGGTTGACCTCCCGGAACCCGTCCACCCAGCCGGCGGGGCCGAAGAGCTCGTCCAGCCAGGCCCGTTCCTCGGGCAGGAAGCCGGAGTTCTTGAGATTGCCCTTCCAGTTCTTGATGTCCTTCTTGGTGTGGGCGATGTTCCAGTCGCCGCAGATGATGTACTCGCGCTTGCGCTTGAGGAATTTCTTCAGCAGCGGCATGAAGCGGTCCATGAAATCGAACTTCACCTGCTGGCGCTCTTCCTTGGCCGAGCCGGACTGCATGTAAAGGGAAACTACCGAGAGTTTGCCAAATCGGGCCTCGATATACCGACCCTCGGCATCGATATCCTCAAAGCCTTCCCCCAGGCCGACATAAACCTTGTCCGGCTTCTCCCGGCTGTAGATGGCGACCCCGGAATAGCCTTTTTTCTCGGCCTCGTGGAAATGGACGTGATAGCCCGGCGGGTGAAAGGGCTCACCGTCGAGCTGATGGGCCTGGGCCTTGAGTTCCTGCACACAGACGATGTCGGGCTGCACCCGCTCCATCCAGTCAAAGAAACCCTTGCGGGCCGCGGCCCGGATGCCGTTGGCGTTGAAGCTGACGATTTTCATGGGGGCAGATTTTGCTGTTGGTGGATTCAAAGGGGGGGATGATAACCGTCCGGGCTCTCGGCTGCGAGGGGCCGGCGGCGAGCTGCGAGCTACGAGCCCTGCCAATCTGCTGTAGGAGCGGCTTTAGCCGCGACAAGGGGTTATCGAAGGCACATTCGCGGATAAATCCGCTCCTACGGCAGGGGTGGGCAGCGGCCTTTCAGCTCGCCGCTCGAAGCTCGCAGCTCGTAGCTCGTAGCTCCTTCCCAGAGCCTGATAAAATACCCCCAACCCAAAACCCACCCCAAAAACCAGACCAAAACCACCATGTCCTACCAATCCGATTTCCTCCAGTTCGCCCATGACCGTGATGTGCTCCGCTTCGGGGAGTTCACCCTGAAATCCGGGCGGGTGAGTCCCTATTTCTTCAATGCCGGGCTGTTCAATACCGGCTCGGCGCTGCACCGGCTGGGTCAGTTCTATGCCCGGGCCGCCGTGGATTCAGGCATTGATTTCGACATGATCTTCGGCCCCGCCTACAAGGGGATTCCCCTGGCCACGGTCACTGCCGCGGCCCTGGCCGTCGAGCATGGACGGGATGTGCCCTATTGCTTCAACCGCAAGGAGGCCAAGGACCATGGTGAGGGCGGCAATCTGGTGGGCGCGCCCCTTAAGGGCCGTGTCCTGATCGTCGATGACGTGATCACCGCCGGGACCGCCATTCGCGAGTCGGTGGATATCATCCGCGCCGCCGGCGCCGCCCCGGTGGGGGTGGTGATTGCCCTGGATCGCCAGGAGACCGGCCCCGATGGGGATTCCGCCATTCGCCAGGCGGAAGCCGAATACGGCTTGAAGGTGGCCTCCATCGTGACCCTCGCGGACCTGCTGAACTGGTTGCCGGAGGGCGGCGAATGGGCCGCTCATCGCCAATCCGTACAGGCCTATCGGGAACGTTACGGAGTGAGCTGAGTCCACCGGGGTAGGGTGCTAGACTGTCGGGTAACGTGATTCGGCTTTCCGCCCCTTTCCGGGCACCGACGGAGGTCGTGCCGATATGAACAAGATTGCAATCTCCGGGCTCCTTGCCCTGACGCTGATTTTCTCCGCCACCGCATTGTCTGCTCAGGCTTACAGTTGGGTGGATGAGGACGGCAATGTCCACTATGGCGATTCCATTCCGCCCGAGTATCGTGATCAGGAGCAGCGGACCCTGCGTGACGGCCTGGAAGTGGAGCGCAAGGACCGGGCCCTGACCGAGGAAGAGCGCGAGGAACTCCGGCTCCAGCAGGAGATGGAGGAAGAGGCGCGTCGGGCCGCCGAGATTCAGCGGCGCGAGGACGAGCGCCTGTTGCGTCTGTATGGTTCAGTGGACGAAATCGAGCGTCTGCGCGACGACCGGGTTGCCGGTCTGCGTTCCCAGATTCGCCTGACGGCCAACAGCCTGGAAGAGCTGGAGGAAAATCTGGAGCGGGTGGAAGAACGTATCGACGAGCATGAAGAGCGTGGCGACGAACCCCCGGAACATCTGGAAAGCCGCTATGAGGATCTGGCCCGGCAGGTGACCGAGCACCAGCGCCATCTGCTCGAACGCGAGGAACAGCTGGAACGGGTCCGTGCCCGCTTCAACAACGAAATCCAGCGCTTCTCGGAGCTCCAGGAGCGGGATTGATCTCGCTTCGCCTGTGGGAGCTCCTCTTGTAGGAGCTCCCACACACAACTTCCCAAACGCCCAAAGGCTGATAGGGCCTTCACCCCAACCAAGCCCTTTGCGCCTTAGCGTCTTTGCGCGAGGCCATTCCTGTCAGACTATTTCCGCCCGGAATGCCCAAAGCCCCCCGCCCCGCGCTGGCTTTCCTCGAAGTCATCAACGATATCGAATCCTGCCTGAACCACCGGCACGAAGACCATCTGGCAGATGCGCTCGCCCGGCTCGATGATGAAGCTCTTGTCGCCGCGATTCCAGACCGAGACAAAGACCTGTCCCTGGTAATCGGAGTCGATCAGGCCGGTGAGATTGCCCAGCACAACGCCGTGCTTGTGACCCAGGCCCGAGCGGGGCAGCAGCACGGCGGCGAGATCGGCATCACCGATGTGGATGGCAAAGCCCGAGGGAATCAGCTCGGTCTTGCCGGGCTTGAGCTCGATGGGCCCGTCGATGCAGGCCCGCACGTCCATGCCGGCGGAGCCTTCGGTGGCGTAGTGGGGCAGCTCGAATTCCTTGCCGAGCCGGTCGTCGAGAATCTTCAATTGAATCCTGTGCATGGGGTCTCCGAACAATAAAAGATAGCGGGCCAATGTGGCGATGCTCAGACGGATCCACAGCCGCCGTAGGAGCGGATTCATCCGCGATCAGGGGCTCGATCGAAGCCGCAATCGCGGATGAATCCGCTCCTACGGCGGCTGTGAAAAACAGGGTCAGCGGAGCCGGGCGGCAATTTCCTCAACCAGCTTCCCGGCCAACTCCCGCTTGCTCCCGGCACCCAGCGGGGTCTTCCCCCCGGCATCCAGCAGCAGCAGTTCATTGTCGTCCCGGTCAAAGCCCTGGTCCCGGCCGACCCGGTTGGCGGCAATCAGGTCGAGTTTTTTCTTTTCCAGCTTCTTGCGGGCGTTGGCTTCCACGTCATTGGTTTCGGCGGCGAAGCCCACGGTGAAGGGGCGCTTGTCTGGGAGCGCGGCCACGGCGGCGAGGATGTCGATGTTTTCCACCAGTTCCATGCGGTCGAGCACGTCGCCGCTGCCCTTCTTGAGCTTGCGCTCGGCGGCTTGTTTGGGGCGGTAGTCCGCCACCGCGGCGGCGCCGATGAAGATATCCGCGGCGCCGGCCAGGCGCATGACCGCCTCATGCATCTGCGCGGCCGATTCCACATCCACCCGGTCCACGCCGGGCGGGGTGGGCAGACTCACCGGGCCGCTGACCAGAATTACCTTGGCCCCGGCGCGGGTGGCGGCTTCGGCCACGGCATAGCCCATGCGCCCGGAGGAGCGGTTGCTGAGATAGCGCACCGGATCCACCGCTTCGCGGGTGGGGCCGGCGGTGACCAGCACGGTCCGGCCCTTGAGCGCGCCATCGCCTTGCTGATCCAGCTCGGCGGCGATGGCATCCGGCTCCACCAGCCGCCCCGGGCCGGACTCGTTCTCGGCCATGGGGCCCTCGGCGGGGCCGATGAAGGCGAGCCCCCGTCCGCGCAGGGTCTCGAGATTTGCCTGGGTGGCCGGGTGCTGCCACATCACCGGGTTCATGGCCGGGCAGAGGGTAATCGGCGCCTCGCTGGCCAGGCAGATGGTGCTCAACAGATCATCGGCGAGGCCATGAGCCAGGCGGGCCATGAAATCGGCGGTCGCCGGGGCAATCACGATGTGGTCCGCCCAGCGGGCCAGTTCGATATGGCCCATGGCCATTTCCGCGTCCCGGTCCCAGAGGTGGGTGCGCACCGGGCGGTGGCTGACCGCCTGGAAGGTCATGGGGGTGACAAAGGCCTCGGCGCCGGCGGTCATTACCACCTGCACCGTGGCCCCGCGCTCGCGCAGGCGACGGACCAGGTCCGGGGCCTTGTAGGCGGCAATGCCGCCGGTCACGCCCAGAAGGATGTTCTGATTCTGGAGGCTGCTCATCGGGTCATTCCGTTCAGGTGTGGGGGAATTGTATGGGATTCCACCCGGGGGGGTAAGGTTACAGGTGCCACCCCAGCCGCATGAACGGTGACCACCCCACCCGTAGGAGCGGATTTATCCGCGATAAGGGGGCCGATCGAAGCTACAATCGCGGATAAATCCGCTCCTACGGCAGGTTGGGAATCGCCCACAGAGGCGCGAAGAAAACTCAGCGCTCTCCGGCGCGAGGCAATGTCAGTATTTCCGTAGGAGCGAATTCATTCGCGATCAGCGCCTGAACGCGACTCCGAACCTGACGACTCCTCTGCCAACAACGGCAGCGGCACATGCAGCAGGGCGCAGACGGCGCGCATGAGTTCGGCCTCTGCGGTGACCGTCTCGCCGGCGTGGCGGATGACGGCGACCAGGGCGCGGGTCAGGCGGCCCTTGTCGCGCATCCGCAGGCCGTCGAGCTTGTCCAGCGCCGCATCCAGGCGTTCGTGCCAGTTCTCGCGCAGGGCATGGGTCTCGCTCGGGGCCAGGCCCAGTTCCTTCATGCCTGCGGTCATGGCGGCCACGGCCTGGTCGCTGTCCTCGTGGCCGTGGTGGGCGAGGATGCGCATCAGGTCGTTGACCTGGGCAATGCAGTTTTCCAGCTTGCGTTTGCCGCCGGGGCGAGCCCGTTCGGGATGACGGGCATCCTCGATCTGCTTTTTCATCAGTCGGCCGAGGGCGTATTCAAAGGCGCTGACCTTGCCATCGGCGGCGATCAGGGCATCCACCAGTTCCAATAGCTTGTCCACTTCCGGGCGCGGGCGATTGCGCACGGCGGGGAAGGCCATTTCCATCAGCGGAATCCGCTGCTGATCACTCAGTTCCCGACCGGCCTTCAGCAGGGTGCGCACCTGGCGTTCGCATTCCTCGCCCAGATGCTCGGCGACCAGGCCGAGCTGCTTGCGGCGGACCGCTTCGTCGTCGGAAATCAGCAGGGCGCAGATGACTTCACGGGCCCATTCGCCGGAATGGGCGGCCCGCTCCAGGGGCTTGGGGATGGACTCGGCCAGCAGCACGGCGGCCAGGATCTGCCCCAGCCCCGGCTGGCCGATCTTTTCGATCAGGTTGTCGGGCTCGAGCATTCGCCCGCCCAGGCCGCGGGGCCGCTGGCGATCATCCTCGCCCTGGTCTTCCTGTTCGGCTTCCGCTTCGGCCTGTTTAGCCTGCCGGCGGGCTTCCATGTCTTCGCGCGCTTTCTGCAGGTCCTCGGGCCGAAAGCGCGGGTCCACCGCCTCGATCCGCTTCATGATCGGCGGGGGGGTGGCCAACAAATTGCTCAGCGAGCTGGAAAAGAGCATGTGGCCCACTTCCTCGGTGTCGGCCTCGAGCTTGTCGCCGTGCTGGGCCACGGCAATCTTCTTCAATGCCCCGCCGATGCCGTCCGGCTGACGGGTGAACTGCACCGCCGAGGCGTCGGCCAGATACTCCCGCTGGCGGGAGACGGCGGCCTTGATCCAGCGCCCGAAGAAGACGCCGATGTAGCCGATCAGCATGATGGCCAACCCCACGAAGACAATGCCGCCGGCATTGCGATTGCGGGAGAAACGCCCCGAATGCATGAGCATGCGCCCGACCACCGCCAGGGCCAGGATGCCGAAGAGAATGCCGATCAGGCGGATGTTGAGGCGCATGTCGCCGTTGAGAATATGGGCGAACTCATGGGCGACCACGCCCTGCAGTTCATCCCGGTTGAGGTTTTCCAGGGTGCCCCGGGTCACGGCGATGGCCGCATCGGAGGTGGAATAGCCGGCGGCGAAGGCATTGATGCCCATCTCTTCTTCCAGCACATAGATGTCCGGCACCGGCACACCCGAGGCAATGGCGATCTCTTCAACCACATTGCGCAGACGCCGCTTGAGCGGGTCCCGGGTGTCCGGTTCCACCGGCGTGCCCCCCAACTGCCGGGCCACCACGCTACCGCCCGAGCGCAGCCGCATGCTGCGAAACAGACTGGCAATCCCGATCAGCCCGCCGGTGAGCAGGGAGATCACCAGGATGAGGTCCAGGTGACCCAGCAGGAATTGCGGCGACAGGATGTCGGGCTGCTCCGCCGCCATCTGGGTGTCGCCATAGGCGATCAGCCCCAGGACCAGCAAATTGATGGCGGCAATAATGGCCAGCACGGCAAGGGTAAACAGCAACACCAGCTTGCGGGTGTTGGTACGGGCTTTGTCTTGGTGTTCGAAGAAGTTCATGTTGGCGCCTTCGGTGAGCTACGAGCTACGAGCAGCGAGCTGCGAGCGGGTGAGGCAGCCTCACCCGCACTGCAGCTTCGGATAGTTCAGGGCAAGCAATTAACTACTCGCCATGAGTTTGTGATTGTTTTCAGCTCGCCGCTCGTAGCTCGCCGCTCGCAGCTCAAAAATTAACCTTAACCGCTTCCCGCTTGGCCGGGTCTTCAATGTCCAGCAGCTCGGCATACTTGAAGTTGAACATGCCGGCGACCAGGTTGTTGGGGAAGGCTTCGCGCTTGTTGTTGTAGGCCATGACCGCGTCGTTGAAGTGCTGACGGGCATAGGCGACGCGGTTTTCGGTGCTGACCAGCTCTTCGGAGAGCTGCTTCATGTTCTCGTTGGCTTTCAGGTCCGGGTAGTTTTCGGACAGGGCAAACAGGCGACCCAG
>PWMQ01000083.1 GCA_003558125.1 Natronospira sp. | reverse complement strand
CCACCTTTTCCTTGGACTTCTTGCCTTCGCGGATCACGTTGCGGAAGTAGTGATGGGCGAAGCTGGGCTCAATGCCGTTGGAGGCATTGTTGGCCAGGGACAGGGAGATGGTGCCCGTGGGCGCGATGGAGCTGTGGTGGGTGAAGCGGGCGCCGGTTTCGGCGAGCTTGTTCACCAGCTCCGGGTTTTCCTCGGCGATCTTTTGCATGTAGCGGCTGTACTTGGCATGCAGGAGCCGGCCAGGGATCCTCTGGCCGGGTTTCCAGCCGTCACGCTTCATCTCGGGACGCTTGCGCAGCATTTCGGCGGTGACGGTGAACTCTTCGACCATGATCGGGGCCGGGCCTTTTTCCTCGGCCAGTTCCAGGCCCGCTTCCCAGCCGGCCAGGGCCAGTTCCCGGGCGACCTTGTCGGTGAATTCCCCCGAGGCGGGGGAGCCGTATTTCATGCACATCATGGTGACGGTGGAACCGAGACCCAGAAAGCCCATGCCGTGGCGGCGCTTGCGGCGAATCTCGCCTTCCTGCTGCTCCAGCGGCAGGCCGTTGATCTCGACCACGTTGTCGAGCATGCGGGTGAAGACCTTGACCACTTCCTTGTAGTTGTCCCAGTCGAAGCGGGCCTTGTCGGTAAAGGGATCGAGCACGAACTTGGTCAGGTTCACCGAACCGAGCAAACAAGAACCATAGGGCGGAAGCGGCTGCTCGCCGCACTGCCCGGTAACCAAGCCGTTGAAGATCACCGTATTGTGGTCTTCCTGGGTGGTGTCGTAGACCGCTTCCCGGCCAACATACTCGATGGACTGGATGCGGCTGGCAAAGCGCTGGTTCTTGCGCAGCACCTTGTCGCTGACCCACTCCTCGTAGCGTTCACGCTTCTTCGGGAGCAGGAAACCGATTTCCTGCATGAAGATTTCCCGGGATTGACCATCAATGATCAACTCATAATCACTGCGGCACTGGTATTCACAGCTTCCACCATTGCCATCCGGGAGATACCGTGCGCTGGCCTTGCGGCGCTGGCGGATGCGGCAGAACACACCGAAGTTGGCCAGCAGTTGCTGAACATCCTTGAGCAGAGCAGGCTCGCTGGATGCCAGCCGCACCGAGCAGCTCTGACTGTTACTGGACACATTGACCGTGCCATCACACTGGAACAAGGCCTGAAGATAGGCCCGCACACAGTCTTCCGAGCCCCGCCAGACCACTTCCGGAACCTGGAGCTTGGAGTCTTTCGTAAAGCCGTAATGCTCCAGCACCCGCGCCAGCAATACGGAACGCAGGAAGACCATGTTGCGATCCGCAACAGGTACCGGTTTAACCTGGTATTCACGCGATGTCTCTGCCACATTCCGGATCAGGGCATTGACATAGTGGCCAACCTGATCGGCCAGGGCGCGTTCTTCACCCCAGAAGTTGATTACCGCGGCCATCTGCTCCTTGCCACGGTTGGTGATCTGACCATCACCCGTGATCAGCCCCAGCAGGATACCCAGCTCCTTCGAACCTTCCCGACCGAACTGCCCCTTGCCCGACTGAATCAGGAGACGGTCATCCTCGCGCAGCTCCTTGAGCGGCAACTTGCCGCGCTCGGTGTAGAAATCATGCCATTCGGTGGCCTTGATCTGGTAACCATCTTCCGTGGTCACACGCCAGACATCCGCATCCCGGGCGGTCATGAAGGCCGGAACGGCCGGGCGGGTTTCCACGCCTCGCTTCTTCTGGCCGAGGGCGCGACGGTCCACGGACACTTCAAGCGCCTCACCGGACTGGTAGAGATCGCCGATGCGCACCATGCCATGCTGGGTATGCAGACGGGTATCCGCCGTCACACAGGGGTTGGTGGCGCGGATCTCTTCGTCGAACCAGTTGTTGTTCTGCTCGTTGACCTTGTCGATGAGGATGAAGCCCGGCTCGGCATAGTCGTAGGTGGAGTTCATGATCATGTCCCACAGGCGCCGGGCAGGGATGGTCTTGTAGATCTTGCAGGCCACCAGATTGGAGTCGTTGCAGACATAACCGTCACGCAGGGGCCATTCCCGCCAGATGACCTGCTCGGGATCGTTGACGTCGATCTCGTCAACCTCGACTTCCTTTTCGGTGACCGGGAAGGCGAGCTTCCATTCGGTGTCGTTCTTGACCGCCTCCATGAACTCCTCGGTGATCAACAGCGAGAGGTTGAACTGGCGCAGGCGGCCGTCTTCGCGCTTGGCGCGGATGAAGTCCATGACATCCGGATGGCCGATGTCGAAGGTGCCCATCTGTGCGCCGCGGCGGCCACCGGCGGAGGAGACGGTGAAGCACATGCGGTCGTAGATATCCATGAAGGACAGCGGCCCGGAGGTGTAGGCGCCGGCGCCGGAGACATAGGCGCCCTTGGGGCGCAGGGTGGAAAAGTCATAGCCGATGCCGCAGCCGGCCTTGAGCGTAAGCCCCGCCTCGTGGACCTTGCCGAGGATGTCGTTCATGGAATCCTTGATGGTGCCGGAGACGGTGCAGTTGATGGTGGAGGTGGCCGGCTTGTGTGCCTGGGCACCGGCGTTGGACACGATCCGCCCGGCCGGGATGGCGCCCTGGCGCAGGGCCCAGAGGAAACGCTCGTACCAGTGTTCGCGGGCATCGGGCTTTTCCACCTCGGCCAGGGCCCTGGCGACGCGCTTGTAGGTGTCATCGACGGTTTCGTCGAGGACGGTGCCATCCTTGGTCTTGAGGCGATACTTCTTGTCCCAGATGTCCACGGACGCATCCTGGACGGGGATCGCCTTTACTGCTGTCTTGTCCATTTCAAGCGCGGTGCTCATGTTGCCTCCTGATGATTATTTATTGACCGGGCACACGCGCGCGCACGCGCTTGTCGGCCACGGCCTGGCTTAATTACTTGGACTGGAGTCCTTCCCCTCTCGTTCGACGCGACCGGCGTGGCCGGTGCTCGCTCCCGTGATCTGTCACCCCGTGGACAACTCTGTGGATAAGCTGGGGATGACAAAACACAATATCTTGTGACGAATAACAACTAGCGTAGCAGGGCCGGAATCCCTGTCAAGAAATTTCACGGGCCGGGCATCATATCGAAAAATAACTGCAAAACAAGGACTTGACAGCTTGCACGGGGCACGCTCCAGGGCCCTAACGTGGGTAAATTCAGGCACTTAAGGTCTCGGGCAGGTTTCTGGGCGCCCCAAGATATTGTGTTGGGGATGGCCAGGGCCGCGTCAGAAAGCCGCCGGATTTGAATAATCGTCAAGAAAACCACGATCGGGGGTCTTGAAACGGGGACGAGCGCCCCTAAATCGGATATCAGAACGGCATATCCAGGCAATCAGCCCGGAAACATCAGGAGGTGATGACCATGGCAATGAACATTAGCCCGTATCGTCGTCGGCCCTGGGGTCTGATGAATCAGCTCCAGAATGAACTCAACACGATTTTTGACGGTGTCCCCGGTTATGAGAGCGAGACCGGTGAGGTGTCCGATTGGGCCCCGGCGGTGGACATCCGCGAGGAGCAGGACCGCTTCATCCTGCATGCGGACGTGCCCGGCGTGGACCCCAATGACATCGAGATCACCATGGAGAACGGCACCCTGACCATCCGCGGTCAGCGGACCGAGGAAAACAAGGAAGAGCGCAACGGCTATCGCCGCGTGGAGCGCGTCTCCGGCCAGTTCTTCCGGCGCTTCGTGCTGCCCGACAGCGCGGATGCCGACAAGATCAGCGCCGAGAGCAGGAACGGCGTGCTGGAAGTGGTGATTCCGAAGCAGGAGAAGGTCCAGCCGCGCCGGATTCAGGTCAAGGGCTGAACAACCGGCCGCGCGCTGTCAGATCAGGACTGGCCCGGGCTTGCCCGGGCCATTTTTTTGTCCATCCCGCCCGGCCTGTCACCCCCCTCACGGGGGGATGGTAACGGCGGCGGAAAAACGCGAGAATCGGCAACTTCAGCCGGCCTTCGGGGAACCCGGCGAAACGCTTGCAGTCTTCTTATAGACGTCGGAAGTCGATTAACCACTTTTCAACCCATGCATGAGGAGAGACCACTCATGAGCAGAGCCATCCTGCCCAAATTCGCAGGTGTTCTGAGCTTGTTTGTACTGAGTTTTGCGGCTCAGGCCGCGCTGCCAGCCACAGACGGCCAGGGACGGGAGTTGCCCTCGCTGGCACCCATGCTGGAAGAGGTTTCGCCGGCGGTGGTCAATATTTCCACGCGCGGCACGGTGGAGGTGCAGCGGCACCCCTTCGCCAACGACCCCTTCTTTCGGCGCTTTTTCGACATGCCCGACCAGCCCCAGGAGCGGGAGACCCAGAGCCTGGGCTCCGGGGTGATCGTGGATGCGGAAAACGGGGTCATCCTGACCAACCACCATGTGATTGATAATGCCGACCAGATCTCGGTCCACCTGCATGACAACCGGACCTACGAGGCCGAGGTGGTGGGCTCGGACGAGCAGAGCGATGTGGCGGTGATCCGCATCGACGCCGATAACCTCAAGCAGATCGAGATCGCCGATTCCGACCGGGTTCGGGTGGGGGATTTCGTGGTCGCCATCGGCAACCCCTTTGGCCTGGACCATACCGTCACCTCGGGCATCGTTTCCGGCCTGGGCCGGGCCCTGCGCGGGGGCGATGGCCGCATCGAGGACTTCATCCAGACCGATGCCGCCATCAACCCGGGTAACTCCGGCGGCGCCCTGGTGACCCTGGACGGGCGCCTGGTGGGGATCAACACCGCCATCCTCTCCGGCCGCGGCGGCAATATCGGCATCGGTTTTGCCATCCCCACCAATCTGGCCAGCGGCATCATGGACCAGATTCTCGAGGAAGGCCGGGTCCGGCGGGGCCGTCTGGGCGTGTCGGTGCAGAACCTGACCCCGGACTTTGCCGAGGCCATGGGCATTGATCGCCATCGCGGCGCCCTGGTGACTCAGGTGGCCCCCAACTCCGCCGCCGAGGAAGCCGGCATCGAGGAAGGCGATGTGATCGTGCGCCTCAATGACCGGCCGATTACCAGCATCCGCGAGCTGGTCACCCGGGTCAGCCTGCTCCGGGTGGGCGAGGAAGTCAGCCTGGAGATCCTGCGCAATGGTGACGAGCTTACGGTCACCGCGGTCATCTCCGACCCCGAAGAAACCTCGGTCAAGGCCGAGGAACTGCACCAGCGCCTGGCCGGCGCCAGCTTCAGCGAGCTGGATGAGCGCTCCCCGCTCTTCGGTCGCGTGGAAGGGGTGCTGGTGGACGAGGTGGAACGGGGCAGCCCCGCCGCCCGTCATCTGCGCTCCGGTGATGTGATCACCTCGGTCAATCGGGAGCCGGTGCGGAACCTGAGTGAACTGCGCGAGGCCCTGCAGGACGCCGATGCCCTGGTGCTCAATGTCCGCCGGGGCGACGGAGCCCTGTTCGTGCTGATCCGCTAAGCGGCTGCAACAAGGCCTGATACGAAAAAAGCCCCGCCAGACCGGCGGGGCTTTTTCTTTGCTGGGCTGCCGGATTGCCTAGAAGTGCCAGTGGGCGGTGATGGTGGTGACGTCACCGTCGATGGCGTTGAAGTGCACTTCCAGGGGCTGGCCGAGGATCTGGAAACCCAGCCCGGCGCCACCGGCAATGCCGAAGTCGTCGCCGCTGAAGCTGCCGACCTTGACCCGGTTGTAGGCCACCCCGCCGCGAAGCTTGAGGTAGAGCCGCTCACTGCCCCATTGCCCGGTGAGGTAGCTGCCCAAATGCTGCATGGACCAGTCCTCGCCCAGCCAGCGACCATCGGTCAGGGTCAGACCCAGCTCGGTCTCGTAGCCCATCCACTCGGGCATGAAATCTGGACCCACGCCCCAGGTGCCACTGGCGAAGGTGGCAATGTCGTTACCGTCGAAATCCCGGAACATGTGATCATCCCAGGCCCAGGCGATCCCCGCGTTGATGGACCAGAAGTCGCGGCGGTCCTCGGCCTGGACGGCGCTGGCGGCCACAAGGCAGGCCAGGGCCAGGGTGGCGGACGGCAGGCGGCGTGACGGCATGATGGCTTCTCCCTCTCTGAAAGCGTGCTCAAAGCGTGACGGCAAGTACTTGGCCGTGGGCCGGCCTCCCCCGCGCCGGCCTCGACACCGGCAGTTTAGCAGGCGGCGCGGCTCAGAGAAGCATGCTCAGGCCAACCAGCAGCAGAACCAGGGCGAAGGTGCGGCGCAGCAGCCGATCGGGCAGGCGCCGGGCGAGACGACTGCCGAGGGGGGCGAAGACCATGGATGTGGCGGCAATGGCCAACACCGAGGGCCACTGGACCAGGCCGATGGTGGCGGGGATGGGGCTGTCCACCGCCATCAGGGCATAGACGGCGGTGGCGATCACCCCCACCACCAGCACGGCGGTGACCGAGACCGCCACCGCCTGGGCCATGGCCAGGCCCCGCCACTGCAACCAGGGCACGGTAAGAATCCCGCCCCCGACTCCCAGCATGGCCGAGAGCGTGGCCACCCCCACCCCGCCGAAGAGCAATTCCGGTGCCCGGGCCCGGCCGGCCTGCTCGGGCGGCCGCTGGGGAAGGATCATGCGAAACGCGACCAGAAACATAAAACCGGCAAACAGCGCGGTGAGCAAGGTCGCCGAAATCTGGGCCACCACCAGCGGCGCAATTACCGAACCGATGGCAATCCCCGGCAATAGCCAGGGCAGCAGATCACGGCGGGTGGTGCCCTGCCGCCAGTGGGTTCGGACAGCCGTGGCGGTGGTCAGCACCATGGTCGCCAGCGAGGTGGCCACCGCTACCGGCATGGCCAGCTCGGCTTCGATGCCCTGGGCACGGAAGATCCAGAACAGGGCCGGGACCACCACGATGCCGCCGCCCAGCCCCAGCAGACCGGCGAGCAGGCCGGCCAGTACCCCGACCAGCAGGAGAATGGGGAGAAGAATCAGCAGTTCCTGCATGCACAGCGTCCCGGTGAAAAGCGGCCATTATAGGGGATCAAAGGCTGGCGATGCGCCGGGCTTGGGCTATCCTTTGGAGCCCTGAGCCAAACAATCGCCAGAAAGGGAGGATGAACAATGAACAAGATCAAGCTGACGACCGGCCTGAGCATGGTGGCAGTGCTGGCCCTCGGCCTGGGTAGCCCGGTGCTCGCCGACGAACACGGCGTCTATCGCGCCCAGTTCACCACCGCCGTGGAGGAACGTGAGCCGGTGGACGAGATCGAGGAACTGCGTAACGATCATGAGCTGGTGCTGTTCTTCACCGAGTTTCGCGACATGGAGGGCCACACCCTCACCCACCGCTGGAAGCATGACGGTGATGTGGAAGCGGAAGTAGAACTGACCGTGGGCGGCCCGCGCTGGCGGACCTGGTCCAGCAAGCGCCTGGTGCCCGAGTGGACCGGCACCTGGACGGTGGAAGTGGTTGACGAAGACGGCGATGTCCACGGTAGCTGGTCGTTCGAGTATATCGACCAGGACGAGCCACCGGTGGTGACGGACGACAATGACGGTCAAGACGATAACGGCGGGGATTATTAGCGGCGAGCGGCGAGCTACGAGCTATAAGGCACTGCCAGGCGGGCATCTGCGCCGTAGACGCGCGACCCCACTCCAAGGCCCTACCCCCGGCCGTAGGAGCGGATTTATCCGCGATTGGGCGGCAACCGAAGCCTAAATCGCGGATGAATCCGCTCCTACGGGATATTTGGCTCTCCAGGGGTCGCTGGGGTGGCCACCCCGGGTCAGCGACCCTCCAAAAAAAAAGACCCCGACCAAACGGCCGGGGTCTTGAACGGACGGAACGCGGGGGGGGGTTACATTCCGTCCGGACCTGTTACCGGCCGCCGCGGTTGTCGCGGCGATCCCGGTTTTGTTCTCTGCGTTGCTCACGCCGTTCCAGCTGCATTTCGCGGCGATCCTGGCGCATTTCCCGCTGCATTTCGCGGCGTTCCATGCCCCGTTCGCGGGCTTCGTCGCGGCGTTCCATGGCCTGCTCGCGGCGTTCGCGGGCGAACTCGCGGCGCTCTTCGGGGCTCATTTCCTGCCAGCGCTCGCGGAATTCCTGGCGGTCTTCCGGGCCCATTTCGTGGTAGCGCTCAAAAGCCGCACGCACGCGGTCCTGGGCCTGGGGCGGCAGGCTCTGGAAGGCCACATAGCGCTGACGGATGCCGTGACGCTCGTCCTCGTCCAGGTCCTGCCATTCACGGAAACGACCACGTGCCTGTTCGCGCTGCTCGTCGTCCATTTCCGCCCAGCGCTCGGCGCCGCGGGCCAGGTTTTCCCGGCGCTCGGCCGGGAGGCGGTCAAAACGCTCCGCCATCGGCGCCAGCACGTCCTGCTGGCGGTCGCTGAGGTCATTCCATTCCGGCACACTGGCCAGCGCCGTGCCTGCCATCGCCGTGCCCACGACAAGTGCACACAGACCGGCCATCCACTTACGCCCCCCAACGATATTAGTGCTCATGGTCATCCTCCTTGGGCGAGTCCGGGTCTTCTTCAAGAAGCAGACCGTCCATCGCCTCTTCGTCGAGCAGGTAGAGATCCATGGGATCCACCCACTCACCATCCTCCCCCGTGAATTCACCCAGGAACTCCAGGAGTTCCGGGTCGGGCGCCTCCCCGGCAGTGCCGGGGATGGCCAGGCCCAGCGTGGCCAGGCCACCCAGGGTCAGACTGCAGAGGACATTAGCCCGCATCCTTGGCGTCCTCCCGTGCACTCAATTCCGCTTCCAGCCAGAGGTAGAAATCCAGATCCGCGTATAGCGTCATGTCTTCCTCGGCCAGCAATATTTCCAGGTCAGAGACATCGTTCCGGGCCTCGGCCCAATCACTCTCGATGGTCTGGTCCGGGCCGCCGTTCAGCATGGGCAGCAGCATCAGACTGAGCAGACCCAGCGAGGCGGCCAGGGCCACCGGCACCTGCCAGCGCGCCGGACGTGGCAGCGGCAACGCTTCTCGAGGCTGCTTCAGTGCCTCTCGCCGTGCCCGGCGCAGGCGGGCGCGATCCAGCTCATCGACCTCGGCGAGCCCGGCCTCGAAGGCCTCGCGCAGGGCGCGAATCTCGGCTTCGTCATGTTCCTGTTCGCTGCTCATCGATGCGCTCCCAGAACCTCTCGCAATTTCGCCAGGGCCCGTGACAAATGGGTCTTCACACTGCCGGCCGAGCATTTCATGGCGGCGGCCGTCTCGCTCACATCCATACCCTGAATAATCCTCAGGGTGACCGCCTCGCGCTGACGCTCCGGCATGTCCTCCAGGGCGGCCACCAGGGCCTCGATCCCGGAGGCGTTGCTCAGCCACTCCTCCGGCCGACTGGACGAGGGCGCGGGCGCGCGCTCGATCAAGTCCTCGCGGCCCGGCTCGTCGTCGGCGAAGGCCGGGGCCTGCTGCCAGCGCTGTCGCACCTGGCTGTGGCGCTGGTAATCCCGGACCCGGTTGTGGACGATGCCGTAAAAGAGGCGACTCCACTCTTCCCGGGGCCGGCCGGCATAATGGGCGACGAATCGCTCCATGCCGTCCTGGACCACGTCATGCGCATCCTCGCTGTTGCCCAGACGCATCCGGGCAAGCTGGAAGGCCCTCAATTCGACCGAGGCGAGGAATTCATCCAGACTGTGCTGCATTCCCCCTCCGCTTCGGTCTGGCCCTCCATTCGCGGCCTTTACACTGAACATAACGGGCGAGCCCGGCCGGCGTTGACAGGCCGGGGAAAAAATTTTCGCCGGGCGGTTCTGGGCTTGACTTATGCACATGGCCGTCGTTTACCGGATTTCAGGCGCATTACTTTATAATGGGCCTGAAGCAAAATACGTAACTCACTGATTTCGCTATAAATAGAGATTTCGGTGAAAAATTGATCAATCTAAAGCGAAGCCAGTAATCAATGGGCCTAGAGGCAGATAAACCCAAGTCTTCCACATTGTTATCCACAGCTTCTGTGGAAACTTTACCGGCGGGGGTGTGGGGTGGCTGAACGGATTTGGCGGGTGGCCATCCCCTCACCCTTGCGGCGGCTGTTTGATTACCTGCCGCCGGCCGCTGATTCGGGTCGCGACCCGGTCGGCTGCCGGGTCCGGGTGCCCTTTGGCAGTCGGCGCGTGGTGGGCCTGGTGGTGGAGACCCAGGCGGAGGCCGGCAGCCTGCCCCGCGACCGTCTGCGGCGGGCGGATCGACGCCTGGATGAGGAGGCATTGGTGCCGGCCCCGCTGATGCAACTGGGGCATTGGTGTGCGGCCTACTACCACCACCCGCCGGGGGAGGTCTTTGACCATCTGCTGCCGGCGGCTCTGCGCCGGGAGGCGGATGCCGGTCGCAAGCCGGAGCAGTGGTGGCGGCTGAGCGAGCAAGGCCGTGAGCAGGACCTGGACGCGCTGGCCCGCGCCCCCCGTCAGCAGCGACTGATCGCCCGCCTGCGTGAGGCCGGGGGCGAACTGCCGGCCCGTGAGCTGCGGGATCTGGGCGATGGCTGGCAGGGCGTGGCCCGGCGCCTGGCGGACAAGGGCCTGGTGGTGGAAGAGTCGCGACAGCCCGCCGCGCCGCCGGCCAGTGAGGGCAGCGAGGCGGTGACGCTAAACCCGGCCCAGGCCTCGGCGGTGGAGGCCATCGAGGCGGGCCTGGGCGGCTTTCATTGTCATCTGCTGGAAGGGGTCACCGGCAGCGGCAAGACCGAGGTCTATCTGGCCGGGATCCGGGCGGCCCTGGCGCGGGGCGAGCAGGTCCTGGTGCTGGTACCGGAAATCGCCCTCACCCCTCAGCTCACCGCCCGCTTTCGAGCCGCCCTGCCGGCCCGGGTGGGCCTGTATCACTCGGGCATGAACGAGCGGGAACGCCGCGATACCTGGTTACTGGCCCGCGACGGGTCGCTGGACGTCATCATCGGCACCCGCTCGGCGGTGTTCATGCCCCTGCCCCGGCCGGGCCTGTGCGTGGTGGACGAGGAACACGACCCGGCCTACAAGCAGCAGGATGGCTTTCGTTACTCGGCCCGCGACCTGGCGCTGGTGCGCGCCCGCATGCAGGGCTTCCCGGTGGTCCTGGGCTCGGCCACCCCGGCACTGGAAAGCCTGCGCAATGCCGAGGACGGTCGCTATCGCCGGCTGAGCCTGCCGGAGCGGGCCGGGGACGCCCGCCCGCCCAAACTGCGGGTGGTGGATATCCGCGGCCAGAACCTGGACGGGGGCTTGAGCGGGCGACTGTTGCAACGCCTGGATGCCCACCTGGAGGCAGGCCACCAGGCCCTGCTGTTTCTCAACCGCCGCGGCTATGCGCCGGTGCTGGTCTGCAATCATTGCGGCTGGACCGCCGACTGCAGTCGCTGTGATGCCCGCATGACCTATCACCGGGCCCGGGGCAGCCTGGACTGCCATCACTGCGGCGCCAGCCGGCGACTGCCACGGGCCTGTCCGGAATGCGCCAGCAACAAGCTGGGGGTTGCCGGGCAGGGCACCGAGCAGCTGGAACAGATCCTCAGCCGTCGCTACCCGAGCATTGGCCAGGTCCGCATCGACCGTGACACCACCCGCGCACGGGGGCGAATGGACAGCCTATTGGCCAGGGCCCGCGACGGCAGCGCCCAGCTGCTGATCGGCACCCAGATGCTGGCCAAGGGCCATGATTTCCCCAACCTCACCCTGGTGGGTCTGATTGACGCCGACCAGGGCCTGATGAGCGCGGACTTTCGTGGCCCGGAGCGCATGGCCCAGTTGATCACCCAGGTAGCCGGTCGGGCCGGGCGCGGGCAAGCCGCCGGCGAGGTCCTGATTCAGACCCGGGCGCCGGACCATCCCCTGCTCGAGACCCTGATCCAGGGAGGTTATCCGGCCTTTGCCCGGGCGGCGCTCAGCGAACGCCGGGAGGCCGGCTTTCCGCCCTTCAGTCATCTCGCCCTGCTGCGGGCCGAGGCCCACCAGCGGGAAGCGGTCAATGCCTTCCTGGAAGAGGCCGCCGAACTGGGTCGTCGCCAGGCCGAGTCATCGATCATGCTGCTCGGCCCCCTGCCCGCTCCCATGGAACGCCGCGCCGGCCGCTACCGGGCCCAGGTCCTGATCCAGGCCGACGGCCGCCGCCCCCTGCACCGCCTGCTGGCCCCCTGGACCCCCGCCCTGGAAGGACTGAAATCGGCCCGCAAGGTGCGATGGTCGCTGGATGTGGATCCGGTGGAGTTGTTCTGAAGCCGCCAGGGTGAGCTCCTAGGGCCCCTGTATGGGGGGTGGTCGTCGTCCATTGCCTGACATTAGCCTGAATATACGGACTCCCCCGGCCCGTGTTACGCGGGTCAGGCGGTATGGTATTTCAAGGTTCATGGAGGGTTAAATGAGTAACCATCACCTCATTTTCAGGGAGACCTCGCAGTCTCGATCATTGATTCGTGCAGCCGCCCTCGGTGGCCTGCTTCCGGCGATCCTGCTGGCCGGCTGCCTGGCCGACGGCATGGACGCTGATGACGAGGATGCCGACGGACTTCCTGGCGGCCCCGAAGAGGACAGCTACCTGGTCGGCGGGGTAGTGGAGGACATGAGCGGCGCCGGCCTCTTGCTCACCCTCAACGACCAGGAAACCCTCACGCTGGATGCACCCGGCAGCTTCCAGTTCGATTCCGAGATCGAGGAAGGCGAGTCCTATTCCGTGACCGTGACGAGCGCGCCGGATGGTGAAGCCTGCCAGGTGGACAATGGCAGCGGCATGATTGCTGACCAGGACATTGATGATGTGCTGGTTAGCTGCGAAGACTTCACCGTCATTGGCCTCTCGGGCCAACCGGGCACTGTCACCGTGCACCAGATCGGTCCGGGAGAGGCCGACCTGCTCTACTCCAGCGATCCCGACTGCGATTGGCACAATCTTGGGCAATGCGCGGATTCCGGCGTGATTCAGGACGCCACCGCCGGTGACGGCGACGAGATGGCGCTTGAGCTGGAAGCGCTTGGCGTGGAGGCCGGCACCGTGATGCATTTCGCCTTGCAGACCGACACCAGCATCAGCGCCCCCGGTAGCGGCGTGCTCAGCGCGGGCAAACCCATTAGCTTCGATGGCAATGTCTGGATTGAGGCCCTGGAGACCGGAGAGGAACGCCTCTATGTCGGCGGGAATTTCCAGTGGATCGGCCTACAGCAATCCGCAGCGCTGCTGGTTCCTGGCGTGGACAGCGGAACGAGTGGCCTCGCCATCAATGCCGGCCAGGATCTGGATGGCATCGTGCGGCGGGCCATTCCCGATGGCGAAGGTGGCTGGTACCTGGCGGGCATCTTCCGTGCCCCGGACAGTGACGACCTGCACATGCTGCAACGCCTGGACGCCAGTGGCCGGCTGGATCCGGATTTCCAGGTCACCACGGAAGACTCAGGCGGGCCGGTCAGCATTCCGGCCAATGCCCCGGCACCGGCCGGGATGCCCGACGGAGACCTCGTGAATATGGGCGCCTACGATGCCGAATTGCATGACGGCACACTCTACCTCGGGGGCCCATTCGAGATCGCCAATGGCGAACCACGGGCCCAGCTGGCTGCAGTCAACGCTGAGACGGGAGAGCTGCTATCCGACAACCCCGGCGAAGCCCTTTCGCCCCTCATCGTTTCGGCACTGCATATCCACGAGGACAAGCTGTTCGTGGGTGGCGGGTTCGCTCACCCGGACGGCTTCAAGGGCGGCCTGAAGGCGATTGACCTGAACAGCGGTGACGAACTGCCCGACTGGAACCTGACCTCCGAGAATACCGGCCTGATTCATCATCTGCTCAGCGATAACAATCGCCTCTATGCCGGTGGCATGTTCGACGAGATCGATGGGGTCAGCCGCCAGAACATCGCGGCCATTGAGCTGGAGAGTGCGAATGTACTTTCCGAAGCCGACTGGGCAACGGCCGTCAGTGGTCAGGTCCGGGCCATGGCCAATCACCATGGTCGGCTGTATATCGGAGGCACTTTCCATGCCGTCAATGGTGAACAACGCATGAGTGCTGCATCCGTAGCGATCGGCGACGGCACTCTGGATGGTAACTGGGATCCAGGCCTGTACGGCGATTCAATTGATCCCCCCACCGTCCGCGCCATCGCGGCCCATGACGATCACATCTACCTTGGCGGTCACTTTCATCGGCTGGGCCATGATGGCGGCCCCGGTCCCCTGTCCAGCACGGATGAAGGCAATAAGACCCAGGGCGACGACAATGGCCATGACCGACATAACATTGCCGTTGTGGACCGTGTCGATGCGGAACCCCATGAATGGCGGGCTGACGTTGCCGGCGAGGTTCTCGATTCCGGCCTGGTCAATGTACCGGTAGAAGCGATCGGCCTGGACGGCGACCGGGTTCTCCTGGGCGGGACGCTCACTGCCCTGGCCACCGACAAGAGAGAGAACCTGGCGGCCTACGACCTGGACACGGGCGTCCTGGATCCGGATTGGAGGCCCAGTACCAACGGGGCCGTACACGAGCTACTGCTCGATGGTGACCGCCTCTTTATGGGCGGGCGATTCTCCGAGGTCAACGGGGAAGATCACAATGGCATGGCTGCCCTGCAGGCATCAGATGGGGAGCTGGTGGACGGCTGGCAGGCCGATGTTTCAGGTAGCGGTCGACCGGTCCGGGACATGTTCGTGCATGAGGGCTCGCTGTATTTCTCGGGTCGCTTCAGGGCGGTCAATTCGGTTGACCGGGAAGGGGCCGCGGCCGTCAGCGTCCAGGATGGCAGTCTGCAGAGCTGGGACCCGCAGATCAGCGACCACAACAACACCGCAGTGGCCATGACTTACCACAATGATCGCATCTTCCTGGCTGGCGAGTTCAATGAAGTGGGCGGACAGACCCGCAACAACATCGTCGCGGTCGAGCCAGGCGGCGATGGCGATGTGGTGACTGGCTGGGATGCGGGTGATGGCCCGGTGGCCAGTTCCTTCAGCCAGGAACAGCGTCTCGCCGCGGCCGACGGCGTCGTTTATGTGGCCGGGAATATTGAGCAGGCCGACGGTGAAGACCGCGATCACTTCGCCGCCTTCAATGCCGACAATGGTGATCTGGAGGATTGGGCGCCCGAGTCGAGTCGGCGCTTTATCTGGGCCCTGGCGGTTGATGGGGACCGGATTCTGGCCGGTGCACGTCGCATCACCGCACTCGATGGCCGCAGTCTGGCCGCGATCGACGGGGACGGGGGACTTGATAGCGAGTGGACGCCGGAGCCCGATGATTCGGTCAGTGTCATCCACGTCAACGAGGGCCGCGTCTATGTGGGCGGCATGTTCAGCCGAATAAACGGCGAATCCGCCGTCGGCTTCGGCGTGCTCGATCGCGAAAGCGGTGAACTCATCTGGTAAGGCGCGGTAGCGCAAGGCCCACCCAGCAGCGGCGCCGGGCAGTCCCCGGCGCCGTTTCTTTTTCTCCCGACGACGGGGCAGGGTCACCATTCCGACCCGATCGACAAGCCTTCCAGCGCCATGACCACCGGAAGGGGATGCCTTTAATGTTAGAATCTCGGCTTTTAATCCAGCCGGAAGTCGCATCGTGAAGGAAGAAATCAGCCAGTTGCTCGAGCAGGCCCTCAAGGGCCTGGTGGAAGAAGGTGTGCTGCCCGAGGAGACCCGCGGGACGGCCATTCAGGTGGAGCGGGCCCGCGACCGCAAGCACGGGGATTTTGCCGCCAACCTGGCGATGATGCTGGCCAAGCCGGCGCGCCGGAATCCCCGGGAGCTGGCCGCAGCCATTGTCGAGGCCCTGCCGGCCTCGGATCTGGTCCGGAAGGTGGAGATCGCCGGGCCCGGCTTCATCAATTTCTTCCTCAGCCCCCAGGCCTGGCATGCGGTGGTGGAAGAGGTCTTTGAGCGCGGCACGCGCTTCGGTCACAGCGATATCGGCCGGGACGAGAAGATTCATCTGGAGTTTGTCTCCGCCAATCCCACCGGCCCCCTGCATGTGGGCCATGGCCGGGGTGCGGCCTATGGCAGCACCGTGGGCAATCTGCTCGAGGCCATCGGCCATCCGGTTCACCGGGAGTATTACGTCAACGATGCGGGCCGGCAGATGGACATCCTGGCCACCTCGGTCTGGCTGCGCTATCTGGAACTGGGGGGTGCCGAGCTGCGTTTCCCCAGCAACGGCTATCGCGGCGATTACATCATCGACATCGCCCGCCAGTTGCGGGAGGAACACGGCGAGGCCTTCCAGCAGCCGGTGGAGTCGGTCTTCCATGGCCTGCCCGAGGACGCCCCCGACGGGGACAAGGAAGCCCATATTGACGGGCTCATCGGCCGCGCCCGTCATCTGCTCGGCGAGGAGGCCTTCCAGACCGTGTTCCTCACTGCGCTTGAGGACATTCTTGCCGACATTCGCGAGGACCTGTCGGCCTTCGGCACCGAATTCGATGAGTGGTTTTCCGAGCGCTCCCTAACCAGCGGCGGCATGGTGGATCATGCCCTGGAGGAGCTGGAGAAAAGCGGCGACGTCTATGAACAGGACGGCGCCAAGTGGTTCGCGGCCGAGAAGTATGGCGACGAGAAGGACCGGGTGGTGGTGCGCGACAACGGCCAGGCTACCTATTTCGCCTCCGACATCGCCTACCACCTGAACAAGCGCGAGCGGGGCCATGACCGCCTGATCGATATTCTCGGCGCCGACCATCACGGCTACATCGCCCGGCTCAAGGCCGGCCTGGAAGGCATGGGTCAGCCGGGGGATTCCCTGGAAGTGCGCCTGGTGCAGTTCGCCCATCTCTACCGGGGCAAGGAAAAACTGCAGATGTCCACCCGTTCGGGTTCCTTCGTGACCCTGCGGGAGCTGCGCGAGGAAGTGGGCCGGGACGCGGCGCGCTTTTTCTATGTCATGCGTTCCAATGAACAGCATCTGGACTTCGACCTGGAGCTGGCCAAGTCCCAGTCCAGCGATAACCCGGTCTATTACGTGCAGTACGCCCATGCCCGCATCTGCAGTGTCTTCCAGCAAGCGGAAGACAAGGGCTTTCAGTACAGCCGGGACACTGGTCTGGCCAACCTGGATCAGCTGGACGAGGATCATGAGGACCAGCTCATGGTCACCCTCTCCCGTTTCCCCGAGGTGGTGGAGGCCGCGGCCCGCAACCGGGCGCCCCATCAGCTCACCCAGTACCTGCGGGACCTGGCCAATGACCTGCACACCTATTACAACGCCCACACCTTCCTGGTGCTGGAAGAAGAGATCCGCAATGCCCGGCTATGCCTGGTGGAAGCCACACGCCAGGTACTGGCCAATGGGCTGGCACTGATTGGCGTGTCGGCACCGGAATCCATGTAAGCGCAGGGAAAGGACCGCCATGCCCAGGGACTACAAGAACGCCGGACAGGCCAGGAGGAAAGATCCCGTGGAGACGACACCTGGATGGGTCTGGCTGATTGCCGGCTTCGTGCTCGGCTTTGGCGCCGCCATGGCCGTCACCTGGCTGCAGCAGTCGGACACGGAACTGCCGCAACTCGACCTGGAGGCGGCCCGGGAACAGGCCGAGTCGGATGAGGGCGACGAGGCCGAGGAAGGCCGCAGCCGCTTCAACTTCTACCGCATGCTGGAAAGCTTTGAGGTCGTGGTCCCCGAGGAGGAGGTCCGGGTCCGGGAGCCGGAGGGCGGGGAAAGCGTCGAACCCACCCCGGAAGGCCGCTACATCCTGCAGGTGGGTTCATTCCGCAGTGAGTCCGACGCCGACCGCATGCGGGCGGAGCTGGGCATGGCGGGTTTCGAATCCCATATCCAGCGGGTCACCATTGACGATGGCCAGACCTATTACCGCGTCCGCGTCGGCCCCATCGAGGATGCCGAACGCCTGGACCGCACCCGGTCGAGGTTGGAGGATCAGGGGATTGAGCCGTTGTTGATTCGCTTGCGCGACGACTAGGCTTATCGAATCCCACCCTGTAGGCGCGGATTTATCCGCGCAATGGCCTGGCGGCCGGGCGGGAGTCAAACGCAAGTGCTGAGTGCGAGAGGCTAGCTGCTGGGCGGCTGTGGGAGCGGCTTTAGCCGCGAATGGGGCTTCGATTTGCCCCTTATCGCGGCTAAAGCCGCTCCCACAGGGGATTGGCAGGGTCGTTCTTGCTCCTTGCTCCTAGTTCTTGCTGATATCGATGCCCAGGGCCTTTAGCTTGCGATAGAGGTGGGTGCGTTCCAGGCCCACGCGCTCGGCGAGCTTGCCCACCCGGCCGCCGCAGAGCTCCAGTTGCTGCTCCAGATAGGCGCGCTCGAAGCGTTCCCGGGCCTCGCGCAGGGTCAGGCCCAGCAGGTCCTGCTTGACCAGGGGCTCGGCCTGTTGCTCGGCCTCTTCCCGATCCAGCTCCCGTTCCACTTCTTCCAGAGACACTTCCTCCCGATCGGAGAGGGCGAGGAAGCGGTGGACCATGTTCTTGAGCTCGCGGATATTCCCCGGCCAGGGGTAATTGCGCAGGCGATTCTGGGCACCCACCGAGAAGCGCCGGAAGGGCAGGCCTTCCTGATCCACCAGCACATCCACGTAATAGCGAATCAGATCGGGCACGTCTTCACGGTATTCGCGCAGGGGTGGCACCCGCACGGGGAGAACATCCAGCTGATTGAGCAGGTCCTGACGGAATCGGCCCTGTTCCACCAGACGGTTGATACCGGCCTGAGCGGAGGCCACCAGGCGGATATCGAGCTTCTCTCTCTGATCACTGCCCACCGGCCGGTAACTTCCCGCCTCCAAGGCTGCCATCAGTACACGCTGGGCCTCGGGGGTCATGTCGGCGAGTTCATTGAGGAACAGGGTGCCGCCCCGGGCCTTTTCCAGATAGCCCGGTTCCAACTGCCCTCCCTGCATGCGCCCGAACAGGCGTTCTTCGGCCTCATCACTGCGCAGGCCGCTGAGGATGACATTTACGAATCGGCCATCGGAGCGAGGGCTTTCCGCGTGCAGGTAGCGCGCCAGGGTCTCTCGACCGGTACCGGCTTCGCCCAGCAGCAGCACCGGGGAGGGCTCGGCCGCCACCTTCTGGACCTTGGCCCGGACATCACGCATCAGCGGTGACTTGCCCACCGGCTCCACCAGCGGCGAAAGGATGGAGCGCGCCTTGCGCCGCTCTCTTTCCTCGCGCCCGGATTCCAGGGCCTCGCCCACGATCTGCAGGAGCTTGGCCATGGACAGGGGCTTTTCCAGAAACTCCTGGGCGCCCAGGCGGGTGGCTTCCACCGCGGTATCCACCGTGCCATGACCGGACATGATCACCACGGGGCAGTCCAGTTCGCCGCTGCGTGTCCATTCCTTGAGCAGGGTGATGCCGTCCACATCCGGCATCCAGATATCCAGCAGGATGAGATCCAGCTCCTCGGCATCGTGGGCACGACGGGCTTCCTGGGCATTGGCGGCCACGGTGACCCGGTAACCTTCGTCCACCAGAATATCCTGGACCATCTCACGGATGTCGGACTCATCATCCACGACCAGAATATGGGCTGCGGTCATGCGGCTTCCTCCAGGACTGTGCGCAATTTGAAGGGGCCTACTTTATCAGTGAATGGGAAAAACTGCCGCATCAACCGGCAGTCGGTGCCAGTTCGGTGCTGGCATTGACGGGGATTTCCATGACGATGCGGGCACCGCCGGACTCGCGGTTGCCGGCGCGGATGCTGCCACCATGCTCTTCCACCAGTTTCTTGACGATGGCCAGGCCCATCCCGGTGCCCTTGGTCTTGGTGGTGACATAGGGCTCGAAGACGGTGTTGCCAAGGTCATCGCCGAAGCCGGGCCCGTCATCTTCCACCACCACTTCCACCGTCTCCGACCCCCGGGCCTGCATGGGTCGGGTGTGGATCCAGATGGTGGCACCGCGATCGTGTTCGCTGGCCTCCTGGGCGTTGCGAATCAGGTTGTGCAGGGCCTGGCGGATCCGCCCGGCATCGACACGAACGGCCGGCAGTTGCTCATCCAGGTTCAACTTCACATGGGGACCACCCGGCAGACCGCGATAGAGGTCGGCCACATCGACAACGAGCTGGTTGAGGTCGAGCTGGCTGAATTCCAGCTCCGGACTGCGGGCGTACTCACTAAAGGCCTTGACCATGGCCTTGAGGGCATCCACCTGCTGAACAATGGTGTGGGTGGCCCGATCCAGGGTGCGGGGTTCCTCCACCTTGTCCAGGTACTTGTGGCGAATGCGCTCGGCGGCGAGCTGAATGGGGGTCAGGGGATTGCGAATCTCATGGGCCAGGCGACGGGCCACTTCGCCCCAGGCAGCATCCCGCTGGGCCTGAACCAGGGTGGTGATGTCGTCAAAGACGATCACATGGCCAGGCTCATTCTCGCCGGGAAAGGGCAGGGCCTTGCAGCGGCAGATCAGCAGGCGGCGCTGGGTCCGTCCCGGCAGCGCCAGCTCCTCATGCCACTCCGAATCGCCGTCGAGCACATGGGCGGCTATGCGATCCGCCAGCACCTTCAGCCGGGGGGAGGATTCGGACAGATCCAGCAGGGGTTTGCCCACGCCTTCGGCCAGTTCCGCTTCCAGAATGCTCTCGGCGGAGGCATTGGAGGCACGCAGGCGGAGGCCGGCGTCCAAGGCAATCACCCCGGACGTCAGGCGGGCCAGGACCGCTTCCAGGTAGGCCCGTTCCGCCTCGACATCGCGCCGGCTGCGGGCCGCCTGCTCCCGCGCCTCTTCCAGGCGGCGGGTCATTTCGTTGAAGGACAGGGCCAGGAAACCCACCTCGTCATGGGCACGCAGGGGCAGACGGGTATCCAGCTGACCGCGTGCCACCGCCCGGGTGCCGGCGGCCAGATCCTGAATCGGCGCAACCAGGCGACGGGCAAAATGGAAGGCACCGACAATGGCCAGGAGCAGACTCAGCAGCAGCACCAGCGACAGGGTCAGGGCAAAGCTGATCCGAATCGGGGTGCGGTAGAAAGCCAGCTCCCGGTATTCCTGCCAGGCGGTCTGCACGCTTTCGGCCAGTTCGCTCTGTCGCGGCGGCACCGGGAAACGGGCCTGGAGTATGCGGGGCGACGCCAGCCGCTCGGGCTCCGGCAGCACCACCAGGGCGCGGACATGGATGACCTCGCCCTCCGCCTCCGGTGATTCCAGCCCGGTGTGGCTGCCACCACGGCGGGCCTGGGAGACCAGTTCCCGGGGCGGCTGGCTGGGCAGCAGACCGCGGCCGATGTCGGCGCTGGTGGCAATGATCTGGCCATCATTGGAGAAGATGGTGAGTTCGGTGGCCTCCAGATCCCGGCGCAAATCCTCGAGCAGGCCAGGCAGGGCAGTGGCCCTGGCCCCCGACAGCTCGCGGGCGGCCTCCTCGGTACGGGCTTCATGTTCCCGCATGCGGCTTTCCAGGGCCGCCCGTGACAGCGCCAGGGACTCTTCCAGGGCCGACTCGATACGGATATCAAACCAGGAATCGATACCGCGGGTGATGAACTGCATGGAGAAGTAGAACACCAGCACCACCGGCACCACGGCAAGCACGGCGAACACCGCCACCAGCCGCGCGGTCAGCCGGGAACCGGGCCGGCGGGCACGATATTGCACCGCCAGATGGGTGACATTGAAGCCCAGCAGGACCACCAGCAGGGCCACACCCAGGACATTGAAGCCCAGCAGCCAATCATGGAGACGATCGAAATCCGTGGCCTGCTGGGTGGTCTCGGCCAGCATCCACAGGGAAGCCAGCATCAGCAGCAGACCAAAGGCGATCAGCAGGCTGAGGCCAAGTTTTTTCAGGAACGAAGGGTCCACTGATACCACCCACTGGAGATGCTGGAATTGGTCCAGAGACGGGCAATGAAGCCAACGCCATCCGGTCGCTCACGCAACTCCATTTTTACCCGCATCCGCAGTTCATAGCGAGCATCCGGGTCGAGTCGGCTTTCCTCCAACACCGGCAGGTCCTCGATGCGACTGAGCTCGGCCATGGCGGCCGCATAGCTCTGAAAGCTCTGGCGCCGCCCGGTCTGCTCACTCTCGACAACATAAAGCCGGGTCAGGGGTTGAAACTGGATTTCGTGGACCCGCTCGAAACGGGTCACGGTCGCGGCCGTCCACATCATCCGCGGTCGACGGACTTCCACCTCCACCGTCAGGCGCAAGGGCAGACCATTATCGAGCGCATCCAGGGCTTCGTCACTGAGGCGGTATTCGATATCGGCGTTGAGATAGTGGATGCCGTCCACTTCCTCGGTAAAGCCGGTGACCAGACTGATGGAGCCCGCGATCGGGACCAGGGCCCAGGCCAGCAGCATCAGGCCCAGCAGAATGCTGGCCAGCAGCGGGAAGCGGCTTTTGGGGAAACTGTCGGCCATGGAGGTCTCAGGCATCGCCGGGCGTTGCGGTAATAATACACCAAGGAACCACGATTTGAGGGTAAAAATCTCGAATAGTTGCAAGAAAAATACAAAAACCTCCGGTTATTTGCCCGGGACTCGGCGGACGCCGGCATAGAAGAAGCCATCGCCGCCGGCGGCCGAGGGCAATCGCTGCCAGCCGGGGCCGCTACGCTGGCCACCGGGCACCTGAATGGCCACCACCTCGGCAGCGGGCTCCCGGGCCAGGAAGCGCTCGATCACCTCGGCATTCTCGGCCGCCAGCACCGAACAGGTGGTGTAGAGCAGCCGGCCGCCGGGGACCAGGGTGCTGAAGGCGGCGGCCAGGATCGCTTCCTGCAGGGTGGCCAGCCCGGCGATATCGCTCTTGCGGCGCAGGTATTTGATATCGGGATGACGGCGAATGACGCCGGTGCCGGAACAGGGGGCATCGACCAGGATGCAATCGAAGGGCCGACCGTCCCACCAGCGGGCCGTCTCCCGGGCATCGGCGGCGACACAATCGGCCTGCAGGCCCAGGCGCTCAAGATTCTCATTCACGCGCTTGAGTCGGGCCGCATCACGGTCCAGAGCGGTCACGTCCAATGTCGGCGCGCGCTCCAGCAAGTGAGCGGTCTTGCCGCCCGGCGCGGCGCAGACATCCAGCACCCGCGCACCGGCCGGCGGGTCGAGCAGATCGGCAACCAACTGGGCGGATTCGTCCTGGACCGAGAATTGGCCCTCGGCAAAGCCCGGCAACTGATCCACCGGCCGTGGCCTTGCCAGGCGGATGGCATCGTCGAGGCCCGCCACGGGCGCCGCCTCGATATCGGTCTCGGCCAGGCCGGCGAGCACGGCCTCGCGACTGGCCCGCTGGCGATTGACCCGCAGGCTCATCGGCGGCTCCTCATTGCCGCTGGCCAGAATCGCCTGCCAATCCGCCGGCCAGTCGGCCCGAAAGGCCTGGATCAGCCAGTTGGGGTGCATCCAGCAGGCGGTCTCGGAGATCTGCATGGCCTCTTCCAGGGCCGCCTGCTCCCGCTGGAAGCGGCGCAGCAGGGCATTGACCAGGCCGGTGGCGCGGGGGCGGTCCAGCTCACGAACGGCTTCAACGCTTTCCGAGACGGCGGCATGGGTGGGCACGCGGCTGAAGGCCAATTGATAGAGGCCGAGCATGACCACGCTGCCGACGATGCGATCCCGGGGCCGCAGGGGTTTGTCCAGCAAGCGGGAGAGCCAGAACTGCAGGCGCGGGCCGTGGCGCAGACAGCCATAGACCAGGGCCTGCATGAAGCCCGCATCGCGGGGCTCGAGCCCCTCCCGGGCCTGGACCATGTGCTCGGCCAGACTGCCGCGACCGGCCATGACCGTATCCACCAGCCGGGCGGCCCGAACCCTTGGGGAAGGTGAGCCGCTCACGCCGGGGCTCCCAGGCACTCGCCCGCGGCCACGCCCCGGTTGGCAAAGTCAGCGCCGCTGACCGCTTTCTTGCCGGGCAGTTGAACCCGGTTCAATTGCAACAGGCCGCTCCCGGTGGCGACGAGCACACCCTCCCGGCCCGCGGCGACAATCTCGCCGGGCCGGCCGCTGGCCTGACTGTCCGACTCGGTCAGAGCCTCGGCGGCATGGACCCGCAGGGCCTTGCCGCGCCACTGGGTCTGGGCCACCGGCCAGGGGTCGAAGGCGCGCACCTGGCGTTCAATCTCGATGGCCGGACGGTGCCAGTCGATATCGGCCTCGGCCTTGTCCAGCTTGCGGGCATAGCTCACCCCCGCCTCGGGCTGTGGCTCGGCGGTGAGCCTGCCGGCGGCGAGGGCGTCCACGCAGTCAACAATGTGCGCCCGGCCCAGGGCGGCGAGCCGATCATGCAGGCTGCCGCCGGTCTCATCGGCGGCCAGGGCGAGGGGATAGCGGGCCAGCACCGGCCCGGTATCCAGACCCTCGTCCATCTGCATGATGCTGATGCCGCTCTCCGGGTCGCCGGCCTCGATCGCCCGCTGAATGGGCGCTGCCCCGCGCCAGCGCGGCAGCAGCGAGGCATGGATGTTGATGCAGCCCAGGCGGGGCAGATCGAGCACGGGCCGGGGCAGGATCAGGCCGTAGGCGGTAACCACCATCAGATCCGGCGCCAGACCGGCCAGCACCTCGCGGGCCTCGGCATCCAGGCGCTGGGGTTGATGGACGGGGATGTCACGGGCGAGGGCGGCCTGCTTGACCGGCGAGGGGCGCGGCTGACGGCCACGGCCGGCGGGTCGGTCGGGCTGGGTATAGACGGCGACGAGCTGGTGCGGAGAATCGGCCAGCGCCTCCAGGGCGGGCACGGCGAACTCGGGGGTTCCGGCATAGACAATGCGCAACGGGCTGTCCGACTTCGTCATGCGGGCTTCCAATCAAAAGGGGGCTGAACGGGCCGCCGGCAGGGCCGGCGATCCCGATTGGCAGTGCGGGACGCGCGCCGCGAGGGGCGCGCGCCTCAGATAACCGGCTGGCTGGGCTTTTCCGGCTCGAGGCGACCGGCCTCGATGGCGCGGCGCTCCTTCTCCAGGCGCTTGCGCACCATGCGGCGCTTGAGCTCGGAGAGATAATCCACGAACAGCTTGCCGTTGAGGTGGTCAATCTCATGCTGGATGCAGACCGCCAGCAGGCCGTCGGTTTCCAGCTCGAAGGGCTCACCATCACGACCCAGGGCACGGACCTTGATCCACTCGGCGCGCTTGACCTCGGCGAAGATGCCGGGGACCGACAGACAGCCCTCCTCCATGATCTCCTCGCCGCGCTGCTCGATGATCTCCGGGTTGATAAAGACACGCGGCTCCGAACGGTCCTCGGAGACGTCGATGACCAACAACCGCTTCTGGACATTGACCTGGGTAGCGGCCAGACCGATGCCCGGGGCGTCGTACATGGTTTCCAGCATGTCGTCGGCGAGTTGGCGGATTTCGTCGTCCACCTTGTCCACCGGCTTGGCCTTCTTGCGCAGGCGCTGGTCCGGAAAACGCAGGATTGTCATCTTGGCCATGCTTGCTCCCGCTGCCCCATATCGGGCAGAAATCGTGCAATTCCAGTGAGATTGCTGCTAAAGTTGCTATTGTACTAGAAAGCCTGTGCGAAAACCGCATTGCAGGCCGTGTCAATAGGACAGACGCCTCTGCAGGGGGTTCCCAACCGTCCGCCCGGCAGACGCGAGCCATCAGAAGGGGAGCCAGACCCGATGTCCAAGGCATTTCAACCCGGCCGCACTTCGTCGGCAGCAATCCGGCCGCCCATCTGGGCCGCCCTCGTCCCCGCCCTGTTCCTGGCCGCCTGCGGCACCACGCCGGAGCCCGAACCGGCCGCCGAGGAACCGGAGGAGCAGGTTGCCGAGACCGCGCAGGAAGAAGAAATCCAGGAGCCGAGGGAGTTCGAGCCGGCCCAGCGGGCACCGCGGGAATACGTGGTGGAACGGGGCGACACCCTCTGGGATATCTCCAACATGTTCCTGCGCGATCCCTGGCTGTGGCCGGAGATCTGGCATATCAACCCGCAGATCCACAATCCTCACCTGATCTACCCCGGTGATGTGATCACCCTTTTCTATGTCGATGACCGCCCGCACATCGAGGTGCGCCGGGACGATGAGATCTACCTCACCACCCTGGACATCGAACGCCTGAGCCCCCGCATCCGCTACGAGGACCTGCCCCGCGCCGTGCCCTATGTGCCGGCCGACGCCATCCGGCCGCTGCTGCGCCGCCCGCAGGTACTCACCGATGACATGATGGACAATGCTCCCTATCTGCTGCGCTCGGCGGACGGCCGCCTGATGACCAGCGCCGGGGACAATATCTATGTCCGCAACTTCAATGACAGCGATGCCACTCGCTACACCATCCTGCGCCCGGGTCAGACCTATCGCGATCCGGACAGTGGCCGCGCCCTGGGCCAGGAGGCCATCTTCGTCGGAGAAGCGGAGTTTGTTCGCGGCGGCGACCCGGCCACCCTGTTCGTGACCCGGGCAGTGCGCGAGGCCCTTGAGGGGGACCGACTCTTCCCCATCGAGGATCGGGTCCTGCACCGGGACTTCTATCCCCGGGCGCCGGAAGCCGAAATCGAAGGCGTGATCATCAGCGGCCTGGAAGAAGGCGACATGATCAGCCAACACGACACGGTCGTGCTCAACCGTGGCACGAATCACGGCCTCGAACCCGGGCATGTGCTGGATGTCTTCCAGCGGGGTGAAACGGTGCGTGACCGTGAGCAAGGCCTGTTCGGTGAGCGGGTCCGCCTGCCGGACGAGCGTATTGGCCTGGTGATGATCTACCGGGTGCATGACGAGGTGAGTTATGCCCTGGTCATGCAGGCCCAACGGGAAATCTCCGAAGGCGACCGCATCCTCAACCCGCGCCATCGCATTCGCACCCGGCAGATGCGGGAACCTCGCTGACGCTTGCGGCAGGGGCTTTGGACACATTGGGGGAATCTTCCAAGCAGACAGCGGCAGAAGATCTGGCGGCCTGGCTGGCGCTGGCGCGGGTCAGCGGGCTGAGCGCCAGTGTCCGCGAGCGTCTGCTGGCCCACTTCGGCAGTGTCCGTGAGTTGATCGAAACCCCGGCCGCTGAGCTGGCCGAGTTCGGCCTGGGCGACAAGGCCCGGGCCCAGCTCAGCGAACCCGACTGGGCGTCGGTGGAAGCCGACCTGCGCTGGCTGGAAGGCGAACACCATCACCTGCTGCGCGAAACCGACCCGGACTGGCCGCCGCTGCTCCGGGAGCTCAGCGACCCGCCGCCCCTGCTCTATTGCCATGGCGACCCCAGCCATCTGCGCGATCCGGCGCTGGCCATGGTGGGCAGCCGCAATCCCACCCGTGGCGGACGAGAGACCGCCGAGGCCTTTGCCGAAACCCTGACCGGCATGGGGCTGGTCATCGTCAGCGGCCTGGCCATGGGCGTGGACACCGCCGCCCACAGCGGCGCCCTGCGGGCCGGCGGGCCCACGGTGGCGGTGACCGGCTGCGGGCCGGATATCGTCTACCCCAAATCCAACGCCCAACTCGCTGACAGGATTGCCGAAAGTGGCTGCGTGGTCACCGAGTTCCCTCCCGGCGTCAAGCCCCAACGTAGCCATTTCCCCCGCAGAAACCGTATAATCGCGGGCCTTTCCCTGGGCACTCTGGTGGTGGAAGCGGCGCTTCGCAGCGGTTCGCTGATCACCGCCCGCCTGGCCGCCGAGCAGGGCCGGGAGGTCTTTGCGGTGCCGGGATCGATTCACAACCCACTGGCGCGCGGCTGTCACCGACTGATCCGTGCCGGGGCCAAGCTGGTGGAATCCACCGACGACATTTTCGAGGAGCTGCGGGGTCTGGGCCTGCTGGAACAGCAGGGCGCGAATTCAACTCAGACAACATCCGCGCCAGCACAAGCCGATCACTCCGAGAGCGATCCCGCCTACCAGACATTGCTGGCGGCGGTGGATTATTCCCCCACGCCGGTGGATGTAATCGTGGAACGCTCTGGATTGACCGCTGCCAGCGTATCCTCCATGCTCCTGATGCTAGAGCTGGAGGGTCGCGTCGAATCCGCCCCGGGTGGCCGCTACACGCGCAGGAGCTGACGACTAGCATGCGAACCAAGGAAAACGTGCTCGATGTCCTCATGTATCTCTTCGAGAATTACATGCATGAAGACATGGAGGAACAGGAGACCGACCAGGAAACCCTGTTTACCGAATTGCAGGAGGCCGGTTTCCCCGCGGGCGAGATTCACAAGGCCTTTCAGTGGCTGGAGGATCTGGCCGCCGACGGCGACAATCTGGACAGCCCGCCCGGCGCCACTCGCGCCACGCGGGTATTCAGCCCGGAAGAGAACAGCCGGATCTCGCCGGAGTGCCGGGGCTTTTTGATCTATGTGGAACAGATCGGCATTCTCGACCCGATCCAGCGGGAACGGGTCATTGATCGCATCATGGCGCTGGAATCAGCGGCCGTGGACCTGGACCAGGTGAAGTGGATTGTGTTGATGCTGCTGTTCAACCAGCCCGGCCAGGAAGAGGAATACGCCCGGATGGAGGACCTGGTCTTCGAAGAGACCCCGGGCCGTTTGCACTAAGAGAGGCGTAATGAGCAAAAACCTGGTCATCGTGGAATCGCCTGCCAAGGCCCGCACCATTGAGAAGTACCTGGGCAAGGACTTCAAGGTGCTGGCGTCCTACGGCCATGTCCGTGACCTGGTCCCCAAGGAAGGCGCGGTCAGCCCGGATCAGGACTTCGCCATGCGCTACGAGGTCATCGAGCGCAACAAGAAGCATGTGGATGCCATCGACAAGGCCCTGAAAAAGGCCGACGCCCTCTATCTGGCCCCTGACCCCGACCGGGAAGGGGAAGCCATCGCCTGGCATCTGCTGGAGCTGCTCAAGGAGCGGGGCTCCCTGGACGGCAAGCAGGTCCATCGGGTGGTCTTTCACGAAATCACCAAGGGCGCGATCAAGAACGCCATCGAGAACCCCCGCAGCATGTCCGGGGAGCTGGTCAACGCCCAGCAGGCCCGCCGCGCCCTGGATTATCTGGTGGGTTTCAATCTCTCGCCGCTGCTGTGGAAGAAGATTCAGCGCGGCCTGTCCGCCGGCCGGGTGCAGTCACCGGCCCTGCGCATGATTGTCGAGCGCGAGCGGGAAATCGAGGCCTTCGAGCCCCAGGAGTACTGGAGCATCGAGGCCGAGGCGGCCAAGGATGCCCAGGCATTTCAGGCCAAGCTCACCCGCTACCGGGGTGAGAAGGTGGAGCAGTTCAGCTTCACCAATGGCGATCAGGCCCACGAGGCCGAAGCCCATCTCAAGCAGTCCGCCAATGGTGAACTGCGGGTGGCCAAGGTGGAAAAGAAACAGCGCCGCCGCAATCCGGCGCCGCCCTTCACCACCTCCACCCTGCAGCAGGAAGCCTCGCGCAAGCTGGGCTTCGGCGCCCAGCGCACCATGCGCCTGGCCCAGAGCCTTTACGAGGGCATTGATCTGGGCGAAGGCGCGGTGGGTCTGATCACCTACATGCGGACCGACTCCGTGGCCCTGGCCACCGAAGCGGTGAACGAGATCCGCTCGGTCATCGACGAGCGCTATGGCAGCAACAATGTGCCGGATGCACCGCGCAGCTATCGAACCAAGTCCAAGAATGCCCAGGAGGCCCACGAGGCCATCCGCCCCACCTCCGCCGCCCGTCATCCCGATGCCCTCAAGGGCCGTCTGGACCACGATCAGTTCCGACTTTATGAACTGATCTGGAAGCGCACCGTGGCCTGTCAGATGGTCCCGGCCCTGTTCAATACCGTGGGCGTGGACCTGGCCTGTGGCGAGGGCAATCAGTTTCGCGCCACCGGCTCGCAACTGGTGGAGCCGGGCTTCATCGCCGTCTATCAGGAAGGCCGCGACGACGCCAAGGGCGATGACGACGCCGACAAGCTGCTGCCGCCCCTGGAAGAAGGGGAAATGGTCGCCCTCAAGCAGCTCATTACCGATCAGCATTTCACCGAGCCGCCGCCGCGCTTCACCGAAGCGAGCCTGGTCAAGGCGCTGGAAGAGTACGGCATCGGTCGCCCGTCTACTTATGCCTCCATCATCTCCACTCTGCAGAACCGGGAATACGTGGAGATGGACCGCAAGCGCTTCCAGCCCACCGATGTGGGTCGGGTGGTGAATGATTTCCTGACCAAGCATTTCACCCGCTATGTGGACTATGACTTCACTGCCCGCCTGGAAGACGAGCTGGATGCCGTCTCCCGGGGCGAGAAGGACTGGGTTCCGCTGATGCGAGAGTTCTGGACGCCGTTCCGGGAGCGGGTGGAAGACAAGGAAAAGACGGTGACCCGGGAAGAGGCGGTTCAGGCCCGTGAGCTTGGCACCGACCCCAAGAGCGGGCGGCCGGTCACGGTCCGCTTCGGCCGCTTCGGACCCTTCGTGCAGATCGGCACCAAGGACGATGAGGAAAAGCCCAAGTTTGCCGGCCTGCGTCCGGGCCAGAAGATGGACGAGATCGAGCTGGACGAGGCCCTGGCCCTGTTCAATCTGCCCCGGGACCTGGGCGAGACCCCGGACGGGGAGCCGGTCCAGGCCAATATCGGGCCCTATGGCCCCTATGTGAAGTTCGGCCGCAAGTTCGCTTCCCTGGGCGAGGACGACGATGTCTACACCATCGAGCTGCCCCGCGCGCTGGAGATCATCGAGGAAAAGAAGAAGGCCGACGCCAACCGCATCATTCAGGATTTCCCCGACGAGGGGATTCGGGTGCTCAATGGTCGCTTCGGGCCCTATATGACGGACGGCAACAAGAATGTCAGCGTGCCCAAGGACCGGGACCCCAAGGATCTGACCCTGCCGGAAATCCGGGAGATGATTGCCAACGCGCCGGAACGCAAGGGCCGCTTCGGCCGCCGCAAGAAGGCCGGCAAGAAGAGCGCGGCCAAGAAGGCAAGCAAGAAGGCCGCGAAGAAGAAGACCGGCAAGAAAAAGGCGGCAAAGAAAAAAGCCGCCAAGAAGAAAAAGAAGGCCGGCAAGAAGAAGTCCGCCGCCTCCTGACCCCCGGCCATGTCTTCCAAGCACGTCATGCCACCGGCCGACCGGACCCTGGCCGACCACCCAGGACTTGACGAGGCCGTCGAGCAGCTGCGGGCGGGCGGGGTCATCGCCTATCCCACCGAAGGCGTCTTCGGGGTGGGCTGCGACGCCCTGGATGAGGGCGCCGTGCTGCGGGTGCTGTCGCTGAAACAGCGGGAACGCCGCAAGGGCCTGATCGTGATCGGCTATTCCCTGCCCCAACTGGAGTCCCTGATCCGACCCCTGAGCCGTGAGCAGCGTCAGGCCCTGGAGGAAAGCTGGCCGGGGGCGGTGACCTGGATCGTGCCGGCCGCCGAGGACTGCCCCGAGTGGCTCACCGGGGGCCGCAGCAGCCTGGCGGTTCGGGTGCCGGATCATGATCTGGCCCGGGAGCTCTGCCGCCGCTTTCGTGGCCCCCTGGTGTCCACCAGCGCCAACCTGAGCGGAGACGTTGCCTGCCGAACTGCCGCCGCCGTGCGCCAGGCCTTCCCAAGCGGCCTGGATGCCATTCTGGATGCACCGGTGGGCGACTACAGCGGGCCCAGCGAAATCCGTGATCTTGCCAGCGGTCGGATACTGAGAGCCGGAGCCGAGAAACCATGAGCGAGGGCGTGGACAAGCAGGCGGTGAAGGATTACCTCACCGACCTCCATGACCGGATCACCGAGCGCCTTGAAATGCTGGACGGCGGCACCCGCTTCCGTCGCGATACCTGGGAACGGGAACAAGGGGGCGGCGGCGACAGCCGGGTGCTGAGCGATGGCGCCCTGTTCGAGCGGGGCGGGGTCAATTTCAGCCATGTGATGGGCGATGCCCTGCCCGCCACCGCCTCGGCCCGTCGGCCGGAACTCGCCGGGCGCAGCTTCGAGGCCATGGGGGTCTCGCTGGTCATGCACCCCCATAATCCCTATGTCCCCACCAGTCACATGAACGTGCGCTTCTTCGTGGCGGAAAAAGCCGGCGAGGCCCCGGTGTGGTGGTTTGGCGGGGGCTTCGACCTCACCCCCTACTATGGCTTCGACGAGGACTGCCGCCACTGGCATGAAACCGCCCACCAGGCCTGCGTCCATTTCGGCCCCGAGGTCTATGCCGACTACAAGCGCTGGTGTGACGAGTATTTCTTCCTCAAGCACCGCAATGAACCGCGCGGGATCGGCGGGCTGTTCTTCGATGACGTCAATCACTGGGACTTCCCCACCAGCTTCGCCTTCATGCGCTCGGTGGGCGACCACTACCTGCCTGCCTACGAGCCCATCGTCCAGCGCCGCCGCGACCACGACTACGGCGAACGCGAACGGGAGTTTCAACTCTACCGGCGCGGGCGCTACGTGGAATTCAACCTGGTCTATGACCGCGGCACCCTTTTCGGCCTGCAATCCGGCGGGCGCACCGAATCCATCCTCATGTCCCTGCCCCCCAGGGTCCGCTGGGAGTACGACTACCACCCCGAACCCGGCAGCCCCGAAGCCGAGCTTTACGAACGCTACCTGGTTGCCCGCGACTGGGTTTGAGGGATGGGCCTTCGGATGAGGGGGCCTGGTAATTCAAAGGCGGGCCTCGCGCAAAGGCGCTAAGACGCTAAGGAAAACCTTTTTGTTGTGGGTGGGGGTAATCTGCCGCAGGAGCGGCTTTAGCCGCGATTGGGGCTGCGGTGTGGCTGCTATCGCGGATGAATCCGCTCCTACGGGAAACGCCCCCAACAAAGCCAATGCCTTTCCTTTGCGTCTTAGCGCCTTTGCGCGAGGCCGCCCTTAAATTTCTCCGCAGCCTCGGCGCCCTCCGCCCGAGGCATGCCCTTGAACCAAGCCACCTCAGTCCCGTGCCACCTCACCCACTGTAAAACGCAGGCTGAAGTCATCCAGCGGTCTGCCGGCCAGGTCGGTGGCGAGGCCGTCATGGCGCAGGCGGAGGCGGAAGTGACCGGTCTCGCCCTGGAGGTCGCGAGGCAAGATCAGGCGGAAGCTGTGGGCATGCTGATCCAGGGGCTCCAGCCTGATGGCCTGCTGATCCAGCTTCATGGCTTCCACGCGGCCATCGGGGTGGATCCGTTCGAGCTGGATCTGCCCGGCATGCAAACGGCTGGCATCCAGGGAGGAGCTGGCCGAGAGCTGAATCCGGTCGGGGAAATGCTCCAGCCGGGTCCCGTTCAGGGGCCAGCTGGCTTGGAGTTGCGGGGCGGTGTTGGCAGCCTCAGGCGACGGCACCCGCCGGGCACGCAATTGGCGTGCGGTGTCGAGAAAGGCCTCGCGGGCAGCAACACGGGCCATGCCGGCCTCTGACAGGGGCGCGGCCGTCGGCTCTTCCAGCTCCTCCTCCGGGTCCAGCAGGATGGCGGCCAACTCGCTCACTTCATCGCCAATGCCCTCGGCAGCATCGATGCCAAAGGTATCGGCCAGTACCACCACGCCCCGGTCGCCCTGGCGTTCGAAGATCAGAAAACTGGTGAAGCCACCCACCACGCCATCGTGGAAAACCAGCGTCTCGCCATCCTCGTACCAGCTGTCGGCAAGGTTCCAGAGCGATCCGACCCGGAAGTTTCCGAAATCCACCAGAGACTGCTGTGCTTCCCACAGGGCGGCCAGATCCGGATCATCGGCGGCGCCAAGGTTGGTGTCGATAAAGGCGAGCATGTCGGACACCGAGGCGCGGACACCCCCCAGGCCGGCGACATTCTCGTGGAATTGCCAGGGCACGGTGGGATTGCCGTCATCGGTATGGCCCTGGATGAGATCACCGCTCAGGCTTGCGCTGCTCATGCCGGCGGGGCCGAAGATGACCTGATCCAGGAGATCGCCGAAATCGGTGTCCGACCGGTCGGTGGCGGCGACGGTCAGGAGCATGGTGGCGTAGTTGGAGTAACCGTATTCGCCCACCGGATTCTCAAGGATGTTGTCCTCATCGCTCAGGGTATCGATCAACGCTTCCGGGCTGATGTCCTTGTAGGGGTCGTCCCAATCGTTGACCGGCAGGGGTGGGACGGGAAAGCGGGCCAGGCCCGAGGTGTGCGTCAGGACATGGGCCAGATTGATTGCCACGCCCTGATTGTCGGGCATCTGGGCATCCGGACGCAGCCAGTCTTCCACCAGAGTGTCCACGGGCTGGTCCTGCTGGGCCATCACGGCCTGGGTGACAATGCCCAGCATGGGCTTGGTGATGGAACCAATCTGAAAGCGGGAATTCGCATCAACGGCCTGCCCGGTGGCCTCGTTGGTGCAGGCGGTACCGATCTCGATCGCTTCCGGCGTCACCACGCCCACGGCAAAACAGGGGTCGGCGGCATGCTGGCTGAACTTCTCCTGCAGGTAGGCCTGGATCAGGGCGTCGAAGCCCTCGGGGTCATCGTCATCCCCGTCATCCCCATTGCCATCATCGCCATCTCCATTATCTTCGCCGTTACCGTTGTCGGCGCCATTGCCGCTGTCATCATCGCCATTGCTGCCACTGTCCAGACAAGCAGTGACGCCCCCCAGGGCCAGCGACGCCAACAGCAACAGAATCCAAAGTCCCTTCACCCATCCCCGCTCTCGCCACCACATGGCCGACTCCTCCCTCGGTTTTCATCCAAAATAAGCGTCTAAGACACCCCCGAGCCGTGCCACCCCTTGAACGGGGCACCCTTAGTAGTTGCTCGCGCCAAGGGCGCGCAGAAAAGTCAAAGGCGATCTCGCGCAGAAGCGCGGAGGCGCAAAGAAAAGATGGGTTATGTTGTGGGGGGGGTATTCTTGCCCTGACACTTCGAGAGGAATAGTGACCAGTCGGATAGGGATGAATGTGCCATCCCGTCGTAGGAGCGGCTTTAGCCGCGATAGGGGGCAGATCGAAGCCACGATCGCGGATAAATCCGCTCCTACGGCAGATACCCCCCACCGCCAACAACTAAAAAGGTTTTCCTCTGCGCCTCCGCGCGAGAAATGTTTTTCCTTCGCGCCCTTGGCGCGCTCTGCGCGAGGCCAGGTTTTTTGAGGCTTCCCCCACCCCCGCCTCATTCGGGCATTTGTTAAACTGCCCGCGCACTCGACACAGGAAACCGCGATGAACCAGCAGAGCATTGATTGCCTGGAGATGAGCACCGGCGAGGAGCCGGTGGGCAGTGTGATCTGGCTGCACGGCCTGGGCGCCGACGGCCATGACTTTGAACCCATGGTGCCCCAGTTGAATCTGGAGCGGGTGCTGCCCCTGCGCTTCATCTTCCCCCATGCGCCGGTGCGGCCGGTGACCCTGAACGGGGGCATGGCCATGCGGGCCTGGTATGACATTGTCAGCCTGGAACGCAACTCGCCCCAGGATTTGCAAGGCATCGAGCAATCGGCCGAGACGGTCAATCACCTCATTCGCCACGAGATCGACCGGGGCATCCCGGCGGAGAAGATCGTCATCGCCGGCTTCTCCCAGGGCGGGGCGGTGGCGCTGTTGGCGGCCCTGCGTTATCCGGAGCGCCTCGGCGGTCTGATCGCCCTGTCCACCTATCTGCCCCGGGCCGAGAAGCTGGAAGAGGAAGCCAGCGGGGCCAATCGGGATCTGCCCATCTTCATGGCCCACGGTGCCCAGGACCCGGTGGTCCAGCCAACCCTGGGTGAGGCCTCCTTCCGCCACCTGGAGCGCATGGGCTATCCCATCAAGTGGCGCACCTATCCCATGCCCCACGCGGTCTGCCCGCAAGAGATCGACCACATCCGGGCCTGGCTGCTCAACCTTTACGGCAAGAGCTGATGGCCGGGCGCTTCGCCGGGCAAGCGGTTCTGATCACCGGTGGCAACCGGGGTATTGGCCTGGCCTGCGCCCGTCGCTTTGCCAATGATGGAGCGCGGGTGGGTCTGCACTTCGCCCATGACGAGACCACCGCCCGGGCCGCCCTGGATAGCCTACCCGGCGAGGGTCATTGCCTGCTCAGGGCGTCACTGGATCAGGTAGAGGCTTGTCGATCATTGGTCACCGAGGCGGAGAATGATCTCGGCCCGGTGGATGTGCTGGTCAACAATGCCGGCATCTTCCGCCATCGGCCCGTGGCGGAGATGGACTTCGAGGACTGGCGGGCGATCTGGGAAGAGACTCTGGCGCTGAACCTGAGCGGCCCCGCCCATCTGAGTTTTCTGTTTGGACAGCGCATGGCCGAGCGCGGCCGTGGCCGGATCATCAACGTCTCTTCTCGCGGCGCCTTTCGCGGCGAACCCGAGGCCCCCGCCTATGGGGCCAGCAAGGCCGGACTCAATGCCCTGACCCAATCGCTGGCCCAGGCCCTGGGCGGGCGCGGCGTCAGCGTCGCGGCGGTGGCACCGGGCTTTGTGGAAACGGATATGACTCGTGAACTGCTGGATGGCCCGGAGGGTGATGGCATCCGCGCCCAGAGCCCCCTGGGGCGGGTGGCCACCCCCGAGGACGTGGCGGCGGCAGTCACCTGGCTGGCCTCGGAAGAGGCCGAGTTTGCCACCGGGACGATTATCGACGTGAATGGGGCTTCGCATTTGAGGCAGTGAGGGGGGCCTCGCGCAGAGAGCGCCAAGGGCGCAAAGCTGGAAGGAAAAGAAAACGCCGCGGCTGATGCCGCGGCGTTTTCTTTTCAGCCACTATTCCAATCACTCAGGATCAGAAGTGGTTCATTTCGCTGTCCAGGTGGACAGGCGCCTCGATGACCACCGGGGCATCACTGTAGATGCTGGCATTGGGAGTGGTCTGTCCCTTGAAGGTCAGGCGCAGGGTATAGGTACCGATGTCGAGATGCTCGGCCACCTGGCTTTCCAGCGCCAGCTCACCACCAAAGGTCAGGGTTTCGTTCGTCTCAATGGTCTTGTAGTTGACAATCTGCGCGAAGAACTTGCCGGTGGACCAGGCACTATGGACTACACCATTGGCATCGATCAGTTCGATCTCGAAGTGCTGCTTGCTGTCAAAGCGCAGCTCAACCGGGGCCTGACCCAGATTGGTTACGCTGAGATAGGCTTCGATCACACCGTCCTGGTTGATCATCACCCGCTGGCTGGGCAGGTTCATGCTGTAGGCCAGTTCGGCGCGAGCGGGGAAGCTGTTGCCGTCGATGACACCATGAGCCAGTTCATAGCTGGGAATGCTGCCACCCATGAAAATACCCCGGGCTTTCCACTTTACCAGGCCAGTGCCCTTAGCAAACCAGGCGGAGTCGATGGCGTCTTCATAGCAATCGCCACTGAAATCCACACGGATCACATCATCAAAGTTGCCGGCAGCAGTCTGGAGGCTTTCACCACGGGCAGCGATGGTGGCGGTGTGGTTGCACGGACCCAGCGGCGTGGCGAAGCTGGCGCCTTCCGGGGCAGAGAAATCCACCACCGACTCGCCATAACCACTGTCCGCATTGAAGACATAAAGAATGTCATTGCCTTCACTGGTCCAGACCCACTTCTGGCCCAGACCGATAAAGTCGCTCACGAGCTTCCAGTGCTCGCCGCTGCTGTTCTGCACTGACATCTGCTTGATGCCCTGGGTTTCCGCACCGAAAGTGACCTTGTCATAGTGGAACTCGTCACCGGCCTCGATGGGGAAGTAATCATTGGCTTGGGCATTGATGGAAAACAGCAGGCTGGATGCGATAAAGATATGTTTGAACTTCACGATTGAACTCCCTCCGAAGATTTTAGGCAATAGGCTCCCGCTTGACCTTCTGGCCAAGAAAAAATGAGCACTATTGATCCCCCGACTAGATTGCGGTTCCTGAGCCGAAGAGCCGTCAATCAAACGCACAGCGTTGCGGCGAACAGCTTCATCTCACTGTCCGGCTTGGCATCAGCCAGTAGCATGATTGAAGACGAAGGCACCCACGAACGTGTGGCATGAATCGGCGTTCACGCTCCCCTCAGGAGGGTGCCCCTCGGCCAGGAGGGCGCAATCTTATGCAGGCAGGAATGCCTTTTCAAGGCCAAACCAAAGCTTTCTCAAAAACTTCAAGAAGGCGCTAAAAATCAGCCCATTCTTGTTGCCTTGGCCACAATGAATCAACACAGTTACAACACAAAATAGGCAAAAACACCTGGGCTGGTTCAAGCCAGCCGAGACGCTTGCGCAAGAACAAAACCATCGACGTGAACGGGGCTTCTCATTTGAGGCAGTGAGTGGGCCTCGCGCAGAGCACCCCAAGGGAAACCTTTTTGGTTGTTGGCGGTGGGAGGGGGGATCTGCTGTGGGAGCGGCTTCAGCCGCGATTATGGCTTCGATATGCCCCCTATCGCGGCTAAAGGCGCTCCCACAGCGGTTGTCCCTTACCGGGCTTCCCGCAGGTCAATCTGACGATCCTGACCTCCGTAAATTCCGAAGGTGATCATGCCTTGGGGTTGCTGGTCATGGGCATCGCCATCACCGGACCAGTCGTATTCCAGCCATTCGGGCATGCTAGTGGGACTGACCACATGGCTACCCACATCATTGGTGGCGCGGAACCAGGCGTTGAAGTCGCCGTCTTCGGGAGGTGTTTGCCAATAACGGGCCGGATCGCCGGACTCCTGGCAGCCGGCCCCGCTGTCATTGCCGAGCTCGATGACGCAGGTATCGCCGTCACCATCGATGCGGCTAATGGTCAACTCCACGTCGGTGGTGCAGTTATCCTCATTGTTGAGCCGCCAGCCGATATCCGGCCCGTCGTAATACTCGGTTCGCACCACGCCGCGAAGATCCAGACGATCAGATCCATGGGCATTACCGAGATACAAACGGCCCTGACGCTGTTCGGCGGACGCATTGAATGGCAGTTCATGCTCGAACACGGCACTGCCGTCATCAGGGTTTTCGTAGGCAACCCCGTCCTGGTCTTCCACAGTTAAACGCATACGCCAGTCGGCATCGAAGGGCTCGATCAGAGGCGTGGTGTTGCTGGCAAACCTGTAGGCGAGCGTACCCTGCAGTTCAAGCAATAGGCGGTTGTTGTCGCCCGGCCCATCATTCTGCGGTTGATCGGTCTCGGGGGCATGATCGGCCATGTCCGTATCAACCATGAGGTCGTCTTCAACGGCTGTTGGGATAGCCTCATCGGTGTACTCCGGCTCAAGCGCTGGCAGCCGCCACCAGTTCGCCCCGGCGAAACGAGCGTAATTCTGAGTGTGCTGACCCTGCTCATTCACGGGCGTGATCCGTATTTGGGGCGGTTGGGCATAGGCCAGATCAGAGCGGAGATAAGAAAAACCCGTGACACAGCCAGTCTCGATGGCACCGTCATCGACTGCTTCAACTTCAAAACGCGCTGGGGTAAAACGACCAACCGGATCGCTGGGCCCAAAGACCGTCAGGCCCGCACCGAGGTAATTCTCGACCCGCGCCTCGAGCGTCATGGAGCCGACCTCGCTGTAGCGAAGGCTGTTGAGTTGAGCAATGCCACCACTGAAATCACCGCTGGCCAGCTCACCACCAGTAACTTCGCCCACTTGCCCCTCGGTGGGCGTAAAGGAAGCCGAGTCAGTGAGGCGATCAAGCTGCCCCCCGGCGGCAAAGGCGGGGGTTTCGCCCACGGGCGCCAGCACGGCGCCAGGGGCCGGAAGGCCGTCACCCGTGCTGTCGTGAGCGGCTTGGTACTGGACAGCCATCACCCGTGCAGAGAATTCGCTGCCGGCCGCTCCGAACACGGCATCACCCGGCGCGGTGCCGGCCGGATTGGTGTCGCCATTCATCTCGACCTGGTCTATGGCAAAGCCGAAGGGGCGCACGGTCGCCTGGGCGGATTCGCCAGTCACTGGAATGGGGTCACCATTCTCGTCAACGACCAATCCGCTAGTGTCATCCACCAGCGTGAGTCGGTATTGACCCACATCCGTGGTATCGAGCTCAGCCGAAGCTTCCCCCGCGCTGAAATCGAGACTGATGTTGTTGCCACCCGGCGGGCCATCGGGGAGCACGCTGCCATCAATGCCTGGCCCTTGCCCGCCGGGGTCCTGGGGACTGCGCGCGGTCCAGGCCTTGAGTCCAATGCTGCCGTCATAGTTGCTGTTTAGCCCACACTCGCCGTTGCCCGGCTCGCGCCGCAGGGCTCGAACGCTCAAGGCGTGGGGGCGGCCTGCCACCACCTCTTCACCCAAGGCGTCGATCCAGACAACTTCAAAGGCGTTTTCGGCGAATTCGATGGGGTCGGAGCTGGCGGTAATGCCGGTTTCCTTGTCGGTTACCGTGATAAAGAGGGTATCGGCACTCTCATTACTTAGAGTGAACCCTGCCGATCCTTGATCCGCTCCCTGAAACTCATAGACGCCGGTACCGGGGCCCGTACTGCCAGGATCAAAAATACCGCGGTTGACTGAAGTCTGCAGGTCAATGGTGCCTAGATAGTCGCTGAGCACATTGTCGTTGGCGTCGTATGCAGTCACGGTGAAAGGCGCTGGTGCGCAGACACTGGCCGCGAACGGTGCATCGACCACGAAATAGGCCAGCTCGGCGGCACAGGGGAAGACCCGGTTTCTGATCTCATCAACTTCCCCTGACGTCAAGGCACCTTCGTAGAACTGAATCTCATCCATGTAGGCATTAGCGGAAAAAGCACCGCCAGCAAAGCCCGCGATATTCAAGTTGCCGGCAGCACCTCGTAGAAAGGTACCGGCCTGCTGGCCCGGTGGATAATCGGCCACCTCTTGTGCAGCTATCTGACCATCAATGAACACACGCTCTGTGACATGACGGCGGTTATCGATCATCTCTGTCCTGCGGGTAACGGCGACATGAACCCACTGGTTGTTAAAGGGTGCACTGGTACCGGTATCGAGAATCTGCTCGGTTCCATTGACGTATCGAAATACGGCAGCCAGGGTCCCGGATGCCCTTTGCAATATCTCAAGGCGCTCGGCATAGAGGCCGTCAATATTGCCGAGAGCAAAGATCGAGGCTTCCGGGTCAGCGCCCATATTCAGCCAGAAGGCTACGCTGAAAGACTCAGCCTCGTTGACGCCGCTTGGCAGGGCGCGACTGATCCGCCCGGGACCAGTGAGATCGGCGTAGCGACAGGTCCCCGGATCGGTGGGTATGGCCGGGTCGGGATTCTCATCTCGGGTATCGGCATCACTGGAGGTGGCGTGGAAACCGTTGCCGGATGAGTCCTCAACCTCACCGGAAGCACCGGTCCATTCATCCTCCTCCATTCGGTAATCGAAGAGGAGGGTGGCCTCATCGAATGATTCCTCCACCGTGACTGTGACGGTGTCACTGCCATGCTCGGCCCAGTCGCCAATGCACCATAAGAAAAACCAGGCAGTACAATATTCACTGATGTATTCAACGTGATAGGTTCCCGGGGCATCAAAAACATCAGTCTTGACAATTGGGGAACGCTGACAAGAGGATTCCGGAAAGTCCTCCTGCTCGGCAGGACCATCATTAAAATCCCAGGTATCACGCCAGCGCAGGAAGTCATCGTCACATCCGAACGCCCGCGCTTCGAACTCGACAGTATCCCCTACATTTACCGTCCATTCCTCCGGCTGGCCTTCGACCAATAACTCCACTGCCGAAGGCTCGCCGACGACAATGTCATCGATATGCCAGTAGCAGACGAAGTTACCGCCAGACTGACACCCCCCGGCCGGATGTCGAAAGCCCAACTGCATGTTTGCATGCAGGGCATCCTCCGGCAGGATGTGAACACGGAAAAACTCGCGGACATCGAAACCGCCCGGAATCTCGTCAAGCTCCTGCCAATCACCGTTCGCATCGCGATAGGTGACGGTGAGTGGAACGTTTTCATTGGGAGTCGTTTCAGCACTGTGGCCGCGTGAAACCCAGAAGGTCAGCATGGCATCGGGCTGGCCCGACAGGTCGATGACCGGCGACTCGACTCGCACATTGTTCCCACGCTGAAACAGTGACTGTGTCGGGGAGTTGGCCGTCTGGCTGCCAACACCAACCCGTTCCGTCGGCCCCTGGGTCAGGGACCAACCGGCGGGCGGGCCGGTCTGCTGGGGAAAGCCCTCGAAGTCCTCGCAGTAGATATGGTCCGGATCATCGCAGGGGCT
>PWMQ01000003.1 GCA_003558125.1 Natronospira sp. | reverse complement strand
GCCGACGCCTCAAGCGCCACCAGGTGGATGGCAGCCCCATCGGTGACCGCGTGCTGGATGCCCTCGCCCATCCGGTTCTGCCGCTCAATGAGGATGATCGCCGGGGCCTGGTGCGTGCCTGCCTTCAGGCCAACCGAAAGCGATTGATCGAACGCTTTCCGCCCTATCGACGACTGGCCGACATGGCTGCCTCGGTGCTGGCCGAAGGCGACGGTCTGGCCTACCTGGAGGATCGCTTCATTCTCGACCTGCTGGTCTGGTTTCACCTGGCCTGGCTGGGCGAGACCCTGCGCCGTGATGATCGCCGTGTCGATCAGTTGCTCGGCCGGGCCGGCAGCTTCACTTACCCGGATCGCCAGCTGCTGTTAAGCCTGATCAGCGACACCCTGCAGGATCTCCTGCCCCGCTACCGGCGACTGCTGGAGAACGACCGTATCGAGCTGGCCAGCTGCCCCTGGGGGCATCCCATCCTGCCCCTGCTGCTGGATTTCCAGTCCGCCCGGGAAGCCCGACCCGAATCCAGCCTGCCGTTGGCTACCCGCTACCCCGGCGGTCGGGAACGAGTGCGATGGCATCTTGATACCGCCAATGACCATCACCGACGCTGCTTCGGCCGCCCCGCCCAGGGCTGCTGGCCGGCGGAAGGGGCAATCTGCCGCGAAACCGTCCGCCTGCTGGGCGAAGCGGGTTTTGCCTGGGCTGCCAGCGGTCAGGCGGTTCTCTGCAACAGCCTCGGCCGCCCTTATCCCGGTTCGGATCAGATCCATCGACCCTGGCAATTGATTGAAGACGGACCGGCCATTTTCTTCCGCGATGACGGTCTGTCCGATCTCATCGGCTTCACCTACAAGGACTGGCATGCCGACGATGCCGTGGCCAACTTCATTCATCACCTGGAGACCATTGCCATGGAGAAGGCCGAACCCGGGCGCGTGGTCTCGGTGATCCTGGATGGCGAGAACGCCTGGGAGCATTACCCGGACAATGGCTACCATTTCATTGGCAGCCTGTATCGAAAACTGCTGGCCCATCCGGACATTGAACTCACCACTTTTTCCCGCTGCCTGCGAGACCCTGCTGTACCGATCCGTCAGCTGAAGCGTCTGCGGGCAGGCAGCTGGGTGCATGGCAACCTGGATACCTGGATGGGAGATCAGGACAAGAACCGGGCTTGGGAAATGCTCGTGGCCGCCAAGCAGGAATGGGACAGGCTGCCCGATGACATTCGCCAGCGAAGCAGTCGGCAACTGGCCGTCTGCGAAGGCTCCGACTGGTTCTGGTGGCCCGGTGACTACAATCCCGAGCCCATCGTGGCCCGCTTCGAACGCCTGTATCGCCGGCATCTGGCCGATCTCTACCGCCACATGGACCGGCCACCGCCGGATCACCTGGAACAACCCTTCTCCCGGGGCGGCGGTGAACCGGAGGGCGGCGGGACCATGCGTCCCGCCCAGTAACCATGCGTCGCGACTTCGTATTTGGCCGCCGTCGAGCCGGGGTGTTGCTCCACCCCACTTCCCTGCCAGGACCCGGCCCCGTAGGCACCCTGGGCAAGGCGGCCATTGAGTTCATTGACTTTCTCAGCGAAGCCGGCGTGACAGTATGGCAGACCCTGCCCCTGCTGCCGGTCAATGAAAGCGCCTCGCCCTATCAGCCCCTTTCCCTGTTCGCCGGGAATACCGCCTTGATCGATGCCGAGCAGGTGGCCGAAGACTTCGAGCTGCCGAATCCAGCGCCGGGGACCGCCAGCCCTGCGCTTATTCATGCCGCCATGGGGCGAATCCGGAATGGCGGCAATCGGGCCATGTCCAATGCCTTTGAGGCCTTTCGCCACCACCACCGCAGCTGGCTTCGCCCCTGGTGCCAGTTCCATACCCTGCGGACGCAGTTCGACGGTGCGGCCTGGCCGTACTGGCCGGCCTGCTTTCGCTACTATGAACCAGACCCGGTGCTGCCACTGGACAAGTACATTGAGGCGGCCATGGACCGGGAGGCCTTGCGGCAGTTCCTCTTCCATCAGCAATGGCGGCAACTCAAGACCGCCGCCAACCGCCGTGGTATCGCCCTGTATGGGGATCTCCCCTTCTACCCCTCCGCCGACAGTGCGGACACCTGGCAATATCAGCACTACTTTAATCTGGATGCAGACGGCCATCCACGCCGTATTGCCGGAGTGCCCCCGGATGCCTTCAGCGAGGCCGGGCAAAGCTGGGGTACGCCCGTCTATGATTGGGCCCGCCTGCAGGAAGATGGATTCAAATGGTGGCTTGAACGCCTGATGAATCAACTGGAGCTGTTCGACATCCTGCGCCTGGACCATTTTCGGGGCCTTGAATCCTGCTGGTCGCATCCGATTGACAGTGACCCGGCCGACGGCGAGTGGACGCCAGTGCCGGGCGAAGCGCTCCTGCAGCAGGTTCACCGGGTTCTGGGCGATTTCCCGCTGGTGGCCGAGGATCTTGGCCATATCACGCCCGCAGTGGAACAGCTTCGCGATCAATTCGCCCTGCCGGGCATGCGCATCTGGCAGTTCGGCTTCGATGGCAAGGAGGGCAACCCCCATCATCCGGACAACCACGACAGTCATTGCGTGGTCTACACGGGAACCCACGACAACAACACACTCATGGGCTGGTGGTCCGGCCTTGAAGAGGAACAACGCGAAGGGGTATTAGCCGCCCTTTCTGAACAGGCCCTGGACACGGAACAGCCCATGCACTGGCGACTGGTGAATGGCTGTCTGGAATCCCTGGGCCAATTAAGCGTGATCCCGCTCCAGGATCTGCTTGGCCTCGGGAGCGAGGCACGAATGAACACCCCGGGGACCGCGGCGGGCAATTGGTCCTGGCGCATGAGCGGAAAGGAGTCGCTGCCGGCGCTGGCCGCCTGTCTTAGGGAGCGGGTGGTCTCCAGCGGCCGGGACGGCCCGACTCTCAATCCTCAATTGGTTCCGTCTCGAATAACCACAGCATCTTCCCCATTTCGAAGGGATGGCTGAGCAACTCGTGCCAGGGGTAGAGTCGAACATGCAGCTGATAGATACCGTTGTCCGGTGACTCCAGCTCCAGTCGAAATACCTGTGCCTCCTCTTCCTCATCCTTGGTGGATAAAAAAGTATGCACCAGCGTCGATCTCTCATCGAGTAGCGCAGCAGGCGATTGGTGAGGAAGCGGAACCAGGCATTCGGACGCATCCCCCTCGCCGTCACAACCATTGAGCAGGCATTCCAACACGACATCTCCGGACTCCAGACCGTTGAGCCAGACCAGGACCTCCAATCTCAATCGCTCACCGGTCAGGATGGATGTCGGAGGTAGCCGCCGCCACTGAACTTCGACCCCTTCCCAGCACTGAGCAACCCTGGCCTTCCAGGCCGCAAGACGCTCCGCCTCAAGCGCACCATCCGCCGTCAGACGCTCACCGTGACGGGCTGCCGGCGCATAAAGACGCTGGGCATAATCACGCACCATGCCTTCGGCATTGAAGTGAGGCAGCACACTGATCATGGAACGCTTGGAGCGGGCTACCCAGTCCGGGGAATAGGCGCCAGGGCCAATTCGGTAATACTCGGGGATCACCTGCCCTTCGAGCAGATCCAGCAGATCCTCCGCTTCCACCCGATCCCGTTGCTCGGCCGACAACTCCCGGTCATGGGGCGCGATGGCCCAGCCATTGTCGCCGTCATAGCCTTCAGCCCACCAGCCATCCAGGACACTCAGAT
>PWMQ01000058.1 GCA_003558125.1 Natronospira sp. | reverse complement strand
TGGATCCCGGAGCCGGTGTGGGAAGCGGCCGTGGAAAGCGACGGGGCCGGTATTGCCGATATCGTCCTGTTGCTGTGGTCCTTTGTCTGTGTCGGCCTGGTAGCCCTGCCGGTGGGCCTTCTGTCGGCGGCCATGGGTGCTGTGCATTTTCTGCATCGCCAGGGCCGGCCTGCCAACCTGGCTGCCTGTCTGCGGCTGGTACTCCCCAATGCCTGGCCCATCTGGGTATTTTCCTGGGTGGACGGCTGGTGGACAGTCATGCGCATTCTGGATCGGCTGCCCAAGCGGGATGACACGCGTAGCTGGAGTGAGAAGGCGGTGTCTGAAGCGATTTACCAGGCCTGGAAGATGGGCACCATGGGCATGCTTCCGGCCATGGTTACGGGCAAGGGCCTGATTGAGTCAGGACGACAGTCGGTGCGTTTCGTGACCGCCCGTTTCAGGGATGTCGCCATGCTGCGGCTGGGATATTCGGGGCTGTGCTGGGTGGTGGGCATTCTGGCTTATGTGGGGGCCATCGTGTTTCTCGCCGCCGGGCCCGGGTCCGTCAATTTCGATGACAGCGTGGCGAGCCAGATGTTTGTGATCTACTTCTGGGCCGGTGTGCCACTGGTCATTGCGGTGGGTGTGGTGCTGCTGGTGCTCAGGCCCATCTACCTCATTTCGGCCTGTGACCTCTATTCGGACTATCTTCAGGAAAACGGCAAGACAGTCAGCCTTGGCGAATCGCCGTCACGCCCGGTGAGCGTTGCGGTTAGTTTTGCTGTGCTCTGCCTGGCCGTGCTGGTGGTCTTTGTGTACCGCGATGCCCTGGGCATTACGGAATGGCTATCCACACCATCGGCCGGGGTCCAATAAGCGAGTCGGCAAACCTGAGCTGTGGGTGATTGATTTAAATCGGCTGCCGGTACTCTTGCGGGAGCCACATTCCTGCCCCGATGGGGCTTCGACCTGGCCAATCGCGACAGGAATGTCGCTCCTACAACGGGTTGGGAATAGAGCGGGCGGTTGGCCAATCGTCTTTGAGGGTGCTGCTCAAAATTAACGACTTCTGAGCAGGTCGTGACTGAGCTGCTCAGATTCCGGTCATTCCGAACAGGCCATTCCTGCCCCGATGGGGCTTCGGGCCGGCCTTTCGCGACAGGAATGTCGCGTCTACAGCTTGGGAATTTCGTTACAACGCTCGCCGGGCATTGGCGTGGGAAACTTGCCGGGCAGCGTTGTTATGGTGTAACAATACCGGCTTCTGTTTCGATAGCCCGATTCCCCTTTCGTCCATTCAGACATGGAGCGACACATGCAACGTCTTTTGATGGTCGGTCTGGCACTGTTCCTGGCAACAGGCTGCGCCGAGGCCAATGGCAATGATGAGTACAACCCCCTGTCCAAGGAGGTGTTGTGGCAGCTGGACCGCCTGGGCAGTCCGGTGATTTCCCCGGCCGGTGGCCATGTGGTGGTGCCGGTGACGTCCTATAACGTGGACAGCGATGAGTCCGAGACCCAGTTGTGGCTGCTGGACGAGGACGGTGAGCGCCAGCGGCAGCTGACCCGCCATGAGGCGGGTGGCAGCAACCCGGTGTTCAGCCCGGATGGCAGCATGCTGGCCTTCACCAGCCGGCGGGGTGACGATGAGCGGCCCCAGGTCTATCTGCTGCCCATGGATATGCCGGGCGAGGCGGAGCAGCTCACCGAGGTGCCCACCGGCGTGGGCGGCATCAAGTGGGTGGGTGATCACATCTACTTCGTCAGCAATGTGTGGCCGGACAAGGACTGGGAGGCGATGGCCGAGAAGCTGAAGGAACAGAAGGACGATCACGTCTCCGCTCATGCCTGGAATGATTTGCCCTATAGCCAGTTCGACCATTGGCTGGACGAGGAGCGGGAAAACCATCTGTTCCGGATTCCCGCCGAAGGTGGTGATATTGAGCCGCTGACGCAACCCACCGGCTGGCAGCTGTCTCGCTCCGGGGCCGGGGCCGGCAGTTACGACGTGGCGCCGGATGAATCCCTGCTGGCCTTTCAGGCGGACAGCGCACGAGATGGGGTGAACCCGGTGATGGATCTGTTCCTGGTGGAGCCGGGTTCGGAGAATGCGCGCAACATTACCCCGGACAATGAGGCCCCGGACGGCAGCCCGCTGTTCAGTCCCGACAGCCAGACCCTGGCGTTCACGCGCCAGCATATCCGCGGCTTCTATGCCGACCAACAACAACTGATGTTCCATGATGTGAACACGGGTGAGCAGCGGATGATGACCGAGGACTGGGACCGCTCGGTCTCGGGTCTGGTGTGGGCGCCGGATAGCAGTGGCCTGTATGGCTCCATCGCCGATGCCGGCACCCAGCGGGTGTTTTTCATTGATGCCGAGACTGGTGAGCCGACGGCCATTACCGGCGACACCAATTTCCACAGCCTGTCCGTGTCGGACGCCGGGACACTCGTCGCCACGAACGAGAGTTTCCTGTATCCGCCGCGCACCGTTCGGGTGGATACCACCAGCGGCGATGCCCGGCGACTGGAAGACTTCAACGACGAGACCCTGACCGAGGTGGACCTGGGCACTTACGAGTCGGTGACCTATGAGGGCTATGGCGGCCAGGAGATCCAGATGTGGGTCCACTATCCGCCGGGCTTTGACGACAGCCAGGAGTACCCGCTGTTTCTGCTGATTCACGGCGGCCCCCACAGCGCCATCAGCGACGGCTTCCATTTCCGCTGGAACGCCCAGACCTTTGCTTCCTGGGGTTATGTGACCGCCTGGCACAACTTCCACGGTTCCAATGGCTTCGGTCAGGCGTTCACGGATTCCATCAACCCGGACTGGCAAACCAAGCCCTATACCGACACCATCAAGGCGGCGGAATGGTTCGCGGAGAAGCCGTGGATCGATGCGGACCGCATGGTGGCCGGTGGCGGCAGTTACGGCGGCTACCTGTCCAGCGTGTTGCTGGCCAAGGATCACCCCTTCAATACCCTGGTGATCCATGCCGCGGTGTACAACATGTACTCCCAGATGTCGGCGGACTTTGCCGTGCACAGCGACCGCTTCGGCGACTTCTGGGAACATGACATTTATGAGGAGATCTCGCCCCATTACCTGGCGGGTGACTTCAAGACGCCGGCCTTGATCATTCACGGGCAGAAGGACTACCGCGTGCCGGTGGGCCAGGGTTTCGAGATCTTCCGCACACTGCGCCATCGGGGCATTGATGCCCGCATGGTGTACTACCCGGATGAGAACCACTGGATTCTCAAGCCCAACAACTCCATCCGCTGGTATGAGGAAGTGAAGGACTGGATCGGCAAGTACGCCGAACCGGCCCGCTAAGGGCTGACGGACTCGATACCCTGCAAGAAGGAAAGCCCCGGCAGCGATGCTGTCGGGGCTTTTTTTGGTTCTTCGCGGAAAAGCGGGGAGCAGAGTCCAGGTTTGGGTGCCGACGCGGGTTGCTGGGCACGGCGGCGCTGTCGGAGACCCTTTCCAGGGTCGATCCGGCGGGCGGTGCTGGCACTCGGCCTTGGGTCGAGACAGGAATGTCTCTCCTACCGCGGCTTCGGTGGGCAAGTTTGAGGGTGGGCAATCAGACAATCGTGACCATTCGTCTTAGGCCTGGCCGGCCAAGAGCACATCCCTGTGCTTGCTGGCAGCCGAGGGTGCGGTTGCACCCTCGACTGGCTGGCGTTACGGCAACTGTGGCCAGATGACCTCAAAGGTTTCGCGATCCATGAGTA
>PWMQ01000020.1 GCA_003558125.1 Natronospira sp. | reverse complement strand
TGGGCAGGTACATGGCGATGACGAGACCACCCACCAGCACGCCGAGGATGGCCATGATGAACGGCTCCAGCAGGCTGGAGAGAGAGTCCACCGCGTTGTCCACCCGTTCCTCGTAGAAGTCAGCCACCTTGGAGGCCATGGTATCGATGGAACCGGCTTCCTCACCGATGGCCACCATCTGGGTCACCATGCTGGGGAAAAGGCCGACCTCGTTCATGGCCACATTGAGCTGCTGGCCAGTGGCCACCTGATCGCGCATCTTCAGAATGGCTTCCTCGTAGATCACATTGCCGGTGGCGCCGGCCACCGATTCCAGCGCTTCCACTAGCGGCACACCAGCGCTGAACATGGTGGACAGGGTGCGTGCAAAACGGGCCACGGCGGCATCCTGCAGAATGGGGCCGATCTGGGGGATCTTGAGCATGGTGCGGTCAATGCCCCGCTGGAAGGCGGGGCTGCGCTTCTTGAGGTACATGAAGCCCGAACCGAAGGCTACCATGCCGACGACGATCATCCAGCCGCGTGTCTGGGCGAACTCCGACAGATTGATCACGAATTGGGTGAAGGCCGGCAGGTCGGCGCCGAAGCCGGCAAACAGTTCTTCGAACTGGGGCACCACATAAATCAGCAGGATCCCCGTCACGATGAAGGCGACCACCATCACCGCCGTCGGGTAGAAGAGGGCCTTCTTGATCTTCGCCTTCAGGGCCTCGGTCTTTTCCTTGTAGGTGGCGATCTTGTCCAGCAGGGCTTCCAGGGCACCGGACTGTTCACCGGAACGGACCAGGTTGATGTAAAGCTTGTCGAAGTACTGGGGGTGGGCGGCCAGGGCATCGGCCAGATTGGTGCCGCCTTCAATGTCTTCCCGGATCCTCAGCAGCAGGTCGCGGAACTTGGGGTTGTCACTGCCGCGGCCGATGATCTCGAAGCTCTGCACCAGAGGCACGCCCGAGCTCATCATGGTGGCCATCTGGCGTGAGAAGATGGCGATGTCCGCCGGGGTGATTTTCTTGCCCTTGCCCATGCCGGCAAAGGCGCTTTCGCGGTTGACCTTGGCCGGGATGATGCCCTTGCGGCGAATCTCCTGTTTGACGATGGCTTCCGAAGGGCCCGTGGTGGTGCCGGTCACCTTGTTGCCCTTCTGGTCGGTGCCCTCCCACTTGAACTTGTATTCCTTCTTCGGTTTCGCTTTGCTTGCTGCCTTGGCCATGGTCTTCCCCGTTCAGGCAAGTAGTTCATGCGGTGGCTGTGCACCGCTCTGCTGTCAGCATAGCACCATCCTGTGGCGAATTTCCCAATCCCGGAGCCAATCCCCCCGGAGCCAATCCATGGCGCGCGTCTCAGCGTCTTGTTGTCAATCCGTCGTGACGCGCAGAATCTCATCCAGGCTGGTGGTGCCGTCCGCCACCCGGTTCAGTCCGGAGCGGCGCAGGTCCTGAATGCCATCGTCAGCGGCGGCTTCCGCGATCTGGATGGAGTTGCCGCCTTCCATGATGATGCGGCCGATGTTCTCGGTCACCGGCATCACCTGATAGATACCCACTCGGCCCTTGTACCCCTCGTTGCATTGTTCGCAGCCCTTGGGCCCGTAGGGCTTGAGACCGCCGTCCACTTCCGCCTCGCTGAAGCCGGCCTTGAGCAGGGCTTCGCGGGGGATATCGACGGGCTTCTTGCAGTTATTGCACAGGCGCCGGCCCAGGCGCTGGGCAATGATCAGGGTCACCGAGCTGGCAATGGCATAGGGCTGCACGCCCATGTCCACCAGACGGGCCAGGGTCTTGGGCGCGTCGTTGGTGTGCAGGGTGGAGAGCACCAGGTGACCGGTCTGGGAGGCCTTGATGGCGATCTCCGCGGTCTCCAGGTCACGGATCTCACCCACCAGGATGATGTCCGGATCCTGTCGCAGGAAGGCGCGCAGGGCGGCGGCAAAGGTCAGCCCCACCTTGGGCTGTACGTTGACCTGGTTGACCCCGGGCAGCTGGATTTCGGCCGGATCCTCGGCGGTGGAGATATTGCGGTCCGGGGTATTGAGGATATTCACCCCGGTGTAGAGCGACACCGTCTTACCGCTACCGGTGGGGCCGGTCACCAGAATCATGCCGTAGGGCTTGTTGAGGTTCTCCAGATAAAGCTCTTTCTGTTTTTCCTCATAGCCCAGGGCATCAATGCCCAGCTGGGCGCTGCTCGGATCGAGAATACGCATCACCACCTTTTCCCCGAACAGGGTCGGGCAGGTGCTGACACGGAAGTCGATGGCCCGGTTCTTGGACAGCTTCATCTTGATGCGCCCATCCTGGGGAATGCGGCGCTCCGAGATATCCAGACGGGACATGACCTTGAGACGGGCGGCCAGCTTGGTGGCCAGGTTCACCGGCGGCTTGGCCACCTCCCGCAGCATGCCGTCCTGGCGGTAGCGGACCCGGTAGAATTTTTCATAGGGCTCGAAGTGGATATCCGAGGCGCCCTGCTTGATGGCATCCAGCAGGATCTTGTTGACGAAACGCACCACCGGCGCGTCTTCGGTGTCGCTGGCGGTGACGGCCCCGCTGTCGGATTCCTCTTCGTCCGACCCGACTTCCAGATCCAGGGCATCGTCGTCCAGCTCCCCGAGCGCGTCGTCCATGCTCTCGAAGGCCTTGTCCAAAGCGATGAGGAGCTTGTCATCCTCCACCACCACCGGCTCCACCATGCAGCCGGTATGGAACTTGATCTCGTCCTGGGCCTGCAGGTTGGTGGGGTCGGCAAGCCCCAGGAAGAGGCGCTTGCCACGCTTGAACAGCGGCACGGCGTGGTGGCGGCGGAGGAGCTTTTCCTCCACATCCTGGACCGGCGCCTGGGACAGGTCCATCACCGACAGGTCCATCAGGGGGGCGCCGAACTCTTCCGAGGCCAGGTGGGCCAGGGTACGGGCATCCACCCGCTTCTTCTCAACCAGGTGGCTGATGAGGGACTGGCCGGCCTTGGTCGCCGCCTGATTGGCCTCTATGGCGGCTTCCTCGCTCAGCAGGCCGTCCGCGACAATGCGCCGCGCCAGGCCGGTCAGCCGGATCTTGTTCTGGGTTGCTGACATGGCGTGTGCCCCGGAGTTGGTGTCCTCCGGAAAAGGTTACATCATGCCTGCGTCTGTGCCTACCATAAATGCCGGGATTTCAGGGGGCTGCCGGAAAAAGCTTCAGCCGGGATAAAAGAAGCCCCCGACGAGGCGGGGGCTTCTAGACTTGCATTGGACTACGAGGTGCTTATTCGCCGTCGATGAAGAAGTCTTCACAGAGACCACTTCCGTACCGGTCCATTTCCTGCTCCGTCAGGCCGTCGACAGCGCCACAAGTCCAACGCCAGCTACCATCGTCATCCTGAGACCAGTTATAGGTGATAGAGGCACCGTCAAGCGCGTCACTCACCACTTCGTCGCCACTGGCTCCGTCACCGCCTGTACCCCATTCGCAGGTCAGGTCCACCGCGGCATCGTCGCCGGTGGTGACAACCGGGTCATTCAGGGAAGCATGGCGGCCACGAATCTGGATGCCGAGACGGTCGCGAAGATCGTCAACACCGTCGATCTCATCGTCGAAGCGCTCCACACCACGACGGGATACACGCTCTTCGATAGGCGTCCGTGCGCCACCTAGCAGGTTATTGCACTCGGTAAACTGGGACCGGCTGATGTAGTTGTTGTACTGCGGGATGGCAATCGCCGCGAGAATGCCGATGATCGCGACCACGATCATCAGTTCGATCAGGGTAAAGCCCTTTTGCTGTTTCATGTCTGAACCTCCTCAGGACAGGCT
>PWMQ01000101.1 GCA_003558125.1 Natronospira sp. | reverse complement strand
GGTAAGGATGATGCCGATGGCGACCATGGAGGCCATGGGTACGCCAGCCACGCCGATGGAAGTGACCAGGGCCGCAACCACGATGGTGAACTGCACACCAAAGGTCAGCTCGAGACCGTAGGCCTGGGCGATGAAAATCGCGGCAACACACTCGTAGAGTGCGGTGCCATTCATGTTCACCGTCGCACCCAGGGGCAACACAAAGCTGCTGGTCTTCTGCGAGACCTTGGCGTTCTTGCGCACGCAGTCCATGGTGATGGGCAAGGTGGCCATTGAGGACGCGGTCGAGAAAGCCGTCAGCAGGGCCGGCCCCATGGCCCGGAACAGACGGTAGGGATTGTAGCCGGTAATGACCCGCACCATGAGCGGCATGACCAGGAGGACGTGAATGGCGAGGGCCACCACCACCGTGATCGCAAAGACCAGCAGGGGCCCGGCCGCATCCACACCGGTTTCGGCGGCCACCTTGGCTACCAGGCCGAAAACCCCCAGGGGGGCGAACAGCATCACCAGATGGGTAATCTTCATCATGACCTCGAAGATCCCATCCCAGAAGCTGTAGAGGGTATCGGCGTTTTCCTTCTTCACCCGGGTCATGAAATAACCGAACAGCAGAGCGAAAAAGATCAGGCCCAGGAGCTCGTTATTCGCTGCCGCATCCACCACATTCTCAGGGATCATGCGGTGGAAGATGGCTACCAATTCGCCAGGGCCACCCTCACCGACCTGCTCGACCACTTCATCGGCATCGCGATCCAGGGCCAAACGATCGCCCGCCGGCTCTCCGTTGATAAAACCGGGCTGGGAAAGATTGACTGCAACCAGACCCACAAGGACGGCGACCAGGCCGGTACCAATGTAAAAGCCCAGTGTCTTTCCTCCCAGGGCACCCAGTCGACCTTCCCGGGCGATGCCGGCAATGCCAATGATGATGGAGGAAACAATCAGGGGAACGATGATCATCAGCAGGGCGCTGATAAACAGGGTGCCAAGAAAATCGTAGACCCCCATGGCTCGTGCGCCGAGGGTGGTATCGTCCGGATGGCCGGTAATCAGGCCCGCAATGATGGCCACGGCGATGGCGATCAGGATCTGCCAGTGAAGCTTGATCTTCGGCATGCCGGTCTCCCGTCGGGTTCGGGGGTATGGTGTCTGGCGGGCCATACTGTACAGGTCAGACCGTGGACCTTCCGCGCCCCGCCTGTGAGCAGAAAAAGCGAGCCGTCATCCAGTGGATGACGGCCGCTCACCGCCTAAACCCTTGCTTATATGCGATCTTCCTGCAAGCGCCGTTCTTCCTCTTCATCGTCGAGCAGAACCTCGACGTCAGAATTGCGGCGCAGCTCGCGGACATAGGCATTGAATTCAGCCTGCATCAGGCTGCTACGCACCGCATTGCGACGATCATGGCGTTCATCCGCGTCCATATCCAGGGTCGGGCTTTCCACGCTGCGCAAAGCAACCAGGGCAAGACTGCCGTCCTGCTTCTCGATGATCTCGGTCACCGGGCCGTTCTCGGGCCGCGGCATCCGGAAAAGGGCCTGGGAAAGCATGCGATCCATATCGGGCTCGTCGCGACTGACGTTGCGCGCTTCACGAATCGGCTGGTCCGCTTCTTCGGCAAGATCCAGGAAGGACTCACCCTCGCCCGCCCGTTCACGCAAACGTTCGGCCAGGGCACGGGCTTCCCGCGTTGCCTTGTCCTGACGAACTTCCTCGCGAATCTGGTCGGCCACAGCTTCCAGTGGCCGCTGCTCGGCCGGACGATGATCCACTACCCGGAGCACCACGACCGTGTCGTCATCCAGTTCAATGGGATCACTGTTGAGCGCCTCGTCCAGCACCATGGCGCTGAAGGCTTCCTGACGAACACGGGAATGGCCGGCAATGCCCTCACCCTCATCCCGGGTCACGTCCTCGACCGTCCGAATATCCAGGTCAAGGATATCGGCAATGGGCTCCAGGGCATCCGGGTTGGTAAAGGCCTCATCTGCCATGGTTTCGCGCAGATCGAAGAAGCGACGCTCGGCTTCGGTCTGGCGCAGATCAGCAAGCAGCTCGTCACGGGCTTCTTCGAAAGGCAGCGGTTCCGGCGTTTCGATCTCATCCACCCGAACCAGGTGCAAACCGAACTCACTCTCCACCACTTCACTGACTTCGCCCGCTTCCAGGGTGAAAATCACTTCATCGACAGCGTCAACCATGTCGCCGGGCAAGACCCAGCCAAGGCTGCCACCCTCCTCGCCGGAAAGGGTATCGTCAGAGTACTCGCGGGCCAGGTCCTCGAAGGATTCACCATCGGCCAGGCGCTGCCGCAAGGACTCGATCTTCTCTCGGGCGGCGGATTCATCGTCATCCATGCGAATCAGGATGTGACGGGCATAGCGCTCCTCGTCCTCCAGGTAACGCTCCCGGTCACGCTCCCAGGCCTCACGCAGCTCTTCCTCACCGATCTCGATACGCTCGCGAACCTCGGCCATGGACAGCTTGATGTAGCGCAGATCCACCTGTTCGGCTGTCATGTAGCGATCAGCATGGGTCTCGTACCATTCCTCGACCTCATCGTCGCTGACATCGACCCGATCAATGAAGTCGGCGGGAGCAATACTGATTTCGTCGAAGATGCGGCGCTGGGCTTCCAGACGCGCCATGCGCTCAATTTCCTGATCGGTCACAAAGGTCGAACGAGAAACGGCGCTCTGAAGATACTGACCCTTGAGCTCCCGAGTCAGGTTCTGCTCCAGCTGTGACGGAGTCATATTCTGTGCCCGCAACAGAGTGCGATAACGCTCCATCGAGAATTCGCCATCCACATGGAAAGCCTGGATGGAACGGATCTGTTCAATCACTTCGCGCTCGTCGGCACGAAAACGCTGATCCTCGGCACGCTGAATCAGAAGCTCTTCCTGAATCATTTGATCCAGGACCTGACGGCGCAGGCGGGATTCATCGATCATCTCTGGATCGAACTGGTCCCCGAACATCTGCCGCAGTTGCTGGAACTGATTCTGGTAGCGATCCCGGAAGCGCTGGTTGGGGATCTCCTCGCCATTGACCGTGGCCACAGCGTTGGTGAATCGCCCTTCGAAGTAGGTGTTAATCCCAAACAGGGCGAAGGGGATGCTGAGAAGAATGACCACAACCCAGGCAATCCAGCCGGTAATATTATCTCTGATGGACTGAAGCATAGTGTCTCTGTACGTTTTCCGTCCCCGCGGCTGCGGGGGCCCCCGAAGGCTGCTGATGACAGTCGGCTGGCCGGTGGAATCGGAATTCGCCACCCGGGCCGCCCTACAAACCGCCTAGGATGCCACCAAATGAGCCGGGGCTCAAAGGCTTGGCGCCGATTTCTTCTCCATCCAGGCGGGATACCGACAAGCGGGCAAAAAAAGAGGGCATCCAACAGGATGCCCTCTTCTCGTATGGCGGAGTGGACGGGACTCGAACCCGCGACCCCCGGCGTGACAGGCCGGTATTCTAACCAACTGAACTACCACTCCGACTTTTACTGGTGGGTGCTGGAGGGCTCGAACCTCCGACCCTCGCCTTGTAAGGGCGATGCTCTCCCAGCTGAGCTAAGCACCCTCAAGGAAAGCGTTTAGTTTACCGCATCCTTGAGCGCTTTACCAGCCTTGAAACCCGGAACCTTGCTGGCGGGAATCTGGATGGTTGCACCCGTTTGCGGGTTGCGGCCGGTGCGTGCGGCACGCTCCTTCACGGAGAAGGTGCCAAAGCCGACCAGCGTGACCTGATCACCCTTCTTGAGGGTCTGAGTCACGTTGTCGATGACGGAATCCACGGCACGAGTGGCATCGGCCTTGGACAGATCCGCGGACGCGGCCACGGCTTCGATCAGTTCCTGCTTGTTCATAGAACCCTTTCCCCTGTTTGCGGTGGAGTTTCCGCGACGATCTGAAGGCAGGCTCCGTCCGGTATCCGGCATTAAAGCCTTGCCGGCCCCGACTCCTCACCTCCATGAGGCGGGGCATTATGTCAGCATTCAGGATTCGCGGCAACCGTATTTCGTCGACCGATCAGCTCGACCGGCAATGACGTCCTGAGGTTTATACCAACTGCCGAAATTGAGTGTCAACACGGTCCGGGCAACACCGGCTTCGCCGAGGCGATGTCGCCGGCGTTTGCAGGCGACATCGCAAGCGTTATCCCGAGCTTATTTCGACATCAATGGGGACGCGTTGCTTCCTCCGGATCATCCCCCTTGCCTTCCTCTGACGGCGTCTTGCCAGAGGCGTCATCGGTACCCTTGGGTTCAGGCATCCGGGACAGAGCAATCTGCAATACCTCGTCAATCCAGCGGACCGGACGAATATCCAGCTTCTCCTTGATATTGTCGGGTATCTCCGCGAGATCCTTGCGATTCTCCTCCGGAATCACCACCACCTCAATGCCACCCCGGTGGGCGGCCAGGAGCTTCTCCTTGAGGCCGCCGATGGGCAGCACCTCGCCCCGCAGAGTGATCTCACCGGTCATGGCAACATCGGCCCTGACCGGGATCCCGGTGATCGAGGACACCAGCGCCGTGCACATGCCAATACCGGCGCTGGGACCGTCCTTGGGCGTGGCCCCTTCGGGCACGTGGACATGGACATCATTGGTCTGATGAAAGTCCTCGGAAACGCCCAGTTTGCGCGTCCGACTGCGCACCACGGTCATCGCGGCCTGTACCGATTCCTGCATCACATCGCCCAGCTGACCGGTCTGATGGAGCTTGCCTTTGCCGGGCATGACGGTACTTTCGATGGTGAGCAATTCCCCACCCACTTCCGTCCAGGCCAGGCCGGTAACCTGACCCACCTGGTCATGCTCTTCGGCGCGGCCAAAGCGATAGCGCTGGACGCCCAGGAAATCACTCAAATTCTCAGGAGTAACCGTGATGGTCTTGGTGTCCTTCTCCAGAAGCAGGCGCTTGACCACCTTGCGGCAGATTTTTGCCACTTCCCGCTCCAGGTTCCGAACACCCGCCTCCCGGGTGTAGGTCCGAATCACGGCTAACAGGGTCTCGTCGGGCACATCGATCTCTTCCGTCTTGAGACCGTTGTCCCTTACCTGCTTGGGCAGCAGAAATTCACGCGCAATGCTGAGTTTCTCGTCCTCGGTGTAACCGGCCAGTCGGATCACTTCCATCCGGTCCAGCAAGGGCGCCGGAATGTTGAGGGTGTTGGCGGTACACACGAACATCACATCCGAGAGGTCAAAATCGACTTCCAGGTAGTGGTCACCGAAGCTCGAATTCTGTTCCGGGTCAAGCACTTCCAGGAGCGCCGAGGCGGGGTCGCCACGGAAGTCCATGGCCATCTTGTCGACCTCGTCAAGCAGGAACAGGGGGTTCTTGACGCCCACCTTGGCCATGTTCTGGGTAATCTTGCCCGGCAATGAGCCAATATAGGTACGGCGATGACCACGGATTTCGGCCTCATCCCGCACCCCACCGAGTGACATGCGGACAAACTTGCGGCCCGTGGCGCGGGCAATACTGCGCCCCAGGGAGGTCTTGCCAACACCGGGCGGGCCCACCAGGCAGAGGATGGGGCCCTTGAGCTTTCTCACCCGCTGCTGCACGGCGAGGTATTCGAGAATCCTCTCCTTGACCTTCTCAAGGCCAAAGTGATCTTCGTCCAATATGCGCTGGGCACGGGCCAGATCCTTGCGGATGCGACTGCGCTTTTTCCAGGGCACACTGGTCAGCCAGTCAATATAATTGCGCACCACGGTGGCCTCGGCCGACATGGGCGACATCAGCTTGAGCTTGTTGAGCTCGTTGTTGGCCTTGTCACGGGCTTCCTTGGGCATGCCGGATTCCTCGAGCTTCTTCTCGAGATTTTCCAGCTCATTGGGGGCGTCCTCCATGTCCCCGAGTTCCTTCTGAATGGCCTTCATTTGCTCATTCAGGTAGTACTCGCGCTGGCTCTTTTCCATCTGCTGCTTGACGCGCCCACGGATGCGACGTTCCACCTGGAGAATATCGATCTCGCCCTCGATCAGGGCCAGCACCTGCTCCAGGCGCTCGCGCACATTGTCCAGCTCCAGAATGGCCTGCTTTTCTTCCAGCTTCAGGGACATATGGGCGACCACGGTATCTGCCAGGCGCCCTGGCTCGTCGATACCGGACAGGGAGGTCAGCACCTCCGGCGGCACCTTTTTATTGAGCTTGACGTACTGGTCGAACTGGGAGATGACCGAACGCATCAGCACGTCCACTTCCCGCTCGTCGTGGCTCTCATCCTCCGGGACCGCCCGCACCTGGGCGAGGAAGAAGCCCTCGTCCTTCAGCTCGGCAATATGAGCGCGCTGAACCCCTTCCACCAGCACCTTGACGGTGCCGTCGGGCAGTTTCAGCAGCTGCAGGATCTGCGCCAGGGTGCCGACGCTGTAGATATCCTTTTCGCCGGGATCATCCACCTCGGCGCTTTTCTGGGCCACCAGCAGGACCTGCTTTCCGGACTCCATGGCCTTTTCCAGTGCCTCGATGGATTTCTCCCGGCCTACAAACAGGGGGATGACCATATGGGGATAGACCACCACATCACGGAGGGGAAGGACAGCCACTTCCATGCTGTCGCCCTCCTCCAGGATGGGGTCCTTCTTGTCGTCACTGATGCGTTCTTCGCTCATGGGATGCGACCTCTCATGGGACGGCGGACAGCACCGGCCGGAATGGCCGCCTGCCCGCCGAACATTTGTCTCTACTGGGTGGGATGTGGGGGCGACACCGACGGCTTTCAAGCATCGGCGCCCCCATAAAGCTTCGGGGGCCCGCAGGCCCCCGACGAATCAGTCCTCGCCCGAGCCGGCTGCTGCCTTCTCTTCCGAGCGATAGATGATATAGGGGCGGGCCTCGCCGTTGATTACGGCCTCATCCACCACGACCTTCTCCACATTTTCCATGGAGGGCAGATCGTACATGGTGTCCAGCAGAATTCCCTCGAGGATGGTGCGAAGACCGCGTGCCCCGGTCTTGCGCTCCATGGCCTTGCGGGCCGTGGCCCGGAGTGCATCCTCGCGGAAATCCAGCTCGACGCCTTCCATGTCAAACAGCTTGCGATACTGCTTGACCACGGAGTTCTTGGGCTCCACGAGGATCTTCATGAGGGCTTCCTCGTCAAGCTCTTCCAGGGTCGCCACCACAGGCAGCCGGCCCACGAACTCCGGGATCAGGCCAAACTTGATCAGGTCCTCCGGCTCGACGTCATGCAAGACCTCGCCCACGTTGACGGTTTCGTCCCTGGAGCGAACCTCGGCGGCGAAACCAATCCCGCTCTTGTGGGAACGATCCCGGATCACCTTTTCGAGGCCGGCAAAGGCGCCGCCCACAATGAACAGGATGTTGGAGGTGTCCACCTGCAGGAATTCCTGCTGGGGATGCTTGCGGCCACCCTGGGGCGGAACCGAAGCCACCGTGCCTTCAATCAGTTTGAGCAGGGCCTGCTGCACCCCTTCCCCGGAAACATCCCGAGTGATGGAGGGGTTGTCGGACTTGCGCGAGATCTTGTCGATCTCGTCGATGTAGACAATGCCCGTCTGGGCCTTCTCCACCTCGTAGTCGCACTTCTGCAGCAGCTTCTGGATGATGTTCTCAACGTCTTCGCCCACATACCCCGCCTCGGTGAGGGTGGTGGCATCGGCAATGGTGAAGGGCACGTTGAGCATCCGGGCCAGGGTCTCGGCAAGCAGAGTCTTGCCGCAACCGGTGGGCCCGATTAGCAGAATATTGCTCTTCGAGAGCTCCACCTCATCCTTGCGCTGGGTGGATTCCAGCCGCTTGTAATGATTGTAAACGGCCACGGACAGGACTTTTTTGGCCCGTTCCTGGCCGATCACATATTCGTCGAGGACACGATTGATCTCCTGCGGTGTGGGCAACTCACTGCGCCCGGTTTCCGCAGACTCCTGCATTTCCTCGCGAATAATGTCATTGCACAGTTCCACGCATTCGTCACAGACGAATACGGAGGGGCCGGCAATGAGCTTGCGCACCTCGTGCTGACTCTTGCCGCAGAAGGAGCAGTACAGGAGCTTTCCGTCCTCGTTTCTGCCGCCCTTTTCGTCGGTCATCTTTCCTCGCCTCGACTGGCGCTGACTTTGGCGCCCGGGTTGCCGGCCCGGACCCCCTGGTGTCCGGCCCCACCGGAAGCAAAAACCGATGGGCCTGACTCAATGTATATCACGGGCGTCAAGCGCACCCAAGCGCTCTGCCGACACCCGGCCGCAAAACAGGATCAGGCGGGCAGGTCCCGCTGGCCCAGAACGGTGTCGATCAAGCCGTAATCCACGGCCTCATCGCCGCTCATGAAATTGTCCCGATCCGTATCCTTCTGCACCTGCTCCAGGGGCTGACCGGTGTGCGAAGCGAGAATCTCGTTCAGCCGCTCACGGGTCTTGAGGATTTCCTTGGCGTGGATGTCGATATCCGACGCCTGACCCTGGAACCCACCCAAGGGCTGATGGATCATCATGCGCGAGTGACGCAGGCTGTGCCGCTTGCCCTTGGCGCCGCCGGCCAGCAGGATCGCACCCATGCTCGCGGCCTGTCCCACACAAATGGTGCTGACGTCCGGCCGGATGAACTGCATGGTGTCGTAGATGGCCAGACCCGCGCTAACATGCCCACCCGGCGAATTGATGTACAGATGGATGTCCTTGTCGGGATTCTCAGACTCCAGGAACAGCAATTGGGCCACGATGACGTTGGCCATGTAGTCTTCCACCGGCCCCACCGCGAAGACCACCCGCTCCTTGAGCAGTCGAGAGTAAATGTCGTAGCTCCGCTCGCCGCGCGCGGTCTGTTCCACGACGATGGGCACGAGATTGAGGGCACTGGTGTCCAATGCGCCACTGTTCCGGATATCAGTCATGATCGGCTTCCTGTTTGAATTGGACGTCGCTTACTGGGCGAAGTTCATCACTTCCCGGAAGGGCTTTTCAACCTCTTTGATTTCCAGCTCTCCCATCAGCTTCTCGATCACCTGCTCTTCCAGAGCCATGGTCTGGAGCTGCTGCATGGCCTGGGGATTGGCCTTGTACTGGCGTGCCAGCTCATCGGCGTTTTCCTGCCCGGCGGTGACCCGCTCCAGGACCTTGTCAATATGGGCCTCGTCGGGCTTGAGCTCATGCTTGCGGATGACCTCACCCATCAGCAGGCCCACCCGCACGCGACGCTCGGCCTGATCACGGAACATTTCGTCGGGCATGTCGGGGGCCTTGTCGGGGTCGCTGACGCCCATGCGCTGCATGGTGTCCTGACGCAGGGACTGGATCTCCTGGTCCACCATGGCCGTGGGCACATCGATTTCGTTCTTGGCCAGGAGCTTCTCCAGGACCTGCTCGCGGACATTGCCACGCACGGTCTGCTCCAGCTCGGCGTCCATGTTGTTGCGCACTTCTTCCCGGAGCTTGTCCACGCCGCCCTCGGTGATCCCGAAGCGTTCGCAGAAGCTGTCGTCCAGCTCGGGCAGTTCCAGGGCCTTGACCTCATGGACCTTGACCTGGAACACCCCCTTCTTGCCAGCGACTTCCTCGCTGCCATAGTCCTTGGGGAACTTGACCTTGACCTCAAGTTCCTGACCGGCTTCGACGCCCTTCAGGCCCTTCTCGAAATCAGCCAGCAGTCGACCGGCGCCGAGTTCCACTTCCACGCCTTCCGCGGAACCACCTTCGAAGGGCTCGCCGTCAACCTTGCCCTCGAAGTCGATACGCACCTGGTCACCATCGGCCGCCGCCCGCTCAACCGGCTTCCACTCGCCGTGCTGACGCTGGAGATTCTCCAGCATGGCGTCCACATCTTCATCGGTGATTTCCACCTTGGGACGTTCGATGGATTCGCCTTCCAGGCTCTTGAGCTCGATCTCGGGATAGATTTCAAAGGCCGCCTCGTACTCCAGCTCCTTGCCCGGCTCACTGTCCAGGGAGCTGATTTCCGGGCCGCCAGCCGGTCGCAGGGCCTCTTTCTCAAGGGCCTCGGACCAGGTTTCCCGCACCACTTCATTGACGACCTCGGCGCGGACCTGCTCGCCATATTGCTGGCGCATCACCTTGAACGGCACCTTGCCCGGGCGAAAACCGGGCAACTTGGCCTTCTTGCCAAGCGACCGAAGGCGGTTATCCACCTCCTTGTCGATGCGCTCGGCCGGGACCTGGACCTTCATCCGGCGCTTGAGACCGCCGTCGGATTCCACTGAAACCTGCATGGACAACTCCCTCAGAAAACAGAAACCGGCCGCCTTGGGTCGCGACCGGTGGGAACAAAGGCGACCCGCGATGGGCCGCCGGTGAATCTGGTGCGAAAGGAGAGATTCGAACTCTCACGGGGCGTCAACCCCACTGGGACCTAAACCCAGCGCGTCTACCAGTTCCGCCACTTTCGCATTGCCGGCCCGCCCGCTCAGGGGGCGAAATCACGCCACACCCCGAGAAAATTGGGCCAATGCCGGAAGACCCCCCATTATACCGGCTCGCCAATAGCTCGGGAAACCCCGGCCTTCGCTGCGGCCTGGCCTCAGTCCCCGGCCAGGGAGAAGAAAGGCAACAGCATCAGATAGACAATGAAGGCGGTTGCCCCAATGGCCGCAAGCACGCGCAGGGGCTGGCGACGGAGAAAACTGCCTACGGTATCCAGCTCGCCGGCCCGCCGCCGCTCTTCCCGTTCCGCCAGGGCCTGCTCCCGGCGGCGGGCCTGATACTCCGCCATCAAGGCCTTGGCTTCGGCCATGCGTTCCCGGTCCCGGACCCAGATACCGCCAACGGTAATGCCCCAGCGGTTGGGGGGCGTCTCATAATAATCGATATCATGCGCTTCCAGCATCTCGCGGACGTCATCCGCCTCGTCATCCGGCACATGCCGCAAATTCAGCAGCAGTCGACCCATAATTGCTCCACATCGGCCTGTTCGTGGTGAACATCTTGCATTCAGGATAGGGATTTTCCTACAAAGCGATGCGAAAAGCACCGGCTGTGCGCTCGCTCGGCGCTTCCTATCATAGGCGGCAACAGTCAACCGCACCGGGGAGCAAACAATGATGACTGCAGGGGAAATCACGCAGAGCGGCCGCAGGCTGTTCGCCAGCCTTCAATCGCAGGGCGACGCCGACAAGCGGCTGTGGAAGCGGCTCCGCCATCATCAACTGGGGGTCCTGTTCCGTCGCCGGCAGGTTCTTGGCAGCAACCGGGTGGACTTTTACTGTCCGGAGGCTGCCATGGTGGTGGTGATCGACGTCGAACCTGATGACAGGGGAAACGAGGAAGATCAACGCTATCGCCGCTTCGGCCTGGAGACCCTGCGCTTCGAGGAAAGCGAGATCCTGGAAGATCTGGACCGGGTGGTGGTGGAGATCTTTCGTCAGGTCACTCTCCGCACCAACTCCCCGGCCTTTCAGGGCCATCACTCATAATCGCTCGGGGCACCCGGGCGCGGCGAACCCGCGGCGCCCGGGTCGATCCCAATCTTACCGCCACTGCTTCGCCTCCGGCAGCGCGTCCTCATACTCTCCCGTCAGATCCAGGGGGGCCGCCAGCGCCGCCTCTCCATCCAGCACCTGCCACAAGCGCTCAAAGCCCGCCTGGGCGTAGGGCATCAGGGGACCGTGCAGTGATCGCATGCCCGGCAGGGCCAGCATGGCGTCGAAATGCTGGGCCCGAGGTATCTCGCGATAGACCAGATGATCCGCACCGGCAGCCAGTGCTGCCTCCACGTAAGGGCGGCTGCTGAAGGCGGCCGGCACCAGACCGTCCATCTCGCCATGCAGGATCAGCACCGGCACATCCGGCAAGCGGGCGCTGGCCAGAGTTTCCGCCACCGCCGCCCGCAGTCCGGTCGCTTCCTCATCATCGCCGGTCCACAGTTCTCGCAAGCACCCCAGTCCGACGATGGGATCCTGCCCTTCCCCGTCCAGCAATTCGATCATCCCGTCCGGGGCGATACCGGGGCTCAATGACCACCAAAGATTGCGTTCAACCGTCGTGGCCAGGCGAGGTCGGCGGTCATCATCCAGCAACGCCGTGCGGTAATCACAGGGCATGTCGCCAGCACCGCGGGCGAGATAAGCGGAGGCATAGGTGGCGGCGACCGAGCGAAAGAGGCCAAACGCGGCATTGATCGCCGACTGACTCAGGGCCTGCTCGGTGAAACCCGCATCCCGCAGGATAGTGGCCGCCTCGGCCGGATCCGGCTGCTCCAGCCAACCGGCCTCCGCCAGGGCCTCACAGGCCTGGCGCCCTGTCACTGCCTGCCCCGGCTGTGCCAGGCTCATCGCCGACAGGGCATCCTGGTCGGCCAACAGACAGGGCTGATAGAGGGCCGCCAGGGTGGCGTAATCGTAAAGTGGCGGCGCTCCCTCAACAGTGATGTTGGGCGCCACGGCCAGCACCGCATCAATCCAACCAGCCTCATCCTCTTCCGCGGCCCGCAGCACCGCCCCGCCGGCATTGGACAACCCGGCGGCCAGAACACGCACCTGCCCCCTATCCACCTCATGCTCCGGGGTGGCCTCCTCCAGCCAGACCAGAGCCTGATCAATGGCGGCCAGGGTGAACTGACCCCAATCGGCCTCGGGATGGTCTCCGGAATGAGCATGCTGCATGGCCACAAGTGGCTTGGACGTCGTGCTATCGGGCTCAAAGCCGAGCGGCTCCTCGCCGGGTGCGGCAACCTGGGCGTCCAGGGTGATGCCCTTGCCCGCGGCCAGATCGAAATGATCTGAACCAGCCCCCTTGTCAGTCATGACCAGGGCGCAGCCTCGCGATAGAGCCCATGGCCCCGCAAAGCCGATGGCACCATAAACCCCGCGGGAACCGGAGGCCGGAGCCACGACCAGGCAGGGGGTATCGGCATTGAATGAATCCGGCAACTGCATCAGAACGCGTGCCGGCTGACGATGGCCGTCCAGACGAAGGAACTGATGAAACTCCACGCCGGCAAGCTGCGGCAGGGGGTCATCGGCGAAGGGTGCCGGGCCCTGCACATCGACGATCGAGGTCCAGTTGGCGTGCATGGCGAGGCGACGCCGGGCCTCAAGCGAGGCCTGTTCAGGCTCGGCCGGAACAGGGGCCCGGGACTGGAGACCGCGCCAGCCCAGACCGGCCGAGACCAGGTCCTCGTAAGGCGTGACCTTGAGCTCCCCCAGCGCCTGATAGGACGGCCCCATCGACTCCTCCGGCCGCTCCCGTTCACAGCCCAGCAATGAGGCCAGCAGAAGCGGCAGACAAGTCAACACAGCCAGGGACAGCAGCCAGGGCCTTGCCAGACTGTTACTGCCAGTTCTCTCTGTCATCAGATTCGCTCCCAGTCGTGATCAGTCCATACAGCACAGCTTAACGCCCTAAAACCCCGGCCCGACTTGGACCTTGGTACAGGTTCGGTCATCGCCCGAACGTGCTAGCGTTTTCATACAGCCAACAAGGAGCATAGAGCAATGGCTCAGCGACATGTACTGATCACGGGCGCGGGCAGTGGTATCGGCGCAGGCATCGCCCATGACCTGGCCGCCAGGGGCGACCAAATTACGGTCAGCGACCTGTCACTGGAAGCCGCGGAAGCCACTGCCCGGGCAATCCGGGATGCCGGCGGCAAGGCCGAGGCCCTGGCCATGGATGTTGCCAGTGATGAATCGGTCAACGCCGCCCTGGACCAGCTCTCCGATCCGGTGGAGGTGTTGATCAACAACGCCGGTCTGCAGCATGTGGCGGCACTGGCGGACTTCCCCATGAGCAAATGGGATCAACTCATCCAGATCATGCTGGTGGGCGCGGCGCGAGTCACGCGGGCGGTTCTGCCCGGCATGGAGGCTCGAAATTTCGGGCGGATCATCAATATCGGCTCCATCCATTCACTGGTCGCCAGTCCTTACAAGAGCGCCTATGTTGCCGCCAAGCATGGTCTGCTTGGGCTGTCGAAAGTGGTGGCACTGGAGACGGCGAAATCCGACATCACCATCAACACCATCTGCCCGACCTATGTGAAGACACCGCTGGTGGAGCAGCAGATCGAATCCCAGGCCCGCAGCCACGGCATCCCCAAATCGCAGGTCGTGGATGAAATCATGCTCAAGCCCATGCCCAAGGGCGTTTTCATCAGTTTCGAGGAGCTGGCGGGCATCTGCCATTTTCTGATCGGTCCCGCAGCACGTAATATCACGGGACAGACCATCACCGTGGACGGCGGTTGGACGGTAACCTGAATGACCGCGCCAAGAGTGGAGAGCCATGCCGCGTGTACTGATCGCCGATGATCACCCCCTGTTCCGGGCTGCGCTCAGCCAGGCGCTGGCCCAGTGCCTGCCGGAAGCCGAAATCATTGAAGCCCATGATCTCCCCCAGGCCCATGCATGTCTTCAGGAGTATCCCGACACCGACCTGGCCATGCTGGACCTGCGCATGCCGGGCAGCCAGGGACTGGCGGGCCTGGCCGCCATCCGCTGTGAGTATCCCTCCGTGGCCGTGGTCGTGGTTTCCGGCAACGAGCACCCGCAGGTAGTCCGCCGGGCCCTGGACCATGGTGCTGCCGGCTTCATCCCAAAGAGCTCAGGCCTGGAGGAGCTGACCGAGGCCATCGAGGCCATCATGAACTGTCGCGAATGGATCCCCCCGGGACTGGAGGAAGCGGTCGCTGCCGAGCCAGGCGGTGACGAGGAGCTGGCTGCCCGCATCGCCAGCCTGACACCCCAGCAGTTCCGGGTATTGCAAATGGTTGCCGAGGGCTATCTCAACAAGCAGATTGCGGATCAGCTTGGCATTCAGGAGCGCACCGTCAAGGCCCATATGAGTGACATCTTCCAGAAACTGGATGTCCGTAACCGGACCCAGGCCGGGGTCGCTTTCCGTCAGTTAAGTATTGATCAAGGCTACGAGCGCCGACGGGAATCGGAGGCCCTGGACTGAGAGCGGGCTGACAGCAGGCGCCGCAACAGCGAACGCAGCGCCAAAGGCTTGAGGGGTTTGTGCAGGAGCTCACAACCGGCTTGGGCAGCTGCCTCACGCAGAGACGCACCGTGGTCGGCACTGATCAGAACGGCTGGCAGGGGCCCCAGCTCCTGGCGCAGAGATTCCAGTACGGCAAGACCGGTTTCCCCTTTATCCAGATGGTAGTCCAGCAGCAGGACATCCGGCAGGGTATTCGCGCAGGTCTCTGCCGCTGTCCGGCCATCGCGAGCCTCGTAGACCTCGCACCCCCATTCCGATAGCAGCCCCGCCAGGGAGGCGCGCATGGCCGGGTCGTTATCCACCACCAGTACCCGACCCTGAAGCCGGTCACGACCGATCCGGCTGGGCTGACGCGCCTGGCGCCTTCCAGGCTCTGCCCGGGGGACCCGGACCCCGAACAGAGTGCCGCGACCGGGCACAGACTCCAGCACCAGCTCATGGCCCAGCAGCCTGGCCATGCGCTCGGAAATGGCCAGCCCCAGTCCCAGCCCGGGCGCGGCTTCCTCGGCCTGCAGCCGCCTGAACTCCTCGAAGATCACCTGCCGGGAATCCGGCTCGATCCCCGGACCGGTATCCCAGACACCTACAAGCAACTCGTCGCCATAACGACGACATCCCATCAGTACTCGGCCCCGCTCGGTATAGCGCAGGGCGTTGGACAGGAAGTTCTGAACGATCCGGCGAAGCATCTGGACATCGCTGCGGACCCAGACCCGGCTCTTTACACAGCGCAAATCCAGTCCCCGTTCACCGGCAATCAGGGAGAACTCACCAGCCAACTGATTGAACAGGTCATTCAGGGGAAACTCATTGATGCGTGGTCGCAAGCCCCCGGCATCCAGACGGGAAATATCCAACAAGCCGCTGAGCAGGGATTCGGTGGCCCCCAGGGCCCCATCAATCTGCTGCAGACTGCGCGCTTCCGCCTGGCCATTCATGCGTTGCGCCAAAGAATGGGTCAGCAATTGGGCGGCATTGAGCGGTTGCACCAGGTCGTGGCTGACCGCGGCGAGAAATCGGGTCTTGGCCTCATTGGCCCGCTCCGCCTCGGTCATCGCCTGCTGCAGTTCGGCGGTACGGGATTGCACGCGTTGCTCCAGGGTCTCGTTGATCCGTCGCAGTTCCTCCTCGGTATGGCGAAAGGCCGTGACATCGGTAAAGGTGGCCACAAAACCGCTACCGGGCATGGGGTTGCCGCGAATTTCGATGATCCGACCATCCGGCCAGGCGCGCTCCACCCGGTAGCGGGAACCGCTGCGCATATGGGCCAGGCGTCGCTCGATGGCACCCTTGCTATCCCCGGCCGCCAGTAGCCCGGTGCGGGCATTGTGCTCAAGCAGATCCGCCACCGGGCGGCCCACGCGAATCAACTCGGGGGGATAATCGAACAGATCCAGATAGGCCCGATTCCAGGCCACCAGCCTTAGGCGATCGTCCACCACGCAAACGCCCTGACTCATGTTTTCCAGGGCCCCTGACAGAACCTCGCGACTGAAGCGCGCGCGGGCCGAGGCCTCGCCCACCATGTCGGCGACAGTGTCCAGCGGTGCCGGGGCCCGCTGGCGGGCTGCATCAAGCAACAGCCGCGCCGATGCGGCGCCCACCATGGCAGACAGCTCATGCTCGACGGCTCGTTCCAACTGGCGACCCTCACCACCATTGTGGAGCAGACGAACTGCCCGCTCCCTGCCCAGGAAACGCCGGGCAATGGTCTCCAGGGTATCCGGGTCAATCTGGTTGGTGGGGGCGGCCGGCGCCTGCCCTGGCCCCAGCAAACGCAATAACAGGAAGATAAAGGCCAGATTGACCGCCAGACTGGTGGCAACGGCGCGGGCCAGCACATCCAGTTGGCCCAAACCGAAAAAGCCCTCTGGCGATAGCCAGGCCAGGCCCAGCGGGCCGTCGGACAACCAGGCAGTGGGCAAGCCGAGAGCCGAAACCGCCAGGGGCACCAGCAACACATAGGTCCAGACCACGATCCCCGCTGCCAGACCGGCCAGGATGGCGCGCTCCGGCAATCCGGGACGATAAACAGCGAGCACCACCGCCGGTGCCAACTGGGCCAGGCCCGAAAAGGACAGGGCGCCGATCTCCCCCAGGGGCTCTGCCACACCAAGGGCCCGGCTGTAGCCGTAGGCCAGCAGCAGAACCACGAGTATCCCAAGCCGGCGCTGTGTACGCACCGAGATGGGCAACTCGCCGCGACGGCCGCCGGTTCCCCGCAACAAGGCCGGTGTCAGCCAGTGGTTACCGATCATGATCGACAAGGTCAGGCTGGCCAAGATCACCATGCCGGTTGCCGCGCTCAGCCCCCCCAGGAAAGCGAACAGGGCCAGCCCCGTCTGCCCTTCCATCATCGGCAGTTGCAAGACATAGAGATCGGGCGGCACTCCCGCCGGCCCCAGCAGTTCGCCGCCCGCCCGGGCCAGGGGCAGGATGGGCAGGCTGATAAGGATCAGAAACAGCGGGAAGAGCCAGCGTGCCGTTCGCATGTGCTCGGGATCACGGCACTCGACAATCCCGATGTGGAACTGATGCGGCAAGGTGAACATGGCCAGGGCACCGAGCAGCATCAGGGTCAGGAAGCTGTCCAGGTTTTGAAACTCTGGCCTGGGTGTACTGGCAAGAAGGTCCGCGGGCCCTGAAAACAGCACAAAGACGACGAAGCCACCCAGGGCCAGCATGGCGGCCAGCTTGAACAGGGACTCGAAGCCCATGGCGAATACCAGACCGCGATTGTGTGCGGTGGCCGCCGCCCATCGGGTCCCGAAGATCATGCCGAACACGGCCATCAGGATCGCCACGTAAAAGGCCAGGTCCTGCCAGGCCGGCGGCTCCCCTCCCCCGACCTCGCCTACACTCAAGGCGCTGAAACTCATGGCAACCGCCTTGAGCTGCAGAGCGATGTAGGGAACCAGGCCGATCAGGGCCACAGCCGTCACTGCCGCAGCCAGAGCCGAACTCTTTCCGAATCGACTGGCAATGAAGTCGGCAATGCTGGTGCTGTTGTGCTGTTTGCTCAGGCGTACCAGGCGACGCAAGAATGGCCAGCCAAACAGAAACAGCAGGATGGTGCCGATGAAGGTAGGCGGTATGGGCCAGCCGGATTCGGCCGCCTGGGTGGTAGTGCCGTAAAAGGTCCAGGCGGTGCAGTAAACCGCCAGAGAGAGCACGTAGACAGTCGGCCAGATTCGATGCCAAAGGCGGCTGGGGCGTTCTCCCAGCAAGGCCACCGCAAACAGCAGCCCCAGCCAGGCCAGGCCGGCCAGAATCAGGGTGGCAATGGTGACCGTCTGGGTCATGAACTCAAGCCTGAAACATGCATGGCATCAGAATACCCGACGGAAAACGGCCCCGCGAGTGCGGGGCCGTCTCCGGATCCACGCCGGGATCAGTAGTAGTGACGCAGGGAGAGCATCCAGTGGCGAGGTGCGCCAAAGAAGGCGCCCTGGATATTACCCACGCTGGAGAACTCCTGGGCATCCACCTTGTACACTTCATCGGTGAGGTTACGGACACTGGCTGCCACTTCCCAACGGGCATCGGGGGTGAGATAGCGCAGCTGGGAATTGAACAGCCAGTAGTCATCCTGGAACAGGCCCGGCTGATTATCCACGCTCAGGGCCGTCTCATCACGATACTGGGCATCGCCACTCAGGGTCAGGGTGCCGCCATTGCCCAGATGGAAGTCATGCAGGACCCCAAAACGGAATGTGACGTCCGGGGAGAAGGGCACCTCGTCATCCGAGCGGTCGGCATCGTCAAAACGGAGATCAAAGAACTCCTTGTAGCGAGCGTCCAGCAGGCCCAACTGCATGGATAGACGGGTATCGTCGCCGACCTGGGCCAATGCTTCCAGCTCCAGACCGTCAATACGCAGTTCACCCGCGTTGATGACCGGGAACTGGTCGATATCCTCGGCCACCCGAGCCTGGAAATCCTGATAGTCGCTGCGGAACACCGCCCAGTTGGTGAGCAGGCGTCCATCCAGGAAGGTCGCCTTGAGACCCAGCTCGAAGGTATCCACGATCTCCGGATCAAATGCACTGGTATCCGTTGGCGCATTGGCACGGCCATTGAAACCGCCCGCCTTGTAACCGCGGCTCAGGGAGCCGTAGGCCATCATGTTTTCATCAATGTCATAACGGACGCTGAGCGAGGGCGTGACTTCCGACCAGCTGTCCTTGTCCTCGAAGGCGAATGTGCCTTCCAGAAAATCAAAGTTCGAGAAGGTAGATGTGGTGCGGAAGTACTCTTTCTCATCGCGGGTGTAGCGAGCCCCGGCGGAAAGCTGCCAGCGCTCGGCCAAATCCCAGGTCCCCTGTGCAAATACGGCGTAGCTGGTCGTGCTCAGGTCATCTTCAATGGTGCGCAGAAAATCCACCGGTGCACCGGCAAAGGTAAAGGCATCATTGGCAATGGCTTCCTGATAGGAAGGCACGTCTTCCTGCATGTAATAGACACCGGTGACAGCCCGGAAGTCATTGCCGCCGTCATAGTGGAACTGGAACTCCTGGCTGAACTGGGACTGATCCAGGGCCACCAGCGCTTCGGTCACGGAGAATCGGGAATTATCGAAATCGAGCCAGAAGTCGGTGTCCAGCTCTCGATAGGCGCTGATCCCCTTCATTCGCCAGTGTTCATTCAGGCCCAGCTCCCAGCGGGCACTCAGCCCCCAATGATCCAGGTCCTGACCCTGTCCGGGATGCAGGTTGGTGGAGGTGCGGAAGTTGAACTCTTCTTCCGGCGCGGGCAGGAGAACAGTGCTCTCGCCGGTGGCCAGATCCACCTGAATCAGGTCTTCCTGCTGTTGGCCCAGCGTGGCGGCCGCCCGCTGACGGGTATAGTCCCAACTGAGGGTGAGGTTGAAATCCGCTGCCGGATCGTAATGCAGCTTGGCACGCAGGGCCTGACTATCGTCATCATTGAACTCACCACCGAAGACCGGATCTTCCACATAGCCATCCATGCCGGTCACAAGGCCTGACAGGGACATGCCCCAGTCGTTGCCCAGACCTCCGCCAACATAGAACTGGCCGTTGTAGCGGCCATAGTCACCAACTCCCAGCTCGGCAATGGCTTCATTCACTTCGCCGGGCGTGCGGGTGATGATCTTGATTGCCCCTGCCGGTGAGTTACGACCATAAAGGGTGCCCTGAGGCCCACGGAGTACTTCGACCCGCTCCACGTCAAAAAGATTGAACAAAGCCCCCTGGATGCGGGACATGTAGACATCGTCCACGTAGATGCCCACCCCCGGATCAAAGGTCTGCAGGGCATCCGGCTGACCAATGCCACGGATGAAGGCGTTGACACTACTCGCCGACGCCCGGCCCTGGGCAATATTGACGTTGGGCACGGCGGCTTGAATATCGTCCAGCTGTACCGCCTGAAGATCACGCAGATCTTCACTGCTGAAGGCGGTCACTGCCACCGGTACTTACTGGATGGTCTCTTCAACCCGACGGGTGGTCACCGCAACGCGACCCAGGTCACGGGCCTCCTCGTCGGCACCTCGCTGCTGAGCCTGCTCCTCGTCCTGCTCCGCATCCGCCGTATCGGCAAGAATCGGAGCAGGGACCAGAAACAGGAGGCTGACCAGGCTCCATGCGGAAAGTCGCTTGATATCCATGGGGACTCCTCAAGTTCACTCACTCGGGTGCAGCGGCTTTTGCCCCTGCAAGACTGTCTGGCACTAATGGAGCCTAGAAGGCAGGCACCCGGGTGTAACTTGTACTTTGGTACAGTTTCGCCGCAGGCAGCAGTCAAACGACCATGACTTCCGTGAAGCGACCGGGGGGACCCCGGTGAAGTCACCCTGTGCGGGAGTCATGGGATGCTGAGTGTCATCGGTTTGCTGGGCGCGCTGGCGCTATTGATCTTTCTCACCATGCGCGGGCTAAGCCTGTTCGTGGCCACGCCCCTCTGCGCCCTGATCGTCGCTCTCACCAGCGGCCTGCCCCTGCTGCCACCCCTGGCCGAGACCGAGGGCATGGACCTGGTCAGCCAGTACATGGACGGCTTCACGGGCTTCATCGCTTCCTGGTTCTTCGTATTCCTGCTGGGGTCCCTGTTCGGCAAGCTGATGGAATCCTCGGGCTCCGCGGAAAGCGTTGCCAACTGGATCATCAATCATCTGGGAACCAAGCGTGCGGCCCTGGCGGTGGTGCTGGCCTGCGCCGTGCTCACCTACGGTGGCGTCAGCCTTTTCGTGGTGGCTTTCTCAGTCTACCCCATGGCGGTGAGCCTGTTCCGGGAGGCTGACCTGCCCCGACGATTCATTCCCGCCACCCTGGCCTTCGGTTCGGTCACCTTCACCATGACGTCTGCCGGCTCCCCCGAGATCCAGAACTGGATTCCGGTGGAGCACCTGGGGACCAGCCCCCTGGCCGCCTGGGAGGCCAGCCTGATCGTGGCCATCTTCATGGCCACGACCGGTTACTGGTGGCTGACCTGGATGCTCAAACGCGCAGTGGCCCGGGGAGAGAAGTTCGAGGCCCGCGAGGAGGATACCGCCACCCGCCGGGACAATCTCCCCCACCCGGCCCTGGCCATCATTCCTCTCAGCCTGGTGCTGGGCATCTCCTTTACCACCCACGATGCCCTGGGCACCTCGGCCCTGATTCTGGCCCTGCTCTCTGGTTGCATCGGCGCGGCCCTGACCAATCCCCGTTTCCTCAAGGCCCCGGGACAGGCCCTGACCGACGGCGGCGTGGGCGCGCTCATTGCCATCGGCAATACCTCGGCCGTGGTGGGCTTCGGCTCCGTGGCCCGAGTTTCGCCGGCCTTCGAGTCCGCCGTGGACTGGGTTACCGGCATCCCCGGCGCGGGACTGGCCACCGCCGCCCTGGCGGTCTCGGTGATCGCCGCCTTGACCGGCTCCGCCTCGGGTGGCCAGGCCATTGCCCTGCCCATTCTGGGACAGCACTACATCGACCAGGGCGTGGACCCCGACCAGCTCCACCGCACCGTCGCGATCTCCTCCGGCGCCCTGGATTCCCTGCCCCATAACGGCTACGTGGTAACCACCATCCGCGCCATCTGCAAGGAAACCCACGCCGCCGCCTACGCCCCGGTGGGCGCCCTGACCGTCATCATCCCCCTGGCCGGCCTGGTACTTTGTCTTGGCCTGTTCGCCATCGGGCTTTGATGGGATGAAAGGGGTTTGAGTCCCTGGCCCAAGAGAGAGCATCTCAACAAAAAACGGCCCACCCGGGCTGGGTGAGCCGTTTCAGCTTAATGGTGGGCCGCCAGGGACTCGAACAAATCGTCCGGAACGATTTGTCGCGAAGCGCGGTAGCGCGAAGCCCGGAGCGAAGCGGAGGGTGAGTCTCAGGGATGAGACGAACAACCCCGAACCATCAACAAAGACCGGGGTTTGAGTCCCTGGCCCAGAAAAGAGCCTCTCAAACAAAAAACGGCCCACCCGGGTTGGTGGGCCGTTTCGGCTTGATGGTGGGCCGCCAGGGACTCGAACCCCGAACCAATTGATTAAGAGTCAACTGCTCTACCAGTTGAGCTAGCGGCCCATATTTCAAAGTCGGAGATCGGGCGTCCTGCCGCGACTCCTCCACGCAAAAGGAAAATGCGATTTCCCTTTGCTCCCGTCTCAGCAGAAGCCGAGACGCGCGTACCTCCTGTACGCCGGGTAAAAACTGGGGTGGACGATGGGACTCGAACCCACGACGACCGGAATCACAATCCGGGGCTCTACCAACTGAGCTACGCCCACCATTGAAACTGATTTTACTGCCTTGTCTGGCGCGCCTGGCAGGATTCGAACCTGCAACCGCCGGCTTAGCATACCATCTACTGCTTTCGCAGCCCTCACCCGCTGGTGAAGTTTGTGGTCTGGACTATCTCTTCGCCATCTCAGGCGCCACACGTATAGTCTCTACGGAACCCGGCGGAACGCTTTGGCCAGTCTTACGCCTTGCTTCTGGCCGTTCCGCGGAGCCTCTACCCTCAGTGCAACGCTTGAACCAAAGTCTTCAGGACTCAAGTAATAACACTCATCGGTATCCGGACAATAGACACAGAAGAGATCGACTTCGCTCTTGTCGATAGGAACGGTGTGTGTCCCGTTCCTATCAGCCCAGCAAGTGGAAAATTTGACTTCCAGTTTGCCGGTGGCGTCGAGCCTCCTGTGCTTAACCTGGATACGATGAAACCGCCCTTCCCTGTATGCGACCAGATCAAACGGCGCATGTTCAGTCAGGGGGTTGAGTATCGTGAACCCCTGGTCAAACAGATCCAACTGAGCCTTCAAGACTCCCCGATCGCCCTTATGCTTTGTATGGTGCATGCATCCCCCATTCCTGAGGAAATTATACACCAGCGCCTGGACGACCGCCGGTTTCCACGGGATTACCATCGGCCGGCAACTGCCGCCGTTAAGGGTTCCCCGTTACAGTGTGGTCCACCCTGCCAGTTCCGTTTCCTGACAGGGGCTCCTCTTATTGTGGCCGAAGCCACCCTCGAAGGCCGATGCTCTATCCAATTGAGCTACAGGCGCAAACTACAAAACACTGTCTGTATATCGGGGCTCCGATATCCTGCTGGAACCCTGCAAAACCGTTTGGTCGGGGCAGAGGGATTTGAACCCCCGACTTCCTGCTCCCAAAGCAGGCGCGCTACCAGGCTGCGCTATGCCCCGCAATTCCTGCCGTGCCGTAATCAACGTTTCCGGCAAACTCAACATCAAGCGCCTGCTTCGCTCGCAGGCCTGTTGGCGGCTCGGCTCCTGCCTCGCCTGCCAACCCGGTCGCCGGCTGTCCTGCCGGCGCCGTTCGGACCGCTGCGTTTGTCCACCGGACAAACGGTCGGTCCTCACCCCAAAGCAGGCGCGCTACCAGACTGCGCTATGCCCCGCGCCGAGCTGCTGAGGCCCCTTGTCAGGGCCCAACCCGGCAGACGGCGAATGATACTGCCTGAGCGGGGCAGCGTCAATTGCCCTCGCTGTTCCCGAGGCGGGCTTTATGCGACAATCAGCGCCCTTTTCCGGGGCCGCGGGGTGTCCCGGCTCATCAGATTACCGGAATCGCCATGGCAGCAGAATTGATCGACGGCAAGGGTTTCGCGGCCCGCATTCGGGATGACATCAAGCGGGGTGTGGACCAGCGCACCCGGCGCGGTCTTCGACGGCCGGGCTTGGCGGGGATCCTGGTAGGCGATGACCCCGCCTCGAAAGTCTATGTGGGGCACAAGCGGAATGACTGTGAGCAGGTCGGCATCGAGTCTCAGGTGCTGGAACTGCCCTTCTCCACCACCGAAGCCGAAGTACTCCACCATATCGACGAATACAATGCCGACCCCAGTGTGGACGGCATCCTGGTCCAGCTTCCCCTACCCCGCCATGTGGACAGCACTCGGGTGATCGAGCGCATTCGCCCGGACAAGGATGTGGATGGCTTCCATCCCTACAATATCGGTCGGCTGGTTCAGCGCATCCCTGCCCTGCGACCCTGCACTCCCTTTGGCGTGATCCGCCTGCTGGAATCCATCGGTGAACCGTTCAAGGAAAGGGATGCGGTGGTGGTGGGTGCGTCCAATATCGTTGGACGGCCCATGGCCCTGGAGCTGCTACTGGCCGGCGCCACCGTTACCGTCTGCCATCGCTTCACCCGTGACACCGAGGCCCATGTGCGTCAGGCGGACCTGGTAGTCGTGGGTGTGGGCAAACCCGGCCTGGTCAAAGGCGAGTGGATCAAGGAAGGTGCCACGGTCATTGACGTGGGCATCAACCGCATGGACGACGGCCGCCTGGTGGGTGACGTGGAGTTCGACGTGGCCCGGGAACGCGCGGCCTGGATTACCCCAGTCCCCGGCGGCGTGGGCCCCATGACCCGGGCCATGTTGCTGCAGAACACCCTGGACGCCGCCCGCCATCACGACGGCTGAATAGCCTGCCCGCCGTTCAGCCCCGCTTCCACTTCGTGCCTTCCGGCCCGTCTTCCAGGACAATGCCCTGGGCCTGAAGCTCGTCACGGATGCGGTCTGCCTCGGCGAAGTCGCGCTCCTTGCGGGCCTGCTTGCGTTGCTCGATCATGGCCTCGACCGTGGCCGCGTCGAGCCCTTCTGCGCCACCGCCACCTTGCAAGAAGCTCTCGGCATCGTCCTGAAGAATCCCCAGCACGCCCCCAAGCTCCAACAGCAAGCCCGCATGGCTACTGGCCTGATCCAGCTCACCGGAATCCCGCAAACGGTTCACTTCCCGCGCCAGATCAAACAGCACCGCCAATGCTTCAGGCGTGTTGAAGTCATCATTCATGGCCTCGCTGAATCGATCGCGGTAACTCGATTGCGAAGGCGCACTTCCCGGCTTCACTTCCCGCAGCACGGTATAGAAGCGTTCCAGGCCGGCCCGGGCGGTGTCCAGATTCTCGGTGGAGTAATTGAGGGGGCTGCGATAGTGGCTGTTCAGCATGAACATGCGAACCACTTCCGGGGCATAGACCTTGAGCACTTCACGAACCGTGAAGAAGTTGCCCAGGGATTTCGACATCTTTTCCTCGTCAATCTGGACGAAGCCGTTGTGCATCCAATAATTGACGAAAGGGGAATCATTGGCAGCGCAGGACTGGGCAATCTCGTTCTCATGGTGGGGGAACTTCAGGTCCATGCCTCCGCCGTGGATGTCGAAATGCTTGCCCAGGTGGGCTCTGGACATGGCCGAGCACTCGATATGCCAACCGGGTCGTCCATCACCCCAGGGGCTGGGCCAGCTGGGCTCTCCCGGCTTGGCCTTCTTCCAGAGCACGAAATCCAGGGGATCGCGCTTGGCTTCTTCCACCGCAACCCGGGCGCCTGATCGCAGGTCTTCGGTTCGCTTGCCCGACAAGCGGCCATAGTCCTGGAAGCGACTGACGGCGTAAAAGACATCGCCATTCTCACCCTGATAGGCATAGCCTTTTTCTTCCAGGGTCTGGATCATTTCGATAATGCCGTCCAGGTTTTCGGTGGCTCGCGGCTCGTGATCGGGACGATTGACGCCAAGGGCGGCTTCGTCTTCGTGCATGGCATGAATGAAGCGCTCGGTCAGGTCGCCCATGGCCTCGCCGTTCTCGGCGGCCCGCTGGATGATCTTGTCGTCGATATCGGTGATATTGCGGACATAGGTCAATTCATAGCCCTGGTGGCGGAAATACCGGGCCACCACATCGAAGACCACCAACACCCGGGCATGGCCAAGATGGCAGTAGTCGTACACGGTCATGCCGCAGACGTACATGCGTACACGGCCGTCTTCAATGGGCTGAAAGTTTTCTTTCTGGCGGGTCAGTGAATTGTAGATCTTGAGCATGGCTGCATCGCCCTTATCGGTTTTCGGATGGTCCCATCGTTGCCTGGGTCGTTCAGGCGAGACGGGTACATCGTTCAAGCCGCCGGGCGGCCTCGTGCTGGCCGATAAGGCGAAGGACGCCGTCCAGGTCTGGACCGGAACGCGACCCGGTAAGTGCCGCGCGCAAGGGCAGGAAGAGTTTCTTGCCCTTGGCACCGGTGAGCTGGCGAATGCGATCCACCCAGGACTGGTAGTCAGTTCCCGCCGACTCCAGAGCATCCAGTGCCGATTCGAAAAATTCGCGCCCGCTCTCCTCGATAACGCTCACGGCCTCAGCCGGCATGGGGTCAAGATCATCAAAGAGCCGGTGGGCCCAGTCGCGGGCGTCACGCGGGAAGACACAATTGGGCCTGATCAATTCGGCGAAGGCCCGCGCCTTGCCCGGCGGTACCGCGTCGGCCACGGCAGCGGCCATCCATTGCCAGGCTTCTTCTCCATTCAGGCGAGCCACCGCCTGTTTCTGCCAATAGAGCAGTTGCCCGGCGTCGTAACGCGCCGGTGCCTTGCCGATCCGCCCTGGATCAAAATCCGCCGCCAGCTCATCCAGGCTCCGAAGCCGTTCTTCGTCGTCATAGCGATGACCCAGGCGAGCCATGTAGTTGAGCAGCGCCAGAGGCAGATAGCCCTCGTCCCGGAACTGGCGAATGCCGAGGCTGCCAGCCCGCTTGGACAGAGGGCCGCCGTCGCTGTCGGCAATCAGGGGCAAATGGCCGTACTCGGGGGTGAGCAGGTCCAGGGCCTTGAGCAGCATCAACTGCCGGGGCGTGTTGGTGAGATGATCCTCACCCCGCATGACATGGGTGACGCCCATCAGGGCGTCATCGACGGCGTTGCTGAAAAAGAAGGCCGGAGTCCCATCCGTGCGGCGAATCACGAAATCCCCGATCTCATCGGTCCGAAACTGCTGCGGGCCGCGAACAAAATCCTCGAACGACACCGTCTCATTCGCCTTGACCCGGAACCGCCAGGTGGCCGGCTCACCCGCTTCCAGTTTGCCGCGCGCCTCAGCCTCGGACAAACCCGCGCAGGCCCCGTCATAGCGCGGCGGCTGCCCCGAGGCACGCTGAGCGGCACGCAAACGCTCCAGGCGCTCCCGGCTGCAGAAGCAGGGATAGCTGTGGCCCGCCGCCTGAAGACGCTGGAAGTAATCTTCGTAGATATACTGACGCTGGGACTGACGGTAGGGACCGGCGTCACCGCCCGCCTCGTGCCCCAGCTGCCAATTCAGGCCCAGCCAGCGCAGATCCTCCATCAGGGATTGGAGAAACTCATCGCGGGAGCGCTCCGGATCGGTATCCTCCACCCGAAGCATGAATTGCCCGCTGCGGCCTCGACTGAACAGGGCATTGAACAGGGCGGTCCGGGCGTTGCCGACGTGAATATGGCCGGTCGGGCTCGGGGCGAAGCGGGTAACGGTCGTGTTGGGGGCTGTGTCGCTCATGGCGGGGCATCATAGCCGATACGGCCGGTGCGGACAAAGCGGTCGGTGGTGGATTGCTCAATTTGCGACCAGAACCGCTAGAATGTGGGGCCTCGCAATTGCCATCGGAGGAGAAGATGCCCGTCAAGCTGTTGCTGATCGTGATCGGCCTGGCCTTGCTACTGCCGACCCTGGCGGTGGCCTTCAACGACCATCTGCTGCTGGACACCGATCGTGGTGAGATTCTGATCCAGCTCAACTTCGCCCGCGCGCCGCTGACCGCGGAAAATGTGATGAGCCTGGCGGAGGCAGGTCACTACGATGGCCTGATCTTCCACCGGGTCATAGAAGATTTCGTGATTCAGACCGGCGGCTATGACCCGGACATGGAGGAACGTCGCAGCGAGGAACAGATTCCCAATGAATCCGGCAATGGTTTGAGCAATGAGCGGGGGACCGTGGCCCTGGCACGGGGCTCCGATCCCCATTCCGGCAGCGCCCAGTTCTATATCAACCTGTCCGACAACAGCCGCCTGGACCCACGTTCAACCCGCTGGGGCTATGCGGTATTCGGTCGGGTTCGGGCCGGGATGTCGGTGGCCGATGAGATTGCCGGCCTGCCCACTGGTGGCCGAGCACATCTGAGCAGTGATGTGCCCGAGGAAGATGTCCGTATTCGCCGGGCTCGCCCCATGAGCTACGAGGAGGCCGAGGCCTGGCTGCAGGACAGAAATAACGCATCCGACGAGGAAGACTGAAAACGATGGCTAGCACCCTGTTCATCTCCGATCTGCATCTGTTTCCCTCGCGCCCGGAAATCACTGGACTGTTTCTGGATTTTCTCGACGGGGAGGCTCGCGAAGCCGAATCGCTGTACATCCTCGGCGACCTCTTCGAGGCCTGGATCGGTGACGATGCCATGCCCCCCCACGATCAGGAAGTGGTGGCCGGCATGAAGGCCCTGAGCGACAGCGGGGTGCCCTGTTATTTCATGCGAGGCAATCGGGACTTTCTGGTGGGCGACGACTTTGCCCGGGCCAGTGGCTTCGAGATTCTGCCTGACCCCACCGTCATTGATCTGCATGGCGAGCCGGTACTCCTCATGCACGGCGATTCACTGTGCGTGGATGATCACGACTACATGGCGTTCCAGGAGCTGGTACGCAGCGAGGCCTGGCAACAGGATTTTCTATCCAAGCCGGTAGCGGAACGGATCGAATTCGCCAAGCGTGCAAGAGCGGAGAGCATGGCCCGAGGCCAGGAAAAGTCCATGGAAATCATGGATGTGAACAAGCAGGCCGTCGAGGAAGCCATGAAGGAGGCCGGTGTCCGCCGCTTCATTCATGGTCATACCCATCGGCCTGCCATCCACGACATCGAAGTTGACGGCCAACCCGCCCAGCGCATCGTGCTCGGGGACTGGTACGAACAGGGCAGCGTCCTGCGTGTCAGCGACGGCCAGTACGACCTTCAAACGATCCCGCTTGAGTCACGGTAGCGCCGGGCGGCAGTCCTGAACGGGCCGGGGTGGCCCGGAATGGAAGCGGAACTGAGAGTCAGGCCGGGTGATGAGCTGAGCTTCAAGTTCGGCAAACGCCACAACCCGATCGTCCACCGGTGCCTGGTTGAACTGTTCCGCCAAATGGAGATAGTCCCTGAAGTGCCGAGCCTCGGACCGCAACAGGCGATAATAGAAACCGCCGATCTCTTCATCCAGCTCCGGTGCCAGACGTTCGAACCGCTCACAGGAGCGGGCTTCAATGAAGGCCCCACAGACGAGCAGATCCACCAGCTTCTCCCGAGCACCGGCGCGCACGCCCTCCCGCAAGCCCGCAGCATAACGAGACGGGGCAATGCGACGATAGCGGTAGCCACGCCGACGAATGATGGCCAACACCTGCTCGAAGTGCCGTAGCTCCTCACGGGCCAGACGAGACATCTTGTCCTGCAGCTCATCCCACTCGGCATGGTCATGCATGAGCTTCATGGCGGTGGCCGCGGCCTTGCGTTCGCAATGGGCATGATCGATCAGCAGGGTTTCTTCCTGCTTCAGGGCCTCGGCCACCCAGGCGTCCGGTGTCGGGCAAGGCAGAAATTCCCGTATGCCCTCGGTGAGGGATGGATCAACTTCGCGAGCCATTACTGAGTCCGTAAACCGATTATCAGATCATTGACATTGGTACCGGTGGGACCGGTGTCCACCAGGTCCCCGCTGGCAGCCAGGAACCGGCCGGCATCCGCGTAATCCAAGGCATCCTCCATACTCAAGCCGGCTTCCATTCCGCGTGCCACAGTGCCGCCGTCCACAACGGCCCCGGCATCACCCTCCGGACCATCAAGACCGTCACTGCCACAGGCCAGCAGGTAGCAACCGTCCTCGCCGGCAATGCGATCCGCCGCCGCCAGGGCCAACTGCTGGCAGCGGCCACCCCGCCCGGGCGTGGCGGGCAATTCCACCGTGGTTTCCCCCGTCCAGATGAATATACCGGGCTCGGATGCAAGGATTGCTTCGGCCAACTCCCGCCCCACATCGGCGGCATCCCCTTCCAGCCAGCGGGGTGATGCTGCCACCGGCAAGGATTGCTGGCCGGCCAGATCGGCCACGGTTTCACGAAATATGGCCGCATCGGCGAGCAGATGGTGGGGGATTCGGGGCACGCCAGATGGATTTACAGGAGCAGTGAGAATACTGACCCAGTCAGGCAGCAGAGGCAGTGCCCCCTCCAACGGTGGCAGGAATGGCCCGGAGGCCAGGGCCGCATCCATGCCCGGCGGTATGTCGGCAATACAAAGCACGCGGGCGTCACGCTCACCCAGACGACGAGCCAGTCCCCCGCCCTTGATCCGGGAAATGGCCTGGCGAACCCGGTTCACTTCGACGATATCCAATCCCGACGCCAGCAACCATTCGTGTACGGAGAACAACTGTTCTTCACTGACGCCGTCTCTTGGCGCCGCCATCAGACTGGAACCGCCCCCGGAAATCAGCACCAGCAGGCGGGCATCGGTGGGCAGCTCATCAATGAAGCGTTCGGCAGCAGTGCCAGCAAGAAAACTGCCCGCACCGGGCAGGGGATGCTGAGCAGCAATGCACTCAACCCAGGAAGGCATGGCCGAGGCGGGTTGATCATCGGGATGAATTACCAGGGCCTGACTGGGAGGTCGGGAGAGGGAGTCCAGAGCGCCGGCGGCCATGGACAAGGATGCCTTTCCCACTGCCAGCAAGTGCGTCGGCGGTGCTTCCGGATCGTTTTCCAGGGCCATTCGGACCAGCCGACGACCGCTCATGCAGGCGACACCTTCCCGGTACAGCTGAAGCAGCAGATCTCTTGGTGCCTTGTGTCCTGCAGTCATGGCGGCATCTTCAATTCGAGTTATGCAGATCGATCACGCCCGGGTAATTGGCTTCACGCTCCTGCTTGGCGCCATCGGAGCGCTCCTGCGCCAGTCTGGAAAGATAGTCCGGACTCACATCACCGGTGACGTACTGGCCATCAAAGACCGAGGTATCGAAACCCTTGATGGCCGGATTGCCTCGACGGATGGCCTCCAGCAAATCCGGCAATTCCTGATAGAACAAGCGATCGGCGCCGATCAATTCGCAAATCTCAGCATTATTGCGCTCATGGGCAATCAGCTCGCTGGCCGCCGGCATGTCGATGCCATAGACATTTGGGTAACGGACCGGCGGCGCGGCAGAGGCGAAATAGACATTGTTCGCCCCGGCATCTCGCGCCATCTGAATGATCTGACGCGAGGTTGTCCCACGCACGATGCTGTCATCGATGAGGAGAACATTCTTGCCGCGGAACTCCAGATCGATGGCGTTGAGCTTCTGGCGCACGGACTTCTTGCGCTGCTGTTGCCCGGGCATGATGAAGGTTCGGCCGATATAGCGGTTCTTCATGAAGCCTTCGCGATATTTCACACCCAACTGGAAGGCCACTTGCAGTGCGGCGGTACGGCTGGTGTCAGGGATGGGGATGACCACATCGATATCGTGATCGGGCCATTCCCGATTGATCTTCTCGGCCAGGGTATCCCCCATGCGCAGACGGGCCTTGTAGACCGAGACATCGTCGATAATGGAGTCTGGGCGGGCGAAATAGACAAACTCGAAAAGGCAGGGATTGGTCGTAGGCTTCTCGGCACACTGGCGGAAATGGAGCTTGCCATCCATGTCGATGAGGATGCCTTCGCCCGGCGCCAGGTCCCGTTCAAGCTCGAAACCCAGCACATCCAGGGCCACGCTCTCCGAGGCCACCATGTACTCCCGCCCATGCTCGGTCTCGCGAGAGCCAAAGACAAGGGGACGAATTCCCCAGGGATCGCGAAAAGCCACCAGACCATAACCGGTCACCATGGCCACCGCGGCATAGCCCCCACGACAGCGACGATGAACCGCGCTCACCTCGGAAAAAATATCATCGGGACTCAGTTGCAGCTTGCCACCCTGCTGCAGCTCATGGGCAAAGACATTCAGGAGGATCTCGGAATCCGAGTCGGTATTCAGGTGCCTCAGATCTTCCCGGTACAGGAGATCCCGCAACTCGGTGGCATTGGTGAGATTGCCATTATGGGCCAGTGCAATCCCGTAAGGTGAGTTGGTATAGAGGGGTTGAGCCTCCGCCGAGCTGGAACTGCCGGCGGTGGGATAACGACAGTGACCGATCCCCAGGTTTCCTCGCAGCCGGAGCATGTGCCGGGTTTCGAAAACATCCCGAACCAGGCCATTGCTCTTGCGCAGGAACAGCCTCTCTCCTTCACAGGTCATGATGCCTGCCGCATCCTGACCACGATGCTGGACGACGGTCAAGGCTTCATAGATTGCCTGATTGACGGGGGAAGTACCCATCAGCCCCACGATGCCACACATGGCGAGTTCCTCTACTTACGATATGTTCAGAAGGGTGTGCCGCTCAAAGCAGATCCAGGTCCTGGACCAGGTTGTCGGGCAGAAATCCCGCCATCCAGGTGGCAATGGGTTCCATCAAGGGGATGAATACCGATTCATTCCACCAGGGATCCCGATTGACTTCCGTTACCAAGCCCAGCAGGACCAGTGCGCCTACCACCAGCACACCACGGGCAGTGCCGAAGACCACGCCAATCATGCGGTCCGTGCCACTCAGGCCGGTCTTCTTGACCGCCAGACTGACGAAGTGATTGATCATGGCTCCAATGATCAAGGTCACGATGAACAGGGAAGCGAAGGCGACCAGCAAGCGCACGGTGGGCGTCTCGATGGTGCCCGTCAGCATGGCATCCAGGGTATCCACGAAGGTCAGGGACACCCAGAAAGCCATGATCCAGGTGGCCAGGGAGATGGCTTCCTTGACGAAGCCCCGCATGAGGCTGATCAATGCGGATATGATGACAAGCGCGACTATGAAGTAATCGACCCAGACCATGCCCCATCCAATCCCCGCACGCTTTCCCTCGAGAGTCCGGCTCGAATAGGCCGGACGGACGCGAGCCGGAATTCTACCAGATCAGAGAGCCTCAGGGGTGGGGCACGGGACTGGCACTATGGCCGGTCTGGGATTCAATCCGCCTGGCCAGACCCTGCGCCGACTCCCGGTCAGTCTCCAGCCCCACACGGACCCGATACAAGACCTGCTCATCCCGCTCATAGCGCATGATGAAGGCCTGAAAACCCTCGTCCCGCAGCTGGGCGATCAGGCGCTCGGCATTCTCCCGATCGCCAAAGCTGCCAACCTGGGCACTCCAGCCGCTGCCGGCAGGGGCACCAGGGACCGCTTCGTCTTCGGACTTGGCAGACTCCTCCGGCTCGGGCTCGGGCTCGGGCTCGGGCTCGGGTTCCGGCTCGGGTTCCGGCTCGGGTTCCGGCTCCGGCTCCGGTTCAGGCTCGGATTCAGGCTCGCCTTCATCCGCCCGACGGGGGTCCGACTCATCCAGCGGGCTCACTTGGACCAGCTCATCATCGTCTTCCTCGGGTTCTGGACGAAACAGATCATCATCGTCCTCCTCCGGGGACTCATCCCGGGCATCCCGCTCCCGCAGGTCCAGCCGGGTAACCGGCAATTCCCGCTCATCCTGAGGGCGGTCCAGACGCACCGAACGCTCACCCTCCTCTGGCCCGCCAAGCATCATGGGCAGGATGATGATCGCCAGTGTGAGCAACACCACCAGGCCAATCAGGCGTTCCTTAAGCTTGCGGTCCAAGACGGTACGCTCCCGAATCGATCAGCGATTGCCAATACCCACAGTGTGCCCCGCAGCATCGACCTGGCGCAACACGGGGCCGACGGTCATGAAGGAACCAAGCACCAGCAAGCGGTCGCCGGGGTTGGCGCTGGCCCGGGCCGCGAGCCAGGTCTCAACCGGGTCGGCATTCTTCACTCGGGTGTGGGCGGCAGGACAAGCAACATGGATGCGCTGATCCAGGCCCTCGGCACTGAGCCCCCCCTGAGCGGACAAATCAGCAGGCCACCATTCGTCCACTTCACCGGCCAATGTCGTCACCACACCAGCAATATCCTTGTCCGCGCGCATACCAATGATGGCCCGGGTCTGCCCATTCACGGGTCGGGCACGCAAATAATCCATCAAGGCCAGGGCGGCATCCGGATTATGGGCCACATCGAGCAGGGTTTCGGGCTGGCCGGCCAGTCGTTGAACCCGGCCGGGGGGCTGCAGCGTGGACAGGACCTGACGGACCCGCCCCGCATCGGCCAGAACCTCCGGCGCCAGCAACGACACCGCCTGCATGGCCGCGGCCGCGTTGGCCCGCTGCCAGGGCATATGCCACCAGGGCTCGAGCCCGAGCCCATCCAGCCGCGCTTCGTTGGATTCCCAGAACCAGCTATCTCCGTCCTGGCCCCAGACAAAGTCACGCTTCCCAAGCAGCAGCGGCCGCGCGCCCGTTTCCCGGGCTGCCTCGGCCAAAGGTCCATCTCGGTCCGCCACCACAACGGGTCGGGACGGCCGACAGACACCGGCCTTCTCCCGGGCAATGCCGGCAAGATCGTTACCGAGCCACTCGGCATGGTCGAGTGCCACCCGGGTCAGCAATGCCACATCGGCATCAATGACATTGACCGCATCGAGACGGCCTCCCAGGCCGACCTCCAGCACGGCATGGCTTACCCCGCGCTGTCGAAAGATCGCCAGCGCGGCCAGGGTGGTGTATTCGAAATAACTGAGACTGATGGCGCCACGGGCGGCCTCCACGGCCTGAAAGGCCTGGAGGATCTCGGCATCGGAGGCCGGAAGGCCGTCAATACAGATACGTTCGTTGAAATCGATCAGGTGGGGCGAGGTATAGCTGCCCACGCGATGTCCGGCAGCGGTCAGCAGGGCTGCGGCGACTGCCACCGATGAGCCCTTGCCATTGGTACCGGCCACGGTGAGAACACGAAAGGGAGGACGGTCGAGCCCCATGGCCTGGCAGACCGGCCGAAGACGCTCCAGACCCAGGTCGATGGCACTGCTGTGCAGGCCTTCCAGCCAGCGCAGCCACTGCGTCAATCCGGCCTTGGGGCCGGGCGCGGTAGGAGCAGGCTGGCCGGCTGGTTTCATTGCCCGCAACTGCCCCGGCCGATCAGACCTGGGTCAGGCGCTGGCGAGTCATGATGGCCAGCACATTGGCCAGGCGCTGGCGCATCTCGCGACGATCCACGATCATGTCCACCGCCCCATGCTCTACCAAAAACTCACTGCGCTGGAAGCCTTCCGGCAGGGTCTCGCGCACGGTCTGTTCAATCACCCTGGGACCGGCAAAACCGATCAAGGCCTTGGGTTCGGCGACATTGAGGTCGCCCAGCATGGCCAGGCTGGCGCTGACGCCGCCGGTAGTGGGGTCAGTGAGTACGGAAATGAAGGGAACGCCCTGTTCGGACAAGCGCGCAAGCGCAGCGCTGGTCTTGGCCATCTGCATCAGAGACAGCAGGGCTTCCTGCATGCGGGCGCCACCACTGGCGGTAAAGCAGATGAGAGGACAATTGGCCTCCGAGGCAGCGGTGGCCGCACGGACGAAGCGCTCACCGACCACCGAACCCATGGAGCCGCCCATGAAAGCGAAATCGAAGGCGCAGGCGACCACGGGCATGCCCTTGAGCCGACCTTTCATGACCACCAGGGCATCTTTCTCACCGGTCTTCTTCTGCGACTGGACGATGCGGTCACGATACTTCTTGCTGTCCCTAAACTTGAGGGCATCCACGGGCTCCACCCCATCCGCCAACTCGGCGGCGGAGTCCGCATCCAGAAACATTTCCAGACGGCGACGGGCACGCAAGCGCATGTGATGGCCGCATTTGGGGCAGACATGCTCATTGCGCTCCAGGTCGGAACGATAGAGCACCGAATCGCAGGCCGGACACTTGGTCCACAGCCCTTCCGGCACGCTACGGCTGCGCCCCTGGGTCTTGATACGGGAGGGAACGAGTCGCTTGAACCAGTTCATGACAAGGCCACGTCCTTTGCATTGCCGCCACTACGCGCCCCGTCCAGGGCCTCGCGCAGAGGCTCGATGAATTGACGAGCGGCCCGGGCCGGTTCTTCACCCTGCCCCGCCGCTGCATGAAGATGTTCCACCAGGGCGCTGCCAACGATCACGGCGTCGGCCACCCGCCCCACGGCGGCCGCACTGTCGGCATCACGGATGCCAAAGCCCACGCCCAGTGGCAGCTGGGTGTGCTGCCGCAAACCGGCGAGGCTCTCGGCGACCGCGTCCACATCCAGTCCGCCGGCCCCGGTCACGCCCTTGAGGGACACATAATAAACGAAACCGCTGCCCAGCTCCGCAATTCGGCGACGACGGACCTCGCTGGTGGTGGGTGCCACCAGGAAGATCATGTCCATACCGGCCTCGCGCACCGCCGGCGCCAGCTCCGCGGATTCCTCGGGTGGGGAGTCTACCAATAGCAGACCATCCACCCCCGCCTCCGCAGCAGACTGAACAAAGGCCTCAGTGCCCATGATTTCCACCGGGTTGAGGTAGCCCATGAAGATGACCGGCGTGTCCTGGTCTGTCTCCCGGAAGGCGCGAACCGCAGCCAGACTGTGCTTGAGGCGTTGACCGGCGGCCAGGGCCCGCTCGCCGGCAGCCTGAATGATACTGCCGTCAGCGACCGGGTCGGAGAAAGGCATGCCCAGCTCGATCATGTCGGCACCCCCCGCCACCAGGCCATGCATGACGGCCACGGTCTCATCCGGTGACGGATCACCGGTCATGATGTAGGGGATCAGAGCGGCCCGATTGGCCGCGCTCAGGGTCTTGAAACGTGCTTCGATCCGGCTCACAGCGACACCCCCTCTTCGGCGGCGACCGTGTGCATATCCTTGTCACCTCGCCCGGAGAGGTTCACCAGCACATGCTTGCCCTTGCCGAGGCGTCGCGCCAGCTTGATGGCATGGGCCACGGCGTGAGCCGATTCCAGCGCCGGCATGATGCCTTCCGTGCGACTGAGGCGATGGAAGGCATCCAGGGCCTCTCGGTCGGTCACATGACCGTATTCGGCCCGCCCCACGTCCTTCAACCAGGCGTGTTCGGGACCGACGCCGGGATAGTCGAGGCCGGCGGAAATGGAATGGGTATGAATGATCAGCCCATCCTCGTCCGTCATCAGATAGGTTCGATTGCCATGCAGCACCCCGGGCCGACCGGCGCTCAATGGCGCCGCGTGACGACCGGTTTCCACCCCGTCGCCTGCCGCTTCCACACCATGGAGGGCGACCTGGTCATCGTCCAGGAAGGGGTGAAAAATGCCGATGGCATTGGAACCGCCACCCACACAGGCCACCACGGCATCCGGCAGCACACCGGCATCGGCCTGCATTTGCTCCCGGGCCTCTTCGCCGATGACTGACTGGAAATCCCGCACCATCATGGGATAGGGATGGGGGCCAGCGACGGTGCCGATGATGTAAAAGGTGTCGTCCACGTTTGCCACCCAATCGCGCATGGCTTCATTGAGGGCATCCTTCAAGGTGCGGGAGCCGGATTCCACCGGCACCACCTTGGCGCCCAGGAGTCGCATCCGGAAGACATTGGCTTCCTGGCGACGCATATCCTCGGCGCCCATGTAGACCACGCATTCCAGGCCCAGCCGGGCTGCCACGGTAGCCGATGCGACACCATGCTGACCGGCCCCGGTTTCGGCAATCACCCGCGGCTTGCCCATCCGTCGGGCAAGAATGGCCTGCCCCACGGTGTTGTTCACCTTGTGGGCACCGGTATGGCAAAGGTCTTCCCGTTTCAGCCAGATACGGGCTCCGCCGGCCCATTCGCTGAGGCGATCAGCGGGATACAGGGGGGTGGGACGACCCACGAAATGCCCCAGCTCGCGGGCAATTTCACGCTGGAACGCCGGGTCCTGGCGTGCCGATTCGTACGCCTGTCGCAGCTCCTCCACCGGCCCCATCAGGGTCTCAGACACGAAACTGCCGCCAAATATGCCGAAATGCCCTCGTGCGTCGGGCAGCTGTCGGTATCCGTTTGGGGGAAGCTCACTCAGATTCTTTGCTTTGGCCGACACCTTGCACCTCTTCTATGAATCGCGACATCAATTGCGGATCTTTCTGGCCCGGCACCGATTCCACGCCGGAACTGACATCCACCGCCCAGGGCCGGACGACGCGAATCGCCTCGGCGACATTGCCTGGAGCCAGACCGCCCGCAAGGACCAGATCAAAATCGGGCCGAGAAGTCAATCGACTCCAGTCAAAACGCTCACCGGTACCACCGGCACGGCGGCCGGCATGGCTATCCACCAGTAGAGCGGCAGCATCCGGATAGAGCTGACTGGCCTTCACCGGATCCAGTTCCCCGGACATGCCCACGGCCTTGACGTAGCGACGGCCAAAGCGGCGACAGAAATCGGCACTCTCCTCGCCGTGAAACTGCAGCATTTCCAGCGGCAGTCGCTCGAGCACCGTCCGCACCTGGGCGGCATCCGGGTTCATGAACAATCCGACCACGGAAACATAGGCCGGTATGGCTGCAATGATGTCGGCGGCCTGCTGTATCCCGACGGCGCGAGTGCTTGGCTCGTGAAAGACCAGACCAATGGCGTCCGTGCCGGACTCGGCAGCCCAGCGGGCCTGTTCGGCCGTGGTGATGCCACAGATCTTCACTCGGGGCTGCATGTGGAGCAGGCTGCCTCTGCCGCGCAAATTATCGCTGTTTATAAGGAAACTGCCGGGATAGGCAGGCACATGCCTTCAACCTTAACAGAAAGCCGACCCGGACTCACTGCCCCGGGATGGCCGGCCCCGGCAACATGGGCTCATGAGAAGGCTTGCTGAGGCGGTCAATGGCGGGAAAATCGGGATAGCGAACACCGTGGAAATAAAGCCCCTCCGCTGGCGCCGTCACGCCCCCGCGCGTCCGGTCCCGGCCGACCAGCACATCGGCCGGCCATGATTCCTCCGCATCCCCCTTGCCGACCGCCATCAAGACCCCGGCAATATTGCGGACCATGTGATGCAGAAAGGCATTGGCGCGGATATCCATGACCACCAGGTCACCCTCCCGTTGGACCGAAATGGCTTCCACGAAACGCATGGGTGTTGGCGACTGGCAGGCAACCGCACGGTAGGCACTGAAGTCGTGTTCCCCGATCAGCGCCTGGGCCGCCCGATGCATGGCGGCGGCATCCAGAGGATGGTAAACCCAGCAGGCCCGCTGACGGCCCAGGGCAGTCCGTGCCGGGCGATTCCAGAACACATAACGATAGCTTCTCGAGTGCGCCGAGTAACGCGCATGAAAGTCGTCATCGACGGGCTCGACCCAGCGAAGATTGACGTCATCGGGCAAGGCACTGTTGCAGCCCAGCAGCCAGGCCCGAGGAGGCCGCGGCGCGGGGCTCTGAAAATGTACCACCTGCCCCAGTGCATGAACGCCAGCATCGGTCCGTCCGGCACAAACCGCCTCCAGCGGGTGGTCAGCCACCCGTGACAAGGCAGCGGTCAACACTTCCTGCACCGTGCGAACCCCCGGCTGCTGGGCCTGCCAGCCCCGGAAACCGCTGCCGTCGTACTCCAGGCCGGCCACCCACATCTGTCCCTTGTCAGTCGTCATCGCGTGATTATCCAGTCAGATCCATAGCAGAGTCAGCAAGGCCAGCGCGGCGAGGATACATATTAGCCAGTCATGCCACGGGGTGGGCCCCAGGTCTGGCAGGGGCGGAAAATCGTCCGCCGGCTCCGCGGCCCGGGCCTCCATCCGTCGTATCTCCCCGGCCAGTCGGCGCGGAATCCAACTGAACCAGCCACCGCCGCCGACTGTGTCTTGCGCCAGGGAACGGCGCTCTTCCACGGCTTGCGCCAGCAGCATGGCCAGCCGCCGTGCAAAAATGGATCCCGGCAAATGGACACGATCCAGCGGGCTCAACCCTTCGGCAAGAGCAGCGCCAAGCCGGTCCGGCGGGGTGGAAAACAGGAGCGTGTGTACGCTGGCAAACATGGCCAGCAACACCAGGCCCCGCTCCATTGCCGGCCACCAGGCATCCGCGAGTGGCTCCCGCCCAGGCAACCACAAATAAACCAGCATGAGGCCGAGGAGCAGCCATTTCAGGCGCCAGACCCCGCGCCCCAGGCTGGTCATGGCAGCCGCCCCCTGCCACAGATGCCAAGCCAGTAGCAGGACCAACAGGCCCACTATCACGCGACCGTCCTGCCATGGGAGGCTGATTACCGTGAACAGCACCAGCAATAGGTGGGCACGAACATGTGGCATGGAGTCACTTATCGGTACGGGGGCAGGGCCAGGCCATAAGCAAAGGCCGCCGGCCAAGGGGCCGGCGGCCTTTGTCGCTCGTCTACACCGACATCAGATCCCGTCGAGCAGGGACTGGGCCTCTTTCTTCTGATCCTCATTGCCTTCCTCAAGAACTTCTTCGAGGATCCCCTGGGCACCTTCGCTGTCACCCATATCGATATAGGCACGAGCCAGATCAATCTTGGTATCGATCTCTCCCATCTCATCGGAGTCGTCGTCACCCAGATCCAGCAGATCGTCGTCATCGTCACCGAAGTCGATGCCGCCACCAGCAACATCATCATCGGTGGTGCTGCCGGGGGCTTCGGCACTGGAGGCTTTGCCCTCTTCCTCACTGCCCATGTAGCTTGAGAGCTCTTCAAAGGCCTTCTCGAACTGAGCCTGGGAGTCGGTTCCAAAGGCTTCGCTGGCCTTCTCCGGTGGCACATCCACCGTCGGGAAATCCAGATCTTCACCTTCATCCTTGCCGCTGTCCTCTTCCTCAAGGGAGCGATCAAGGACGCGCGCGGCTTCTTCATCCAGGGAGAAGTCCTCGTCTGCTGGCGCGGGCGCATCGTCCTGGGACGGGGTTTCCGCCGACGGCTGCCCACCATCGTCGTCCAGGTCCGGCAGATCGAAACTCAGTTCCTCGTCGCCGGAACTTTCCTCGGTGGGGGCGGCTACATCACCGGCATCGGTGGATTCGGCATCCGCGTCCATGTCGGGCAGATCAAAACCGATTTCCTCTTCCTCAGCCTGATCAGTGCCTGCATCCAGATCTTCGCTGTCACCCAAATCGATCTGGATCTCCTCGGTATCCTCGGCGGGACGCCGCTCCACTTCCAGGGTCTGAGCTTCCGGCGGAGTCAGATCCGCTTCTTCTTCCTGCTCTACCGCCGGCTCAGGCGCAGCGACCCCCGTAAACAGGGCATTATTGGGGGCAATTTCTCGACCCAGGCGCGCTGCTTCCGACCACTCGGAGCTGTCGCTACCCAGTTTTGATCTCATGCGTTCAGCGGCGGAGACAAAAGCCTCGGCATCGCTGGCGGCAAAGTGGGTTTCCAGCAACTTGAGATGCAACTGACCCTCGCCAGGATGCTGTTCCAGGGCTTCCTCCAGCTGCTTCACGGCCTTGTCAAAGGTGCCGTAGGCGATGTGGAAATCCGCCTCTTCCACCACTGTCTCAATCTGTGATTCATCGAGGCCACCGGCATCGCCTGCCTCGGCATCCGGTTCAGCAACCGAATCGGCCTCATCAGACAGATTCACATCCTCGAGATCACCGGCATCCTCTGCGGCCGCAAAGTCTTCGCCGTCTGCATCGAAATCAGCTGCTTCACCATCGCCGCCAAGTCCAGCCGTCTCGGCAGCGGCCCGGCGACGGCGCACGGCAACCAGACTCAGGGCTGCTGCCAACACCAATGCCCCAAGCACCCCCATGCCGGCGGGACTGCCAAGGGCCGCCATGACTCGAGACAGCATGGACGGGTCATCCGTAAAGCGGGTCTCCGGCCGGGCCGGCTCAGGTCGAGCCTCCGGCTCTTCCTCGGCCCCAGCTTCGGGCTCATCGGCCACCGGGTCGTCTTCGACGGCTACCACCAGCTCATCCTCGTCTTCTTCCTCGATGACTTCCGACTCGTCTTCCTCGCGAGCCTCTGCCAGCCGCTCCTCTTCCTCAAGGGCCTCTTCCTGCTCATCAGCGAATACGGGGGTCTCCTCAAGACCCTCGTCCAGGTCTTCATCCCGGACACGCTGCTGCAGACTGGCAAGTTGTTCGTCCTTGAGCTCCACCATGCGGCGAAGCTCTTCGATCTCTTCTTCAAGTTCGCCGACCCGACCGCGCAGGGCCTCACCTTCGTCCTCCGCCATGTCACGCTCGGTGCGAACCTGGTCCAGCTCGGTTTCCAGTTCGGCCAGCCGTTCCTGCTGCTCCTCGGTACCGACCCCGACAGCCTCGGTATCCTCCTCACCCGGGGCTACCAGGCGAAGTTCGTCGCGGCGCTCACGCTCCGGGGCCTCCGCGACGCGAGTCCGCCCCTGCTGCCATTCCTCGTTTTGCCGGGCTACCTCGCGATTGGCGGTGGTCGTAGCGACCTGGCCCAGCTCGGCTCGCTCGGGGACGCGAAGGACCGCTCCCTGTCGGAGACGATTGATGTTGCCGTCAAAGGCACCGGGATTGGCTTCAAACAAAGCCACCATCATCTGATTGACGGAAACACCGTCGGGACGGAGTTGATTGGCAATGTCCCAGAGGGTCTGATTACGACGAATGGGTCCATAACGACCGCCCAATTCCACTTCCGGGGCAACCCGGCGCGGTTCCTCTCGGACTTCCTCGCTGACTTCCGGTTCAGCTTCCGCTCGCGGTTCCGGACGCGGCTCAGGGCGGGGTTCCGGGCGTCGGGGCTCTTCCTCCCGTTCCGCCACGGGACGCTCGGGCTCGGCCGCTTCGCCGGGAGCAAAATCCGGCGGATCCAGCAGCAGAGTGTATTCCCGCAGCAGGCGGCCAGCGGCCCAGCGTGCTTCCACCAGGAAAGACACGAAGGGTTCACGGACGGGCTGCTCGGTACTGACCTGGATATAGGAATCCCGGCCGTCCCGAACCAGTTCGAAGCGGATACGAGCATGAAGCGCGCCGCGATCCAGGCCGTACCGTTCGAAATGCTCCGGCGAGGCCATCCGCACCTCAAGCGCGTCCAGCTCCTCCTCGGTGGGAGAAACCAGAGCGATGCGGGCATCCAGCGGCTGATTGAGGTGGGAACGCAGCTCCACATCCCCGAGGCCGAGAGCCAGGGAAGCAGGCGCCCAGATCAGGGCGAGCAGCAGCGCCGCGTAGGCCAGTCTTGATTTCATTCTCACTCCGTCACTCCCCGTTCACTCCGGCCACCTTTTGAGATACAGCAGCGACCCGGCATTACCGGACTGCTCATGGGCATGGAGCAAAGTCCTCACCAGTTTTCTCATGATAATGGGCTAAATATAGCTCACAAATAGTCTTTTACCAAAAGCTCGGCGATCTGAACACTGTTGAGTGCCGCACCCTTGCGGACATTATCCGCCACCACCCACAGATTCAGGCCGCTCTCGTGGGAAATATCTTCGCGGATTCTGCCCACATAGACGGGATCCTGATTGGCGGCCTCGGTCACCGCGGTGGGGTAGCCGGCGGGCTCACGGCGATCCAGAACTTCCACGCCCGGCGCCTTCTCCAGCAGGCGAGTGGCCTCTTCCGCGCTCAATTTTTCCCGGGTTTCGATATGAACGGCCTCACTGTGACCGAAAAACACCGGAATCCGCACGGCGGTGGGATTCACCTGGATGGCGGGATCGAGGATCTTCTGGGTCTCCCAGACCATCTTCATTTCTTCACGGGTGTAGCCATTGTCCTGGAAGGTGTCGATATGCGGAATGGCATTGAAGGCGATCTGCTTGGGCGAAATCTTGTTCTCAATCGGCTTGCCATTGAGCAGCTTGGCGGTCTGATCGGCCAACTCTTCCATGGCGGATTTGCCGCCACCGGACACGGCCTGGTAAGTGGCCACATTGATCCGCTTGATGGTCGCCGCGTCATGAAGGGGTTTGAGCGCCACCAGCATCTGAATGGTGGAGCAGTTGGGGTTGGCGATGATGCCACGATTGCGATACTCGGCAATCTTTTCCGGGTTCACCTCCGGAACCACCAGGGGGATGTCGTCTTCCAGGCGAAACTTGGAAGTGTTGTCGATCACCACGCAACCGGCTGCCGCCGCCTTGGGGGCGAACTGGGCGGAGATATCACCACCGGCGGAAAACAGGGCGACCTGGACCTTGGAGAAATCAAACTCGGCGAGATCCTCGACCGTGATCTCCTTGCCGGCATAACGAAGCTTCTTGCCCGCGGAACGGCTGCTGGCGAGGGGGTAGACCTTCCCCGCCGGAAACTGGCGCTGTTCCAGGATGGAAAGCATGGTCTCTCCAACCGCTCCGGTGGCGCCCACGACTGCAATGTCCACTTGCTTGCTCATTAGGATCTGACTCCCGTTGTCTGAAGGTTCGATGAATGTTGCGGCCCACCACCCGGCTCTCGCCCGGTGGGCAAGCCGAGCCAGGCGACCACCAGCCCCAGGCCCGCCAGCAAGCCGGCCAGCAGAAAAACCAGAACCCCATCGGTTCCGGCCCATAGATAGCCGGCACCAAGGCTGCCCACGGCACCCCCGGCACCAAAACTCAGGCTGCTGTATAAGGCCTGGCCCCGGCCTTGAAATGGCCCCCGGAAGAAGCGGTGAATGAAATGGACGGCGACGGCGTGATAAAGGCCGAAGCTGGCCATATGCAAGAGCTGGGCCGCGATCAATACCGGCATTTTATCAATAAATAGCGCGATCAGCAGCCAGCGCAGGGCAGTCAGGCCGAGAGCCACGACCATCAGGGTGCGGGGTCCGGCGTTTGCCAGCAGACGCGGCATGATCAGAAAAACGCCAATCTCGGCAACGACCCCCAGGGCCCAGAGCGCGCCAATGACCAGCCCCTGGTAGCCGGCATCCTGCAGATAAATGGTGAAAAAGCCGTAGTAGGGCCCATGACTGGCCTTGGCCAGGAAACAGGCCAGGAACAGGGAAATGACTTCGGGCCGGCGCATTATCGCGGCGATCCCGCCCGCGCTGGGCTGGGCGCGGCGGTCCGGACGCTCGGAGACGGCCAGGGTTGAAAACCACAGCAGGACCAAAAGCGCCCAGATGACCCAGGGCAGCAGGGCCTCGCCAAACTGATCCAAAAGCGGGCCCAGTACCACCACCGACGCAATGAACCCCACCGAGCCCCATAGGCGGATACGCCCGTATCGCTCCACCCGGGTGCCCAGATGGTTGAGGGTCAGGGCCTCGAACTGGGGCAAGGCGGCATTCCAGAAGAAACTGAAAGCCAGCATGACGGCCGCAATCCAGAGGTAACTGTCACCAGCGAGGATGCCCGCGAAACAGGCGGCGGCCATGAAAGCCGCCAGACGGATGATGGCAACCCGCCGCCCGCTCTGATCCGCGATCCACCCCCAGAGATAGGGAGCAATGATCTTGGTGCCCAGGAGGATGGCCATCAGCTCGCCAATCTGCGCGGGGCTGAACTCCAGCGAGCGCAGATAAGGCCCCCAATAAGGCACCAATCCGCCGAGCACGGCGAAATAAAGCAGATAGAAGCTGGACAGTCGGGCGGCGATCATTCCCCCGGGCGTGCCGGAATCCGAGGCCCCGGGGCGTCCACATCCGCGTTCTGGGCCCGGTGCCGCAGCCAGTGGTCCATGATCACCAGCAGGAGCATGGCCTCGGCGATGGGCACTGCCCTCAGCCCCACACAGGGATCGTGCCGGCCAGTGGTCACCACTTCCACCGCCTGCCCCGCCACATCCACGCTGCGACCGGGCAGACGCAAACTGGAGGTGGGCTTGAGGGCGATGCTCACCCGCAGGTCCTGGCCGGTACTGATACCGCCCAGCACGCCGCCGGCATGATTGCTGAGAAAGCCCTCCGGGGTCATTTCATCCCGGTGCTCGGTACCCTTTTGATGGACGCAGGCGAAACCATCGCCTACCTCGACACTCTTGACGGCATTGATCCCCATCATGGCCTTGGCCACATCCGCATCCAGGCGATCGAACACCGGCTCACCCAGGCCCACCGGCATGCCGGTGGCCACCAGATTGATGCGCGCGCCCACGGAATCACCGGACTTGCGCAGACGGTGCATGTACGCCTCCAACTCCTCTACCCGCTCCGGGTCGGCGCAGAAAAAGGGGTTGTCATCCACGGCGCTCCAGTCGGCAAAGCCCAGGGGGATTTCCCCGAGCTGGGCAAGGTAGCCCCGGACCTCCACGCCCAAATGCTGGCGCAGATACTGACGGGCGATGGCGCCGGCCGCCACACGCATGACCGTCTCCCGTGCCGAGGAGCGGCCACCACCTCGATAGTCCCGCCGGCCGTATTTGTGCATATAACTGTAATCGGCATGCCCGGGGCGGAAGCGATCGGCGATGTTGCGATAGTCCTTGGGTTTCTGGTCCTGGTTCTCCACCAGCAATCCGATCGGGGTGCCAGTCGTCTTGCCCTCGAAAACCCCCGAGAGAATGCGTACCTGATCAGGCTCACGACGCTGACTGGTGTGGCGCGAGCGCCCCGTCCGACGGCGCTCCACATCGGCCTGGATCAGGGCCTCGTCCACGGCCAGCCCCGGTGGACAGCCTTCGACTATGCAGCCCAGGGCGGGGCCATGACTCTCGCCGAAGCTGCTGACACGGAAGCGCTCACCGAATCCATTACCCGGCATGGTCAATCCCTCCCCGGGCCGTCGGCGGCAATGGCGCCCAGATCGGCCGCATGAATCACGCATATCCCCTGGCCACCCCGCTCGAACAGGGGCCATTCCATGGGCAGCTCGTTGAAGCGATTGGCGAGCGCTTCGGCCGCATTGCCCACCTCGATGACCAGAATGCCCTCCGGCGAAAGATAATCGGCCGCCGAGGCGATGATACGAGCGGCAATGGCAGTGCCCTCCTCCTCGGCCCGCAGCCCCAGCACCGGCTCGCGCTGATACTCGACCGGCAGTTCGGCCATTTCCGTGTCGGGCACGTAGGGCGGATTACTGATGATCAGATCGTAGCCCTGCCTCGGCGCATCGGCGAAAAGATCGCCCTGGTGGAGCTGGACCACGGACTGCAAACCATAACGAGCGACGTTTCGGCGAGCCACGGCAAGGGCCTCGGCCGAGAGTTCGGTGGCATGAACCTCATCGACACCCAGATGCATGGCGCAGGCAATGGCAATGCAGCCACTGCCGGTACACAGATCGAGCACCCGATTGAACCCCGTGGGCGGAGCGAAGGGGCCAAAGCCCTGCTCGATCAGCTCAGCCAGCGGCGAGCGGGGAACCAGCACATCCTCGGTGACATGAAAATCCAGCCCGGCGAAGCGTGCCTGTCCGGTAAGGTAGGCGGCCGGCTTCCGGCTGCTGAGACGCTCACCGATCAATTCCACCACTTCCGCCCGCTCCGTGGGCGTCAGCCGTGCCGAGTAGAGGGCATCCGGCAGCGGCGGGGGGACCGCCAGGGCGTGAAGAACCAGCCAGATGGATTCATCGAGGGCATTGTCGGTGCCGTGACCAAAATACAGGCCGGCCCGATTGAACTCGCTGGCCGCCCAGCGGACAAAATCGGCGACGGTCTCAAGTCCGTCCGGTTCTGAGGAAAAGCGCGACACGCGTCAAGGCCTCCTGGCAGCGAAACTGGCCGCTCATCATACCACCGGGACCTGCAGTTCCCGGGCCAGTTATGGGATAATTGCAACCATGAACAGTATCAGGCAGATCCTCATCCCACTAGTCATCCTTTGCTTCGCGGCCGCCGGTGCCACGGTAGCCTGGTTGACTTCCGACAGACCCGGTCAGCAACCGGACACCGAGGCCGTGCTGCTGGAGCAGCCTCGCCTGATCCCGGAGCTGCAACTGCTCGACCATCACGGGACCTACTGGTCGCCGGAACGACTCAAGGGCCAATGGACCCTGGTTTTCTTCGGTTTCACCCATTGTCCCGACATTTGCCCCGAGACCATGGTGCAGATGAATCAGGTCCACCGCATGGTCCAGGAGAACGGGCGAGTGATGCCGCCCTCCGTGCTATTTGTCTCCGTGGACCCCGCCCGGGACACGCCCGAGCGCCTTGCCGAATACGTGCCCTATTTCAACCGCAACTTTCTGGGCGTCACCGGCGGTGAGGCAGAGGTTGTGGAGCTGGCGCGCTCAATGGGTGTGCCGGTCTCCATCCCGGATGTTGATCCCGGCGAGGATTACGAAGTAGATCATGGATCCTCTCTGACCCTGGTGGGGCCGGACGGTAATATCCAGGCCTTTTTCACCGCCCCGCATCAGCCCGATCAGATAAGCCGGGACTTTGAAGCCATCGTCCGCTATCTGGGACAGGACCTGGGTCAGCAGCACGCCCAACATCAGTAAGTACTGACTTCCAAAGGATATCCGACGATATGAGAACTCTGTTTCTGGCGCTCGGCCTGCTTACCCTTTCCCTGGCTGTGCAGGCCGCCCCCCCGGTGACTGCCGAATCGCCCTGGGTGCGCGAAGCACCACCGGGATCCTCGGTAACCGCCGCCTACCTCGACCTGGTCAACCAGGGCGACGAGACCATCACCCTGGTGAACGTTCGAAGTGAGGAATTTCGCCGCGCCGAGATCCATGAAACCATCCATGAAGATGGTCAGGCGAAAATGCGTGCGGTCGATGAAATTGCAGTGCCCGCGGAAGGCCGGGTCGAGTTGAAACCCGGTGGCAAACACCTGATGTTGCATGAGCCGCGTGAAGAGCTATCCGTCGGAGACTGGGCTCATCTGGTGCTCGAATTCGACAATGGTCAGCTGCTTGAGCTGGCCGTTCCGGTCAAGCGACGCACGGGCCGGGATGATGACGATGACCATCATGACCATCACGAACATCGGGGGCATCATTGATGCGGCAGGCGCCCCCTCCCACTCTGGGTGATTATTGCCGTGCCCTGCCACAGCATCTGCTGCCCCAGCATGCCCTGTCGCGGCTGGTCCATGCCGTCACTCGTTCCCGCCGCCCCTGGCTGCGGAAACGTCTGATCGACGGTTTTCTGAATCGCTTCCCGGTGGAGCTGTCCGAGGCCGAACGGGAGAACCCGGGCGACTACGACAGTTTCAATGACTTCTTTAGCCGTGCGCTCAAGCCCGATGCCAGACCACTGGCAAACGCCCCGGTGCTCTCCCCCGTGGATGGACGCATCAGTCAGCTGGGACAGATCAGCGCCGGACGGCTGTTCCAGGCCAAGCGGCGCTGGTATCGCTTCGAGGAGCTGCTGGGACGCTCGGGGCGACAGACGGATTTCGAGAATGGACGCTTCTGCACCATCTACCTGGCGCCCCATAACTATCACCGTATCCACATGCCAATGAGCGGCCAGTTGACCGCCCTGCGCCACCTCCCGGGGCGGCTGTTCTCGGTCAACCCGGCCACCACCCGAGTGATTCCCGGACTGTTCGCCCGTAACGAACGCGTGGTCGCGGAATTCGATACAAAGTATGGCCCCATGGCGGTGGTGATGGTGGGTGCCCTGTTGGTGGGGTCCATTGAAACCGTCTGGACAGGGGAGATCACCCCTCCCACCCGGCTGCAGGCGCGGGAGCTGCCATTGCCGCCTGCCAGTCAGCGGGCATTGGCCCAGGGCGCGGAGCTGGGCCGTTTCAACATGGGGAGCACCGTGATTCTGATGCTGCCGGAAGGGGCGCCGGCCTTTGATCGCCGCCTTTATCCCACCGCCGCCCTGCGAATGGGGCAGGCCCTGGTCCAAGGAGACTAGATCGCATGTTCAGTCTGCCGCAACTCGATTACTCCCAGCGCGAGAGTTTCTACGACGATCTCCGCCTGGCGGCAATGGGCCTGGTCGCCGGAGAAAAACAGTTGATCGCCAATTGCGCCAATCTGTCCGCCCTGATCTACCACAGCCTGCCGGACGTGAACTGGGCCGGCTTCTACCTGATGGATGACGGCGAGCTGGTGGTCGGCCCCTTTCAGGGTAAGCCGGCCTGCGTCCGGATCCGTCTGGGTGAAGGCGTCTGTGGCACGGCCGCGGAGCGGCGGGAAAGCCTCGTCGTGGACGACGTGGACGCCTTCCCGGGGCATATTGCCTGCGACAGCGCCAGCCAGTCGGAGATCGTCATTCCACTGGTCCGCGATGGCCGGCTGCTTGGGGTACTGGACATCGATTCTCCACATAGGGCACGCTTTGATGAACAGGACCGTCAGGGCCTCGAGGCCTTGATCACGGTGCTGGACTGAAGCGCCCAATTTCGGGCAGGGAGCCGCCCTTGAGCATGATTAGGAAGGAAGTCGGGGACCTCGCACTGGGGATGTACATCAGCCGGCTGGATCGTCCCTGGCTGGAGAGCCCCTTTCTGTTTCAGGGCTTTTTGCTGGAACGGCAGGAAGACCTGGATACCATCCGCGAGATCTGTCGCTTTGTCGACGTGGATCCGGAGTTGTCCCGGATCGATGTTCAGGGCCCTGTTTCCCACAAACCCTCCCCGGCCCAGCCCAAAGAAGCTGCCCAGCCTACCAGCCGCCTGAAGGACACGCGCCTTAACCCCCAGCGAATTATCGCGACCCTGGAGCAACAACGGGAAAACCGGATCCGGACCCACGATTATCTCAAGCAACTGTTCACCGATATTCGCATGGGTCACAGCGTGGATAGCGAAGAAGCCAAGGAGTTCGTTGGCACGCTGGTTGATGCCATCACCGATTACCCGGATGTAGTGGTCTGGCTAACTCAGATGAAGAACCGGGATGAGTACACCTCGCTTCATTGCCTGAATGTCTGTGTACTCACTCTGGCCTTCTGTCATCACCTGGGCTATGGCGATGAAGATTTGAAAGCCATTGGCATGGGCGCGCTATTGCATGACATCGGCAAGGCGGAGATTCCGGAGGCAGTGCTCAACAAACCGGACAGGCTGACTCCCGAGGAATGGAAGATCATGCGTCAGCATCCCGAAATCGGTTATCGCATGATGCGCGGCTCGGGCCAGATTCCAGACGTTGCCCTTGCCATCATTCGTGGCCATCATCGCCGAGTTAACGGTGCCGGCTATCCCGAAGCATTTCCACAGGACGAACTCAGTCGCCCGGTTCTCGCCGCGGCCATTGCCGATGTCTATGACGCCATGACCAGCGACCGGCCCTATCACCGCGGACTGGCCGCTGATCAGGTGCTACGTACCATGCAACGTCATGGCAAAGACACCTTCGGCCAGGACCTGATGGACGAATTCATCCGTTGCGTGGGCATCTTCCCGGTAGGCAGTGTGGTGGAACTGGTCAATGGCAGCATTGCCCTGGTTATCTCCGCGGGCCGCAGTGCCCGGCTGCTGCCCCAGGTTCTTCTGCTGCGGGATACGAAAGGTCATAAACTGGAAAAGCGCAAGTTGATGGATCTTGCCCTGGCTGCGACCCGTCAACCGGAATCCGGCTGGCAAATCCGGCGTGTGGTTGAACCGGCTCGCCACCAGATCACCCAAAGAGAGTTGATGCTCACCAACGACAGTTCAGTCGCATCCAGCTAAGGGACCTCTGATTAATTCATTCAAACAACCTCTCCCGCCGCACGCCCCGACGCCCAGGCCCACTGAAAATTATGACCGCCCAGGTGCCCCGTCACATCGACCACCTCACCAATGAAATAAAGCCCCGACACGCTGCGACATTCCATGGTTTGGGAAGACAGTTGCCGAGTATCCACCCCACCCAGGGTCACCTCGGCGGTGCGATAACCTTCCGTCCCCGAAGGCCGCAATTGCCAGGGCTGACAATAAGCGATCACATCCTCAACATCCTTGTCTGACATATCTGCCAAGCGCGGATTGCCCAGATAAAGCTCACACCAACGCTCCGCCAGGCGGCGACTCAGCCAGTTGGAGAGCAGAGATTTGAGACGCTGTCTCGGTGTCTCGCGACGAGCTTGCTTGAGAGTGTCAGCCAATGCCTGGGCGGGAAACAGATCCAGCTCCACCGCCTCTCCGGGACGCCAATAAGATGAGACCTGCAATATCGCGGGACCACTCAGGCCACGATGGGTGAACAGCAGATTTTCGCGGAAACAGGCATGTGGCCCACTTCCCCCACCTGCACAGGCTTCGACCTCGGTCGAGACGCCGGACAGATCGGACAGGTCCCGCAGCTTGCGTTCATCCAGGGTAAAGGGAACCAGGCCGGCGCGGGTTTCCAGAACAGTCAGACCGAACTGCCTGGCCAGGTCGTAGCCAAAGCCACTTGCGCCCATTTTGGGAATGGACAGCCCACCTGTGGCAATCACCAGGCTCTCGCATGAATACAGGCCCGCGGAAGTCTGGAGCCGGAACCCTTCGTCCTTGATCACTTCCAGGACCGAGATACGGGTCATGATCTCTACGACCGCCGACTGACACTCGTGAAGCAGCAAATTGACGATGTCCCGAGACTTGCGGTCGCAGAACAACTGGCCGAGCTTTTTCTCATGGTAGGGAATGCCATGTGATTCCACCAGCGCGATAAAGTCCCAGGGCGTGTAACGGCTGAGCGCAGACTTGCAGAAGTGGGGGTTATCGGACAGGAAGTTATCCGGGGTGGAAAACATATTGGTGAAATTACAGCGACCGCCACCGGACATGAGGATCTTTTTGCCAACCTTGTTGGCATGATCCAGCACAAGCACCCGCCGGCCGCGCTGGCCGGCGGTGAGTGCACACATCAGTCCGGCGGCACCGGCCCCGATGATGATGACATCATAGGCCTGGGATTGGCTCACCGGGCCAACAGTTGCCGATAATCATCCAAAAGATCGGCGATCCCTGCCTCGAACAGCTTCTCACCGGCCTCCGGCGATGCCAGGGAGGGGTCGGAACCCACCCGGCCATCCGGGTAGTTGCGACGAAAATCCACCGCATCCCTGAATCCACCCGATGGCGCCCGCCGCGGGCTCATTTCCACCTGCTTAATGGCCTCGGGATAGGCATATTGGGTCAGAGAGACTTCCGAGCAGGTAGCATGGGAACCTTCGGCATCACCGAAGAGCTCGGCGGAAAGGGCCCGAACCCGATTACCGGCGAACCAATTCCCCAGATGGAGATGAGTGCTGGTTTCACAGCCGGGTGTCTCGTGCAGACTGTAGTCAGCGTAATACTCGGCGAAAGCCGCCTGCACGGTATTGATATTGCCGCCGTGACCATTGAGAAAGTACAGGTGACGGAAACCATGACGGGCCAGGGACTGAACCACATCGTAAACCACAGCCATCAGGGTCCGAGGGCGCAGGGTCACCGAACCCGGAAAGCAGAGGTGATGCTGGGCCATGCCAATGGACAGGGTCGGCGCGACCATTATTTCCTCCCGTTCACCTGCGGCACGGGCAATCACTTCCGGACACAAGGCGTCAGTTCCCACCAGGCCATTGGGCCCATGCTGCTCGGTGGATCCGATGGGAATGATGATGCCGGTGGATGCCTCCAGATAACGCTCCACCTCAAGCCAGGAACATAACCGCAACTGCATTGCCAATTCCCCTGTCGCTGTCAAAGCCTCCATTCTATCAGGCCACCCCAGGTCCAGTCGTGCTACCTTTGCGCAAGATCAAGACCCACAAGCACAAGACTCATGAACACAGGGGAGCTGTCATCCGTGATTTCTCTTCCGGGACGCGGGCAACTGCTAAGCATAATGCTGATGACTGCCCTGCCGCTTCAAGTTACGGCCTGGGAATTCGGCGGTGACATCCGCAGCGGCTTGTACGCCAGTGAACGCCTCGACCGGCAAGGTGAACGCCAGCGTGCGGATGATTGGCGGGCCCGAATCCGCCTGTCCGCGGACCGAGACCTGGCCGGCGACTGGCGTTTTCGGATTCGGGCAGCCGGCCGCTACAGCAGTGACGACAATACTGGCGATGCCTATTTCCGGGCCTGGGCCCCCACCCGTAGCGGCATTGCCACTGGCGATACCACCATCGATACCCTGCAATGGCAGTGGCAGCCTGAACACGGGGAATGGGGCGTGTTGATCGGCCGTTTCCAGGCCCAGGCCGGCATTCCTGTCGTGCCCGGGAAGGGACTGGACCGCAAGGACAGCTCCAATGTAGGCGTAAGCTGGACCGACGGCATCGAGTTGAGCCACCCCCTACCCGGCCGTTGGCAGGGCCGAAGCCGCTTATTCTACAACCACCAGCGCGGGGCTGGCGGCGTCTATCGATTCCCCCTCGACCACCAGGACTCAGGCAGTCGCCTGGCCCTGAGCAGTGCGTTCGAATCCACTGCCGGACCCGGCCCCTTGATCCTTAGGCGAGTCACCATCACCTGGATGCCGGACAGCCTGGCCCCTGACGGCCCCCAGTCGCCACGGCGAGAGGATTACCGCAGCCTGACTGGCAGCCTGGCCACCTCCTGGCCCGTGGCCCCGTCCGGCACGCGATTGGTGGTGGCGGGAGAACTGGGCTTCACCGATGCCCGCGTGCCTACCGGGCTGCTGGACGCGGGCGACGAGGGGACCCTGGGCGGCCGCGCCTGGCAGGCCTCGGCGAACCTGTTTGATCTGGCGCCGGGCCATCTTCTGGGACTGGTCTATGGCGAGGCCGAAGGCAGCTGGCTCCATTCCGTTGATTACCGAAATAATGATGCCCTGGCGGAAATTCGCTATCAGTACCGCTTTACCCCGGCCCTGTCCTTCGAAGGCCGCTATCGTTGGCGGCGAGAATTGAAAGTGCCGGATGACAGCCCCAGACGCCGAGTGGATCAGGATATCTACCTTCGCCTAAGCGCACGTTTCTAGCTGGGAATATAACTCGTTCAGTCTGCTCTGCCCGATTAGGGCACCCGGGAGACCGAGAATGTCATTGATTCCACCTTCAGGGGAGGACCGAACTGGTGAAATATGGGCACATCGGCACCATCACGCCCGACACCCAGCACCAGACGGTCACCACCCTTGCCTTCCTGGGTGGGATCAAAGGCATGCCAGTGCTCTCCCAACCAGACCTCGAACCAGGCATGCAGGTCCATGGGCTCCAGTTCATGGAGGTAGCCACTGACAAAACGGGCGGGAATGCTCAGGGCACGACAGAGCCCGACACCGAGATGGGCCAGGTCTCTGCATACCCCGTATCCACGACTGTATACTTCCGTAGCGCTGATCAGCTCATGCCCTTCACCAGGCCGATAGGCAATTTGTTCAGAAATCCAGTCCACGATCCTCTTTACCTGCGCGTAGCCTGACGGTGCATCGCCAACGATTCGCCAGGCCAATTCATCCAGTCGGTCCGATTCGCAGTAACGGCTGGGCAGAAGATAGGGAATCACGGCATCCGGCACCTGCTCTACCGGGGTGAAGGACAGTGTCTGATCAATGGCCGGGTGCAGTGGCACTGCCACCCTGGCCATACCGTGAATTCTGCAATGCCCCGCGGGCACCATGATCCGTTGACAACGATTGCCATGGACATCCTGATACTCCCGGATAGTGACTATCGGGGACAGATGGAACTCATCCTGACTGATCCACTGATGCTCGCAGGCCCGCGGCCTCAACATCAGCAGTAGCGGTGTTTCCATGCTGGCATGGAAACGAATATCAAAATGTGATTCCAGATCGACTCTGCCAATCATTGGGTCTTGCTTTCTTCCGCCGCCGCCATCAACAGAGCGGAAACTTCGGAGCCCAGGTAGTCTTCCAGCGTTTGCTGCCAGAAATCCGATTGCAGCAAACCACCATGTGCGTTCTGAAAGTATTCTTCCATCAATGCCTCCCAGTCGCTGCCATGGGGCATGATGACGCCAAAGGCCTCACCAGGGTCATCACCGACCGGGTGGCGGCGCAGAGGCATGCCTTCCTCTCTGGCCCGAACAAAGTTGTAGGCATCAATCCAGGCAAAATGGCCACCTTCAGCCACTCGCTCCAGAATCTCGTCATTGGATTCGGCCAGATCGATGGCCAGGTCCGGCATGGACCGCTCTTTCAGGCGTTCCAGTCTTTCCTCATGAAGCGTCCCCGCGAAGCCCAGGCCCCGTAGGTCGGAGAAGACTTGATCACTGTTAGCCATCTCCGACAGTTCAGAGACTTCATCCACGGTAATCAGAACCGCCACGTTATAGACGTAGGGGGGTGAAAAGGCCAGCTCCTCTCGTCGTTCCTCGGTGATGGTGACATTACCAATACCAAAGACACCTTCTTCGCTATTGACCACCCGACGATAGAAGCGGCTCCAGTCCTGCTCTTCCTCAAATTCAATACCGAGCCTCACATCATGGGTTTCACCCACCCAGCGGACAAAATCACGCATCAAGGTAACGGTGACACCGGAAAGCTGCCCCTCCTCGTCTTCACCCCGCCAGGCCCAACCCCGGGCAGGGACGTAGAGCACCCGTATCTCTCCCTGCCCCTCTTGGCTGATCGACTGCCAGGACCCGCCATGCGCCACAGCATCACCATCAGCGCCCCGCTCATCGGTTTGACAGGCCCCGAGAGCGAGGGTCAGCAGAAGGATCGACAGCAATCTGAACATGGACATTCTCCTTCGATAAGACTCGGATAGATTCATTGGCGAGACCACCTGGCACAGCGGCTCTTTTGATCAGGGGTGATCATTGATCAGGCTGGCGCAAATCAGGCATTCTCTCACCCTCCGGGATAAACACCAGCGCCAGGCCATTGTTGCAATAGCGCAGGCCGGTAGGGGGTGGGCCGTCGGGGAAGACATGCCCCTGATGGCCGCCGCAGCGAATGCAATGATATTCAGTACGCGGCATGGTGAGCTTGAAATCCTCGCGAGTGCCAATCCGCCCCGGCAGAGACTCAAAAAAGCTCGGCCAGCCCGAGCCGCTGTCATACTTCATGCCGGCATCAAATAATGGCAAGTAACAGGCGGCACAGATGAAGGTACCAGGGCGAGTCTCATGATTCAGCTCGCTGCTGCCCGGGCGCTCGGTCGCTTCACCGAATAACACCTTATATGCCGGGGTATCCAGCAATGGTTTCCACCGTTCGCTATCAACGCCCAATGGCTTGATTGATTCACTCATTTGCTACCTCTAGGCACGGTCCCAGGGGAAGGCTGTCACCGGCCCGATGCCGTCACAGCCCAGTACCAGGGCAATCAGCCGATCCAGACCGAGAGCGACGCCGGCACAGTCGGGGAGCCCGGCCTCCAGGGCAGAAATCAACTGCGGGTCCCAGGGCACCGGCGGCAACCCCTGGCCCTGGCGCTCTTCCGTCTCGACCCGGAAACGCCTCAATTGCTCCTCCGGATCACTCAACTCATGAAAGCCGTTGGCAATCTCGACCCCGCCCAGCACCACTTCAAATCGGGCCGCCGTCGGTGGTGAACCCGGATGCACCCTGGCCAAGGCGGCCTGGTCAGCTGGAAACTCCGTCACCACGGCAGGACGGCCATGGCCCAGGGCGGGGTATACCTTCAGGCTGCCCAGCAAATCCAGCCAGTCGTTCCGCCCCCAATCCAAGGGGCCGCCGGTGCCGGTCACGCGTATGGCTGCCTCGGCAATCGCCCCGGTCTCGTCTTCGAAGGGATCGACTCCGGCATGACGCCGATAGGCCTCACGATAGCTGATTACCGCCGGCTCTGACTCCAGATTTGCCAGTGGCCCCTCGGCTTCCCTGGCCAGTTCGGCAACCAGCTCACAGACTTCCATGGCCAAAGCCTGCTCTTCCATGCCCAGACGGTACCACTCAAGCAAGGTGAACTCGGGATTGTGCCAGCGGCCCTGCTCCCCATCGCGAAATACAGGACAGATCTGATAGATATCACCGCTGCCACTGGCGAGCAGGCGCTTCATGGGGAATTCCGGGGAGGTATGCAGCCAGCGTCTGCCATCGCCGGCCTCGGCCGGGATCGAGGGAATGGCCGGGTCGGGGATGCCCCAGCGTGACAGCAGCGGCGTATTCACTTCCAGGACCCCGCGCCGGTCGAAGAAGGCGCGGACCTGCCGGAGCAACCGCGCCCGTTGCCGGAGGCTCTCCATCGCGGCAACGGGTCGCCAGGCTGCGGAAGGCTTTCGGCTCAAGACTCAGTCCTTGACGCGAGAGACATATTCACCTTTGCGGGTATCGACCTTGATCACCTCGCCTTCGTCAATGAACAAGGGAACGCGAACCACGGCTCCGGTCTCCAGCGTGGCAGGCTTGCCGCCCCCACCCGAGGTATCACCGCGGACACCGGGATCAGTCTCCACGATCTTGAGCTCGGTAAACGGTGGCGGCTCCACGGACAGGGGATCCCCCTGGTAGAGAGTGACCTTGCAAACGTCCTGTTCACGGATCCACTTGGCAGTCTCCCCCATGGCCGCCGGAGAGGCCTGGTGCTGCTCGAAGGTATCGGGCACCATGAAGTAGTAGAATTCACCATCCGTGTACAGATACTGCATGTCCATCTCGAAGACATCGGCAGCTTCAACGGATTCACCGGACTTGAAAGTCCGATCGATTACCCGGCCGGTTTTGAGGTTACGAACCTTGACCCGATTGAAGGCCTGGCCCTTGCCGGGCTTGACGAACTCGTTTTCCAGAATATTGTAGGGCTCGCCGTCAAGCATGATCTTGAGCCCGCCCTTGAATTCGTTGGTGCTATAAGTGGCCATTGAAAAACCCCATTTAAGATTCCGGTGCAAAATTGCAGAATGGGCCCCTGCCCACGAAGGGGCCCCGGCCCGGCCGGGAACCCGATAATCCAGCGTCCCCTGGAGACAAAGCCCAGTATGATACCTGCTCACTCCGCACCCCGTCAGCCCGCCGGGCAATCCAGGCCGTCAGAACAGGCGAGCGAGGCAGATTGGCACCGACTCCTGGCTCAAGGTTATCGCGAGGTGGGTGCCCTCTTGCAGGACCTGTCCCTGAGCGCCGAGGAGCTGGCCGAGCCGGTGGATCCCGCCACCCCTTTCCCGCTAAGGGTCCCTCGCGGCTATGTTGCCCGCATGCGACCCGGTGACCCGACCGACCCCCTGTTGCGGCAGGTACTGCCACTGGATAGGGAAAACGATGCGGTTCCCGGCTACGTCAATGATCCGGTTGGGGATCTGGACAGTCGCCAGAGCGCGGGCGTCCTGCACAAGTATCCGGGGCGGGCATTGCTGGTCACCACCGGTGCCTGCGCCATCCACTGCCGTTACTGTTTCCGGCGTCATTTTCCCTATGGCGAGGAAAATGCCGGCCGCAAGCGGTGGCGGAACAGCCTGGAGGCGGTGGCCGCCGATGACAGCATCCGGGAAGTGATCCTGAGCGGTGGCGACCCCCTCAGCCTGGATAACGACAAACTCCGCCCCCTCATCGAAGGCCTGGGCAAGATAGCCCACGTGGAGCGTCTGCGCATCCATACCCGCTTGCCGGTGGTGCTGCCGGAAAGGATCGATCCAGAGCTGGTGGCGTTACTGACAGCATTTCCCGGGCCAGTGTGCCTGGTCATTCACGCCAACCATGCCCAGGAGCTGGATGAGAGCGTGGCCCGAGCCCTCGGCCCCTTGCGCGAGGCCGGTGTTCTGCTGCTCAACCAGGCGGTTCTACTCAAGGGCGTCAATGACAGCGTCAGCGCTCAAGAGGATCTGTCGGCGCGACTGACCGCGCTCGCTGTGGCACCCTATTACCTGCATCAGTTGGATCCCGTGGCCGGCGCGGCCCATTTTAAGGTTTCCGATCACCGCGCCCGGACCATCATTGACGAACTGCGCCGCTTGGCTCCCGGTTACATGGTTCCCCGATTGGTACAGGAAATTCCGGGCGACCAGGCCAAGCGGCCGCTGTAATGAAATCACTATTATCGAGGGGGCTCGTTTACACTGGAAAATCGAGCACGATTCCGTTACAAGTGTCGAGTTGGAGTCGGTCTTTCAGGGACAGGAAAGCTTGCCCCCGACCCGCCCGCGCCTTTTCGAACACGCTAACAGTCAGGATCCGACCCTAAATGAAACGAAGCTATCTACCAGCCATTGTTCTGACCCAGTCACAGGACGACGCGGAAGTCCTGAACCGGCTGCTGCGCAATGCAGGCCACGCGGTTCGCCCCAAGTGGATCAGCCGTTTCGAGGATCTGGAAAAGGAGCTGCGGGCAGAGGAGCCGGACCTGATCGTTTCCTACACCAAGGGTGCCGGCGCCGGCCTGTCCAAGGTGATCGAGCTGCGGGACAAACATGCCCCCCTGGTTCCCGTCATTGCCATCAGTGAAGAAGCCAGCGAGGAAGCGGTCGCCAAGGCCATCCAGACCGGGGCCCGTGACCTGGTTTCCCTGGACAAGACGGAACGCCTGGTGGCGGTGGTCTCGCGGGAGCTGGAGGTACTGGGCCAGGCCCGGGCCCTGCATGAAGCCCGCAAGCAACTCCGCGAGTATGAAGAACGCTTCGAGGGCATTCTGGAAGACTCGGCCGATGCCCTGGCGTATATCCAGGAGGGTATCCACGTCAGTGCCAACCCGGCCTACATCGAACTGTTCGGCTATGAGGATGCCGATGATGTGGAAGGCATGCCGGTCATGGACTTCTTCAGCAAGGAGTCTCAGGCCGACATTCGCAAGATCCTGAAGCAGACCCTCAAGGGCAAGCCACCCACGGAAGCGCTGACGCTCAAGGGCCGTAAAGCCGATGGCGGCGAAGTGGAGCTGACCGTGGAAGTACGCGGCCTTGAGATGGATGGCGAACCGGCCGTCGAGCTGGCCATTCGCAGCGAAGGCGGTGACCCGGAAGCCTACGAACGACAACTGGCAGAACTGGAACGCCGGGATTCCCTCACCGGCCTGTTCAATCGCAATTACTTCAACCAGATTCTGACTCAGCGTTTTGAGAGCCGACAGGATGATGACAAGGCCCGGACCTTGCTGGTGGTCCAGCCGGACAAATTCGATTCCGTGCGGGAGCGCATTGGTGTCGTGGCCTCCGATGATGTGCTGAAGGGGCTGGCCGAGATCATCCGAAACCACGCTGAAGACGGTGATTTCCCGGCACGCCTGGAGAATGCCAGCTTCGCCGTCATGCTGGAACGGGGAAATCTAGCGGCGGTAAAAAGCTGGGCCGAGTCTCTCAACCAGGCCATCGCCAAGCATGTCTTCGAGGCAGGTGGCCAATCCACCGCCATGACGGCCACCATCGGCATCAGCGAGATGTCGGAGCTGATCGAAACCGCAGATGGGCTATTAAGCACGGCCCTGGAAGCAGTGGCCCAGGGCGGCAAGGCCGGCGGCGGCAAAGTTATCGTCTATGAGCCACCGGAAACCGATGCCGAAGGGCAGCTCTCGGATCATGCCTGGGCCAAGCGCATCCGTGCCGGCGTGGAGCAGGACCTGTTCCAGCTGGTTTACCAGCCCATTGCGGACCTTACCGGTGGTGATTCGGACCTCTCCGATATTCTGGTCCAACTCAGGGACGAAGAAGGCGAGGAATTCCAGGCCCATGATTTCATGCCGGCTGCCGAACGACAGCGGCTGGTTGGTCTTGTGGATCATTGGGTGATTGATCACTCGCTCAAGGTGCTCAAGGAAAGAATGGAAAAGGGCCAGCCCGGCCGCTTCTTCCTGAGAGTTTCACACCAGACTCTCGCCGACCCGAAGCTGGTGAAATGGATACTGGGCAAGGTCAAGCAGTCTGATACCCTCGCCAAGCATGTGGTCTTTGAAATCTCGGAGCATTCTCTGGACAAGCGCCTCAAGGAAGGCAAGGCCTTTGCCGCAGAGGCTCGCGACCTGGGCTGCGGCGTGGCCGTTGAGCATTTCGGGATCGGCCTCAACTCCATGCAGACTCTGAGTCACATGGACATGGACTTTCTAAAGATCGACGGCTCATTCATGCAGGGCATCGATAGCGACGATGCCAAGCGGGAACAAGTCGAGCAATTCATTGCCGCGGCCAAGGAGCGGGACATCACGACCGTTGCCGAACGAGTGGAAGACGCCAACACCATGGCGGTCCTTTTCCAACTGGGTGTCGCCTACATTCAGGGCAACTACGTTCAGGAACCGGAAGTGGTAATGGAAGAACAGGAATAAGCCCGGGCATTCGGCCTGGGCGCGACGCGGGGGCTTCCATGCCCCCAAGCCGCTTTCTCGAAACGCAGCCTGGCGCTGCGTTTTCTTTTTTACCGAAGCCGCTGAAGTGCCTCGATGCGCTCCTCAATGGGCGGATGACTCATGAACAATCTCTTCAGACCCTGACCGGGCCGCCCGAAGATACCAAAGGCTGCCATCTGGTCGGGCAGTTCTTCGTTGCGCGGATTGGCCAGCCGCTTGAGAGCGCTGATCATCTTCTCCCGCCCCGCCAGGCGAGCACCCCCTTCGTCGGCCCGGAACTCCCGGTAGCGGGAGAACCACATCACGATGGTGCTGGCGAGGATGCCCAATACAATCTGGGCAATGATGGCCGTGATGAAATAACCCGGGCCATGACCGTGCTGGGTCTTGAACACCGCCCGATCCACCACATGGCCGACGATGCGGGAAAGGAAGATCACGAAGGTGTTCACCACCCCCTGCACCAGGGCCAGGGTCACCATGTCGCCATTGGCCACATGGCTGACCTCATGGCCCAACACGGCCTCCACTTCATCCCGGCTCATGTTGCGCAACAGGCCCACACTCACAGCCACCAGGGCCTTGTTCTTGTTCATGCCGGTGGCAAAGGCATTCATTTCCCCACCGGGATAAATGGCGACTTCCGGGGTGGCAATATTGCACTGCCGGGCCTGGTTTTCCACCACCCGCAGTAGCCAGGCTTCGGTTTCATTGCGGGGCTGGGTGATGACCTGGGCACCGGTCATCTTCTTGGCAGTCCACTTGGACATGGCCAGGGAAATGAAAGAGCCACCCATCCCGAGAATGAAGGAAAAAATCAGCAGGGCCTGGAAATTGATCGCACCCTGCTCGTCCAGGTAGCGATCCACACCAAGGATGGAGGCCACCACGAACAGCACAGCCAGGATGGCCAGGTTGGTAATCAGAAACAGACCGACTCGCTTCATTGTTGGCAACACTCCGTTTGAGTTTCACTGCCGAAAAATATGGGGACCGACCTTCGCCTTATCAAGAAGGATGGACCATGGAGGCGCAGGAAGGTTCTGGAAGGGGGCTGGCGATGGCACGACTGGGCCTTCCCTGGCCCAGCTTTCTCTGCAATGGCGGTCTTACTTGGCCGGCAGACGCGCCTGGGGCACCAGGGCATCCACCTTGCGCCAGCCCTGGGGCAGTTTGTAGCCACGACGGCCTCGCTCGCCCACGTATTCATCCAGCTCCGACGGAGTAAGGCGCTTGTAGCGCTGACCACTGAACAGGACCAAGGTGTCGGCCTCGTCAAAGGCGGTGGCAGCCACCACCCGCTCCTCGCCAGTCTTGAGCTTCTTAGGCGGGATACCCATGAGCTTGTTGCCCTTGCCCCGGGTCAGCTCCGGCAGCTCTTCCAGCGGGAAGGTGAGGAAATGGCCCTCGCTGCCGGCCACGGCAATCCAGTCGTGGGCCGGATCCACTACCGGGGTGGGCGGTAACACCCTGGCACCCTTGGGCACGGTGAGGACGGCCTTGCCCTTGCGATTACGGGAATACATCTCGCCCAGACGGCAAACAAAACCGTGCCCCTGGTCCGTGCACAGCAGCCAGCGATCATCCTCATTTCCGATCATCACCCCGGCAAAGGTGGCACCATCCGGCGGATTGACCCGGGCCGACAGGGGCTCACCCTGTCCCCGCGCCGATGGCAGCGTATGGGCCGGCACGGTATAGGTACGACCGGTGCTGTCCATGAACACGGCCAACTGGTTGCTTCGACCCTGAGCCGAGGCCTGATAACCATCGCCGGATTTGTAGTTCAGCCCCTCCGGGTCGACTTCATGTCCCTTGGCCGCCCTGGCCAGACCCCGCTGTGACAGGACCACGGTAACCGGCTCGGAGGGCACCAGTTCGGTTTCATCCAGGGGCTTGGCGGCACCCCGGCTGACGATGGGCGAACGACGCTCATCACCAAAGCGCTCGGCGTCGGCCAGGATCTCCTTCTTGATCAGGGTCTTGAGTCGCTGCCTGGACCCCAGGGTCTTCTCGAGCTGCTTGCGCTCTGCTTCCAGTTCGTCCTGCTCACCCCGAATCTTCATCTCCTCAAGCCTGGCCAGGTGACGCAGCTTGAGTTCCAGGATGGCTTCGGCCTGCTCATCGGAGAGACCAAAACGCTTCATCAACACCGGCTTGGGCTTGTCCTCCTCGCGAATGATCTGGATCACCTCATCAATGTTGAGATAAGCAATCAGCAGACCTTCAAGCACATGCAGGCGGGAGGTCACCTTGTCGAGGCGGAACTGCAGACGCCGGGTGACGGTGTCCATGCGGAACTGCAGCCACTCGGACAGCATCTCCTTGAGATTACGTACACGCGGCCGTCCATCCAGGCCAATCACATTCAGATTGACGCGGTAGTTGCGCTCAAGATCGGTGGTGGCAAACAGATGGTTCATCAGCTTTTCGGCTTCCACCCGGTTGGAGCGGGGAACGACCACCAGGCGCACCGGGTTCTCGTGATCCGACTCATCCCGCAAATCCGCCACCAGGGGCAGTTTCTTCTGCCGCATCTGCTCGGCGATCTGCTCCAGCACCTTGCTGCCGGAGGTGTGGTGCGGCAGGCCGGTGATGACAATCTCGCCCTCTTCCTTCTTCCAGGCCGCCCGCATGCGAATACTGCCGTTGCCGGTTTCATAGACCTTGCGGATATCCTCCCGCGAGGTAATGATCTCGGCCTCGGTGGGATAGTCCGGGCCCTGGACGTACTCGCACAGCTCTTCCAGCGAAGTGCGACTGTTCTCCAGCAGACGCACGCAGGCAGTGGCCACTTCCCGCAGATTGTGTGGGGGAATATCGGTGGCCATGCCGACGGCAATACCGGTGGTGCCATTGAGTAGCACATTGGGCAATCGGGCCGGCAGAACCTCGGGCTCGCTCATGGTGCCGTCAAAGTTCGGCCCCCAATCCACCGTGCCCTGCCCCAACTCGGACAGCAGGACGCCGGCATAGGGCGCCAGACGGGCTTCGGTATAACGCATGGCGGCGAAGGATTTGGGATCGTCGGGTGAACCCCAGTTGCCCTGCCCGTCCACCAGGGGATAACGGTAGCCGAAGGGCTGGGCCATGATCACCATGGCCTCGTAACAGGCCGAGTCACCATGGGGATGGTATTTGCCCAGCACATCGCCAATGGTGCGCGCGGATTTCTTGGGCTTGGCGGCGGCGCTCAGGCCCAGTTCGGACATGGCGTAGATGATGCGGCGCTGAACCGGCTTCAGGCCATCACCGATATGCGGCAGTGCACGGTCCAGGACCACATACATGGAGTAGTCCAGATAGGCCTTCTCGGTAAAGTCCTTCAGCGCCTGGCGTTCCCAGTTGGCCTCACCATTGCTCACGGTTTCGGTCATTTCCTGTCCTCGGAAGATTTATTTTCGAGACTTGTTCGTGTAAATGGGCTTTGGTGGCTTCGAGCCGGTGGCTTACGCTGGCGCCGGCTGTCCTCGAAGTCCTCATGGGCCGATAGAGCGGCCATGGTCCAGAACTGTCCGTGGCGCGAGGTGGCGTAGCAGGGGCGGGGAGGCTTTTCCAGGATTGTGGGCGACAGGACGTCGCCCACAAAGCCTACAGGGACGTATCCACGGCGTTCCTGGAAAAGCCTCCCCGCCCCTGCGTCAGCCACCGACTCGAAGCCACCAGACGTCGACCGCCGAAACAGCCGCCCAAGCATCATTCAAAGTATCTCGGTATCAGCCAGATTCCCCTTGGATTCTAGCCAGTTGCGCCGATCCGGAGAGCGCTTGCGCGAGAGCAGCATGTCCATGATGCGATAGGTGTCGTCGCCATCGCTGATGGTGAGCTGCACCAGGCGCCGGGTTTCCGGCGCGATGGTCGTCTCGCGAAGCTGCACGGGCGACATTTCACCCAGGCCCTTGAAGCGGGTCACCGCCACCTTGCCCTTGAGCTTTTCCGCCTCGATGCGATCCAGCACCCCCTGCTTCTCCGCCTCGTCCAGGGCGTAGAAGACCTGCTTGCCCACATCGATCCGGTACAGCGGCGGCATGGCCACGAAGACATGGCCCTGGGCCACCAGCGGGCGGAAATGGCGCAGGAACAGGGCACATAGCAGAGTGGCGATATGCAGGCCGTCGGAGTCGGCATCGGCCAGGATGCAGAGTTTCTGGTAACGCAGGCCCTTGAGATCATCCGAGCCCGGGTCGACCCCGAGGGCGATGGAGATGTCATGGACCTCCTGGGACCCCAGGACCTGGGCCGGATCCACTTCCCAGGTATTCATGATCTTGCCGCGCAGCGGCATGACCGCCTGGAACTCCCGGTCCCGGGCCTGCTTGGCAGAGCCGCCGGCCGAGTCGCCTTCCACCAGGAACAGTTCGGTCCGTTCCGGATCCTGGGCCGTGCAGTCTGCCAGCTTGCCGGGCAGGGCCGGGCCCTGAACCACACGCTTGCGAACCACCTTGCGGCTAGCCTTCAGCCGTTTCTGGGCATTGCTGATGGCCAACTGAACAATCTTGTCACCGGCATCGGAATGCTGGTTCAACCACAGGGAGAAGGCATCCTTGACCACGCCGGAGACAAAGGGGGCACATTCCCGGGAGCTGAGGCGTTCCTTGGTCTGGCCGGAGAACTGTGGATCGTGCAGTTTCACCGACAAGACATAGACACAGTTCTCCCAGACGTCTTCCGGGGTGATACGCAGCCCCCGCGGCAAAAGGTTGCGAAACTCGGCGAATTCGCGAATGGCCTCGGTCAGACCCTGGCGAAGACCATTGACGTGGGTTCCACCCTGGATCGTGGGGATGAGATTGACGTAGCTCTCGTTAACCGGCTCGCCGCCATCGGGCAGCCAGGCCACGGCCCACTCGGCGGCTTCATTGCGGGCCTCGATCTTGCCATCGAAGGTGTCAGCCGGCAGCACTTCCTGGCCCTGCTGGCGCTCCACCAGGTAATCGGCCACCCCGCCCTGGTAGCACCATTCCTCGGTGTCCTCGCCGGGGTGGTCGAAGCGGACCACCAGGCCGGGGCAAAGGACGGCCTTGGCCCTGAGGGCATGACGCAGGCGGGGAATGGAAAACTTGGCGGAATCGAAGAAGCTTGTGTCCGGCCAAAAGCGCAGGGTGGTACCGCGATTGCGCTGGCCCACCTTGCCGGCCTTTTTCAGCTTTTCCACCCGCTTGCCGTTTTCAAAGGCAATGGTCCACAGGTGGCCGTCGCGCTTGATCTCCACTTCCAGGCGCTTGGACAGGGCATTGACCACCGAGACCCCCACGCCGTGCAGGCCACCACTGAACTGATAGTTCTTGTCGGAGAACTTGCCGCCGGCGTGCAGGCGGGTCAGGATCAATTCCACCCCGGGCACCTTCTCCTTGGGGTGAATATCCACCGGCATGCCACGCCCATCGTCACGGACTTCCAGGGAGCCATCCTTGTTCAGGATCACATGGATCAGCTTGGCATGGCCGGCGATGGCCTCGTCCACGCTGTTATCAATGACTTCCTGGGCCAGGTGGTTGGGGCGCGTGGTGTCGGTATACATGCCCGGCCGCTTGCGGACGGGCTCGAGGCCGGTGAGAACCTCGATACTGGCGGCGTCGTAGGTCTGGTTCATGGGACCTCAGTGTTCCAACGTGGCGATTGGCCGGATTCTAAACGAGGGCCCGGCTCGACAACAGGGCTTGACGGGAAGGCTTTTCCCGGCTCTCGCCGTTCACTTTCAATTGGGATCCGCGACCGAACGCTTTTGAAGGGGCCCAGCAAATGAGTCATGACGTAGCCAAGGGGTGGATCCGGCGTATCGAGTTCCATCAATAAAACACAGGCCCTGCCCACCGAAAGGGCAGGACCTGCATCAACGAGACTCAGTCGCCGTGGACATCTTCACCCGGCGATCCGGTGAACAGGCCTGACAGTCGCTCCAGCTCGTTGACATCCAGTTGGCCAACAGCGCGCTGCAGGCGAAGGGTATCCAGCAGGTAGGCATAGCGAACCTGGCTGAGCTCTGCGCGGGCATTGGCCAGCTCCCGGCGGGCATTGAGCAGGTCCACAGTGCTGCGACTGCCCACTTCCACGCCGACTTCCGTGGCCTCCACCGCGGTTTCCCCTGACCTCACGGCCTGCCGCAGGGCACTGACCCGGGCGACCCCGGAACGAATCCCCAGGAAGGAATCCCGCGTCTCGCGCCGAACTTCCCGGGTCGCCAGTTTGACGCCGGACCAGGCCTCCCGCTCGGCAGCCCGCGCCTCACGGATCCGGGACGTGTTTTCTCCGCCCGTGAACAGGGGCACGTTCAGCTGCAACTGAATGTTGTCATCAACGGTATCCCGATTGACGAAGGGGTTATCGTCACTGCTGGTATCCACCCAGCGCCGGCTGGCTACCAGATCCAGGGTGGGATAACGCCCTCCCCTGGCCTGCCGGACGCGTTGCTGGGAGGCCTCGGCCACGAACTCCGTGGCCTTGAGTTCCGGGTTGGTCTCCAGGGCTCGCGACACCCAGAAATCGATGTCCTCGGGATCCGGCAGGCGCGGCTCCACTTCCCGCACCGGCGGTTTCACGTCCCGGAGGTAGCGCCCGGTGAGCTCCAGGAGGGCTTCCCGGGCCACCTCCACCTCCCGCTCGGCGGCGATTTCATCGGACAGCGCCCGGTCATGAGCCGCCCGGGCCTCTTCCACATCCGTGCGCGAGGCAGTGCCAACCTCACGAGCAAACTCGGCCCGCTCCTTTTCCATCTCGAAGGCTTCCCGGGTGGTACGCCGAGTGTCCAGGGTGTCCTTGGCCGCCAGCAGATCGAAATAGGCACCGGCGGTGCGAATCAGCAGGTCCTGCAGGGCGCCTTCATACTCTGACTCGGCCTGTGCCACCCGGGCATCGGCCTCGCTTAGACCTACCCAGCGATCCCAGCGAAACAGGGTTTGACGCACTTCGATGCCATAGCTGGTGGAATCCACGGTGGTCTCAATATCCTGCAGGCCAAGATTCCCCTGGGCATCAAACCCGATCTGCTCACCATCCTGCCGTGATTGCTCCACCGCGGCAGTCAGTGACACCGACGGCAACAAGGCTGCGCGAGCCTGGGGCCTGGCCTCCCTGGCCTGGTCCAGACGTGCCCGAGCCTGGGCAATGCGTGGATCGTTGTCCACGGCCAGCTGATAGACCGCCATCAAGCCAGGTGTCTCATCATTGCCATTATCGGCGGCCAACCCTGGGCCCGTCGGCAGGGCTACCAGCAATGACAGCGTCACCGTGATCAAGCCTTTCCCTAGAACGCTCATTTCTCAATCCCCCATCAAGAGGTGGACAGATCCGGCTGGGCACGCTTGCGAGCAAGCCGGTTCTCCACAAGTGAGTAGGCGCTGGGAATCACGACCAGCGTCAGCAGGGTGGAAGCCATCATGCCGAAGATGATGGAGACACCCATGGCGGTATTTCCCTGAGCACCCGGCCCTGTATCCAGAGCTGCCGGCACCATGGCCAGAATCAGAGTCAGCGAAGTCATCAATACGGGCCGAAGACGAATGGGGCAGGCTTCCTGCAAGGCCTCATCCACACTCATGTTCCGTTTATCCCTGAACTGGTTGGTCAGATCGATGAGAAGAATCGAGTTCTTGGTCACCACGCCGATCAGCAGCACCATCCCGATCATGGAATAGATATTGAGGCTTTGTCCGGTGATGAACAGCCCAATAAAGGCCCCAGTGATTGCCAACGGCATGGCCAGCATGACGATGACCGGCTGAATGAATGAGTTGAACTGGCTGCCCAGCACCATGTAAACCAGAATAATGGCCACCGCAAAGACAAACAGGATGGCCGTGATGGTGCGCTGGAATTCTCGAGCCTGGCCGATAATGGAGACGTTGTATCCCAATGGCAGGGCCTCTGCCGCCAAGGCATCCACTTTCTCCACTGCCTCGCCCAATGGAACTTCAGGATCCACATAGAAGGCGGCACCATACTCGAGATTGAAACGGGTAATGACAGCCGGACCCACGTCCTCCTCGAGGCTGGCGAGTTCATCCAGTCTCACCAGACCGCCATCGCCGGTTCTCAGCTGAATGCGCTCGATGTCCTCGATGACCCGGAACTGATCTTCCCGGCCTTTCAGACGAACGTCATAGCGTTCACCACCACCAAAGTCGTCGTCATAACGGGCCACATCGATGCCACCGACCAGAACATTCACCGCCCGGGCAACGTCAAAGGTGCTGATCCCCAGCTGCCTGGCCTTGTCACGATCCACATCAAGACGCAGTTCTGGCTGGTCCAGGCGAAGATCCAGATCCACCCGACCCATCCCCGGTTCATCGTTCAGTCGATTCTCGAAATCCCGAGCCAGTCTGGCGACCTCGTCCATATCCGGACCCTGAAGGAAAAACTGCAGGGGTTCGCCACGCTGGCCACCAATCAGGCTTGGGGGCGCTGCAAAGGCACGAACACCGGCCAGGTCCTGAAACTCTGCCGAAACTCGAGCCATGACCTCCTGCTGGCTGGCCTCCCGATCGGCGTAGTCCTTCAGGCGTACGAAGAGAATCCCCTGGTTGACCTGCCCCTGGCCCTGACCCAGACCAATGGCAGCAAAGAAGCGATCAACCTCGGGCTGTTCAGCGATGATGGCTTCGATCTCACGCAGCTTCTGATCACTGTAGTTGATGCTGGACCCCAGGGGGACGCGGTAACTGACCACGAACTGCCCCTCGTCTTCTTCGGGCGCGAATTCGCCCCCCAGGCTGCCGGCCAGATAGAAGGCCGGGATCACCAGCCCCAAAGCCAGCAGCAGCACCATGCCCCGATGCCTCAACGCCCGTTCCAAAAGCCCCTGATAAAAGCGATCCATGGCCCGGAAACCGTTCTCCAGCACCCAATAGGTCTTGCCGTGGGCCTTGGGCACATGAAGGAAACGGGAACACAACATGGGTATGAGCGTCAGCGCCACGAAGGTGGAAGCAATGATCCCGAAGACCACCACCACGGCAAATGACTCGAAGAACCGACCGATGATCCCCTCCATGAAGATCACCGGACCAAAGATGGATATCAGAGACAGGGACGAGGCAATGATGGCAAAGAAGACCTGATTCGAGCCTTCCACTGCTGCCACCACGGCATCTTCATTGCCCTCTTCCCGGTGTCGGTACACGTTTTCCAGCACCACAATGGCATCATCCACCACCACCCCGATCAGGAGCAGGATGGCCAGCATGGTCATGGAATTGAGCGTATAGCCGAAGAAGTAGATCACCGCCACCACGGCCAGCAGAGAGACCGGTATGGAGGCGGCAATGATCAGGGTGGAGCGCATGCTCTTGAGAAAGACCCACATCACCAGGGCTGCCAGAAGCACGGCGATAATCAAGGTCCTTTCAAGATTGTCGATCAGGCTATTGATAAAGATGGATTGGTCGGAGGAAACCGTTAGCGTCATCCCAGGGGGTAGCTGGGGACGGATTTCCTCATCCACTCGCTTGCGAATCTCATTGACGATTTCCACGGTATTGGTGCCGGCAATCTTGACCACACCAATGCCAATCGTGGGTTCCTGATTGAATCGCGCCAGACGGCGGTAGTCTTCCAGGCCATCCACCACTTCGGCCACATCACCGAGCCGGACCAGATGGCCGTCACGCTCGGCGAGAATCATCTGCTCCAACTCTCGTGGATCGTCGTATTCCAGATCCAGCTTGATCAGATGTTCCCGCTGATCTCCCACCAGGAAACCACCCGGCAACTGAAAGTGTTCCGCCTGAAAGATGTCGATGACATCGTTGACGGTCAAGCGCTCGGCAGCCAGGGCAATCATATCCAGCTCCACCCGGATATTACGCTCCCGGCCACCGCCGATAATCACATCACCCACGCCCGACACGGTTTCCAGGCGGCGGCGGATATTGTTGTCCGCATAATCGGATAACTGCTGCAGCGTCCGATCACCCTGGAGTGACAGCCACATGATGGGGCTTGCATCCGCCTCCACCTTGCTGATGATGGGGTCTTCTGCGTCCGCCGGAAGCTGATTGACCACTTCGCGAACCTTGGCCTGGACCTCATTGAAGGCCACGTCAATATCCACGTCCAGGTCAAAGGTGATGGTGACGGCCGAGGTACTGGGCGATGAAGTGGATTGAAGGTCATCAATGCCCGGCACGGTATTCACCGCCCGCTCAATCTCCCGGGTCACGCTGGCATCCATGATATCCGGGTCGGCGCCCGGCATGACGGTAACCACCGAGATAATGGGGAAATCAATATCCGGCAGGCGGTCGGTACCAATGTCGTTGTAGCCAATGAGCCCGAACAGGACCAGAACGGCGCTCATCATGAACGCCATTACATGACGTCTGACGGAAAACTCCGGCAAGGTCATATCAGCCCTCCTCCCGGACGCGGACACGGGCGCCATCGGAGAGGAAATTGGCTCCTTCGGTGATTACCTGTTCCTCACCGTCCAGGCCTTCCCGGATCTCGACCCATTCGGATGTACGCACACCCACTTTGACCGACCGCTCCCGGGCCTCACCATCTTCGACGATGTAAACCACTTGCCCGCCCGGGCGCTGGACCAGACTCAGGACCGGAACCCGCATGGCATCGGCTCGCTCTTCCAGGACCACCCTGGCTTCAACCGTCATGCCGGGCCTCCAATTGCCGGGATTGTCGAACTCGACGATGACCCGCAAAGACCGGGACGATGGGTCCACCGCCGGCCGCAGGCGGGTCACGCGGCCTTCTGCCTCGCCATGACGACCACCCCGGGGGGAGAGGTGGACGACCATGTCTCGCTCAATGCGATCCGACAACCGCTCGGGGAAGGACACCACCGCGCGAAATCGGTCCATGGGTTGAATACTGAAGGCGGGATTGCCCGCCTGGATGAATCCCCCTTCGGACACCATGCGCTCGTCCACGATCCCGTCCACGGGAGCGTGAATGTCGGTCAACCGCAGATCCCGCTCTGCCTGGCGGAGCTGATTGCGCGCACTCTCCAACTGCTGGCGAGCGCCATCCAGCTCGGCTTGCACCCCATCCTTGTCCTGCTCGGTGGCGTACTCTCGTTCGGATAGGCGCTGCAGTCTTGCCAGGTCCAGTTCGAGCTGGCGAATTCGCGCTTCAAGACGACCCACCTCAGCCGCCGCCACCGCCCGGCCGAGCTCAAAGGGCTCACGGTCGATTCGGGCCAGAACCTCGCCTTCGGCGACCTCGTCCCCGACATCATGCTCGATGCGCACGATCCTGCCGGAAACCTCGGCGGCCACCACGGGGCGAGTAAATGTCTCCACCGTTCCCACCGACCGTTCCTGCTCCTGAACAGTGGCCCGTTCCACCGTCTCGGCACGAACCGGTGTCCCAGGACTGGATTCCTCGTCGTTGCCGTTCTCTTCCTGCTCACCACAGGCGATCAGCAGCAGCGGCAGAATCAACAGGCTCAATAGTCCGAGTCTCGGCTGGATCTTGTTCATCAATCGTCCTCACGCTTGGATGGGTGCGATTCGTCCCTGGACTTGTCGTTTCGGGGGGCATTACATAAACAACCGGTGACCAACAGGCCGGCCATTCGGCGACTGAAGAGATCCGGATCGCTGCCCGCCTCCAGGCCGGGCAGACCGGAAACCACACAGCAGCCCTCGTGGAACTTGACCCCGGCATCCATCAGAATCCAGGCCAGAAGGGCCGTATCGGTATCGGGATGCAACTCGCCGCGCTGGGCCCGCTCATCGAGCAGCCCCTTGAGCCGGCAATAGGGCCGACTGAAGACCTCGCCCACCAGGGCCAGACCATCCGGGCTGCCCTGGAGGAGCTCTCTGCGCACCAGCCGCAACAATTGGTCCCCTTCCGCCAGAAGGTCAATCTGCTGGCGGATGAAGCCAGCCATGCAATCACTCAGATCACCGTCTCGCCAGGCCTGCTCTTCCACCAGCCACAGGGCCCGCTCGGCAACCTGCCACAGAACCCCCTGGTACAGCGCTTCCTTGCTGGGGAAGTGATGGAAGATGGTCGCCTTGCCGACACCGGCCTCACGCGCAATTCGGGCAATGGACACCCCGTCCACGCCATGCTCGGCGAAGAGATCGGTGGCCACCTCGATGATGCGGTGGGCCCCCTCAGACAGGGACTGCGCTGACTGGCTGGCGTTCATGTATGATTGATCCCGATTGCATAGACCGACCGTTCGGTCGGGTGCGGGCCAGTATAGCGGCTGGCGCAATAATGTCCAGTCAAAGCGCAAGCCCTGTACAATAGTGGGCTTTCGTTGAACGTCCAAGGCTCCCGGGCAGGAAGCAAATCATGGCCGAGAAGAAAGAAAAACTCGATTTTGAACAGTCCCTTGCAGAGCTGGAAGGTATCGTTGAACGGCTTGAGGGGGGTGAGCTGAGCCTGGAGGAATCCCTCAAGGCCTTCGAGAGCGGCGTCGGTCTGACGCGCCAGTGCCAGAAGGCCCTGGAGGAAGCCGAGCAGAAGGTGAGCAAGCTGGTGGGCAACGGTAGCAAGGCAGGATTGGCACCGTTCGGGAATGAGGATGATGGCGACAAGGGCTGACAGCGCGCAGGCAAGCGCCACGCTGCGGGAGCGAATCGAGTCGGTGCTGTCAGCCTCTCTGCCCCGAGAGGGTGATCCCCGCTTGCTGGAGGCCATGCGCTACGCCGTAACCGGCGGCGGCAAGCGCTTGCGTCCCTTGCTGGTCTACCATGCCGGCCATATGGCCAATGCCCCCATGGAGCGGCTGGATGCCGTCGCCGCCGCCGTGGAAATGGTCCACGCCTATTCCCTCATCCATGACGATTTGCCGGCCATGGATGATGACGACCTCCGCCGCGGCCAGCCCACCTGCCATGTGGCCTTCGACGAGGCCACGGCCATCCTGGCCGGGGATGCCCTGCAGGCTCGGGCCTTCGAGATCCTCGCCGGAATCGAGCACCCGGAAGCCTCCCGGGTGGTGGAGATGATTGGCCGACTGGCTCGAGCCGCGGGCCCGGCAGGCATGGCCGGCGGCCAGGCCATGGACCTGGCCCTGACCGGACACAGTGGCGACCTCGCTCACCTGGAGCACCTGCACCGACTGAAGACCGGGGCACTGATCGAGGCATCGCTGATGCTGGGGGCCCTGGCCGCGGACCAACGCAAGGGGGCGCTGGAACAGCAATTGGACACGCTGGGCCAGACCATCGGCCTGGCCTTCCAGATCCAGGATGACGTCCTGGATGTGATCAGCGATACCGATACCCTGGGCAAGGCCCAGGGCGCGGATGCGGCCCGGGACAAACCGACCTTTGCCTCCCTGCAGGGCGTGGAAGCTGCCGAGACCCGCTTCCGTTGCCTTTACCAGGAGGCCATGGAGCAGCTCGCCGACGCCGGCCCCCGAGCAGTCGGCCTACAGGAACTGATTCGACAGATGCGCGACCGGCGCCATTAGGCACCGTTTGATAGACGCCCCCCGCTCAGCGGATAATTGACCTCCTGACCCGACAACGCAGGCGACGATGACCGACAGCGACCACCAATACCCCCTGCTCGACCGGATCCAGACACCGGCCGATCTCCGTGCCCTGCCCCGCAGCGAACTGCCTCGGGTCGCCGAGGAACTGCGTCAGTACATGGTCCAGACCTTGAGCGGCAATGGTGGCCATTTTGCTGCCGGCCTCGGGGTAGTGGAGCTCACCCTCGCCCTGCACTATGCCTATCAGACGCCCGAGGACCGGATCGTCTGGGACGTAGGCCACCAGGCCTACCCCCACAAGATTCTCACCGGGCGGCGGGAACAACTGGCCACCATTCGCAAAGTCGGCGGCCTGGCCCCCTTCCCCAAGCGCGAGGAGAGTGAGTACGACACCTTCGGTGTGGGCCATTCCAGCACCTCGGTGAGCGCGGCCCTGGGCATGTCCCTGGCCAACCGCGCCCAGGGCGGCAGCCGCAAGGTTGCTGCAGTCATCGGCGACGGCGCCATGACCGCCGGCATGGCCTTCGAAGCCCTCAATCACGCCGGCTCCACCAAGGCGGACATGTTGATCATTCTCAATGACAACGACATGTCCATTTCAGAAAACGTGGGCGCGCTGTCCAATTACTTCTCCCGCGTCCTCTCCAGCCGCCTCTATGGCGGTTTCCGGGAAGGCAGCAAGAAGGCGCTCGAAGCCTTGCCCCCCCTGCGGGAACTGGTTCGTAAATCCGAGGAGCACTTCAAGGGTCTGGTGGCGCCGGCCAGCCTGTTCGAAGAGCTGGGCCTGAATTACATCGGCCCGGTGGATGGCCACGATGTGGAGACCCTGGTGGAAACGCTGGAGAATCTCCAGCAGCGGCCCGGCCCCCAGTTCCTGCATGTGGTCACCCGCAAGGGCAAGGGCTATGGCCCGGCCGAGCTGGACCCGATCACCTGGCATGGTCCCGGCAAGTTTGATCCGGAGACCGGGGAAATGGCACCCAAGGGTGGCGGCGGGCCCAGCTATTCCCAGGTCTTTGGGCAATGGGCCTGCGACATGGCGACCGAGGATGAGCGTTTTGCGGCCATCACACCGGCCATGCGGGAGGGCTCCGGTCTGGTGGAATACCACAAGCGCTTCCGGGACCGTTACTACGATGTGGGCATCGCCGAACAGCACTCGGTGACCCTGGCCGCCGGCCTGGCCTGCGAGGGCATGAAGCCGGTGGTGGCGATCTACTCCACCTTCCTGCAGCGGGCCTATGACCAGGCCATTCATGATGTGGCAGTCCAGAACCTGCCGGTGCTGTTCGCCATTGACCGGGCGGGCCCCGTGGGCGGCGACGGCGCCACCCACGCCGGCAGTTTCGATATCAGCTTCCTGCGCTGTCTGCCCAACATGAGCGTGCTGGTGCCGGCGGATGAAAATGAATGCCGGCAACTGCTCTACACGGCCTGGCAGCACAATGGCCCCACGGCGGTGCGCTATCCCCGCGGCAAGGGGCCCGGTGTGGCCGTCAGTGAGACCATGGAGGCCCTGCCCTGGGGGCGGGCGGAACAGCGCCGCACCGGCAAGGGCCCGGCACTGCTCAATTTCGGCGCCCTGCTGGACCGCAGCCATGAGGCCGTGGAATCCCTGGACATGGGCGTCTGGAACATGCGCTTCGTGAAACCCCTGGACCTGGAAGCGGTCCAAAAAGCCGCACAAGACCATGGCGCCCTGGTGACGCTGGAAGACAACAGCAGCCAGGGTGGCGCGGGTACGGCAGTACTGGAAGCCCTGGCGGCAGCCGGTATTCGTTGCCCGGTGCTTACCATCGGCTTGCCGGACGCCTATCTGGGACATGGCTCCCGGGACGATGTGCTGGCCGAGGCCGGCCTGACTGCCGAGGGCATCCGGGAAAAGATCGAGAAATGGTGGGCGGGACTGGACCGCAAGGGCAACAAACAGCGCCTGGTTTCCTGAAGCCGAAACCTGAGCAAAGAATCATGAACGCGTAAGGATGGAACAATGAGCAAGCCGACCGCACAGCAGGCCAAGGTGACCGTGATCGACGATGTACAGGGCAGCGCCGATACCCGGCGAATCCCCATCAACAAGGTGGGTATCAAGGATATCCGCCACCCCGTGCGCGTGCGCGACCGCTCGGGGGGCGAGCAGCACACCATTGCCAACTTCAACATGTATGTGGACCTGCCCCATGACTTCAAGGGCACCCACATGTCCCGCTTAGTGCAGATCCTGGAAAACCAGGAACGGGAAATCACGGTCCGGTCCTTCAAGGACATGCTCTCCGGCATGACCGAACTGCTGGAGGCCGACTCCGGTCACATTGAAATGAGCTTCCCTTACTTCGTCAACAAGAAGGCGCCGGTCTCCGGCGTGGAAAGCCTGATGGATTACGAGGTGAGCTTCATCGGGGAACGGATCAAGGGAGAGAACCGCATGACCACCCGTGTAGTGGTGCCGGTCACCAGCCTCTGCCCTTGCTCCAAGAAGATCTCCGATTACGGCGCCCACAACCAACGCTCCCACGTCACCGTGACTGCCCGCACCCGGGACTTTGTCTGGATTGAGGAGCTGATTGACCTGGTGGAAGCGGAGGCTTCCTGTGAGTTGTTCGGCCTGCTCAAGCGGCCCGATGAAAAATGGGTGACCGAGCGGGCCTATGACAACCCCAAATTCGTCGAGGACATCGTTCGCGATATCGCCGTCGCCCTCAACAAGGATGATCGCATTGCGGCCTACACCGTGGCCTCGGAAAACTTCGAGTCCATTCACAATCACTCCGCCTACGCCCTGATCGAGAAGGACAAGGAGGCGGAGGAAGGCTGAGGTAAGCTCTAAGGAACCTCTGATTATCGGGCCGGCAGCCTTCCCGAAGACTGCCGGCTTTTTTGTGGCTGTGAATTGCCTGCCACGCACTTGGCTCGCGGCTGAATCCACTCCTGCATTGGCTGCGATGGAAACCTGGGGTCACGCATGCTGAAAATATCCAACAGCGTTGTCATTCCGGAGGACGAGATCGAGCTGACGGCGGTTCGCTCACGTGGCGCGGGCGGGCAAAACGTGAACAAGGTGGCGACAGCAATTCAGCTACGGTTCGACATCGCCGCGTCCTCCCTGCCGGCTGTCTACAAGGAACGCCTGCTGGCCCTGAGCGATCATCGCATCACCAAGAGTGGCCTGGTGGTGATCAAGGCGGACGAGACCCGCAGCCAGGAAGACAACAAGGCTGCCGCCCTCGCCCGCCTGCAGCAACTCGTTCGCAGCGTCGCCGCCACCCGCAAGAAACGCCGCCCCACCAAACCCAGCAAACGGGCCAAGGCCCGCCGGGTGGACGAAAAAAAACAACGGGGCAAGAACAAACGACTCCGCAAACCACCTTCCATGGATTAAGGCGGCCTCACGCAAAGACGCCAAGACGCAAAGAAATTCAAAAGAATAATTTATCGCGCGGAGACGCGGAGGCGCAGAGAATGATTATTGTGGTCGTCGACAAGGAAGGCAGGTGCTGGAAACGCTCCAACCTCTCGGCAGTGCTATCGGCTAGCGAGGATCGAGGCTAAAGCCTCTCCCACAGTCAGGTAATGAAAGCTGACCCTGGCAGACAATGGCCATTGCCCTGGAATGGTCGGGGCAGAAATGCCCCTCCCACAACACAGACTCCTCTCTGCGCCTCCGCGTCTCTGCGCGAGAAAAATAAAATTCCTTCTTTGCGTCTTGGCGTCTTTGCGCGAGGCAATCTTTTGAATGTCTTCACCTAAGGCGCTCAGCTACTCAGGCGGGCCAGGAGCATGCGGAGGAATTGGCGCATGAAGCGGAGCTGACAGTCGGTGGAGCAGCGGTCGATGGCGGTGGCGGTAAGGCGGAGGACTTCGGTGTCCTCGTCGGCGACGATATTGTGCTCCCGTCGAGCACCCTCCAGATAACCGGCCTCGCCAAAGCACTGCCCCTGCTGGAAGCGACCAATCACCTGGCCATCGCGGTAAACACTGGCAACGCCGTTGACCACGATGAAGAAGCTTTGATCCAGCTCCCCGGCCTGGACGATCACATCGCCCGCCTTGTACTCCTCCCAACTGCCGGCGTTGAGCAGCTCCCAGATATCCGGATAGGCGAAATCCCGAAAGAAATCACGATGGCGCAACTGCCGGAAACGCTCCTGCTCGACCATCTGCTGGCGCAGGCGGGCGGCCTGCTTGAAGGCCTGGGACAGGTCGGCGGCAAACTCCAGACCCGAGCGATAACGGCGGGCGGGCTGCTTTTCCAGGGCCCGATTGACGATGCGCTCCAGGGCCGGCGGCACTTCTTCACGGAGACGATGCACGGGCAGCGGCGAGGCGTAGGTCACCTGCTGGCGGAGCTTTTCCAGGGAATCCCCGTAGAAGGGGCGCTTGCCGGTCAGCAGTTCATAGAGGACCACGCCCAGGGCGTAGAGGTCCGTTTCCCGGGTGGCAATGTGCTTGCCCAACTGCTCGGGGGCCATGTAGCTGGGCGAGCCGATCAGGCCACGCACCTTGCTGAGACTGCCCTGTTCGGTACGGGCCACACCAAAATCCGCCAGTCGGATGTCGCCATTGCGCGTGACCAGGATGTTGCCGGGCTTCACATCCCGGTGGATCACCCCCTGACGATGGGCGTATTCCAGGGCGCGGGCACACTTGAAGGCCACTTCCACCGCCTTGCCGATGGGCAAGAGGCGGTCGGGATGAGTGTGCTCGGTCAAGGGCCGGGCCCCGTCCACATACTCCATGACGATGTAGCGGGCATCGTCCAGTTCACCGGCATCGAGAATGGGGAGAATATTGGGATGATCCAGCATCCCCGCCATCTGGGCTTCGTTGAAGAACAGCCGGCGGCGGACATCGGCCTCTTCGGGGGTGAGTTCGCTGTCGGAGGCGTAGAGCTTTACCGCTACATCCTGCCCCCGATAGGAGTCGTGGCAGAGATAGACGGTACTGGTGGTACCACGCCCCAGCTCACGGGCAACGACATACTTGCCAATACGTCTCGGTGCCGGTTTTTCCAGCGCAACAATGCGATTCTTGCCCGACCCTGAACTCATTTCGTCCCCTCAGAGCATGGCGTGAGTGAAGTCCCCCACGTGCCAACTATAGCCTATCCAGAGCACCAGTCCGGCCATGACTGCCGCGATGATGTCATCCAGCATGATACCCAGCCCGCCATGGACATGGCGGTCCAGCCAGCGGATGGGCCAAGGCTTGACGATATCGAAAAAGCGGAACAACAGATAGCCCGCCACCAGGGTGAGGGGGTTGATGGGTACCAGCAGCATGGTCACCAGCCAGCCGCCGATCTCGTCCCAGACGATACCGGGATGGTCATGGCTGTCCAGGCGCCGGGCGCTTTCACCGCAGATCCATATCCCCACCAGACACACGGCTACGGCAAGGGCCAATTGCGCCATGAAGTGCCATTGGGCCGAGAGCAGCAGAAAAGGCAGTGCCGCCAGGGTCCCTACCGTTCCCGGCGCCTTGGGAGACAGGCCCAGGCCGAAACCGAAGGCAAGAAAATGCACCGGGTCAGTAAAAACCTGCCGTGCCGGGGGCATGGGCGCGTGCTTACGCATCCGTCTCTCCAAAATGGGAAAAGCCCGTTGGCGGGCTGACCCGCTCACCCTCGGCATTGCGGATCTGGAGCCCGCGCTGCTCGACGATGCGACCGATCCGCTGCAGGGTCAGCCCCGCCGCCTGAGCCGAGGACTCCAGGGCCTCGACCTGATCCGGTCCGGCGGTGCAGAGGATTTCGTAATCATCGCCGCCGGCCAGGGCCAGCTCCGGCGCTTCCTCGGCCGCATGGGCGCGCAGGGCCGGGGAGAGCGGCAACTGGTCCAGGGCCAGCTCGGCCCCAACGCCGCTCTCCCGCAAAAGATGGCCGAGATCGGCACAGAGACCATCGGACAGATCAATGGCCGACGTCGCATATCGGGCCAGGGGTTCACTCAGGCCCAGACGGGGCTCCGGGTAGAGATAGCGGGCCAGCAGGCTGCGCTCATGCTCATTGATGACATGATCGTCGCCCAGGGCGATATCCAGGCCGGCGCGGGCATCGCCCAGGGTGCCGGAGACCAGCAGCCAGTCACCGAGACGGGCGCCCCGCCGCGTCACCACCGCCTGCCCCGCCCGCCCCAGCAGGCTGACCGAGGCCGCCAGCGGACCGCGAGTCATGTCACCGCCGCCCAGCACGACCCCGGCTCGCTCGGCCAGCTCAAAGAATCCCGCGCAGAAACCCTCCAGCCACTTCTCATCCGGCGTTTCATCCAGGCTCAGGGACAGCAGGGCCCAGCGCGCCGTGGCGCCCATGGCCACCAGATCACTGAGATTGACGGCCAGCACACGATGGCCGACGGCATGAGCGGGGGCATCCGTGGGAAAGTGAACCCCGGCATTGATGGTGTCGATCGCCCAGACCAGTTCCCCGGCCTCGACCCGAAGTACGGCTCCGTCATCACCAATCCCCACCGGGAGATCGTCGGCGGCCTGGACCCGCTCGCGGAATAGCCTTCTGATCAGCTCGAATTCCCGCTGACTCATGACTCGCCTTCGGATCTGGTCGGCTTTCGATACCAGCGGGGGTAGTGCTCGCGAACCACGGGTCCGTCGGAGCGCAGGGCGTGGCAGGAATCGATATGGCGGGGCTTGCCGCGACTTTCCACGGTGGGGTCCTTGCGCTTCAAGGGCGCAATGGTCTGAAAGGCGACAATGGCCAGATTATCCAGCAGGGTCACCAGATGGGTGCAGCCCTGCACGCCCCCGACCCGCTCGCGCATGGCCCTGGACCAGCCGGGCTTGACCACCAGCCCCTCGACACGGCGGAAGGCGGCTACAATCTCCGGACAGACCGCGAAGGGATGGTCGCTCATCATGGCCTCGACCCGGTGGATGCGAAAGTCATCATCCAGGGTCATGCGCAGACCCATGCGGTGAATGAACTCCCCCGGTTCCAGGCGGCCCCGGTACTGATTCTCGAAGGGATAGGCCTTTTCGTCGGTCAGCCGTCCCTCGATGTCCCAGAGACCGTCCTCACGCTGAAAGCCTTCACAGATGATCCGCCGCTCGTGAATCTTGCGGCGGGCAGCGGGTTGGCTGAGCTCCTGTGCACTGGCCTGAGTCATGGCAGTCCCGCCCCGTCAGCGGCCGGCGCCGCGTTCCAGTTTGCGCAGTTCGGCGGAGGCCTTGTCGAGCACGGCATTGATGAAGCGGTGACTGTCCTCGGCGCCGAAACGCCGGGCCAGGGACACCGCCTCGTCCAACACCACCCGCCAGGGCACCTCCAGGTGTTCCTGCAGTTCGTGGGCGGCCACCATCAGGATGGCCCGCTCCACCGGGTCCAGCTGCACCTCCGGGCGATCCAGATAATCGGCATAAACGCCCTTGAGCCGGTCCGGGTCACCAATGCAGGCCCGCACCAGCCCGTCGAAATACTCGCCGTCGGCCTTGTCCATGCCCTCGTCCTCATGGAACTGGGCGAGCAGATCAGCGGTGTCGGTGGCCGCCAACTGCCACTGATAGACCGCCTGCACGGCCAGATGGCGGGCCTTGCTCCGGCGCTTGATCAGCTCCCGCTCACGGAGCTGGGCCTGTTTGTCCTGGGGGCTTTGTTCGCTCATTTGCCCTCGATCCGGCGCAGCAGGTTAACCATCTCGATCACGGCCGTGGCCGCTTCCACACCCTTGTTGCCGGCCTTGGTGCCGGCCCGCTCCACCGCCTGTTCGATGGTGTCAACGGTCAGCACGCCAAAGCCCACCGGCAGACCGCTGTCGTCGGCGACCCGCCCCAGGCCACGGCTGCATTCGCCACAGACATAATCGAAATGGGGCGTGGCGCCACGGATCACGCAGCCCAGGGCGACGATGCCATGGTAGTCGCCCGTGGCCGCCACCCGGCGAGCCACCAGGGGCAGCTCCCAGGCACCCGGCGCGCGAATGATGTCGATATCCGCATCAGCCGCGCCGTGACGCTTTAGGGCATCCACGGCCCCCTCCACCAGGCGCTCCACGATGAAACCGTTGAAGCGGGTGGCAAGCACCGCGAAGCGGGCCTTTTCGACCACCATCTCGCCTTCGATCGTCTTTCTCTCGGTCATTTTTCTGATTCCTGCTGTAAAAGGGTCTTCACCACAGACTACACAGGGTAGCCCGGAGATACCTCACAAGGACACCGCGATCAGCTATCGCTGGTACCCACGTATTCCACCACTTCCAGGCCTAAGCCGGAAATGCCCTGCATGCGCTTGGGTGCCGACAGCACCTTCATCTTGCGCACCCCAAGGTCAGCCAGGATCTGGGCCCCGATGCCGTAGGTCCTGAGCACCGTGGCACCGTCCTCGCCCGGGGCCTCGTCGGGCTCGGGCAGGTCGGGGCCGTGCTGGAGGCGCTCGATCAGATCCCGGGGGTTATCCTCGGGCCGCAGAATCACCAATACCCCGCCATCCTCGGCAATGCGGCGCATGGCATTGCGCAGCGGCCAGCCCATGGACTTCCATTCAATGCCCACCACATCGCCGAGCGTGTCCTGCAGATGCACGCGCACCGGGGTGGGGGTCTCCGGCTTGATCTCCCCCCGGGTCAGGGCGATGTGCACGGTCTTGTGCAGATGATCCTCGTAGGCGTGCAGATCGAACTCCCCGAACTCGGTGGGCACCTTGCGGGAATAGATCCGCTCCACGGTGTGCTCCGTGTCCATGCGGTGCCGGATCAGGTCGGCAATGGTGCCCATCTTGAGCCCGTGCTCCCTGGCGAACTTCTCCAGATCCGGCCGCCGGGCCATGGTCCCGTCCTCGTTGAGGATCTCGACAATGGTGCAGGAGGGAATCTGGCCCGCCATGCGCCCGAGATCACAGCCGGCCTCGGTATGGCCGGCCCGGGTCAGCACGCCGCCCGGCTGGGCCATGATGGGAAAGATGTGCCCCGGCTGAACCAGGTCCTCGGGGCGGGTCTCGGGGTCCACCGCCACCTGCACGGTACGGGCCCGGTCATGGGCGGAAATGCCGGTGGTGACCCCCTCGGCGGCCTCGATGGAAACCGTGAAGTTGGTGCCGAAGGAGGCATCGTTCTCGCTCACCATCAGGGGCAGGCGCAAGCGCTGGCAACGCTCCCGGGTCAGGGTGACGCAGATCAGGCCCCGGCCATAACGGGCCATGAAGTTGATGTCCTCGGGGGTGACCTTTTCCGAGAGCATCATCAGATCGCCCTCGTTTTCCCGGTCCTCGTCATCCACCATGATGACCATCTTGCCGGCCTGCAGGTCGTCGATGATTTCGCTGATGCGGTTGAATGCCATGATTATCCAGCTAGTCCAGAGGTAAGAATCAGTTGCCCTTGTCCGCCAGCAGATCCGTGCGCAGGCTGCCATCGGGCTGACGGGCATCCAGGCCCATGAGGCGTTCCAGATAGCGGGCCACCAGATCAATCTCGATATTGACCCGGGTGCCCACCTGGCAGCGGTCCAGATTTGTCTTTTCCAACGTATGGGGAATGATGTTGACCCCGAAGCGTCGACCGCTGACTTCATTGACGGTCAGGCTGATGCCGTCAATGGCAATGGAGCCCTTGCGGGCCACGTACTTCTCAAGCCTGCCGGGCAATTCAAAGCCAAAGCGCCAGGAGGCCCCCTCGCGCCGGCGTTCCACGCAGCGCGCCAGCCCGTCCACATGCCCGGTGACAAAATGCCCGCCCATGCGAGTACTCGGGGTCAGCGAGCGTTCCAGATTGACCGGGTCGCCCTCGCGCAGATCACCCAGGCTGGTCAGGGACAGGGTCTCGCCGGAGACGTCGGCGGCAAAGCCGGCCTTGTGCGGCGCCAGCGCCGTCAGGCAGCAGCCGTTGACGGCCACACTGTCGCCCTCGGCAATGTCTTCCATGCCAAGACCGCTGGTATCAATGTCCAGGCGCGCATCCTGCCCCTGGCGACGCAGGGCCCGAACCCGCCCCTGGCCTTCAATCAAACCGGTGAACATCAATCGCCTCCGTTTCTCGGCCGCAGCAACAGCCGCAGATCCTCTCCCACCTGTCGCAGATCCCGGATCTCCAGCCGCACTCGATCCTGCATGGCCTCCAGGCCCGGCAGCTCAAACAGCCCGCGCCCATCGGCGCCCATGAGATGGGGCGCCAGATAGAGGCAGATTTCATCCACCAGGCCCGCCTCGAGCAGGCCACCGGCAAGACCGGCACCCGCCTCCACCATGACTTCATTGGCCTCGTCCTGTTTCGCCAGACTGGCCAAAACAGCCGACAGGGCCGGGCGGCGGCCGGGAAAATCCCGCACCGTGGCCCCCGCCGCGGTCAGCGCCTGGCGCCGCTCCGGGGCGGCCTGCCCGGCGGCCATGATCAGCACCGGGCCGGCAGTGGAAAACAGGGCGGCATCCGGCGGCGTGCGCAATTCACTGTCCAGTACCACCCGCAGCGGCTGGCGCTCCAGCCCCGGCAGGCGCGGATTGAGGCGCGGGTCATCCGCCAGGACCGTGCCAATCCCGCTCATGACCGCCGAGGAGCGGGCCCGGCGACGGTGGACATCGTCCCTGGCCGCCTCGCCACTAATCCAGCGGCTCTCGCCGCTGGCCATGGCGGTGCGCCCGTCCAGGCTGGCGGCCAGCTTGACCGTGACCCAGGGCCGCCCATGCCGCATGCGGTGGAAAAAGCCCCGGTTGAGCGCTTCGGCCTCGGTCGCCAGTACGCCGGTCAACGTGTCGATGCCGCGCTCGGCCAGATAGGCCATGCCCCGGCCGGCCACCTGGGGATTGGGATCCGCTACCGCCGCCACCACCCGAGCCACGCCGGCCTCGGCCAGCGCCACACAGCAGGGCCCGGTCCGCCCCTGATGAGCACAGGGCTCCAGGCTGACATAGGCGGTCGCCCCGCGGGCCGCCCCACGGGCGGCCTGGATGGCATGAATCTCGGCATGGGCCTCGCCGGGGCGCTCATGCCAGCCCTCACCCACCATCTCGCCGTCACGAACCAGCACACAGCCCACGCGCGGGTTGGGGTCGGTGCTGTACTCGCCGCGAGCGGCCAGTACCAGGGCCCGCCGCATCCAGCGGATATCCGCGGAGGTGGGTGCGGCGGTCATTTCCGCCACTTGCCCCGATTGCCGTTGGCATCCGGCAACAGGGTCAGTTGTTGCCGCTTGAGCGCCGGGTCCGGGGTGGCGCGCAGGCGTTCGATTTCCTCGCTGAAGGCCTCCACGTCCTGGAAGCTGCGATAGACCGAGGCGAAGCGCACATAGGCCACCTCATCCAGGCCCCGCAGCTCGTCCATCACCCATTCCCCGATCTGTCGGGACTTGACCTCCCGCTCGCCGGTGGCGCGAATGCGGTGCATGATCCGCGCCAGGGCCGCGTCCACCGCCTCGGTATCCACGGGGCGCTTTTCCAGCGCCCGGGTCATGCCGGCCCGGAGTTTCTCTTCATCGAAGGGCACCCGTGAGCCGCCCTCCTTCACCACCCGGGGCATCACCAGCTCGGCGCTCTCGAAGGTGGTAAAGCGTTCGCCGCAGCGGCCACACTCCCGCCGCCGGCGCACCTGACTGCCCTCGCCCGCCAGCCGGGAGTCGATCACCCGGGTATCCTCGAAATTACAGAAGGGACAGTGCATCGCTCACCACCGGTCAGGCCGGTTGCCGTTCAGTCGCCGTAGACAGGGAAGCGCCGGCACAGCTCCAGGACTTCCTGCTTGACGCGCCGGACCCGGCCCTCGTCGTTGACGTCTTCAAGCACCACCGCAATCCAGTCGGCAAGCTGCTCCATCTCCGCCTTGCCCATGCCGCGGGTGGTCACCGCCGGCGTGCCGATACGCAGACCGCTGGTCACGAAGGGCGAGCGGTGGTCATTGGGCACGGTGTTCTTGTTGACCGTGATATTGGCCCGGCCGAGTGCTGCATCCGCGTCCTTGCCGCTGATGTCCTTGTCGATCAGATCCAGCAGGAAGAGATGGTTGTCGGTCCCGCCGGACACGATCTTGTGGCCACGAGCGGCCAGGGAATCGGCCAGGGTGCGGGCGTTGTCGATCACCTGCTGCTGATACTGCTTGAACTCCGGCTTCAGGGCCTCCAGGAAGGCCACGGCCTTGGCCGCGATCACATGCATGAAGGGCCCGCCCTGGGTCCCGGGGAAGATCAGCGACTGCAGCTTCTTGGTGATTTCCTCGTTCTTGCGCGCCAGGATCAGCCCGCCACGAGGCCCGCGCAGGGTCTTGTGGGTAGTGGTAGTCACCACATCGGCATGGGGCACCGGGTTGGGGTAGAGGCCCGCGGCGATGAGGCCGGAGACATGGGCCATGTCCACCACCAGATAGGCGCCCACGCTGTCGGCGATCTCCCGGAATTTGGCCCAGTCCATCACCCGGGAATAGGCCGAGAAACCGGCAACGATGACCTTGGGCTTCTGCTTGCGGGCCAGCTCGGCCACCTGATCGTAGTCCACCTCACCCGTGTCCGGGTTGAGGCCATACTGCTCGACGCTGAACAGCTTGCCGGAGAAATTGGGCTTGGCGCCGTGGGTCAGATGCCCACCGTGGTCCAGGCTCATGCCCAGCAGGCCGTCGCCGGGCTTCATCAGGGCCAGATAGGTGGCGGCATTGGCCTGGGAGCCGGAATGGGGCTGCACATTGGCGTAATCGGCCCCAAAGAGCTGCTTGGCCCGCTCAATGGCCAGATTTTCGGCCACGTCCACATGCTCACAGCCACCGTAGTAGCGCTTGCCCGGATAGCCCTCGGCGTATTTATTGGTCAGCACCGAGCCCTGAGCGGCCATGACCCGCGGGCTGGTGTAGTTCTCCGAGGCAATCAGCTCGATATGCTCTTCCTGGCGGCGGCGCTCGGCCTCCATGGCCTCGTGAAGTTCGCTGTCGAATCCGGCAATCGTCATGTCTTTGCTGAACATGGCGTGATTCCTTGGTCTGGGCGATGAACGGGAAAGCCCGCATTGTAACCGAGACGGGCGGCGAGCCCTAGCCAGGGGCGGGATGGGGGGCAGGGGTCAGGGGTCAGGGGACCAGTGGAAAGCCACGGAGAAGAAGTGGCGATCCATTGCGCAGGGAGAGCCTGGACATTTCCGTCCATATAAAGACTGAAAGAAAAGACAGGAGTGAAGTGGATTGTATTTGTCCGACAATCGGCCCCGAAAAGGGCGTCATTGGGAGCCCGGGCAGATTGGTTGCGGCACTGAGAACTACCAGGGAAATTCCCGATAGCCATAACCGCACGGAACACCAAGCGCAAACTGTGGCTGCTCCCACTGGCCAAAATCTACAGATCATGGGCTACCACCGGCACACCCCCCTACCAACCCAAGAAGTCCTTGCAGGCACTCAAGATGAACAACTGTAGTGGGAGAAGCCACCAAGATTGAACAATTCCAGTGGCTTCCGCTGATTGTATTGCGATTCCACTGCGCTGGACTGTTCAGCATAGGGCTGGGTCAAGACCGCCTGGAGGTCTCTCAGGGGCTGGTATTCTCCCTGTGCGGCTTTTTGATAGGTGGGCACGACCAGCCATTCGCGCATGGTGTATTTCGGGTTCACGGCCTTCATCCGGCGTGAGCGTTCTTCCATTGAAGTCGAGCCTGTACTCTCCTCGGCTTTGATTCTTGCTCTCCACGCTGAAAGCCATTGAGTCCATCGCTCCGGGATGCCCTCCCAATTCCCACCGCGGGCTTCGTGGACTGAGCGATAGAAACCTTTCTCGAGTGATTCGATCGTTTCCGGAATCGACGAGAGCTCCCGGAAGAAGATCGTGTAGTCCACCGGGGTTTCCATCATTAGCTGGACCAGTTGCTTGAACAGCTCGGGCTCGAATTCATCGAGCCCCAGTTTCGCGGCCCACATCGTTCGCATTTCGGTCCCCATTACCTGGGGGAATTCGCTTCGAATGCCTTCGAGCTGCTCCAGTTCATCGGGATGATCTACCAATAGAGGCTGCATGGCCGAGCAGAAGCTGTCGAAGTTCTTCTCCGCCGCGACGGGCTGGTTGAAGAATGAGAAATGCTGGCCCCCACCGGTCCAGGGCTGAAAATACGCATCAAAGGCCTCGCAGAACCCGAAGGGCCCGTAATCCAGGGTGTATCCACCCGCGGCACAGTTGTCGCTGTTGAAGTTACCCTGGCAGTAGCCAACCCGAATCCAATTGGCCACCAGAGCCGCAAGACGGCTGCGAAACTCGCGGGCGAGCATCAACACCCTGGCAGGCACCGGCAAACCCTGATCAATTGCAGCTGGGTATTCACGATCAATCAGATGGGTCACCAACTGCCCCAGTTCGCCCAATGCGCTGGGGTGTGCCTGCTGTCTGGCCCGCCGAGCGAACAGCTCCAGTTGCCCCACGCGAATAAAGGAAGGGGCAACTCGGGTGGAGATGGCAACCGGTTCTTCAAGCAGCTGATCGGGTTCCCTCGAACGGGATCCCTCGGAGTACCAGGGACGCATCACTGTCTCGGTTTTGGATACGTAAAGGCTCAGGGAGCGCGAGGTGGGTACGCCAAGCGCGTGCATATGTTCCTGGGCCAGGAATTCGCGCACACTGGAGCGAAGAACGGCACGACCGTCCGCGCCCCGACAGTATGGGGTTCTGCCGCCGCCTTTTAGCTGCATCTCCCAGCGCCGGCCATTGTTGACCATTTCCAGTACCGAGATGGCCCGCCCATCGCCATAGCCATTGCCCGTCTGGAAGGGGCACTGCTGGGTAAATTCCGTGCCGTAGATGGAGAGCGCATAGCCGCATGCCCAACCGACAGGTCTCATGGACTCGGGCACGACGGAAAGGTCTCCGGAGAACATGGCCATGAAGTCCGGTGATTGGGCCAGGCGGTCAGAAAAGCCCAGCTCCCGAAACAGTTCCGGGCTGTGGGCCACATAGGCCGGGTTTTCGATGGGTGTCGGCCTGACCGGAACGTAATGGCCTGAAAACACCTGCCTGGGCTGATGATCCTGGCCCTCGGGGTCCGCATCCGGATCACGGACCAGATTCTCCATCAGTGAATAGTCTGCCAGTGGAGCCACGTCTTCGAGGCAGGTGATGTCTGTTTCGCCTTGGCGAACGGCTTGATTGCTCATCGCGGACTCTCCAGATCGGGGCAACAACCACTCTACTCCACCGGTCAAGTGGCTCCAATCACCTGGCCGTCACCCCCACCATGCTCAGAAGACATTTGCGAGGATCAAGCCGAGCAACAGCAGCCCAATGCAGGCCCAGCCGAAAATATTGATGTACTGCCTGTTCTGAACGATCAGCGATGCTGGCGCAATCAATGCAGGCAGCACCCACCACAACGACAGGAAAAGCGCCTGGTTTCCGGTAACACCGGATACGCCGATCAGGTACAGGCCGCATCCGAATGCCACGGCAACGGCAAGTGCGATGAATCGACGCTTGGGCGGCAGGCCTTGTGAGGGGGCATCTTTGTCTTCGCGCACACGGGAGAAGAAAATCACGAAGGCTGCGATGGCAAAAAGCGTCGACAGTGACCCGACGGCAAAAGCCGTAAGCACCACCGGACTGTCGATTGTGGCAACCGTCGCGGTGAGGCTCATCCAGGAGAGCAGGGTCAGGACAAGCGCTACGACAATCAGCCCTGCCAGCCGCTTCCCATAGGAGTCATTACCCAAGCTATCCATTTTTCTTCTCCTTGCACATGCTTCCACGAAGCCAATCGCTTGTGGCTATCCATTCTCTGTGGTTGAAGTCAGATCCAGAACAAGCAATACATTGTCCGTCCTCTGCCTGTCTCCCCCCTGGCAGCATTTAAGCATCATTGCTCTCTATCAGGGCCGACAGAACCGCTGACCAGGCAATACCGATGTTCTGGCGGTTGTAGCCTCCGCCGCCGGTGGCCAGGAGGCGGCCCTGGGCGTGGCGGTCGGCGATGCGGGCGAGGCTGAGGGTGGCGTGGCGGTGGGGCTCGTCGCTGAAGCGCAGGTGAGTGATGGGGTCGCCGGCGAGGGGGTCGGCGCCGCACTGAAGCAGGATGAACTCGGGCTGGTGGGACTCGAGGAAGTCTTCCACCTGGGCCCAGGCTTCGAAGAACTCGCGATCCCCCGCGCCCGGTGCGAGGGGGATATTGAGCTTGCTGCCGGCGGCGGCGCCCTCGCCGGTCTCTTCGGCGGCGCCGGTGCCGGGGAAGAGGAAACGGCCGTCTTCGTGAATATCGGCGAAGATCACTGCCGGGTCATCCTCGAAGCCGTAATAGACCCCGTCGCCATGGTGGGCGTCAATATCCACATAGGCCACTCGCGCCAGGCCATACTGGCGGCGCAGGTGCTCGATGACGACGCCGCAGTCGTTGTAGACGCAGAAGCCGGAAGCGGCGTCGCGGGCGGCATGGTGGAGGCCGGCGATGGGGACGAAGGCGCGCCTGGCCTCGCCGCGCATCAGGGCATCGGCGGCGGCCACGGCGGTGCCCACCACCCGCAGGGCGTCCTCGTGAATGCCGGCCTGGGCCGGGGTGTCACCCCCGTCCAGGTAGCCGAGGCCATCCGCACTGCGGCGGGCGACAAAATCCACATACTCGTCGGTATGGAACAGGCGAGCCTGGAAATCATCGCCCTCCACCGGCTCACGGTGGCTGACGCGCGCCAGCAGGCCCTGATCGTCGGCCGCCTTGAGAAAGGCATCCTGGCGATCCGGGCCGAAGGGATGACCGTCGCCGAAACCGTAGCGGCGCAGACTCTCGCCACTAAAAAGCAGCACCGAAGGCTCGTTTGGGTCCACAGACCGTGCTGACATGAATGACTCCCTTGGAGGTTCCCTGAAACCGAGCGGCCCCAGTATAGTGGCAGACTGATCAGCGCTGACAATCGGATGGAGATCATAGCCCGTGTCCTCGAAACGGAAAAACCGGGAACTGCTGACCGTTGGCTGGCGTGAATGGCTGGCCCTGCCGGAGCTGGGCCTGCCCCGGATCAAGGCCAAGGTGGATACCGGCGCACGCACCTCCTGCCTGCACGCCTTCGACGTGAAGAGTTTTGAGAGAGACGGGAAAACCTGGGTCCGCTTCGGGATCCACCCGGAGCAACTGCGCACGGATATCGAGATATTCTGTGAAGCACCGGCGGTGGACCAACGCCTGGTCACCGACTCCGGCGGACACAGCGAGGAGCGCTTCGTGATCCAAAGCCCGGTGACCGTGGGCGGGGAAACCTGGCCCATTGAAATGACGCTCACCAGCCGCGATACCATGCGCTTTAGAATGCTGCTGGGGCGAACCGCCATGCGGGGCCGAGTGCTGGTGGACCCGGCTCGCTCTTTCCTGGCAGGGGCAGAATCAGCCGACGATGACAACAATGACGAAACCGTCGAAGAAGACTGAGAGGTTTGCATGAAGATTGCCGTGCTATCCCGCAATCCGCGCTTGTACTCCACCCGCCGCCTGGTGGAGAGCGCCCGTGAACGGGGACATGAAATCCGGGTGATTGATCCCCTGCGCTGCTACATGAGCATTGCCGGGCACAATCCCGAGATTCATTACAAGGGGGCTCAACTGGACGCAGTGGATGCGGTCATTCCCCGGATCGGGGCCTCCATCACCTTCTACGGCACCGCGGTGCTGCGGCAATTCGAGATGATGGGCGTCTTCCCGCTCAACGAGTCGGTGGCCATCAGCCGCTCCCGGGACAAGCTGCGTTCCCTGCAGTTGCTGTCCCGCCGGGGAATCGGCATGCCGGTGACCGGCTTTGCCCACTCCCCTGACGATACCCAGGATCTGCTACGCCTGGTGGGCGGCCACCCGGTGGTCATCAAGCTCACCGAGGGCACCCAAGGCGTGGGAGTGGTTCTGGCCGAGACCCGCAAGGCGGCGGAATCGGTGATTGATGCCTTCCGGGGGCTCAACGCCCACTTTCTGGTGCAGGAGTTCATCAAGGAGGCCGGCGGTGCCGACATTCGCTGTTTCGTGATCGGGAACAAGGTGGTGGCCTCCATGAAGCGCCAGGCCAAGGAGGGGGAATTCCGCTCCAATCTCCACCGGGGCGGGCATGCCGAGCTGATCAAGATCACCCCCGAGGAGCGCTCAACGGCGGTTCGCGCGGCCCGCATCATGGGCCTCAATGTGGCCGGGGTGGATATTCTTCGCTCCAACCACGGGCCGGTGGTCATGGAAGTGAATTCCTCGCCGGGCCTGGAAGGTATTGAAAGAGCGACCAACAAGGACATCGCCGCGCGCATAATCGAGTTCATGGAAAAGAACGGCAAGGCGGGCAAGACCCGTACGCGCGGCAAGGGATAAGAGACCATGGCCAGAGCCCCAATGCGGATTGCCAATACCGAGGTCGCCGCCGGCCAGCGGGAGACCATCAATGTCCCCCTGGGGCATCTCTACACCCACAACCCCATTACCATGCCGGTGCATGTGGTCCATGGCCGCCGTGAGGGGCCGGTGCTGTTCGTCTCCGCGGCTGTCCACGGGGATGAACTGAATGGCATCGAGATCATCCGCCGGGTGCTGCTGCGGCGCAATCTGCAACGGCTGCGGGGCACGCTGATCGCGGTGCCCATCGTCAATGTGCTGGGCGTGTTGCACATGTCCCGCTACCTGCCCGACCGCCGTGACCTCAACCGGAACTTCCCCGGTAGCAATCAGGGCTCCCTGGCCGCCCGTCAGGCGAGTATCTTCATGCGGGAAATCGTCTCCAAGGCCACCCACGGCATCGACCTGCACACCGCTGCCATTCACCGCTCCAACCTGCCCCAGATCCGCGCCGACCTGGACGACCCCGAGGTCATGGCGCTGGCGGAAGCCTTCGGTGCACCGGTGATGATGAGCTCCGACCTGCGGGAAGGCTCCCTGCGGGAACAGGCCTCGGCCAAGGGCATCAAGACCCTGCTCTACGAGGCCGGCGAGGCGCTTCGCTTTGATGAAGTCTGTATTCGTGCCGGTGAGCGAGGCGTCATCAATGTCATGCGCAAACTGGGCATGCTGCCGGCGGTCCGCGGCCGCAAACCCCGCAAGCAGCCGGTCGTGGCTCGCTCCAGTCTCTGGGTGCGGGCACCGGCCAGCGGCATCGTCCGAATGAATCTCGCCCTGGGCGCCCATGTGAAAAAAGGCCAGGTGCTGGGCCGGATCGCCGATCCTTTTGGTGAGTCGCAGAACGAAATGCAGTCCCCGGTCTCCGGAGTGATCATCGGCCGCTCCGAACTGCCCCTGGCATACGAAGGCGAGGCCCTGTTCCATATCGCCCGCTTCGAAAGCGTCAAGGATGCCGCCGCCAGCGTGGAGGCCTTCCAATCCAGCTACGACCCGGACGCCAATGAGTTCGGGGAACCCCCGATCCGCTAGGGGGAGCGGCGAGCTGTGAGCGACGAGCGGCGAGCTGGCCGTGCATGCGGGACAGCCGTGCTGCTTCGGCAGACCTTGGGGTTCTCATAACTTGTCATTGGAAGGTGGCCAGTAGAAAACAGTAGGCCTTTCAGCTTGCACGGCCAGCTCGCCGCTCGTCGCTCGTAGCTCGTAGCTCGCCGCTCCTTACCCTTGTCCCCCGCCCCCTCCTCCGGGATAATCCGCTCCCATCTTCTTCCCGCAACACTAATTTCTGGCGAGAACCATGGCTCAATACGTCTACACCATGAATCGGGTGAGCAAGGTTGTTCCCCCGAAGAAAGAGATCCTGCGCGATATTTCCCTGTCCTTTTTCCCGGGCGCCAAGATTGGTGTGCTGGGGCTTAACGGGGCCGGGAAGTCCACGCTGCTGCGGATCATGGCCGGCATCGATACCGAGATCGAGGGCGAGGCCCGGCCGCAGCCGGGTATCAATATCGGCTACCTGCCCCAGGAGCCGGAACTGGACGAGAGCAAGGATGTGCGCGGCAATGTGGAAGAAGGCATTGCCGAAACCAAGGCCCTGGTGGACGAATTCAATGCCGTCTCCGAACAGATGGCCGATCCGGACGCCGATTTCGAGGCCCTGATGGCCAAGCAGGCGGAGCTGCAGGACAAGATCGAGGCGGCCAATGCCTGGAACCTGGAGCGCACCCTGGAGCAGGCGGCCGATGCCCTGCGCCTGCCGCCCTGGGATGCCGAGGTGAAGAATCTCTCCGGCGGTGAGAAGCGCCGGGTGGCCCTCTGCCGCCTGCTGCTGTCGGCGCCCGACATGCTGCTGCTGGACGAGCCCACCAACCACCTGGATGCCGAATCCGTGGCCTGGCTGGAGCGCTTCCTGGAAGAGTTCCCGGGCACCGTGGTGGCGGTCACTCACGATCGCTACTTCCTGGACAATGTCGCCGGCTGGATCCTGGAGCTGGACCGGGGGCACGGTATTCCCTGGGAAGGCAATTACTCTTCCTGGCTGGAGCAGAAGGAACAGCGCCTGAAGCAGGAAGAGAAGCAGGAGACCGCCCAGCGCAAGGCCATGCAGGCGGAACTGGAGTGGGTACGCCAGAACCCCAAGGGCCGCTCGGCCAAGTCCAAGGCCCGTCTCAAGCGCTTCGAGGAACTCTCCTCCCAGGAATTCCAGAAGCGTAACGAGACCAAGTCCCTCTACATCCCGCCGGGCCCGCGCCTGGGGGATCTGGTGGTGGAAGCCAACGGCGTGCGCAAGGCCTTCGGTGACAAGCTGCTGTTCGATGATCTGAGCTTCAATCTGCCCCCGGGCGGCATTGTCGGGGTGATCGGCCCCAACGGCGCCGGCAAGACCACCACCTTCCGCCTGATCACCGGCGAGGAGAAGCCCGATTCCGGCGAGATCCGGGTGGGCGAAACGGTGGAACTGGCCTATGTGGACCAGAGCCGCGATGCCCTGGATGACAGCAAGACGGTCTGGGAGGAAATCTCCGATGGCCAGGACATCATCCAAGTGGGCAATTACCAGACCCAGTCCCGTGCCTATGTGGGCCGCTTCAACTTCAAGGGCTCAGACCAGCAAAAGCGGATCGCTGAACTCTCCGGCGGTGAGCGCAACCGAGTTCACCTGGCCAAGTTGCTCAAGTCCGGCGGCAATCTGCTGCTGCTTGACGAACCCACGAACGACCTGGACGTGGAGACCCTGCGTGCCCTGGAAGAAGCCCTGCTGGATTTCCCCGGCTGTGCGGTAGTGATCTCGCACGATCGCTGGTTCCTGGACCGCATTGCTACCCACATCCTGGCCTTCGAGGGCGACAGTCATGTCGAGTGGTTCGAGGGTAACTACGCCGAATACGAGGAAGACAAGAAAAAGCGTTTGGGCGCCGATGCCGAACAACCACACCGGATCAAGTACCGGCGGCTCGCCAGCTAAGGCCCAAAAAAGGGGGGCTTCTTTTCAATCGTGGCTCCATCGGGGGGCTAACGAACGAAAGGAGTAACAAGCATGAGAAAGACAAGCCTGCTCAGCTTGATGGGACTCACCCTGGCCGTGGCCAGTGCGCCGGCGGCCGCCTTTTTCGGAGATGCCGAAGGCGAGCGCTATTACGTTGCGAAGGTCAACAACGTGCAACTGGATGCCGACGACAGTAGTGATGCCACCAGCATTGCCTTTGCCTTCGGCCAGTATCTGGGTGAACGCCAGGTTGCGGCTTCGGAATCGGAGATCGGCATTACCGTTTCCAACGGCAGCGTCAGCAACAGTGGCTTTCTAGGCGGCAGCAGCGAGGCCGACTGGGAGCTACTGCACCTGGGCAGTTTCATTGCGTTCCAGAACCCGGGTGATTTCAAGATCAAGGGCAAACTGGGATTCGCCTTTACCCAGCTCGAGGTGGGCAATAACACGGAACAGGATTTCAGTGCCGCCTACGGTATTGGCGGCGTCTTCGGCCCGGTCGAGGTGGAAATAACACAATTTGGCAGTGACTTTACCCTGCTTTCTGCCGGTTTCCGATTCTGACAGTAGCCGGGGAGCGGGCAAGGCTCCGCTCCCCGGCCCCTAGCTGCCAGGGCACCTCTGCACAGAGGTTCCCTAATTGGAAGAAATGTACTTCTCCCGCCGGATATTCTGCACCGGAAAGCCCAGCTCTTTCAGCTTCAGAGCCGCCGTATCAATCATTTCCGGATTACCGCAGAGATAGGCAATATCCCGCTCCGGGTCCGGCTTGACCCGGTCGATCTGATCCTGGACGTAGCCCTGATAATGGAAAGCCGTGGGGGATTCCGGCATGACCCGGCTGAAGCAGGCATGGAAGTTGAATCCGGCATGCTTCTCGGCACACTGCTGAAAGTCCTCTCCGTAAAGCAGCTCTTCAGGATTACGCACGCCGAGAAACAGCTCCACGGAGAAATCTTCCAGGTCAATTCGTCGCTCCAGCTCCGGGAGCATGGCCCGATAAGGGGTCACCCCGGTGCCCGTGCCGATCAGCAGATAGCGGCAGGGCGAATCGTCACGCAATACGAAACGGCCAAAGGGCCCGACTGCATCCACGGCATCCCCCGGCTCCATGGCAAACAGACGCTCGGTAGCCCGCCCACCATCCACATGGGTGACCGCAATGGCAATGGACTGGCTGCTCTCTTCCGGAATGGACGCAATACTGTAGCTGCGCCGCAGCATCTGCTCTTCATGGGGCATGTGAAGGGTGACAAACTGCCCCGGCTGATAATCGATAAGCTCACCGTCGCGTCGGGTGAAAGTGAGCTCCCTGACCCGTGGCGTCACCATCCGGGCTGACTCCAGCACCAGTTCGAACTTGCGAATCGCCATGTAAACCGTCCCCTGTGGATGGGCAAGACAAAACCCGCGCGCCTGGCACGGACCGAAAAATGGTCCCATATGCTAACAAAGGCCGCGCCGGCTGGAGCGCGCCATTTGCCATGCCGAGCAATAATTCGCCTTCCCGGGTTTGACACGGGCAATCGATGGGCGTAAAAACAACGTGGTGCTATGAATTCATTCGTACAGTAATGCTCGTATCCTGAGCCATAAAGGGAGGCCAAGAGGGAGGCCATTATGTTAAAAATGCAACACTTTTCCGTTCTCGGACTGACCCTGCTGCTGAGTGTCCTGCTGGGCGCTTGCGCCGGCAACCACCTGCGCACCGTTGATCGTCAGGTTGTGGGTGTGGACGAGTTCCTCACTCACATCAATGCCCTGACCGAAGAGGTCATCGAAGCCGACGACGACGAATTCAGCGAAGACCAGGTCCAGAAGATTGCCCGCCTCAATGAACAGCTCAATCAGCGCCTGGCCGATGTAAGCGAGGTGGAAGAGCTCAGTGACAAGGAGCGGGATGAAATCTTCGCCATGAGCGAGGACTTTTATGCCACGGTATTCCCGGACCGGGAAGACACCCGGACCATCTGCCGCAATGAAGCGCCCACCGGCAGCCGAATTCCGGAAACCCGCTGCACCACCGTCAAGGACCGCCGCCAGGAAACCGAGCAGACTCAGGACCGGGTCCGTGAAATGCAGCACCGGCCGCAGCAGACCGGCGGCGACGGCTGAGTTTTCAGCTTTTGAAGCAAGGCGGGGACCGTGTCCCCGCCTTGCGCATTCTCCCAGCCTTTGCTTAACCTCCCCGCTTTAACTCACGGCCGTGACCGACTACTCTAAGCTCTTCGTCTTGGGCCACTAGCCTGAGGCATTGCCGTGGTTCACTGATGCAAGTGGCACCTGGCCCCTTCCAAACTGCCCGCGGAGGCCGACATGAATGCATTGAATGCGAGATCTGTTCTTCTTTCCGGTGTTTTCATCGGCCTGATTGGCTGTGCGGCGGGACCGGAGCCGGCCCGGGATGCCGAAGCCGTGCGAGCCGCCGTGGCGGAAGCCGCCGAAGGCGATCACCGTTCCGACGCCCATCGTGAGCGAAATGACGCTCGCAACCCGGTCGAGACCCTGGACTTTTTCGGTCTTGCCGCGGATCAGCATGTGGTCGAACTCTGGCCGGGTGGCGGCTGGTATACCGAGATCCTTGCTCCGGTGCTGGCCGAGCACGGCAAACTGACTGCCGCGAGCTTTGATACCGAGTCAGAAGTGGCCTATCAGGCCCGGCTGGGCAAAGCGTATCTGGAAAAGCTGGCGGAAGAACCCGACATCTACGGCAATGTGGAAGTGCTGCCCTTTGACCCGCCGAGAAAGACCCGCCTCGGGGAGCCCAACTCCGCCGATCTGGTGGTGACGTTCCGCAGCCTCCATGGCTGGGTCAACGACGAGGTGGCCGAGGAAGTCATGCGGGCGGCGCTGGAGGTACTACGCCCCGGCGGCAGCTTCGGCGTTGTTCAGCACCGGGCGCCGGCCGGTGAGGACCCCATGGAATGGGCGCAGCGTGGCTACGTCCCCGAGGAATATGTCATCCAGCTGGCCGAACGCGTGGGTTTTCGTTTTGTGGACAGCAGTGAGATCAATGCCAATCCACGGGATGAAAAGGACCATGATTTCGGCGTCTGGACCCTGCCCCCCAGCCTGCGCGCCTGCCGGGAAATGGACGAAGGTGCGGAACGGGATGACTGCATTGCCCATTTTCAGTCCATTGGCGAGTCCGACCGCATGACCCTGCGCTTCGTCAAACCGGATTGATCAAAGCGGCTGAACGGATGACAAACCCGGTGCCCGCGGCACCGGGTTTTTTATGGAGCGGCAATCAAAGCCCCTTGACCACATCCTGGATGACGGCGCGAAGGATCTGGCGGGTCTGATCGAAGCGCTCGTGTCGGGGACCGCCGGCGGGATCCAGTTCATTCATGTAGACCCGTTGCGCCATTTCGATCTGGACGGCATCAACCTGTTCCATGGCCCCGTAGTGGCGGGTGATATACCCCCCCTTGAAGGGATAGTTTCTCGCCACCCGCAGCCCGGCTGCCTCGAAGCCGGCCTCCAGACCACCAATCAGCCACTCATCACAGCTAACGCCCTCACCGTCGCCGAGGTAAATATCCTTGAGCAACTCGTCGTTGATCCGGGTGGGTGAGGACATGATGCTGTGGGCATCGATCAGTACCGCCCTGCCGAACTCCTCCCGGGTCTGTTCGAGAAGCTTCTGAAGCTGTTCATGGTAAGGGGCATGGTAAAGCTGCCGACGCCGTTCCACTTCGTCTTCATCGGGCTCATGGGTCCAGACAGGCTCGCCATGGAAGGTATGCAGGGGCACCAGGCCGGTTTCGAAGCGGCCCGGATAGAGTGGCCGATTCTCCGGCGGGCGGTTGAGATCAACCACAAAGCGGTTGTAGACCGCATGGATGGTGGTTATGCCGAGCTCCGGCAGAAAGTCATAGAGTTCATGCAAATGCCAGTCGGTGTTGGGTAGTTCATGCAGATCATCGCTGGCGAAGAAACGGGATATGCCCTCCGGCACCCGGGTGCCCGTATGGGGAATACTGACCACCACGGGCAATCGCTCGGTATTTGGCTCGCGGATCACATATGGGTTTTCTTGCTCGTTTTCACTCATTTTTCCTCCCCGTAAATCGACTTCACTACCCCGGCAAAGGCCTGCCGACGAGCATCCGAGTCAGGCAGCGCGCCCTGGCTGACCTGCTTGTGCCCGGCCACATAGACGTCGCGCACGGCGCCGCGCGCGCCCCCTATGAGCAGGGCATCCACCGCCGTATCCGGCCCATGACCGGCGACAGCGGGATGGTCTTCATCCACCACCACCAGGTCCGCGAACGCCCCGGACTGAATGGCTCCGCCGCCAGCCTCACCGTTGTAGCCGTGATCACCCAGGGCGGCGGCACCGGCTACCGCCATCTCGCTCCACATGGCCTGCCCGATACCGCGCTCGTCGGCCAGCAGCAAGCGCCGCTCCCGACGCAGACGTTGGCCGTATTCCAGCAAGCGCAACTCCTCCACCGCATCGATACGGCAATTGCTGTCGGAACCGATGGCCATCGACCCACCCTGCCGGCGAAACTCCGCCGCAGGAAACAGGCCGTCGCCCAGGTAGGCCTCGGTCAATGGGCAGATCACCACACGGGCATCGGCCGCCGTCACCCGCCGCAACTCATCCGGGCCGGCATGGGTGGCGTGGACCAGATTCCAGTGGCGGTCCAGTTCGACGTGATCGGCCAGGACGGTGACCGGCGACCGACCGTGTCGGGCCTGGCAGTCGGATACTTCGGCACGCTGCTCGGCAACGTGGATGTGGATGGGGATATCCGGGCCCAGTACGCCCCGGGCGCCGGCCACCAGATCCGCCAGCTCCTCGGGCGGGACCGCTCGCAGGCTATGGGGTGCGATACCTGGTGACAGATCCTTGAGCTTGCTCAGCAGCTCGAGGAAATCATCCAGGTGTCGATGCACGAAGCGACGCTGGCCCTCGCCAGGCTCGCGATCGAATCCGCCCTTGCGGTAATAGACCGGCAGCAGTTTCAGGCCAATGCCCACATTGTCGGCCGCTTCGGCCACCGCGCGCGCCATCTCCTCGCCCGCGCTGCCGTCGGGCAGGTGATGCAGATAATGAAACTCGGCCACCCGGGTGAAGCCGCCCATCAACATTTCCGCGAACGCCTGCTCGGCAATGATGCGCATCTGCTCGGGGGTGACCACCGAGGCCAGGCGGTACATGTGGTCCCGCCAGCTCCAGAAGGAATCCTGCCCCGCCGGGACCTCCCCGAAACCGCTCATCGCGCGCTGAAAGGCATGGCTGTGGGCATTGGGCATGCCCGGCAGGGCCAGCCAGCCGTCATAATCCAGGGGCCCGCGAGCGGCATCCAGCACATCCAGGGCCTGAATTCGGCCTGCCGAGCTGACGACAACCGCGCAGTCGTTTACCATCCCTTCCGGCGTCAGCACATGCCGAAAGGTGAGTCGCTGAGTCATTGCCTACTCCACTGCCAGTTCAAATGGGGCCGAAGCGTGTACGACCTGATCATTCGCAACGCGAGAGTATATCCAATGGACGGCACCCTTCGTCAGGGCGGCTTTGACAGCATCGCCGTCCAGGACGGACGAATCGCCGCCCTGGGCGTGGACAAGGATGCCGTCGCCCTGGAGACGGTGGATGCCGACGGCCGGGTCCTGATGCCGGGCCTGATCGACTGCCACACCCACGTCCTCTACGCCGGCCATCGCATGGACGAACATGCCCGCAAGCTGGAGGGCGCCAGCTACGAGGAGATCGCCCGCAGTGGCGGCGGCATTCTGTCCACGGTGCGTGCCGTGCGCGAGGCGGACGAGGAGCGCCTGGTGCGGGAGAGCCTGCCCCGGGTATCCGCCCTGCTGGCCGAAGGGGTGACCACGGTCGAAGCCAAGAGCGGCTATGGCCTGGACACTGAAAACGAGCTCAAGATGCTGCGGGCCATCCGCCATCTTGACCGGGAGACCCCGGTCCACCTCTCTCCCACGTTCCTGGGCGCCCATTCCATTCCGGCCGACCGCTCCCGGGAAGATTACATGGACGAGCTGGTCGAGAAGACCCTGCCGGCGGTGATCGAGCAGCAACTGGCCGAGACCTGTGACATCTACGTGGAACGCATCGCCTTTACCGTGGCTGACATGGAGCGGCTGTTCGCTGCGGCCCGAGACGGCGGGCTGCGCCTGCGCGCCCATACCGACCAGCTCTCCAACATGCAGGCCACCCGGCGCGCCGCCGAGCTCGGAGCCCTGTCCTGCGATCACCTGGAATACACCGAAGAAGCCGATATCCGCGCCATGGCCGAGCACGGGACCGCCGCCGTGCTGCTCCCGGGGGCCTTTTATTTCCTGCGGGAAACCAAATTGCCGCCGATTGCCGGCTTTCGGAAGGCCGGCGTGCCGATGGCGGTTTCCACCGACATCAACCCGGGCAGCTCTCCGGTGGTCAGCCTGCAGGCGGCCATGCACATGGCTGCCATCTTCTTCGGCCTGACCGCCGAGGAAATCCTGCTGGGCGTGACCAGCAATGCGGCCGCCGCCATGGGCGAGGCCGAAGACCGGGGCAGCATCGAGGTGGGCAAAGTGGCCGATCTCACCCTCTGGGACATCCCCGGGCCGGAATTTCTCATCTATCAACTGGGCGGCATCCGCCCGGACCGAACCTACATCGGAGGTCATCCCGCGTGAGCGAACAAGCCCTGATTCTTGACGGCGAAAGCCTGACTCTGGATGCCCTGCGGGACTGGGAAGCCACGCCCCGTCCCGCTGCCCTGGCAGAGAGCGCCCGTGAACGCATGCAGCAATCCGTGGCTGCGGTCGAGCGGGTCATTGACCAGGAACGGGTCAGCTATGGCATCAACACCGGCTTCGGGGCCCTGGCCCGCAAGCGGATCTCCCGCGACCAGGTGGTGCAGCTTCAATACAACCTGGTGCGCAGCCACGCCTGCGGCGTGGGCGAGGCCCTGGCCCGCAATGCCACCCGTCGGCTGATGCTGCTCAAGGCCAATGCCTTGGCCGTTGGCCATTCCGGCATCCGCCCGGAAGTGGTGGAAACCCTGCTGGCGCTGCTCAATGCTGATGTGCTGCCCCTGATCCCCGAGCGCGGTTCCGTGGGCGCTTCCGGGGATCTGGCGCCTTTGGCCCACCTCACACTGGCACTGATCGGCGAAGGCGAGGCCCTCCACCAGGGTGAAGTGCTGGAAGGCCGCGATGTGCTGGCAGCGGTGGACCGGGAGCCGGTGGTGCTGCAAGCCAAGGAGGGCCTGGCCCTGCTCAACGGCACCCAACTGTCGGCAAGTCTGGCCATCGAGGGCCTGTTCCGCCTGGAGCGGCTCTGGGATGCGGCCATCGCCGCCGGTGCCCTGAGCGTGGAGGGGCTGGCCGGCAGTTACAGCCCCTTTGATCCGCGACTGCACGCGGTCCGGCGCATGCCCGGGCAGATCGCCGCTGCCGAAGCCCTGCGCGGCTGGCTCAGTGACAGCGAGATCCGCGAGAACCACCGCAACTGCAGCCGGGTCCAGGACCCCTATGCCCTGCGCTGCATGCCCCAGGTCATGGGTGCGGCACGGGACACCCTGGACCATGCCCGGCGCATACTCGAGTGTGAACTCAACGGCGTCTCCGACAATCCCCTGATCTTCGATGACGAAGTGATCTCCGGCGGCAACTTCCACGCCGAGCCCATTGCCATGGTGTCGGATTTTCTTGCCGTTGCCGGGGCCGAGATCGGCAGTATTTCCGAACGCCGAAGCGATTGCCTGGTTCGCGGAGTGAATCCGGACATGCCCCTGTTCCTGACCGAAGAGGCCGGGGTGGAAAGTGGTTTCATGATCGCCCACGTCACCGCCGCCGCCCTGTGCTCGGAGAACAAGACCCTGGCCCACCCAGCCTCGGTGGATTCCATCTCCACCTCCGCCGGCCAGGAGGACCATGTCAGCATGGCGCCTTGGGCCGGACTGAAGCTGGTCCAACTCTGCGAGAACCTGGCCCGCATTCTGGCCATTGAGCTGATGGCCGCGGCCCGGGCGGTGGAGCTGCAGGCGCCGCTCAAGACCACCCCGGAGCTGCAAAAACTGTTGAAGTGGTTGCGCGATATCTCACCGGCACACACCGGCGACCGCCGCATGGATCGGGATATCGAGGAACTTGCCGAGGCCTTGCTGGGTCTGCCTGAGTTCAAGTAGGAATTCTCAGCCGGACCACATCTAGCGAAAAGGAATCGGCGAATGCGGTTTCCCAACAGGCGATGCCCGGCGGCAATGCTGACCGCCCTTTGCATCATGCCGGCCCTGACTCAGGCCCAGGTCACATCCGAGGAAAAGCCCACGGACGAAGCACTGGAGCTGGAACGCATCATCACCAGCACCAGCCGAGCCGAGCGGGCCCTGGCAAGGGAACCGGCCAGTGTGTCCCGGGTGGACGGGGTGGAGATCGAGCGGGTCGCCCACACCCATGTCAGTGAGCTGATGTACCGGGTGCCGGGAACCTGGGTCACCCGCAATAGCGGCCAGGAACACCTCACCGCGATTCGCTCCCCCGTGCTCACCGGGCCGGGGGCCTGCGGCGCCTTCCAATTCCTGGAAGACGGCATCCCCATCCGCGCGGCGGGTTTCTGCAACGTCAACGCCCTGTTCGAGGTCAACACCGAGCAGGCCGGGGCCGTGGAAGTCATCCGCGGGCCGGCCAATGCCCTGTACGGCTCCAACGCCCTGCACGGGACCATCAACGTCATCAGCCGCCGCCCCCTGGATCCACCGGCCCGCCAGGCCAGCCTCGAGGCCGGCCCGGACCGTTATTGGCGTGGCCAGGTCTCCGGTGGTGGCAGCCAGGGGAATACCGACTGGCGGGCCTCGGCGACGCTTACCGAGGACGGCGGCTGGCGGGATGACAGCGGCGTCAGTCAGCAGAAACTCAATACCCGGATTCAGCATCCCCTGGCCGGGGGCGAACTGAGCTGGTTGTTTGCCGGCAGCTGGCTGGACCAGGACACCGCCGGTTTTCTGGAAGGCTTCGAGGCCTATCGCCAACGCCCCACCGACAATGACAATCCGGAGGCCTTTCGCAAGGCCGAGGCCCAGCGGCTGGCAGCGCGCTGGGACCGGGGGCTGGCATCGGGCTGGGAGCTGGAAATCACGCCCTATCTGCGCCGCACCGACATGGACTTTCTCCAGCATTTCCTGCCCGGCCAGCCGCTGGAACAGAACAGCCAGGAAAGTCTTGGCCTGATGAATCGGCTGTCTTACCAGGGGGATCGCTGGTGGACCCAGGCCGGCATGGATCTGGAATACACCCGCAGTGCACTCAGCCAGTATCAGGACGGCGAAGTGGACGCCGACAATGATTTCCTGCGCGAAACACGGCCGCCGGGGGCCCACTACGATTATCGCGTCAGCGCCCAGCATGCCGCGGCCTACACCCAGGCCAGTCGCCAACTGGGCGAGCGCAGTACCCTGGAAGCCGGGGCCCGGCTGGAGTATCTCAACTACGACTACCGAAACCGCCTGGAACCGGGCAACCGGCGGGACGACGGCAGCGAGTGCGGCTTTGGCGGCTGTCTCTATACCCGCCCCGACGATCGCAGCGACAGCTTCACCACCACCACCCTGAATCTCGGTCTGACCCGGGAGCTGGGCCAGGACCAGGCGCTGTTTACTCGTCTCGCCCAGGGCTACCGGGCGCCCCAGGCGACCGAACTCTATCGCCTGCAGTCAGGCCAGACGGTGGCCGACCTGGATTCGGAGGAACTGGATTCGGTGGAAGCGGGGCTGCGCGGACGACTGGGCATCCTGCGCTATGAACTGGCCGCCTATTACATGGAGAAGGACAACTTCATCTTCCGTGATTCGGATGGCTTCAATGTCAGCGATGGGGCCACCCGCCACCGGGGGATTGAACTGGACCTGCGGCTGCCCCTGTCCACCGAGTGGTCCGTGGCGCTCAATGCCAGCCGCGCCCGCCATACCTGGGCCTTCGACCGGACCGATGGCGAGCCAATCGAGCGGGGTGATGAAATCAGCTCGGCACCCCGCGGGCTGGGCTCGGCCCGCCTGCTCTGGCAGCCCCATAATGGCCGGCAAATCGAGTTGGCCGCCAATTATGTGGGGAGTCATTACCTGGACAATGCCAATGAGCGCCGCTATCACGGACACACCGTTTTCAGCCTGAAGGCAAGCCAGGCGCTCCGGGAGGACTGGTGGCTGCATGCACGGGTACAAAACCTCAGCGACCGCCCCCACGCCGAGCGCGCGGATTTTGCCTTCGACGAATACCGCTATTTTCCGGGCCGGGACCGGAGCCTGTTCCTGGCACTGGAGTACCGTCGCTGAGCACCGGGGGAGTGGTCTGACCCGTCCAAGTCCGGTAATATTCCGGGTTTTATCATCACCAGAGCGCCGGAATGTCCCATCGTACCCGTCATTTGCCAGAAGCCCGTAACCCGGCTCACAAGCTGATCCGGGAAATGCGTTATCACGAGCCGTCTCGCCAGCTACTGGCCATGGCCTACATCCTGGTACTGGCCATCATGGCCGAGCCGGGCCTGGTCAGCCTCTACTGGGTAGGCTTCAGCATCGCCGGCCTGGGCATTCTGATTCGCCTGTGGGCCTCCGGCCACGTCAAGAAAAACAAGGAACTGGCCACCGACGGCCCCTACGCCTACGTCCGCCATCCGCTTTACGTGGGCAATATCCTGGTGCTGGTCGGCTTCTGCATTGCCTCCCAGCTTTGGTGGTCAATCCCGGTGATGATTGCCTTCCTGTGGTTTTACTACCCGCCCGCCATTTCCTATGAGGACCGCAAGCTGCACAAGCTCTTTGGTGAACAGTGGGAAAACTGGTCGCGGGATACCTATGCCCTGTGGCCGAAATTCAAGGGTCGGGGTTTTCGCTTCGGTGGCTGGTCCTTTCGCCAAAGCCTGATGGGCAACGGCGAACCCCTGCTGGTGGCCTACATGATCTACTGTGCCTGGCATCTGGTGGTCTTCTAAAGCCGCTTACATGCGCCCAACGGCTTTGACGGAATCGGAACAAGGAGAGCTTCTCTCCTGGACCCAGGCAGCCATTGAGTCGGGACAGCACAAGCTGTCCCGAGGATATCAGGGCCAGGTTCTCCTTTACCAGGACGGTGACCGGGCACTGGTGATCAAGGCACCCCCCCGTTCTCTCTATCGCTGGCTGTCGATCCGGATGCTGCGCCGGGAGGCGCGGGTCTATGAGCAGCTTGAGGGCATCGAGGGCATCCCGCGTTGTCTCGGCCTGCTGGGCGGTCGTTTCCTGGTGCTTGAGTACATTCCCGGCGACAGTCTGCGCCATGCCCAGATCCCCGACCCGGCGGACTTCTTCCAGCGCCTGCTGCGCATCATCCGCCGCATGCACGCTGCCGGGGTCGGGCACGCTGATCTGAAGCGCAAGGACAATATCCTGGTGGATGAGCAGGGCCGACCCTGGGTCATCGATTTTGGCGTGGCCACTCTGCGACGCCGGGGATGGCGACCGATCAATCGCTTCCTTTTCAATACCGCCCGCCGCTTTGACCTCAATGCCTGGGTCAAGCACAAATACCGCCGCCGCCTCGATCAGGTCGATGAGCGCGACCGGCGTTATCTGCATTACACCTGGATGGAACGCTGGGGACGCCGGATCAAGCAGTTCTGGCGCAAGCTCACCGGACCTCGGATTCGGGAACGGGACCGACGGTAGCTGCCGGGCTTCGACTGGGTTTTGACCGTCTGTTGTCGGTGACGGGGTGCATCCCGGCTTCGGTCCTGGTGCCATCCGGAGGCTCTTGGTCGCGAATAAATTCGCTCCTACGGTGCCTATAGCGTATGCCGAAACCGCCGTAGGAGCGGATTCATCAGCGATTTCCCCAGCCGAATCGAAGGCAATCTGCTCATCAATTCAAATTCGCCATCAGCGTGCACGGCCCAGGTGACCCCCGCCAAGGGTGAGCCTTGGTGGGGGTCACCTGGGCCGTGCTAACGGAGGATTGGTTCAGGCCTATGTCGTGGTGCTACCCGGAGGCTTTTAATCGCGAATAAATTCGCTCCCACGGTGCCATTAGCGCGCCGAAGCCACCCGTGGGAGCGGCTTTAGCCGCGATTAAGAGCCTCCGGATGGCACCAAGGCCCGTGGCCGGGACGCACCCCGTCACCGATATCGAAGGGCCCTACCTGTAAGGAACCTGTGGTCGCTAGCGAAACCGCCCGACCCCGGCAAAGCGTGAGGCCCAGTAGCCATTGTCGAGGCTGGCCCAGGACACGGTGCTGCCCGGTGAGGGAGCGTGGAGAAAGCGACCATCGCCCGCATAAAGGCCCACATGGCTGATGCTGATCCCGTCCACGGCGAAGAAGATCACATCTCCCGGCCCCATATCATCCCGCTGCACGGGCCGGGCCTCGCGGAACTGGCGGCTGGTGGTGCGGGGCACATCGATGCCCACCTCCCGGTGCGCGAACTGGATCAGACCGCTGCAATCAAAGGCACCCGGCCCGTTGGCCCCCAGCCGATAGGGTCGCCCCTTTACCGCCAATGCGGCATCCACAACCGCCGACTGCCCGACCCGGGGCGTGAAATCAGCGTCGACTTCGTCCCCTTCCGGACCGGACGGCCAGCTCAGAAGGCTGCTCCGGGCCACATCCCGGCTATCCACCACCGGGCCGGACCAATTCAACCAGCCGCCCCCATTGCCGGCGGAGGCACCCTCCTCCTCCGGCCAGTTGGCGCAGCCTGTCAGCATCAGGCCGGCTATCAACAGGGGCAGCCAACGTTTCACGATATCCTCACTCCCGATTCAGCATCGGCAGATCCACGCCACGTTCACGGGCAACCCGCCGGGCATGATCATAACCGGCATCCGCATGCCGCATGACGCCCGTGCCCGGGTCATTCACCAACACCCGGGACAAAGCCTGGTGGGCCCGCTCACTGCCATCGGCAACGATCACCACGCCGGAATGAATGGAGTAGCCCATGCCCACACCACCACCATGGTGAAGACTGACCCAGGAGGCACCACTGGCGGTGTTCAGCATGGCGTTGAGCAATGGCCAATCGGCGACCGCATCGCTGCCATCGGCCATGCCTTCGGTCTCCCGGTTGGGCGAGGCCACCGACCCCGAATCCAGATGGTCACGGCCGATCACGATGGGTGCCTTCAGTTCGCCCTTGCGTACCATTTCATTGAAGGCCAACCCCAACTGGTCACGTTCCCGATAGCCCACCCAGCAAATCCGGGACGGCAGGCCCTGGAACTGGATACGCTCGGCGGCAGCATCCATCCAGCGCATCAGTGCCGTGTTCTCCGGCAACAATTCCTTGACCTTCTCATCGGTCTTGCGAATGTCTTCCGGATCACCGGAAAGGGCCACCCAGCGGAAGGGGCCAACCCCTTCACAGAAGCGAGGACGGATGTAGAGTGGAACGAACCCTTTGAAATCAAAGGCGTTTTCAACCCCCGCATCCTGGGCCATGGCACGGATGTTGTTGCCGTAGTCAAAGGTGGGGATACCCCGCTCATGGAAGCCGAGCATGGCCCGGACCTGATTGGCCATGGAGGCCTTGGATTTTTCCACATAGGCCTTGGCATCCCGCTGACGCAGCGCCGCGGCATCTTCCAGGCTGTAACCCTCGGGGATGTAACCGTTCAAGGGGTCGTGGGCGGAGGTCTGATCGGTGACCAGATCGGGATGGCGGTCGCCCTTGAGGATCTCGGGAAACACCTCCGCGGCATTGCCGAGCAAGCCGATGGAAGTGGCCTCGCCCTTCTCCAGCGCCTGGTCCAGCAGTTTGAAGGCTTCTTCCAGGCTGTCGGCCCGGCAGTCCAGGTAGCCGGTTTCCAAGCGCTTGTCGATTCGGCTGGGGTCCACTTCCACGGAAATGGAGGCCAGGCCGGCAATCGAGGCGGCCAGGGGCTGGGCGCCCCCCATGCCGCCGAGGCCGCCGGTGAGCAGCCAGCGCCCGCGGGGCTTGCCGTCGAAATGCTGGCGGACGGCCTCGGCAAAGGTCTCGAAGGTTCCCTGAACAATGCCCTGGGAGCCAATGTAGATCCAGGAGCCGGCCGTCATCTGCCCGTACATCATCAGACCCTTGCGATCGAGCTCGTGGAAATGATCCCAGTTGGCCCATTCGGGAACGAGATTGGAGTTGGCCAACAGCACCCGGGGAGCCCCCTCATGGGTCTGAAAGACCCCAACGGGCTTGCCGGACTGGATCAGCAGGGTCTCGTCATCACCCAGGCGCTTGAGGGTTTCGACGATGGCATCGAAGCATTCCCAGTTCCGGGCCGCCCGACCGATGCCGCCATAGACCACCAGTTCCCTGGGATTCTCGGCCACCGCCGGATCCAGGTTGTTGTGCAGCATGCGCAAGGCGGCCTCCTGGACCCACCCCCGGCAGTGGCGCTGGTCACCCGTTGGGGCATGCAATTCCACATCTCGAAACCGTTCACTCACCAGCCATCTCCCCGAATGTCGATTGAAATTTCGCCGTTGCATTGCAGCAACAAGCTCTCTAGCCGACTATTTTACCAGCCGCGCCCATCACCCCGAAGCAGCCGGGCAAGCCCCGTCAAAGTTTTTGGAAAAAAGCTTTTCCCGTCGGCGTAAGGTAGTGGTACGATAGGATGCGTACAAGTTGCGTCTGCGCAATTTGGGCTTGTTGAAACCGGGGGGAATTACCCGAAAGGGCTAGCATTGGGAGGGCTAATGCCATGCATGTATCCAAGCCACCGACCCGGTCGGAACTGAAAATCCTGCAATATCTCTGGGACCACGGCCCCTCCACGGTGCGGGCGGTCTACGAAGCGATTGGCGCCAGTAGCGGGCTGAGCTACACCACAATCCTGAAACAGATGCAGATCATGAACGACAAGGGTCTGGTCACACGGGAAACCTCCAGTCGCGCCCACCTCTACGAGGCGGTCACGGGTCGCGATGAGACCCAGCAGGACATGCTGGACGACTTCATGACCCGGGTCTATCAGGGTTCCGCTTCGCGCATGGTCTTGCAGGCCCTGGGCATGTCGCGCCCCGCCAGCGAGGAAGAGCTGGAAGAGATCGAGAACATGGTCAGGGAGCTGCGCCAGCGCCGTTGAGCCAGCACCGCTGGTCAATTTCAGTGAACGGATGCACGCCGGAACTGCCAAAAGGCGTTCTGGTGTCCCATGTGAGGGTGACTGAAGGAAAAGGCAGATCGGCATGCCGGAGAACAGTCTGATTCACATTCTGGGAATGACCCTGCTCCACTCCCTGTGGCAGGGCGCCGCCGTTGCCCTGGTCTTCTGGCTCGGGCGGCTGGTGATGCGCCAACAGGGGCCCAACGGTCGCTATTTCTGGGCACTTTCGGCCCTGGCGACGGCCACATTACTACCGGTTGCCACTTTTTTCTGGCTTTGGTCTAACGCCAACCACGGTGCCCCGGGCGACGTCACCGCCGCCACCGAGACCGCGACTGCCATTTCCGCCGGGGCGGTGGCTCAGGGAGAGCCCCACCACCTGCTCACGCACATTCTCCCCTGGCTGGTCCTCGCCTGGGTGGCCGGCGTGGTCTGGTCGGCCTTTCGCATTCTCCTCGGCTGGCTGCACCTGAACGACCTACGGCGACAGGCATGCCATGACTTGCCCCCTGGCATGCAAGAGACCCTGGAATCGCTATGCCAACAGTTTCGTACCGGCCAGTCAGTTGGCCTTGCCATCTGCCGGCAGGTTGTCAGCCCGCTTCTGATTGGCGTCTTCCGACCGATTATTCTGATCCCCCCGTCACTGCTCACCGGGCTGAGCCCCGAGCAGATGCGCATGGTCCTGGCGCACGAGCTGGCCCATCTGAAACGCCATGACCACCTGGTCAACCTTTACCAGCTCGTGGTCGAGACCCTGTATTTCTACCATCCCGCCGTTCGCTGGCTGTCCCATCACCTGCGGGTGGAGCGGGAACTGGCCTGCGATGACCTGGCTGTTTCCCTGACCGGGGACGGGGCGACCTACGCCGAAACCCTGCTGTCTCTGGAGAAGCAAAGAATGGGTCGGCCGGGCCTTGCACTATCAATGAAGGATGCCGACATCGTTGGTCGGGTGCGGCGCCTGGCGGAAAGAAAGCCGGGCGCAGAGCAAGGCATGGTCGGACTGGGAACGGCCCTGCTCAGCATGACACTCGCAGCGGTGGGTTTCACCGTCAATCAGCTGTCCCCCGAACCCGCCGAGGAGCTGCTCGAGGTTTCCGAACCACTGATCACGCTGGAAGAGGATGGCCCGGACACGCCGGTGCCTGAAGAAATCAGCATCCAGGAATCAGCGCAGACACCGTCTCACCTGCCTCGACTGGCGAGCCTTCACCGGGAATCGGCCGCCGGCTGGCAGAGTCTGGATGACCTGGACGATCTGGAAGGGCTGGAAGCGGCGCCCGAATCGCCTGATGATTCGGCAAGTGCGCCGACAGTCAACGAAACGCCGGAGCCTGAGCCAATGGCAAACGATTCCGCCACTGAGCTTGCCGAGGCGATGACTGAAGAGGACGAAACGACGGCCTCCCTGCCATCAGAGCCGGAGACGGGCGTTGCCTCCGCCCAAGCGGCCCCGGATGCGGAGCCCCCATCCCGGGAAGACGGAAATCGTCGTGCATTGGTGGATCGAGAGCTCGATCTGGCCGCCACCCGCAGTGCCCATCAAAATGCGGAACTAACACTGGCTCAGGCGCGCACACAAGAGCCCATTGAGCAACCCCCTCCCCATGATCGGCGCCAGGACCTGCCCCCGACCATCAATGGCGGGCAAGTTGTAGAGAAAGTGGAACCCTATTACCCGCGTCAGGCGAGAATGCGAAACCTGGAGGGGTCCGTGGAAGTGGAGTTCACCGTTGATCGAAACGGCTCCGTCCGCGACATCGAGATTCTCCAGGAAGAGCCCCATGGCTTTGGCTTTGGGTCACAAACCATTCGCGCCCTGGAGGAATGGCGCTTCCAACCCTTCAAGCGCGGCGGTGAAAGAATCGAGTATCGGGTTCGAACCGGTTTCGACTTTGACTCTCCCCACGACTGCAAGCAGCGCACCGGGTCACGGCTGCCGATCTGCTAGGGGCTCACGGCGGCGAGGGCTCCGATTCCCCGCCAAGCCGTGAGCTGACAACCCCCTCAACCCAGCCACTGCCGCGCATTGCGGAACATGCGCAGCCAGGGGCCTTCGTCCATTGTCCAGTCAGCCGGCGCCCAGGAGTGATTCACCGTCCGGGTAATGCGCTCGGGGTGGGGCATCATGATGGTCACCCGCCCATCCGCGGTGGTGAGGCCGGTGATGCCCGCCGGGGAACCGTTGGGATTGGCGGGATACTGTTCCGCCACCTGACCCCGGTTATCCACATATCGCATAGCCACCAGGCCTTCGCCTTCCACTGCACGATGATCTGCCGGACTGGCAAAGGCCGCTCGGCCCTCGCCATGAGCAATTGCGATGGGCAGGCGTGAGCCGGCCATCCCCTGAAGGAACAGGGATGGGCTGTCTATCACTTCCACCAGGCTGTAGCGGGCCTCGAATTGCTCGGAGCGGTTACGCAGGAAGCGGGGCCAGGCCTCCGCCCCCGGGATCAATTCACGCAAGGCAGCCAGCATCTGACAGCCGTTGCAGACTCCCAGGGCAAAGCGGTTGCGGTCATCCAGGAAACGGGCAAAGGTCTCGCGCAAGCCGTCGTTGTAGAGGATGGATTTGGCCCAGCCCTGGCCGGCGCCCAGCACGTCGCCATAGGAAAAGCCGCCACAGGCCACCAGCCCCTGCATGGCAGACAGATCCCGGTCACCGCTGAGCAGATCCTCCATGTGGACATCCACGGCTTCAAAGCCGGCGCGATGGAAACTCATCGCCATTTCCACATGACCATTGACCCCCTGCTCGCGGAGAATGGCCACACGCGGTGCCGCCCCGGTTCCGATGAAGGGGGCAGCCACATCCTCGGCCGGGTCAAAACTCAATACGGGGCTTAGCCCCGGGTCTTCCCGGTCCATGATCGCTTCCAGGGCTTCATCCGCACAGGCCGGGTTGTCCCGAAGCCGCTGCATGCGGTGGCTGACCCGGCTCCACGGTGCCAACCACGCGAACAGAGACTCGGACAGCATTGGCTTTGCCGCATGGCTGATTTCAATACGATCATCCTCACGCGGACGTCCAAGCCAATGCAGACATTCTTCGATACCGGCTTCGGCAAAGGCCTGCAATACGGCGGGACGGTCGGCATCAGCCACCTGAAGCACCGCACCCAGTTCCTCGCAGAACAGAGCGGCGATGGCATCGTCACCGAGGCCGTCGAGGCTCACGGCCATGCCGCAGCGCCCGGCAAAGGCCATCTCCGCCAGCGTGGTCAGCAGGCCGCCGTCGGAACGATCGTGGTAGGCAAGCACTCGGCCATCGGCCAGCAAGCGCTGGATGGCCGCGAAGAAGCCGGACAGCAGGCGGGGCTCATCCAGGTCGGGGGCCTGATCACCGAATCCCCCTTCCACCTGGGCAAGGATGGAACCACCCAGGCGATTGCGTCCACGACCCAGATCCACCAACAGCAGCTCACTGTCAGTCCGCGGCAGCAACTGGGGCGTGACCGCCCGACGCACATCGGTCACCGGGGCAAAGGCAGAGACAATCAGCGATACCGGCGATACCACCGTGCCGGCACTGTCCTTTTCGTCCCATTGGGTCTTCATGGACAGGGAGTCCTTGCCCACCGGAATGGTCAGACCCAGCTCGCTGCAAAGTTCATGGCCAACCGCACGCACGGTATCAAACAGCACCGCATCCTCGTTGTCGTGATTGGCCGCTGCCATCCAGTTTGCCGACAGCCGGACCTTGCGAAGATCCTCGATGGGCGCGCAGGCAATATTGGTAATGGCTTCCGCCACTGCCATCCGCCCCGAAGCCGGGCCATCGATCACCGCCAGGGGAGTGCGTTCACCCATGGCCATGGCCTCGCCGTGACAGCCGCTGTAGCCAGCCAGGGTCACGGCGGCATCGGCCACCGGGACCTGCCATGGCCCTACCATCTGGTCGCGCACGCTAAGCCCACCCACGGTGCGGTCACCGATGGTGATGAGGAAGCGCTTGTCGGCAACGGTGGGGTGAGCCAGCACCGCCTCCACCGCCCGGGTCAGATCCAGCCCCTCGGTTTCAAAGCCCAGCGGACTGGGCTGGGCGCGGCGGGTATCACGGGACATCTTGGGCGGTTTGCCCAACAAGACTTCCATGGGCATGTCCACCGGCTGATTGCCGAAGTGGCTGTCCACCACGGTCAACTGGGGGTCAGCGGTGGCTTCGCCCACATCGGCATAGGGGCAGCGCTCCCGACGGCAGATTGCCTCGAAGCGAGCCAGGTCCGCCTCGCTCACCGCCAGGACATAGCGTTCCTGGGCCTCGTTGCACCAGATCCCCATGGGCGACATTCCCGGCTCCACACTGGGGATACGGCGCAAGTCGATGCGCCCGCCCCGCCCGGCATCGTCAAGAATTTCGGGAATGGCATTGGACAGGCCACCCGCCCCCACATCGTGGATGGAAAGAATCGGGTTGCCCTCACCCAGGGCCCAGCAACGGTCGATCACTTCCTGGCAGCGACGCTGAATTTCCGGGTTGTCCCGTTGCACGGAGGCAAAATCCAGCTCGGCTTCACTGGCGCCGCTGGTGACCGAGGAGGCGGCCCCGCCACCCAGGCCAATCAACATGGCCGGCCCGCCCAGCACGATGACTCTTGCGCCGGCAGGGACTTCACGCTTCTCGACGTGACCCTCACGGATATTGCCCATGCCACCGGCAATCATGATGGGCTTGTGATAGCCGCGGGTCGGCACATCGCCCTGCTCGGCCTGCTGCTCGAAACTGCGAAAGTAGCCGGCCAGATTGGGACGACCGAATTCATTGTTGAACGACGCCGCGCCGATGGGCCCATCCAGCATGATTTCCAGGGCGGAAGCCATGCGGTTGGGACGGCCGTTATCGGGCTCCCAGTTCTGAATCGCATCAGGAATCCTGAGTGCGGAAACGGAAAAACCGGTCAAGCCCGCCTTGGGCTTGGCGCCGATACCGGTGGCCCCTTCATCACGGATCTCGCCGCCGGAACCGGTAGCGGCACCGGGATAGGGGGAGATGGCAGTGGGATGATTGTGGGTCTCCACCTTCATGATCAGGTGAATGGGCTCTTCGTGCAACCGATAGACGCCCTCGGGATCGGGGAAGTAACGCCCGCTCACACTGCCCTCCACTGCCGCGGCATTGTCGCGGTAGGCGGAAAGCACGCCGTCGCTATTCGCCCGGTAGCTGTCCCGGATCATATCGAACAGGCTTTGAGCCTGGGCCTCGCCATCGATTGTCCAGTCGGCATTGAAGATCTTGTGGCGACAGTGCTCGGAATTGGCCTGGGCAAACATCATCAGCTCCACGTCGGCCGGATTCCGGCCCAGGCACTGGAAGTTCTCCGCCAGGTAGTCGATCTCATCGTCCGACAGGGCCAGCCCCAGTTGCTGGTTGGCTGTGACAAGGGCCTCCCGTCCCTCCGCCAGCAGCGGCACGCTTGCCACCGGCGCCGGCTCAGCCTGCCGGAACAGGGCTTCGGCATCGGCCAGTGTGGCCAGGGCGGATTCCGTCATCCGGTCATGCAGCGCTGCCGCCAATTTTTTCCAGGTCCCGGCGTCAGGGCGGTCATTCATGAACAGGCGATAGCGGATCCCGCGCTCAATACGCCGGACATGGCGCAGCCCGCAGTGGTGAAGAATATCGGTGGCCTTGGAGGACCAGGGCGAAAGCGTGCCGATGCGGGGCACCACCCAGACATCCGCCGCCTGCTCCCGGCGACCGTCTGCCGGCAGGGAACCGTCATCCAACAGCCGACCGAGAAGGGCCCGCTCATCCTCGGCCAGTTCGGCCTCCACATCGGCCAGGTACAGCCATTCGGCAGTCAGGTCGGTCAGTTCGGGAGCGATTTCTCGAAGTCGGATGGCGAGCTTCTCAAGACGGAAATCGGACAGGGCCTTGCCGCCGGGAAAGTGCTGCATGTCGGGTTCTCTGGATTACTGGGAAAAGGAGGCGAAGAAAGGCGGCAATTTTACCGGAGACCCGTTTTTCAAACCAGTGCCGCTGTCCGCGCCCAGAGGGCGCAGTATCACAGCTCATACCAGTCCGAGGCGCTGTCCTGTACTGCGACTTCCACGCGGCTGGAAGACCAGCCGATCCCATCGGCCAGGGTATCCCGGGCCAGGTCGGCATCGTTGTTCTTCTCACTGATATGAGCCGCAATCAGGCGCTCCAGAGACTGCATGTCCGATGCATCCAGAAAAGCAGCCGACTGCTCGTTGTTGAGGTGGCCGAAATCGCCTCCCACCCGACGCTTCAGGGCAGGTGGATAGGGACCGGATGCGAGCATGGCCCGATCGTGGTTGGCTTCCAGCACCAGGGCCTGACAGCCGCTGTAGCAGCGAACAACATGGGGAGTGACATGGCCCAGGTCGGTCAACAGACCCAGTCGGTGCTGACCGTCGCCAAGAATGAACTGCACCGGCTCGCGGGCGTCGTGCGGGACGGCCACTGGCGTCACTGCCAGCTTCCCCAGGAAAAAATCCTCATGAGAGGAGATCAGACGCCAGTCAAGATCATCGCCATCGCCGACGGCTGCACGGGTTCCGTGGGTGGTAAAGACGGGCAGGCCATGACGCCTGGCCAAACGCACCACGCCACTGGCGTGATCGGCATGCTCATGGGTGACCAGGATGGCATCCAGCTGCCCCGGTTCCAGATTGAGACCGGCCATGCGACGCGCGGTCTCCCTGGCGGAAAAGCCGCAATCCACCAGCACCCGCCGACCAGCCGCCTCCACCAGCAGGGCGTTTCCGCGGCTGCCGCTGCCCAGGAAGGCGAAGCGAAAGGTGCTCACTTGCCGCCCGGACCCGGCCCATAAACCGGGAAGGGGGTCACATTGCCACCTTCCCGATCGGTAATACGGGCACTACCCCGGCGGGCCACCTTGTCTATTCGAATCACGGCATGGAGAGGAATCTGGGTGGCTTCAACGCCCTCGAATTCATCCCTGAGCTTTTCCTCGCTGGGATCCACCACCACGGAACTGCGCTCACCGAACAGAAAGCCGCCAATCTCCACGAAACCAAAGATCGCGCCCTGATTCACGTAGCGGGCATACAATTCGTAAACCTTGTCCTGATTGTTGAATACAACACGGTAGATACTCTCAGACATGGTCTCCGTCCGACTAAGAGAGGGCGGCAGATTTTAACATGGCGGATACAGTGAACCGTAAAACCCTGATATTCTTGTCGGGAAGGGCAATGAACTGCCTGATGACGCGATGGACCGCCCCTTTCAGCCAATGATATCTACCAGGGGGTCCAGCCAGTGTCCGTCAATCGTGCCCGAGCCCGCCATCCCATCGCGCCGGTCCTGCTCAGCTGTTTCTTGCTGTGCCCATTGATTACCCCACTGGCTAAGGCCCTACCCCTGGACATCCCGGCCCACCATCTGGAGCAACAACGCTGGGCTGTTGCCGATGGCATGCCACAGACCACCGGCCAAACCGTCATTCAATCCCGGAGCGGTGCCATGTGGATCGGCACCCAGAATGGCCTGAGCCGTTTCGACGGCGTCGAGTTCGAGAACTTCATGACCGAGGACCACCCCGGTCTCCGGCATGGCTACATCAATGCCCTGCTTGAAGACGACAGCGGTCGCTTGTGGATCGGCACCGAGCGTGGCCTGAGCATCTTCGTCGATGGCGAATTCCATAGCCTCGACGCCGAGCAGGGGACCGGACCGGTCCGGGACATCGTCGAGGCCAATGACCAAGGCGTGTGGCTGGCCGCAGATAACGGTCTTTATCGCGCCACCCCGGACCGCCTTGTGCAGCACCCGGATATCGATTCTTCCCTGTTCAGCCTGCTGCGGGATGACGACGCGCGCCTTTACATCGGTGGCCGGGGTCATCTGTGGCGATTGGCGGATGGTGAGCTGGAGCACTTTCCCTCCGAACACAGCGAACTCGAGCTGCGGGACATGGCCATCCGCGGGGACAAATTGCTGCTGGGAAGCTCGGATGGCCTGTGGGCATTGCCGTTGGCGGAGCCCGAACGGTGGCCGGGCGAACTACTGCTGGCGCGCGAGGTTGAGCGGCTGCTGGTGGATCAGGCTGGCAGCCTGTGGGCAGCCAGCGTCTCGGGCCTCTACCGGTACGCGCCTGACGCGGAACAGCCCCAGCCAATCGTCACAACATCCATCAGCGAGGCTGAATGGCTAAGGGACCTGACCCAGGACCATGAAGGCAACCTCTGGATCGGCACTCAGGCCCGGGGACTGGTCAGGCTGACAGCCGGCCCCTTTCAGCGCTTTGGCGAGCGGGACGGCCTGATTGACGACATTATCTGGGCAATGTTCGAGGACCCGGAGGGTCATGTCTGGGCCGGCACCAATGAGTATGGTGCCTACCGCATGCTGGAAGATCGCTTCGAGCAGTTTGCCAGCCCCGAGGAACTGCCTCATGCCATGACCATGGGCTTCCTGCTGGACAGCCAGGACCGCTTCTGGATTGCGACCCGTGGTGGGGTGGCCTGGTATGACTGGCCCGGTCTGGAGCCACTGCCGGTCCCGGAGGAACTGCCCACCGGCGGCATCTTCGGAATCACCGAAGACCGCGACGGCAGGATCTGGCTGGCGACGCGTGAAGGTCTCTATTGGTGGCGGGAGGGCGAACTGCAACGCATCGATGAAAGCCGTGGCCTCAGCCAGCAACGTACCCGCGATGTCCTCGAAGACAGCCAGGGACGAATCTGGGTGACCACGGATACCGGCGTCTTCCGGGGAGATGCCGAAGGCGTGGAGCCGGTGGCACCGGAATCCAGCCTTCATGAATTCAGCGCCTCAGCCCTGTTCGAGCTTGATGGCACCGTCTGGGCCATGCTCCAGGGCGCCCTCGCCCGCTTCCCCGACGATGACTACCGCCTCTACCCCGATGGTCGGGGTCTGCGGGCGACGGTCAGTTCCTTCATGGCCCTGGACGGCGACGGCCATGTCTGGACAACGACCCATGAAGGCATCCAGCGCATTCCATTGAGACAGTTCGATGAGGTGGACCGGGGCGAACGGGAACTGTTCGAAGCCACGCTATTCGGCCGTCTCGGCGACCCCGTCCCAGCTCAGTGCAATGGGGGCCATGGTCAGGCCGGCCTTTTCCAGTCTGTTTCCAACCGGTTCTGGTGCCCCAGTCTGGAGGGGGCCCTCAGTCTCGACCTGAGCCGAGCCTCCACCACGCCACCCGCCCCCCTGCCCCGCCTGCGCAGTCTGCGTTCGGGCGGACAAATCTATCCCCTGGACTTCAAGCAGCAAGCCTCAGTGAAATTGCCGCCGGAAGCGCGGGATCTGGAGGTGGACTTTTCCGGCCTGCAGTTCCGTCATCCACGTGGGGTAAATTACCGCTATCGCCTTCAGGGTTTCGACCAGGACTGGCAGGAGGTGGGAGAACGTCGGACCGCCTTTTACACCAACTTGCCACCGGGGGAATACCGCTTTGAGCTGCATGCCCGGAATGAGCGGGGAGTGGAATCCACGCAAGCGGCAGAACTTGAGCTCTACCTGAGCCCACGAATTCATGAAACCCAATGGTTCCAGCTACTGGTCGGCCTCACCCTGTTGCTACTGGCCTATCTTGCCTGGAGCTACAGTGTCCGGCGGCTGCGCCAGCGGCGCATGGTTCTGGAACGCATGGTGCGAAAACGGACTCGGCAATTGAATGAACTCAATACCCAGCTCCAGGAAGCCAGCGTCACCGACCCGCTGACCGGCCTGCGCAATCGCCGCTATCTCAACCAGCAGCTACCCCATGACATCGCCCAGGTGGAGCGGGCCTACACCCGAAGCAGCGATTTTGCCAATCGGGATATCACCTTCCTCATGGTGGACCTTGACCACTTCAAGCGAATCAATGACCAGCATGGGCACCGCGCCGGCGACCGCATTCTGGAAGGCTTTGCGGAGATTCTGGCCAGCCAGGTGCGCGAATCCGACTATGTGATCCGCTGGGGTGGGGAGGAATTCCTGGTGGTGGCACGCCACAGCGAACGTGAACAGGCAGCCGCCTGCGCCGACCGCATCATCCGCGCCGTGCGGAAGCACCGATTCGAGCTGGACGAGGGGGAACTGCAGTGCAGCTGTTCCATCGGCGTGGCCTGCTATCCGGCACTGCCCGAGGCACCCGACGCCCTGGCCTGGGAAGAGGTGCTGGAAATCGCGGACGCCGCCAACTACATCGCCAAGGAAGAAGGCCGCGACCGCTGGGTTCAGATCATCCCTCGGGACGCCGCCCGGGAAGTCGATTTCATGCAGCGTTTTCGCCAAACCGCCCCGACGGCAATGGCCGCTTCGGGGGATTTGGACATTCGCCGGGAGCGTAGCCCGCAGGACGAATAGGCAGGACCGGCCTACTCGTCCTTGAGCCGCTCATAATCGCTGACAAAGCCCTCGGGCTTGATGGCGAGAACGTCACAGACCGTCCGGTCCAGGATGGCCTCGGCGGTGCTGCCGATGACTGCCCGCTTGAGGCCACGCCGGTTGACCGTACCCAGGATCAGCAAATCGGCACTGATATCCTCCGCCAACTCACTGATTACCGCCTCCGGACTGCCCTGACGCTGGTGGATGTGGGACGGGGACAGGCCACTGCCTTCACAGGCCTTGGCCAGGGCCTCTTCCTGGGTGCGGCGATAGTCCTGTTTCGCTGCTTCCAGGCCCTTGCCCCCTTCACCCATATGTTGCTCCAGCAATGCAGGCAAGGCCTCCACCGCATGACCCACATGGATTTCCGCCTGATAGAGCCCGGCAATCGTGCTGGCCGCGGCCAGGATGCTGCCATCCAGGCTCTCGGGTTTGCCCCAGGCGTGCATGGGATCAACCGCCGCCAGGACCCGAGAGACATTCGTCCCGGCCCTTGGCTGAACCAGCATCAGCGGCGAGGGGCAATGACGCAGCAGTCGCCAATCCGCCGGGGCCCAGCCCCGCCGGGGACCGGTCTCGGCATCCTTGACGATCAGGTCCGGTTCCAGCGTCAGCGCCATCTTGATGATTTCCCGGGACAGGGAGTCCGCCCAGATGACCTCGGTATGGACATCCAGGCCTTCATCCCGCAGGGGTTTGGCGCGCTCATTCAGCCACTGTCGACGTTCGGCCACATGATCGGCGATGGCCCGGTCCACGGTCTCCCGACGGGTGAAGATATTCCGCCTGACCCCGCGATCCCAGGCGAACACGAACAGGCTCAGCCTGGCATTGGCACGACGGGCGATATCCACGGCCCGATCCATGGCGCCGCCCTCAGGGCGGTCATCGCGAATGGCGGCAACCACATGCTTGATGGCTTCCATTTCTTACCCCTGTTGCATCGGGTGAATGAGCGAACTGCCTGCGGCGGCTGATGTCTTGAGGAATCAGCACCGGGCGACGGCATCAACATAGCCTATCATCGCCAGGATTGTTAAATTTGATCGTTATCAAACAAACAGCAGCCAATCGAGAGCTCCCATGCCCATTCCCCACTCTACCGTGCTAGTCGCCCTGGATCACTCCGAGAATGCCCTGGAAGCCGCCCGCCAGGCCGCGGCACTGGCACAGGCGATGGGCACGGGACTGGTCCTTCTGCACGTCTTCGAGGGCCACCCCGAGGAGCTGCTGGAACTTGAGCAGATGCCGGAACGCTTCGAGGGGGTGGTTCATCTCTCGGACGAAGAAATCGCCAAGGCCGCGGAACGTGGCAGTCGCAAACTGTTTGCCCGGATCCGACAGGCCCTGCCGGATTTCGCCGGGCCGGTGGAAGAAGTCTGGCTCACGGGACAACCCGCCGACGCCCTGCTCGCCTACTGCCGAGCGCACCCTGACAGCCTGCTGGTGGTGGGCCGGCGTGGCCAATCCCGGCTCCGGTCGCTGCTCCTCGGGAGCGTCTCGGAGGCCCTGGTGCGGCAAGCCGACTGCCCGGTGCTGGTGATCTCGCCCTCGTGACTCGCTTTTTTGACTTTATTTATTGATGAGATTGATTTAAATCATATCAGCATTATCTAAACTTTTCGGCGACTGGTCGTTAAACTGAGCATGAGGCCCGCAGTGACCACATTGCGAGGCCGAAGCCACGGCCGTAAATGTGCGGCCCAAGCTCTAGTCGAGAGGTGAGTCACTGTATGTCACTAGCCGAGAAGCTCGGGATTAACCAGACCAACCTCGCCGAGCGCCTGAGTTTCCTCAAGCTTGGCCCCGCCGAGATCAACCGCCTTGCCAGTCTGAAGAAATGGATGGACCGGCGGGCACCAACGATCGCGCGCAGCTTCTATGACTTCCAGTTCTCCCACCCGGCCTCGCGGCGCTTCTTCGACGCGCACGCCCGCCAACACGGAATCAAGCTTGGCAAGCTGCGCAGTCACCTGGAGGTGGCTCAGAGCCAATACCTTCGGGATATCACCGACCACGCCGACCGCGGGGGGCTAGGTCCTGACTATTTCGAGAAGCGGCTGCAAGTCGGCAAGTTGCACAACGACATCGGCCTGCCGATGAAGCTCTACCTGGGCTCCTACGCACTCTATTACGAGCTCATACGGCGCCAGCTGTGGCGGGATTTCTGGTATCGCCCCCTCTTCCGCGCCAGGGCGATGGAGGCCATTGAACGGGTGTTGCTCCTGGACATGCAGGCCGTGACCGATGGCTTTCTGATTGACCTGCTGGACACCCTTGATCTCTCGGGAAGCATCGCGGTCGAACGGCAGCATGAGGATGTAACCGACTACATCGGCGATTATCGAGCCAAGATGCGGGCCATGCTGTCAGGGATGCGCGAAGCGGCAGACGCCCTGGGTCGCGAGGGTGGCGAACTGGCCGGCATGGTGGAATCGCTGAGCAGCGCAGCGCAGGAGGAAGCGGCCGCCATTCAGGAGATGAACACCAACCTCAGCGGTATCCAGGAACTGACCCGACAGGGTGAGGCCCACAGCCGTGCCGCAGTCCTGACCGCTATTGGTGATGGCGAATCCAGCAAGAGCGCGGTCGGTGCCATGGATGAAATCAGCCGCTCGGCGGAGGAAATCACCAGCATTGTCGACATGATCAACGAGATCGCCTTTCAGACCAATCTCCTGGCCCTGAACGCTGCCGTGGAAGCGGCCCGGGCGGGACATGAGGGGCGGGGATTTGCCGTCGTCGCCAGCGAGGTCAAGCGACTGTCCGATCGCACATCGGAGTCCGCTGACCAGATCCGAAAATTGATTGCCCGCTCCTCGGCCAATATCGAGGAAGGCAGCGGCTATGTGAAACAGGTCTCCGAACAGGTGGAAGAGATTGCCACGGCCCTGCGAGAACAGAGTACGGCGGTCACCGAACTGGGCACCGCCGTACAGGAAATCGACCGGACTGCTCAGGCCAATGCCAATGACAGCCAGCGATTGCAGGATCTTGCCGGAAAGCTGGGCACTCGCGCCGAGCAGCTCAGCGGCATTCTGGACAACCGCTAGCCACAGCGCGCACAAGCGCCCCCATACTATTGAATGATTCGGGCATTCCGCTGTCCGACCTGATAGAAGGAGAGGCTGATACCTTTGGGCCAGCTGGAAATTGATGCGGATCAATGCAGCGGCCCCGGGAACAAGGAAGAATCAGAAAAGCTGCGGAATGGTGTAAAATCCCCGGCTGAAATCCAGACCATCGGGACAATGCGAGTGAGTGCGAAAAAGCCCCTGCCAGAAGTGACACCGGCCCTGCTCGAGAGCCTGCGGCCGGCCTACGAGAAGGTCCGCCATGTCATTCCCGAAGTGGAATGGGCGGTCCATGCCCCCTATATCGCCCGGATCAACGAGTTGAAGAAAGAACGCAACGCCGTGATCCTGGCCCATAACTACCAGACGCCGGACATCTTTTACGGCGTGGCCGACATCACCGGTGATTCCCTGGGTCTGGCCCGGGATGCCGCCGAAGTGGATGCTGATGTCATCGTCCAGTGCGGCGTGCACTTCATGGCCGAAACCTCCAAGATTCTGGCGCCGGAGAAAACGGTCCTGCTCCCGGACATGGATGCCGGCTGTTCCCTGGCCGAGGGCATCACCGGCGCGGATGTACGGCTCCTCAAGGAGCGCTATCCCGGTGTTCCCGTGGTGGTCTATGTGAATACCTCGGCGGAGGTCAAGGCCGAGGCGGATATCTGCTGCACCTCCTCCAATGCCGTGGAAATCGTGGAATCACTGGGTACCGACCGGGTGATCTTTGCCCCCGACAAGTACCTGGGCCAATGGGTCGCCTCCCAGACCGATGTGGAAGTGATCCTCTACGAGGGCTCCTGCGAGGTTCACGAGCGCTTCACCGGCGAGGAGATCGAAACCTATCGCCGCCAGCACCCGGGCGTCTATGTTCTGGCCCACCCGGAGTGTCCTCAGGATGTACTCAAGGCGGCCGATTATGTGGGCTCCACCGGCCACATGATCAAGCATCTGGAGGAGACGACCGCGAAGCAGGTGGTGATGATCACCGAGTGCTCCATGAGCGACAACGTCTCGGCCGAGCATCCGGAAAAGGACTTCATCCGCCCCTGCAACCTGTGCCCCCATATGCAGCGCATCACCCTGCCCAAGATCCTCGAAGCGCTGGAAAACATGGCGCCCGAGGTTACCGTTCCCGACACCGTCATCGCCGGGGCGCGGGATTCGCTGCAGCGGATGCTCGACGTCGGCCGGAAGAAAGCGGCCTGATGGGGTAAGGGGTCAGGAGTGAGGGGTTAGGGGCGAGAAGACCCAGCCACAAAAGAAAGCCCTGCCAGTTGGCAGGGCTTTTTCAATTGGCGGGCGGCGTGCCAGAAGAAGGATTGTTATCGCGGATAAATCCGCTCCCACGGTGCCACCCTGAGGCCCGGATTTTGCTCCTTTATCCTGGCGGCCTTCGGCCGGCTACGCCGCCTGGCTTTCCAGGTTTTCACGGATGCGATCGGCGATGAAGCCATTGACCTCGCTCACCCCGTGCGCCTTTACCAGGGCAAAATACTCCCGCATGAGGACCGGGTCGCTCTGAATGCGGATGAATACCTGCTGGGAGATGGGACCGGAGAAACGCTCCAGCAAACGGTCGACGAATTGATTCAGGTCCATGCCTCACTCCTTTACCCACTACGGTTTGATCCAGGGTTAATTGGGCTGACAACCCCAGAATAGCCGCAGAAAGCAAAAAGTCAACAAATTCCTCAGCTTGGAAAAATGTCCTGAAACTTTACTCAAGAAGTGCTTTTATCAAAACCTGCAATAAGTGACTGAAATTCCTCGACTTCTCTCCGACTCAAGGGCAGCAGAGGCTGACGAACATCCCCGGCCTCGATGCCGAGGCGCACGCGCGTCCCCAGCTTGGCTTTCTGGTTGTAGCCCCCGCCTTCCATGTCCCGGATGATCGGCATCATGGCTGCCATGCCGGCCCGAACGGACTCGAAATCTTGCCGCTCGGCCGCCGCCAGCATGGCGGCCTGTTCGGCGGGGAAGACATTGGCCGAACCGCTGATCCAGGCACGCGCGCCCCACCAGAGGTGATCGGCGGCCTGGTCATCACAGCCGCAGATCAGCTGAAAATCAGAGGGGCATTGATCGCGCAGGGCCAGCAGTCGGCTGAAATCACCACTGCTCTCCTTGATCCCGACGATATTGTCCACCTCGGACAAGGCCAGCACGGTATCCACCTCAATCTGTACCCCGGCCCGCACCGGGAAATCGTAGAGCACCAGGGGCAGCGCCGTGGCCGCGGCGACAGCCTTGAAGTGCGCGAGGATCTCATGCTGCTCGGGGAGGCTGTAGGCGGGGGGTGACATCATCAGGCCATCACAACCCAGGTCCCGGGCCTGGCGGGCCCGCAATTCGCCCTCGCGGGTATTGAGGGCATTGATGCCGGCCAGGACGCTGACACGACCATTCACCTGCCGAACCACCCGCTCGATCAGGGCCTGGCGTTCGGACTCATCCAGAGTGTAGTACTCGCCGGTGGTACCACAGGCGATCAGCCCACTCGCTCCGGCTTCCAGCTGGGCTTCGACAATGGCATCCACCGCAGTCAGATTGAGCGCCCCGCTGGCGTCGAAGGGGGTCACGATGGGGGTGAACAGGCCTTTCAGGGTCATGGTGCCTCCTCCAACTTACAGCGCTTTGGGCTTGCCGAAGCGGGACAGACGATAAGGGTCAACTGGAATCGGGGGCTCGGCCTCATTGGCCAGCGCCGTGACAATACGGGCGGTAAAGGCGGACTGGGTCAAACCGAGGTGATGGTGGCCGAAAGCCAGCAAGAGCCGTCCGCCGGGCCCAAGCCGGTCGATGACCGGCAGGCAATCGGGCAAGGTCGGCCGGAAGCCCATCCAGGGCTCAGCCTCGCTATCCGCCAGGGACGACGCCAGCAAGGCATTGGCGTGCTCACGCAGAACCCAGGCGCGACGCCAGTTGGCCGGGCGTTCCAGCCCCCCAAACTCCACCGTGCCGGCCAGACGCAGGCCCCCGGACATGGGCGTCATGATGAAACGCCGTTCCGCCGAGGCAATGGCCATAGGCAGCCGTTCACCTTCGGCGGGCAGCATCAAATGGTAGCCACGCTCGGTATCCAGCGGCGGTTTCAGCCCCGTTGCCTGATGGACCAGGGGCCGGGAATGGGCACCGCAGGCAATCAAGACCTGGCGGGCATTGATCACACCCTGGTCGGTCTCAACATGGACGCCGTCATCGGTGAACCGGACCGCCCTGCCTTCGGCCTGCCGGTAATCAATCCCGTTCTGAAGGCAATGGGTCCAGATATGCTCGAGTACGGCCAAGGGATCGGTGACATGCCCGGTCGCGGTAAAGTGCAGCGCCCCACGCACACGCTCACCCAGGGCCGGCACCCGCTCTCTCGCCTCAGCACCATCAATGAGGGAAACAGGCACGCCATGCGCCTGCATTTGTTTCATCCCTCGTTCAAGCTTGCGGGCCGTGCCCTTTTTCTCGAACACCGTCAGCGATTCCTGGCTGCGGATCAGAGACATGCCCCCGGTTCGCCCCAGCAACTCCCGCCAGGCACCCAGGCTGCCCCCGCTCAGGGCCGCCAATCCCTCCGTGGTCCGCCGAACCTGGCTGGAACGCATGTTCCAGAGGAAACGCAGCAACCAGGGAGTAATGCGGTGCGCATAGCGCCAGTCGATGGCCAGCGGCCCGAGGGGGTCAAGCAGCAACTTGGGGACCTGCCAGAGAATGGAGGCATCGGCAATGGGGAAGATCTGCTCGGTGGCAAAATGGCCGGCGTTACCTCGGGATGCCCCCGCACCGGGAGCCTCTCGGTCGATCAGCAGCACCTGTCGACCGGCAGCCTGCAGTTCAAAGGCTGCCGTGACACCGACAATGCCACCACCGATAACGAGGAAATCGGTGTCTATAGTGGATTCAGTCATTGCCTTGTTCGTGGTTATTCTGGGGAAGAACGGATGTACGGCTTGCCCGCCTCGCCGACAGCTGTAATCCTACCTGACTTGAGCCATCCATACCGAGCCGGGAAGCACTGCAACATGAGACTTGGGACTTTTTTCTGCATTGATGCCCATACCTGCGGCAATCCAGTTCGCCTTGTCACCAGCGGTTACCCGAAGCTGCGCGGTGAAACCATGAGCGAGAAGCGCCAGGATTTCCTCGCTCACCATGACTGGATCCGCCAATCGCTGATGTACGAACCCCGGGGCCATTCGGTGATGTCCGGTTCACTGCTGTTGCCGCCTTGCTCGGACGACGCCGATGCCGCCATCCTTTTCATTGAGACCAGCGGCTGCCTGCCCATGTGCGGCCACGGCACCATTGGTACCGTCACGGCGGCCATTGAGGCAGGTCTGCTGCAGCCAAAAATTCCGGGCAAGGCAATCCTGGACGTACCCGCCGGACAGGTCCATATCGAGTACCAGATGGACGATGATCGTGTCCGCAGCGTGCGAATCAGAAATGTGGCCAGCTTTTTGGCCCATCGTGATGTATCGATCAATGTGGCAGGCTTGGGAGAACTGACCATCGACGTCGCCTACGGTGGGAATTTCTTTGCCATCGTCGAACCACAGACCAACTGGCCCGGGCTGGACGGAATAAGCGCGGATGACATCCTCCACCTGTCACCAAAGGTCCGCCAGGCCGCCCATGAAGCGTTGGATTGCGTCCATCCGGATGACCCCACGGTGCGGGGCGTGACGCACACCATGTGGACGGATGCCCCCCGAAACCCTGAAGCCCAGGCCCGCAACGCGGTTTTCTACGGCGAACGGGCCATTGACCGCTCCCCCTGCGGCACCGGCACCAGCGCCCGCATGGCTCAGCTGGCAGCCCGCGGCCGCCTGGGTGATGGCGAGGATTTCGTCCATGAAAGCATCATCGGCAGTCTCTTTCGGGGACGGGTGGAGGGCCGTACGCAGGTGGGACAACACGAGGCCATCATCCCCAGCGTGGAAGGCTGGGCCCGGGTCACGGGTCACAATACCCTCTTCGTCGACGACGACGATCCCTTCTGGCGCGGCTTCGAGGTCCGATAAGCCTGGCACCGAATTCAAAAGATGGCCTCGCGCAAAGACGCCAAGACGCGAAGAAAACCATTGCCTCGCGCGGAGGGCGCCAAGATCGCCAAGAAATTCCGTCTTTTGGCTGGGGGTCTGAAAGCCTGGCAGCAACTACAGCATAGAATGCTTTTTCTTTGCGTTCTTGGCGCCCTCTGCGCGAGGCCATCTTTTGAATTTCTTCACGTCTTGGCGTGAGGCTCTTCCCTGCTTGCCCCGGGTTTAGCCCGGCTGACCGTCGGCGCGGGGGCCGGTGAGGATGGGGGCGTAGCTGATGGCGAAGATCAGCCAGGCCAGAATCCAGCTCAGGGCCGAGAGCCCGAATAGCCATTGCATGAGCAGTCCGATGGGAAAGCCGGTCATGAGCCGAAATACCGCCGCCAGGGAAACCAGCACGAAGGCCAGGACGATCCAGGGCTTGGCCTGAATCATCCGCCCGGTATGGCCCAGCGACACCCTGGCCAGCATGCCCAGGCCCAGCGCTCCCAGGGCGCCGACGCTGACCGCGTGACCGGCGGTGGAATAAGGCATCCAGCCGAAACCCAGACTGCCGGCACGTAGCACCAGCGCCAGAGCCAGCCACAGATAACCCAGATGGAGAATCCAGAGCATGGGTTCCGGCCAACTGCCCCAGCTTCGCCACAGGGTCATGTGAACCAGCAGAAGCACGGCGGCGGAGAGCATCAGGGCCATGGCCGGCATGGGCCAACCGAGGTAATTGGCCAGCAGGCCGGCCGCCACCACCATCGGTGTCAGCAGCATCAGCAGCGGTGACCGCCGGACCCCCAGATGCGGCAAGCGCCGTTCGGTGAAGAAGGGAATAATTCGCTGCCCCATGATCACCATCAGCAGCAACATCAGATCCAGGCCGATGCGCATGAGTGCAAAGCGAATATCCGATATGATCCCCGTAACGGCCAGGAAACAGGCCGTGGCAGCCAGCGCCAGCGCGGCCAACACCGCAATGAAGAGGTAGTTTCGGCGATTTCCTGCCCGCAGCAGCGCCACCCCCAGGGCAATGCATGCTCCCCACAGGGCAACAGCATCTGCCAACGTAACCAGGGCCCAGGGCAGCAAATCCGGCAGGAAACCCCCGAGCCGCGCGACGCACCAGGCCAGAAACAAGCCCAACGTGAGTGCCGGCGGGGAAACGGGCTTGCCAATCCAGTTGGCGGCCGCCGTCAATAGGAAGCCGATCACGATCGCCACAGCAAACCCGAAGACCATGTGATAGCCGTGCCAGAGGAAAGGATTCCCCTCAATGACCATGCTGCCGCTGGCCAACATGCCGCCCCACAGGGCCCCATGGAAGACGGCGAACCACGCGGCTGCCAGGAAAAAAAGCCGGAAAGGCTGCTGAAGCACCACCGGCCACCGGGCTCGTTGCGCCTCGAGGGAAAATCTGACGCTGCTCATAGGCTGTTTCCTCAACCCAAGTAGGAATCCAAATGCAACTGACCAAACAGACCGATTTCGCCCTGCGACTGCTCATGCTGCTCGCCGAGCGACCCGGTGAGCGACTGTCCGCCAGTACTGCTGCCCGGGAGCTGTCCGTTTCCTGGCATCACCTGCGCAAAATCGTGGCGCGGCTCAATCACCTGGGACATGTCACCAGCGTGCGCGGACGCAATGGTGGCCTGGTGCTGGCCCGGCGGCCGGAGGAGATCCGGATCGGCCGAATCGTGCGAGAATTCGAACCGGTACTGCAGCCGGTCAATTGCACCGAGCCCAGATGCCCCCTGCTGGATCGCTGTCGCCTGCGTAATGCATTGGCGGAAGCCATGCAGCATTTCCTCAGCCACCTGGATGAAATGACGCTGGCAGACGCCACCACGGCCTACGACAAGCGCTGAGGCCGAGTCTGGGCCCTGGCCACCCAGGGAACCATGATCTTCATCAAGGCCAGCCGGAATTGACGCGGTGGCCAGATTTGGCGACCATAGCCGCCGCCCTAATTAAGAGTGAGACCCATGAGCAATCGCCCCAATAGTCTTGATTACGACCAGCTCATTGAATGTGCTGAAGGAAAAATGTTCGGGCCGGGCAACGGCCGCCTCCCCCTTCCGCCCATGCTCATGTTCGACCGGATCGACGAGATCCGTGACGAGGGCGGGGAATATGGCAAGGGCATCATCCGCGCGACCCTGAACATCAAACCGGACCTCTGGTTCTTCCAATGCCACTTCAAGGACGACCCGGTCATGCCCGGCTGCCTCGGCCTGGACGCCCTGTGGCAGCTGGTGGGCTTTTATCTGGTCTGGGAAGGCAACCCCGGTCGGGGCCGTGCCCTTGGCGTGGGTGAGGTGAAGTTCACCGGCCAGGTGATGCCCGAGGCGAAGCAGGTCGAATACCGCATCGACATGAAGCGAGTAATTCGCCGTGGCCTCAAGATGGCCATCGCCGATGGCCAGATGAGCGTGGACGGTGAAGTCATCTATACCGCCAAGAACCTCCGCGTGGGGCTGTTCGGCGCCGACGAGGTCTGAATTTAGTACTGAGTGCTGGGTGCTGAGTACTGAGTAACTCCCGGCGGGAGCGACATTCCCCGCCTCAGCACTCAGCACTCAGCACTCAGCACTCAGCACTCGATTCTGACCGCCAATCGCGGATGAATCCGCTCCTACGGTTCCTTTGTGATTGCTGCGCGAGGCCTGCCTTGATGAGGGTCAAGGACTGACCCGACCCGCCCCTCGTAAGCTCCGGTTTCTGTTCCGATACCGGAGGCTGTCATGGACCTGGTCTGTCCGGCGGGTAGCTTGCCCGCCCTGAAGTCCGCGGTGGATGAAGGCGCTGATGTGGTCTATCTGGGCCTGAAGGACGCCACCAACGCCCGCCATTTTGCCGGCCTCAATTTCACGCCCAAACGTATCGCCGAGGCGGTGCGCTATGCCCATGACCGTGGCGCCTCGGTCTACATGGCCATCAACACCTATGCCCACGCCGACGGCGTCGAGCGCTGGCAGTCGGCCGTGGACCAGGCCGCGGACCTGGGCGCTGATGCACTCATCATGGCGGATACCGGGGTACTGGATTACGCCGCGCGACAACATCCCGACCTGCCCCGTCATCTCTCGGTCCAGGCATCGGCAACCACACGAGAAGCCCTGGACTTCTATTACCGCCATTTCGGTATCCGCCGGGCTGTTCTGCCACGGGTACTTGCTGTCCAGCAGGTGCGTGCCCTCGCCGAAGACAGTCCCGTCGAGCTTGAGGTCTTTGCCTTCGGCAGTCTCTGCATCATGGCCGAGGGGCGCTGCCAGCTGTCGTCCTATGTCACCGGTCAGTCCCCCAATACCGCCGGGGTCTGCTCACCGGCCTCTCACGTTCGCTGGGAGGAGAAAGGCGAGATACTGGAATCCCGTCTCAATGGCAAGTTGATTGATCGTTTCCAGCCCCAGGAGCGGGCAGGCTACCCGACACTCTGCAAGGGACGCTTTTACACCGAGGGCCACCGCCACCACGCCCTTGAAGCACCCACCAGCCTGAATACCGCCGAGCTGCTACCGGAATTGAAAGCCATGGGGATTTCGGCAGTGAAAATCGAAGGCCGACAACGCAGTCCCGCCTATGTGGCGGCGGTCACTCGCGTCTGGCGCCGTCTGCTGGATGCGGTGGACCGGAACCCGGCCCGCTACCAGCCCGATGCCGAAGGCCAAGCGACCCTCTCCCGGCTGTCGGAAGGCAGTCAGACGACGCTGGGGGCTTATGCAAGGACATGGCAATAGAGCGCTACGAGCGCCGAGATGATTCAAGGGCATCGGTGACCGGGATAGCTTGATTCAGGAGAGTTAAGGATGCGTATCAGTTTGGGGCCGGTGTTGTATTTTTGGCCGCGTAATGAGGTGCTGGATTTCTATCAGCAGGTCCGGGACTGGCCGGTGGATCGGGTTTATCTCGGCGAAACCGTCTGTTCCAAGCGTCGGGAGTTACGGGCGGATGATTGGCTGGAGATCGGCGCGGCGCTGATTGATGCGGGCAAGGAAGTTCTGCTCTCTTCACTCACCCTGATCGAGGCTCGTTCCGAAGCCGGCGCCTTGAAGCGCCTCTGTGATCGTGGCCTGCAAATCGAGGCGAATGATTATTCAGCCGTGTCGGTCGCCGAGGAAAAGGGGCTGGCCTTCGTCGGCGGTAGCAGTCTCAACCTCTACAATCGCCCGGCCATTGATGTGCTCAAGCGTGCCGGCATGTTTGCCTGGGTCCCGCCCCTGGAGATGCCCGCCCGGCAGTTGCAGGCGCTGCTTTCGGCAGACCTTGGGATCGAAACGGAAGTCTTTGCCTTTGGCCGCATGCCATTGGCCTGGTCGGCCCGCTGTTTCGCGGCTCGCGCCCAAAACCGACCCAAGGATGACTGTGGTTTTGTATGCAAAGCCTACCCGGATGGACTAGCCATGAAAACTCAGGAAGGTGAAGACTTCCTTGTCATCAATGGCATCCAGACCCAGTCCCATCACTGCGTGAACCTGATCCGACACCTGCCGATCATGAATCGCATGGGTGTGAACACGGTCCGGCTCAGCCCTCAGTCCCGGGACATGAACAAAATTGTCCATCGCTGGGCCGAGGCCATTGCCGGCTCGGCACCAATGCAATTGGAGCGGGAATGGCTGATCGCACCACCTGCGGATGGCTACTGGATGGAAGAGCCCGGCATGCTGGAAAGCGTTACAGCGTAGAACCCTCTGATTACCTTGCGCTGCCCTTGAAGCTGTTGTGTGGGTGGCATCTGAGCAAATGACGGCTCTGGAGCTGACGAGAAGCCCCCATGATCATGCGCAGAAACTGTTCCGCCCAATCACGGTCCAGGCCAAGGGCTGCAGCCTGCTGACGAAAACCAGACGTTTTCTCTAGCTCTCGCTCCGGCACACGAACGGGTAGACCCAAGGCTTGCTTGTAAACGGCCAGGTCACTGACGATTTCTGTCCGCCGGGCCAGCAGTTGAAGGATCTCCCGGTCTATTTCATCGATGGCTTTCCGGCTTCGAGACAGACCAGCAGCGGCGTCCATCGCTAAGCCCAGGACGCCCCTGCTTCCACGGCACGCCTTAGCAGGGGCGGCAGAGCAGTCAGTTCTATGGAGTCAAGCAGATTCTTGACCAGCAAACCCAGTTCAGTATCCCCCTCCACGGTGATACGACGTTCGAAGAACAAGGTATCCGGATCTTCTCTTCGACTGGCCAGTAGCAGGAACTCGGGCAAGCCGCCAGCCACCGTTACCGCGGGTCGGCCCCGGGGAATCAATCTGAGGCGCCCATCTTCGAGAGTCAGGAACCAGTGCAGGCCAATATCCGTAATGGCGATTTCCACGACCTCCCGACTGAGGAAATCCAGATCTCCATCCTCGATTCGATCGGCGAAAACCTGCTGGAGCAGTGGCTCCACCAACAGGGCCTGGCAACGCAATGGTGTAAATCGGGCAGGGATCGCGAGCAGACTGCTCAGTGACCTGCCCCCAACGGGGGAACGTATGGACCTTATCTGTTTCATGGAGACCGCACCCAAGAGGCAAAAAGAAACCCAAATCCTCGGCCCGTGGATAAAAGGCCGGCATCCTCAGTCCCTCAGTCTGGCCACATAGGACCACTGGTTCATTGATACATATCAAGTCGGCCGCTCGGTAATCACACTAGTATTGGGAAGCTGGGAAACACAATGCTGGCAACAGCAGGAGCGCAAGGCTGGATGAAAAGAAGTCCTGAACTGAGACCCCTTTCCCGGGAACACAATGTGGCCCTCAAACTTGCCCGTGATGCGAAACAGGCAGCATCGAGCCGGGTGGAACGGAATATTTCCGAAGTCTGGCGACAGCTCAGTCGCTTCTGGCATGAAGAGATGGCAGCCCATTTTCGAGCCGAGGAAGATGTTATCTTCCCGCTGCTGAGAGGCCTGGGGCAACACGAGCTGGTAGAGCAACTTGACCGGGAACACGACGCCATGCGAGTCGTCCTGGAGGACCCTTCCAGGCAGGACCGGGTTCGCCTGGACGCACTGGGCCATGTGCTTATCGACCATGTACGGCGAGAGGAGCGAGAGGCATTCCCCATCCTGGAGAAGCTGATGGATGAGGAATCCGCCCAGCGGATTCGCTCCGGACTGGATCGCCTCCTCGCCCACGATCAGCGGGAGGCCTCATGAGTCACGGCCGTCACAAAGGGGAGCTGCCACTGGTCTATTCCTGTTCCGGCTGCTCCAGTGCTGCCCAGCTGTCCAATGAGCTGGCCCTACGCCTGGACCGGGCTGGCGAGGCGGAAATGTCTTGTATTGCCGGGGTCGGAGGCAATGTGCCCAAGCTGGTGAAGACAGCTCAAGCAGGCCGTCCCATTCTGGCGATTGATGGCTGCCCTCTGGCATGCACCAAGGCCTGCCTCGAGACACGGGACGTGTCACCGTCAAAACATGTGGTACTGTCAGAATTCGGGGTCAAGAAGCGTTACGGAAAAGATTTTGATCCCGTCGATGCCAGTAGACTATATTCCGAGATGGCCAGCCTGGCCCGTCAGTTGGGAGACTAAAAGGCAATGCAAAAGGCGGACCTGGAGCAACTCGAGAAAAACCCTGTCCTGGGCCCCCTCCCGGAGAGCGCTCGAAACGAGCTACTGGAGGACTCGCTCGAACTGGAGCTGCCCGCCGGCACTACCCTTTTTCGACAGGGTGAGGATGCCCGCTTCCTGAGGATAGTTCTCGAAGGCCGGGTTGCTCTCGTGGGGAGTTCAGACCACAAGGATGAAACCGTCGTAGAATTCTTTCAGACCGATGACGTCTTCATCATACCCGCGGTTATCCTTGAATTGCCTTTCCTGATGTCGGCCAAGACCGTGGAGGATTCAAGAATCCTCATGATTCCGGCTAACCGCTTCAGAGAGGTGATGGAACGGGAACAGAGCCTATCCCTTGCTGTTGCTCGGGAGCTGGGCCGTCACTGGCGACTCATGATCCGCCAGGTAAAAGATCTCAAACTTCGGTCCGCTCCGCAGCGGCTGGGATCCTACCTTCTCAGCCTTGCCGACACAGACCGCAAGCACGATGAGATCGAACTGCCCGAACAGCGAGGCATGCTTGCACGGCGGCTTGGCATGACCCCGGAGAACCTTTCCCGCGCCTTTTCCCGCTTGCAAAGCAGCGGTGTCCAGTCGCGTGGTCGTCTGATTGTCCTTTCCGATATCCCCGCCCTGCGCGAATTCTGCGCCTACGACGACCTCACCTGAAACAACAATCCCCCCCTGAAAGCTTGACCTTGATCAAGATCAAGGCGGGTTCCTGCGGCCTCAACAAAACACACTCCGAAATTTGATCTAGGTTTAGTGCCTCCTTGTCGTTAATCAAACCTTGTACGTCTTTGATACAGGTCAAGGCTGCACTTGCCCGCCTTTCTTACAGTGCACTCCAGAACGATCAAAACAGGAGTCAAGACATGGCCTCGGCCCGCTTCAAGCAATACTCGGTTCTCAGTGCCAATACCATCGCCTTTACCGTCTGTTTCATGGTCTGGACCATGTTTGGCGAGATTGGCGTGCCCATCGCCGATGAGCTGAGATTGAACGAAACCCAGTTCGGGATTCTCACCGCGGTGCCCATCCTGATCGGCTCCCTGGTGCGACTCCCCCTTGGCGCCTGGACTGACAAATTCGGTGGTCGCCCGGTTTTCTTCATTCTAATGCTGGTCACCGTACCAGCCATATGGCTCGTGCAGTTCGCCACCGAATACTGGCAGCTTCTGGTCCTGGGTGCCTTCGTGGGTCTGGCCGGCGGTTCCTTTGCGGTGGGCATCAGCTATACCGCCAAATGGTTTCCCCGTCATCAGCAGGGAACGGCCATGGGCATCTTCGGCGCCGGTAATGCCGGCGCTGCGGTCACCAAATACGTAGCACCCACCGTGATTGTGGTCTTGAGCTGGCAGCATGTGGCCAATATCTATGCTGCCATCATGCTCATCACCGCTATCCTTTTCTGGTTCTTTACCTACTCCAATCCGGAGCACAAAAACAAGTCAACCCCGACCCTGCGCGAACAGATCAAGGTCCTGAACGATGCCAAAGTCTGGAAATACTGCCAGTACTACTCTGTGGTCTTCGGCGGCTATGTGGGGGTCTCCCTGTATCTCACCCGTTACTACATGATGGAATACGGCATCGGCATTCAGCTTGCCGCGCTAATCGCCACTATCTTTGTGCTCCCTTCCGGTGTCATCCGTGCCTTTGGCGGCTGGCTTTCCGACAAATTCGGTGCCCACACCGTTACCTGGTGGTGCATGTGGTCAAGCCTGATCTGCTTCTTCTTCATGTCCTACCCCTACACCGAGTACGCTATTCAAACCCGGGATGGTGAGTTCCTCGAATTCTCCTTCGGACTGCCCATATGGCTATTCACGACTCTGCTGTTCATCGTCGGTATCGCGTGGGGTTTCGGCAAGGCCTCGGTTTTCAAGTACCTCTCTGACGAGTACGACCGCAACCTTGGCCTGGTGTCCGGCATGGTAGGCCTCGCCGGCGGCATCGGCGGCTTCCTGCTCCCGATCATGTTTGGCGCCCTGATCGATCTTACCGGCGTGACCACCACCATCTGGATGCTCTGTTTCGGCTTCACCCTGGTATCGATCATTTGGATGTGGTGGACAGAGCGGCGTGAACCAATTCTTACCCGCGACCGCTATCACCAGCCCACTGTGAAAAAAGCTGACTAAACCGCCTGATCAACAGAAATCATTGCAACGAGGAGTTTGCCCTGTGAAGACGAATCGGGATATTGAAAGTTGGGACCCGGAGGACAACGCCCTCTGGGAGCGGGAAGGAAAGCGCATCGCTAACCGCAACCTTTGGATTTCCATACCCAACCTGCTCCTGGCCTTCGCGGTCTGGATGATGTGGGGAATGATTGCGGTCCAGATGCTGAACCTGGGATTTCCGTTCAGTGAAACCGAGCTCTTCACCCTGGCGGCGATTGCCGGCCTGACAGGTGCAACGCTGCGTATCCCGGCCTCGTTCATGATACGAATTGCCGGGGGCCGAAATACCGTATTCTTTACCACGGCATTGATGCTGCTCCCTTGCCTGGGTGCCTGGCAGGCGCTGCAGAATCCGGATACGCCCCTGTGGGTTTTCCAGCTGCTCGCCTTCCTGTCCGGTATCGGCGGCGGCAACTTCGCCGCATCCATGAGCAACATTTCCAATTTCTTCCCTAAGCGCCAGCAAGGCCTGGCCCTGGGATTGAACGCCGGCCTGGGTAACTTTGGCGTCACCACCATGCAGATCCTCATCCCACTGGTGATGATCGCACCGGTCTTCTGGCTGCTTTCCGGGGACCCCATGACCCTGGAACGGGCCAGCGGCACCCTGATTGGTCGAATCGAAGCCGGTACGGAAACCTGGATTCAGAATGCACCGCTGGTATGGGGACTACTGATCATCCCCGCGTGCATTGTCGCTTGGTTCGGCATGAACAACCTTCGCACAGTTACCCCCAGTCCGGGTCATCCCTTGCGCGCCTTCGCTACATTGACCGGACTATATGCGGCGGGTTTTCTGACCGCGGCCATTGGCCTTTACCTCTTCCTGCCCAGACCGGTAGGCCTTGGCGTCCTCAATATGTGGCTTGCTCTACCGCTCATCATTGTGCTGACGCTGGGGCTTCTACGCATCATGCCCGGCGAAGTCATCCGCCCCGGGATCAAGCGGCAGTTTACGATCTTCAGTGACAAACACACCTGGTCAATGACGATCCTCTACATTCTTACTTTCGGGTCGTTCATTGGTTTCTCTGCTGCGCTTCCTCTTTCCATTGAGGTTATTTTCGGCTACATGAACGAAGTCCAGGCCGACGGCTCGGTGGAACGGGTCGCCAATCCGGATGGCCCCAGTGCCTTGACCTTTGCCTGGATTGGCCCGTTTATCGGCGCCCTGATTCGGCCCATCGGTGGCTGGCTATCTGACAAGGTGGGCGGCTCCATCGTGACTCAGGCGATTTCAGTCGTCATGGTCATCGCTTCAGTTGCCGTGGGTTACGTGATGATGCTCGCCTATGGATCTGAAGCACCGCATGAGTACTTCGCGACCTTCCTCATCCTGTTCCTGATCATCTTCGCTGCCTGCGGCATCGGTAACGGCTCTACATTCAGGACAATCGGCGTGGTGTTCAGTCAGGAGCTCAAGGGTCCTGTACTGGGCTGGACATCGGCGGTGGCCGCTTATGGGGCATTCATTGCACCGCGGGTAATGGGTGAACAGATTGAAGCAGGCAGCCCGGAAGTGGCCATGTATGCCTTCGCTGCATTCTACTTCGTCTGCCTTTTCATCAACTGGTGGTTCTATCTTCGGAAGAACGCCTACGTCAAGAATCCATAAAGCGGGAAATAACGATGAGTCAGTTGATACTTAAATCCAAAGTCGTGCCTGACGGGCAAATCGGCCTGCAAGGAGTCAAAGCATGAGTCATTTTCTCGACAATCTGACCTTTTTCAAAAGGGAGAAGGAAACCTTCTCCGAAGATCACGGCGTCAAGACCGACGAAAGTCGGCGCTGGGAGGACAGTTACCGTGCTCGTTGGCAGCATGACCGAATCGTACGTTCCACCCACGGGGTGAACTGCACCGGATCCTGTTCCTGGAAGATCTACGTCAAGAACGGCCTGGTCACCTGGGAGACCCAGCAGACCGATTACCCGCGTACCCGCCCGGGCCTGCCCAATCACGAGCCCCGTGGCTGCGCCCGAGGTGCCAGCTATTCCTGGTACATCTACAGTGCCAACCGGGTGAAATACCCCATGATCCGCCGCCGCCTGCTGGAACTGTGGCGGGAAGCGAAGCAGAGTCACAGTGATCCTGTGAACGCCTGGCAATCCATCGTGGAAGACCCGAAGAAGGCCGAAAGCTACAAATCCCGGCGTGGCCTCGGTGGTTTTCTAAGGGCCGAGTGGAATGAGGCCAATGAGATCATTGCGGCGGCCAATATCTACACGGCGAAGCAATTCGGACCTGACCGGATCATCGGCTTCTCGCCGATCCCGGCCATGTCCATGGTCTCCTACGCCGCCGGTACCCGCTACCTGTCGCTGATCGGCGGCACCTGCATGAGCTTCTACGACTGGTACTGCGATCTGCCGCCGGCTTCGCCCCAGACCTGGGGTGAGCAGACGGACGTGCCCGAGTCTGCCGACTGGTTCAACTCCACCTTCCTGATGATGTGGGGCTCCAATGTGCCCCAGACCCGGACGCCGGATGCTCATTACATGACCGAGGCCCGCTATCGCGGAACGAAGACAGTCACGGTGACGCCGGACTATTCCGAGGCATCCAAGTTCGGTGACATCTGGCTCAACCCGAAACAGGGCACCGACTCTGCCCTCGCCATGGCCATGGGGCATGTCATCCTCAGGGAATGGCATGTGGAGGGAAAGAGTGAATACTTCGATGACTATGTCCGCAAGTACACCGACCTGCCTGGCCTGGTGATGCTGGACGAACAGGACGGCCGGGTGGTACCGGGCCGTTATCTGCGTGCCTCGGACCTGGCCGATAACATGGGCCAGAAGAACAATCCCGAGTGGAAAACCCTGGTCCGCGATGAGAGCAGCGGCAAGATCGTGGTGCCGCGCGGCTCCATCGGCTTCCGCTGGGGCGAGGAAGATCGCCGCTGGAATCTGGAGACCCTGTATGCCGATGGCAATGAGATCCGCCCCCAGCTCAGTGAGATCGACAGCAAGGACGAAGTGGTCACGGTGGCCTTCCCCTACTTCGGGGGTGGCGGCAATGCCCACTGGTCACACACCGAGCATGATCCTGTGCAACTTCGCAATGTCCCGGCCCGCAAGGTCAAGCTGGCCGATGGTAGCGAAGTCAAAGTCGCCACGGTCTTCGACCTGATGGTAGCCAACTACGGCATCGACCGGGGCCTGGGCGGTGGCAATGTGGCCGCCAGCTATGACGACGACGTGCCTTACACCCCAGCCTGGCAGGAACGTATTACCGGGGTACCGCGAGAGAAGGTCATCGCCGTAGCCCAGCAGTTTGCCGAGAACGCCCACAAGACCAAGGGCAAGTCCATGATCATCATTGGTGCCGCCATGAACCACTGGTACCACATGGACATGAACTACCGGGGCGTGATCAAGATGTTGATGATGTGTGGCTGCATCGGCGTCTCCGGCGGTGGCTGGGCCCACTATGTGGGGCAGGAAAAACTCCGTCCCCAGCCGGGCTGGACGCCACTGGCCTTTGCCCTGGACTGGAACCGTCCGCCACGGCATATGAACTCCACCTCATTCTTCTACAACCATACAAGCCAATGGCGGCATGAGAAGCTGGAGATTGGTGAAGTCCTCTCCCCCCTGGCCAAGGAAAGCGACTTCCAGGGCCACATGATTGACTTCAACGTCCGAGCCGAGCGCATGGGCTGGCTGCCTTCCGCACCCCAACTCGGGCGGAACCCCCTGGAGATCGGGAAGGCCGCCAAGGCGGCTGGGAAGGACCCCAAGGACTATGTGGTTGAACAGCTGAAATCCGGCGAGCTGGGCTTCGCCTGTGAAGACCCGGACAACCCCGCCAACTTCCCGCGCAATATGTTCGTGTGGCGCTCCAATCTCCTGGGCTCGTCCGGCAAGGGCCATGAGTACTTCCTGAAGTACTTGCTGGGCACCGAGACCGGCCTGCAGAACAAGGACCTGGGTGACGAAACCGACAAGCACCCCCGGGAAGTCAAATGGCGGGAAGCCGCCCAGGGCAAGCTGGATCTTCTGACCACCCTGGATTTCCGCATGTCCACCACCTGCATGTATTCCGACATCGTCCTGCCAACTGCTACCTGGTACGAAAAGGACGACCTGAATACGTCGGACATGCACCCTTTCATCCACCCGCTGACCGCGGCCGTGGATCCGGCCTGGGAATCCCGCTCCGACTGGGATATCTACAAGGGCATTGCCAAGCGCTTCGCGGAACTGGTTCCCGGTCATCTGGGAACCGAGACCGATGTAGTGACCCTGCCCCTGTTGCATGACTCGCCTGCGGAGCTGGCCCAGGCCCTGGATGTGAAGGACTGGAAGAAGGGCGAATGTGAGCCCATTCCGGGCAAGACCATGCCCAACATCGTACCGGTGGAGCGGGATTACCCGGCCACCTACGAGCGCTTCACCGCGCTTGGCCCTCTGATGGAGAAAGCCGGCAATAACGGCAAGGGCATGCAATGGGATACCAGTGAGGAAGTACAAGCGCTGCGGGATCTCAATGGCATCCAGAGCAAGGGTTCCGCCAAGGGTCAGCCGAAGATCGAGACAGCGGTGGATGCCGCCGAGACGGTGCTCATGCTGGCACCCGAAACCAATGGCAAGGTGGCCATGAAGTCCTGGCAGTCTCTGTCTGAAAAAACCGGACGCAGCCATACTCATCTGGTGGAAGGTCATGCGGCCGAAAAGCTCCGCTTTAACGATCTCAAGGCTCAGCCACGCAAGATCTACACCTCCCCCATCTGGTCCGGCATTGAATCGGAGAAGGTGAGCTACAACGCCGGCTGGACCAATGTGAACGAGATGATCCCCTGGCGCACCCTCACCGGCCGTCAGCAGTTCTACCAGGACCACCTCTGGATGCGGGCCTTTGGGGAGCAACTCTGCCTTTACAAGCCGCCAGTGGATCTCAAGACAACCGATGCCATGGAAGGCAAGCGCTCCAATGGCAACAAGGAAGTGGTGCTGAACTTCATCACGCCTCACCAGAAGTGGGGCATCCACAGCACCTATACCGACAACCTGCTCATGCTGACCCTGTCGCGGGGTGGTCCCATCATCTGGATGAGCGAGACCGATGCGGCCAAGGCAGACATCAAGGACAACGACTGGATTGAAGCCTTCAACATCAACGGTGCAATTACCGCCCGGGCTGTGGTGAGTCAGCGGGTTCCGGAAGGCATGTCCATGATGTACCACGCCCAGGAGAAGATTGTGAACACCCCCGGCTCGGAAATCACCGGCATGCGAGGCGGCATTCACAACTCCGTCACCCGAGCGGTGCTCAAGCCCACCCATATGATCGGGGGCTATGCCCAGCAGAGTTATTTCTTCAATTACCACGGAACCGTCGGTGCCAACCGTGATGAATTCATCATTGTCCGCAAGATGGACAAGGTGGACTGGATGGATAACGACGATGCCGGCGACGCCATGTATCTGGAGGGTGCCAAATGAGAATTCGAGCGCAAATTGGCAAGGTACTGAATCTTGACAAGTGCATCGGCTGTCACACCTGCTCGGTGACTTGCAAGAATGTCTGGACTTCCCGCGAGGGTATGGAGTACGCCTGGTTCAATAACGTGGAAACCAAGCCTGGCATTGGTTACCCCAAGGAGTGGGAAAACCAGGACCGTTGGAATGGCGGCTGGGTACGGAAATCCAATGGCAGCATTCAGCCCAAGATCGGTGGCCGCTGGCGAATCCTGGCGAACATCTTCGCCAACCCGGACATGCCGGCCATTGACGATTACTACGAGCCCTGGGATTACGACTACGGCTTCCTCCAGAATGCGCCGGACACCAAGACCATGCCCACGGCCCGGCCGCGCTCGGCCCTGACCGGCAAGCGTATGGAGAAAATCGAGTGGGGCCCCAACTGGGAGGAGATTCTTGGCACCGAGTTCAAACACCGCGCCAAGGACTACAACTTCGAGGGTGTGCAGAAGGAGATCTACGGGCAGTTCGAAAACACCTTCATGATGTACCTGCCCCGCCTCTGCGAGCACTGCCTCAACCCCACTTGCGTGGCATCCTGCCCCTCTGGAGCTATCTATAAGCGGGAAGAAGACGGCATTGTCCTCATCGACCAGGAGAAATGCCGAGGCTGGCGGATGTGCGTCTCCGGTTGCCCCTACAAGAAGATTTACTACAACTGGAAAACAGGCAAATCCGAGAAGTGTATCTTCTGCTACCCGCGCATCGAGGTGGGTGAGCCAACCGTCTGTTCTGAAACCTGTGTGGGCCGGATTCGCTACCTGGGCGTGCTGCTCTACGACGCCGACCGCATCGAAGGGGCCGCCAGCGTGCCCAATGAGCAGGACCTCTACGAGGCTCAGCTGGATGTCTTCCTGGATCCCAATGACCCGGAAATCATCGCCGAGGCCCGCAAGCAGGGTATTCCTGAGAACTGGATTGAAGCGGCCCAACAGTCGCCGGTCTACAAGATGGCCATGGACTGGAAGGTCGCCTTCCCATTGCATCCGGAGTACCGAACCCTGCCCATGGTCTGGTATTGCCCGCCCCTGTCGCCCATTCAGTCGGCGGCAGACGCCGGCAAGATCGGCTTCAACGGTGAGATTCCGGACGTGGATGCGCTACGGATCCCGGTACGTTATCTCGCCAATATGCTAACTGCGGGTGAGGAAGAGCCCGTCGTTCTGGCCATGGAACGCATGCTGGCCATGCGCGCCTTTATGCGGGCACGCCATGTGGATGGTGTGGAAAAGCCGGAAGTGCTGGAGCGGGTCGGCCTGGACGTGGAGACCGTGGAAGACATGTACCGTTACATGGCCATTGCCGACTACGAAGATCGCTTCGTGATCCCCACCAACAAGCGGGAGAACTCTGAATCCATCTACGATGGTATCAGTGAGCGTGGCGGCTGCGGCTTTAGCTTCGGTGGTGGCTGTGATGCTGGTCACAGTGACCCGGATGTCTTCGGTGGAAAACCGCTAGCACAGCGCAAGTTCTTCCCCATCAAAGCAGACAGGGAGAAGGCATGATGCTTACGCTGAAAGTCATATCCAGGCTCATGGCCTACCCTAGCGAGGAGACCGTTCAGGCTGCTCCGGAGATGCTGAAGGCACTCCGAAAAGAGCAGGCACTGAGCCAAGAGCGGATGACGACGCTGGAGGCATTCATCCAGCGCCTACAGGAAGCCCCGCTGATGACTTTGCAGGAAGAGTATCTGGCCCTGTTTGATCGGGGCCGCCATCTTTCCCTGCATCTTTTCGAGCATGTCCACGGTGAGTCCCGTGACCGGGGACAGGCCATGGTGGAGCTGATCAATTACTACCGTGAATCCGGCCTGGAACTGGATGCCCGGGAGCTGCCGGACTATCTGCCTCTGCTGCTGGAGTTTCTCTCCACCCGTTCCAGGGAGGAAATTCAAGCCATGCTGAATGACGCCATGGCCGTGATCGTGCTGCTCGGCGCCCGGCTGAGAGAAAAGGCTTCCGACCGGGCCGTGCTATTCGAGGCTCTGGTGGAAATCGGTGGTGAACCGGCCGAAGCAAAGGCCATGCGGGAGCAGGCTGCGAAGGAAGGCCCGGATGAAACCATCACCAAGATGGATGAAATCTGGGAAGAGGAACAGGTCACCTTCATGGCCAACCACGATCCGAGTCAGTCGGGCGAGGGCTGCCCCATCTCGCAAAGCGGCAAACCGCAACAGGAGGTTCCCATCCAATGGATGGAGAAACCCGGCCAATCACCATCCAACGGCGCTGGCCGTAGCTGACTGTCGGAGGACACATCATGGAAATCTATCTGAACCAATTCTTCTTCGGCGTCTTTCCCTACATCGCTGGCGCCATCTTCATCCTGGGTTCCCTGCTCCGTTATGAGCGGGGCCAGTACACCTGGCGGGCCATGTCCAGCCAGACGCTAAACAACAGCCGAGCCTTCCGCTGGGGCAGCGTGATGTTTCATGTGGGCATCATTTTGCTCTTCTTCGGGCATCTTTTCGGGCTGCTGACACCGCCGGAGGTTTATCAGGCCATCGGCATCACCACGGCGGCCAAGCAGCAGATTGCCATCTGGGCCGGTGGCATCTTCGGCATGATCTGCCTGGCCGGGATGACCATTCTGGTATGGCGGCGATTGTTCAATGAAAGGGTCCGTGCCAACAGCGCCCCGGCAGACACTTTCATCCTGGTGCTGCTCTACCTGCAGCTGCTCACCGGCCTGGCCACCATTGCCGTATCCGTGGATCACCCCGACGGCTATGTCATGGTTCAGCTCGGTTCCTGGGCACAGTCCATCGTTACCTTCCAGGCCGGCGCCTGGGAGTATGTTGTGGACGTGCACTGGATCTACAAGCTGCACATGTTCCTGGGGATGATCATGTTCACCGCCTTCCCCTTCAGTCGGCTGGTGCACATCTGGAGCTGGCCGGTGGCATACGTTCGCCGGGCATACCAGGTCGTTCGGGCTCGCTGAGCCCGAATGACCAGCGTAGGAGCGGATTTATCCGCGATTGAAGCTGGGAATGCGATTGGGAAGCCATAACGGCATCTCATCGTGGATATCGCGAATGAATTCGCTCCTACGGGATGTTGAAAAACCGGAGGTTTTTCCAAAATGACAGTACAAATGCATGACCCCCGCGCCGGTTCAGCGGATATTCGGGTGAATGGCCGGGTGATCAGCGAAGACAGCATCAATCGGGAAGTGCAGTATCATCCTGCCGCCAATCTGCGCACGGCACGGCGAAATGCCGCCACCGCACTGGTTGTCCGGGAATTGCTACTGGATGAGGCCGAGCGCCAGGGTCTGAGTGAGATCACCCCGGAGGGGGATGAAACCCGCGAGGAAGCCATGATCCGGGAGCTTCTGGATCGCAATGTGGATCGACCGGAACCCACCGAGGCGGACTGCCGCCAATGGTTTGACGCCAATCGCGACAAGCTCCGGACCCCGGATCAGCATGAGGTCTCTCATATCTTGCTGCCGGCCCCGCCGGATGATGACGAACTGCGCGACCAGGCCAGGAAGCAGTCCAAGGAACTGATCCGTCAATTGCGAGAAGAGAATGCCAGCTTCCTGACCCTGGCCCGGGAGCATTCCCGCTGCCCATCAGCGGAAGAAGGCGGGCACCTGGGCATCATTGCACGCGGCCAGACCACGCCGGAGTTCGAACGCGCCCTGTCCCGCCTGCCCGTGGGTGAAGTGGCCGAGCATGCCGTGGAGAGCCGCTATGGCTTTCACATTGTTCTCATCCGTCACCGTGATGAAGGCCGCCCTCTGGATTTCGAGGAAGCCCGCCCTCAGATCGAGAGTTACCTGGTGGAGTCTGTCTACCGTCGGGGAGTCAGCCAATACATCTCGATACTGGCTGGCCAGGCAGAGATTCAAGGCATTGACCTGGACGCGGCGACCTCACCGCTGGTTCAATGAATAGCACAGTAGGAGCGGATTCATCCGCGATCGGCTTCGGGCGGGCACGGCGCCCTCTCATTGTGGGAATCGCGAATGAATTCGCTCCTACGGTGGTCCTATGAAACGCTGTACAGATTCTTTACCGGGACAAATATGAACACAACTCAGATTGCCGAAAGAACCATCCACGGCTTCGACGACATGATCGCCATCGCCGCTGCTGAGCCGCAGCCGCACAAGCTGCTGACGGTATTGCTGCGGATTGACCATGCCTACGCCCAGGGTGAGGATGGCAAGACACGTCCCATCGAGAACGAGGGTGAGCTGGTGCCAATTGCCATAAAGAGCTTCGACATCAATGAGAAGCTGGATTTTGCCAGCCTCAAGCAGGATGCCGATGCCGGGGCGCCGGGCTGGGGCCTGATGATGACAGCGGTGCTGCCCGGCCAAGGCCCCAATCCGCCTTCCGAGGAAGACGTGGACAATCATCTCAAGCGCATGGCCCAGACCATCATGTCCGGCGGCAGCCTGGAGCGCTTCCTGTTCATTGACCGGGAAGGCAATCCGGTGAGCATGGAGTCACAACATGGCTGAGCCTGTCAGCTGCGACAGCAATGCGCACAAGCTGATGAGCGTGGAGGCCGCCCGGGACCAGCTTCTGGCGGCAGTCGCGCCATTGACTGGCGAGGAAACGCTGCCCCTGGCCGACTGCCTGGGCCGAACGTTGGCGCGATCGGTAATTGCCGACAGCCCCACGCCCCCGGCGGACAACAGCGCCATGGATGGCTATGCACTTCGTGCGGCTGAATTCGAAGCCGGTGAAGGGATGCCCCTGAGTCAGCGTATTCCCGCCGGCCATGCGCCCCCCCCGCTCGAACAGGGCACAGCAGCCCGGATCTATACCGGCGCAGTGATCCCGGCAGGCGCCGATACGGTAGTCATGCAGGAACGCTGCCGGGAATCAGATGGCCGGGTATGGATCGATGGTGCGATCAAAGTCGGCGACAACATCCGCCGGGCCGGCGAGGACATTGCGGCCGGTGACGACATCCTGCCTGCCGGGCGACGCCTGCGCCCGCAGGATATTGGCGTTGCTGCTGGCTCCGGCCTGGCTGAACTGACGGTCCGCCGCTGCCCGGTGGTGGCCATCCTGTCCACCGGCGATGAACTGGTCCAGCCGGGTCAGCCCCTGGGCCCGGCCCAGATCTACAACAGCAACGAAAGCATGTTGAGCGGCCTGCTCACTGAAATGGGCTGCCAGGTCCTGCCGGCCTGGCGTGTGGCGGACACCCCCGAAGCCACACACAAGGCACTGCAGGAGGCGGCCGCCCGATCGGATCTGATCATCTCCAGCGGCGGTGTTTCCGTCGGTGACGAGGATCACGTCAAAGCCGCCGTACAGGCACTGGGTGCCCTGGATTTGTGGCGGATAGCGGTCAAACCGGGCAAACCCGTGGCCTTCGGGCATGTGAGCCATCAAGATCGCCAGGTGGCCTTTCTGGGGCTGCCCGGCAACCCGGTCTCCCTGTTCGTGACCTTTCTGCTTTTTGGCGCTCCCCTGTTGCGCCATCTGCAGGGCCGGGACAGGATCGTCCCGGCGCCTGTCCCACTGCCTGCCAACTTCGAGCGCCCGAAGCCCGGCAAGCGCGAGGAATACCTCCGCGTCCGCGTCGAGGACGGCCGCCTCCAGACCTATCCCCACCAGGGCTCCGGAGTGTTGAGCTCCGCCAGCTGGGCGGATGGTTTGGCGAGGGTGCCTGCCGGGGAGACAGTGGCCTTGGGCGATGCAGTGGCGTATTACGCCTTTGAAGCGTTGAATTGCTAATCAAAGCGTCCGTAGGAGCGAATTTATTCGCGATCACAGGCAAGGAAATGCCAACGTGCCCGCTGGCAGACCATCGCAGATAGATCCGCTCCCACGGAGGCGAACCTCGGTATCTTGCTAAGGAAAACCCATGTCACGTAAAGGTTGCGCCGACAAACCCTTCCGCCCCATCCGCATTGCGGTGCTGACGGTGTCCGATTCCCGTACCCGGGAAAATGACACCTCCGGTGATACCTTGCAGGAGCGGCTGGAAACCGCCGGGCATGAGCTGGCCGAGCGGATGATCGTGAAGGACGACATCTTCCAGTTGCGGGCCGTGGTCTCGCGCTGGATTGCCGATGAGGCGGTGGATTGCGTGCTGATCACCGGCGGCACGGGAATCACCGGGCGGGACAACACCCCCGAGGCCATCCGTCCCCTGCTGATACGGGACATTCCGGGCTTCGGCGAGCTTTTCCGCCACTACAGTCTTGAGGAGATCGGCACCTCTACCGTCCAGTCCCGGGCCTTCGCCGGCACGGCCAACGCCACTCTCGTCTTCGCCCTACCCGGCTCCACGGGGGCCTGCCGCACCGCCTGGGACCGGATTCTGGGCGACCAGCTCGACAGTCGAACCGGGCCGTGCAATTTTATTTCCCTGATTCCTCGCCTGAATGAGGTGTAATGAACCCCATTGCGTGGTGCGGAATTCCGGCCTTTGATCGCGGATGAATCCGCTCCTACGGTGCCTATGGTGCACGCCTATGCCATCGCAGGAGCGGATTAATCCACGATTCCCCTCTCAGTCTAAGACCCGGCTTCACAGGTCTGTCGGGCGATCCTAAGGCGACGTTTTTCCTCCAGGCTCTGCAACAGCAGGGGAATGACAATCATGGCCGAGCCAAGGTAGAACCAGACGTCCGGGACCTCGGCGAACCATAGCCAGCCCACAACCATGGCCCAGATCAAGCCGGTGTATTCGGCACTGGTGACCTGGTTGGCGGCGCAGTGGCGATAAGCCAGCAGAATGGTGATGTTGTAGCCGAGAATGAAGAAGGACGAGGCAAAGGCCGTGCCCAGCAGGGAGGGGTCAAAGGGCGCCCCTTCCAGCACGGCGAGCAGGATGGCCGCCGGCAGGACATAGGCATGGGTCAGCATCAGGGTATGCACCATGCTCTGCCCCCGGGGCAGCTTTCTCACCAGCAGGGCATTGATGGCCAGGGCAATGGCCAGACCCAGGGCACTCAGACTTTCCCAGCTCAGGTCCACCGGGCGCAGAATCACCACAATCCCGAGAAACCCGCTGATAACCGCCACCAGGCTCAGGCCTGTCAGGCGCTCACCAAAGAACCAGACCCCAAAGACCATCACCAGCACGGGGGCGGCGTAGAAGATGGCATTGGCGGTGGCCAGGGGCAGACTGTTCAGGGCCACGATCATGCACAGCACCCCGGCCAGCCCCACATGGGCGCGGATCAGGTGGATACGGCTGCCCTCGAACAGGCGGCGACGGTCAATCATGGCCAGAAAGGGCAGCAGCATGACCAGGGTGGCGATCACGCGCAGCAGCACGAACTGGAAGATGGCCACATCGCCACCCTGCCATTTGATGATGCTATCCGAGATGATGGCCAGGAAGTTGCCGATCACCAGAAGCAAAATTGCGCTGTTTACGGTGCGTCCGGACATGTCACGCCCTCGCTAGGGGATTCGCTGAAATTGAGGGCTCATTCTAGCCAGGCCCACCCATGATGTATAATGATCTTTATTGACCCTCTATTAGTTTTTCTCATAGGTCGATTATTGTGGAACTGCCACCCCTGAAGACACTCCCTGTATTCGAAGCCGTGGCACGCCTTCGCAGCTTTTCCCTGGCCGCCCAGGAACTTCATGTGAGCCAAAGCGCGGTAAGCCACCAGATCCGGCAACTTGAGGGCTTTCTCGGCGAAACCCTTTTCCACCGGGCTGGCCGACAGATCCGGCTCACGGACGAAGGGGCACAGTACTATGAGCAGATCGGCTCCGCCCTGGGCCAGATCCGCCGTGCCACGCAGCAATTGCAGGGTCAGCAGGACAGTCAGATTCGGCTAGCCGCTTACAGTTCCTTTGCCGTGAGCTGGCTGATTCCCCGAATGGAGGAACTACAGCGTCAGCACCCTCAACTGGATCTCGACCTTGAAATGCTCAGTGATTTGCCCAGAATGTCGGACCGGGTGGGCGACTGCTTCATCGCAATCAACCCTAAGCAACGCGGCTACAGCTCCGAGCTGCTCTATTCGGAGAAGATGTTCCCTGTCTGCAGCCGCCGTTACTGGCAGCAAATCTGCCGGGACCTGCAAGAACAAGGCCTGATCACTGAACCCGAACCGGAGCAGCTTCAGCCCGGGCATTTGAAGCAATACACCCTGCTCTCCGCGACCAGCATCTTCGAGAAAAAGAATGAAGACTGGCGTCGCTGGCTGGCCCGTGCCTCACTGACCATTTCGCCCGCCACCAGAATCCAGCATTTCAGTCATATGCTGCTGGCCCACGAAGCCGCCCGGCACCACCAGGGCTTCGCCCTTAGTAACGATTATATGTTTGATTCAGGGGATGCCGAGCTGGTTCGGCTGCCCTGTCACATACTGGACACTGGCGACGAATTTCATTTCGCCTACAAGACCAGCCGCCGTCACGAACCCGCCATTCGCCTGCTCAAGCAATGGCTGATCACTCAGGCCGTCCAATCCGGCCTCCGCAGCCCCTAGGGAGCCTGCTTGCACACCCAATTCGCCCATGAAACACTGAATCTTCCAACAAGACTATGGGGGAGAGATAATGCGTCATTGCTGCCTGGGCCTGGTGGCTCTGATTCTGTCCGTCAGCAGCGGCACGGCCGTCGCGCTATCGGAGAAACAACGACCTGTTTTCCTGCAGGTGGACCAGAGCCAACCCCGAATGAGTGAAGCCCGCTCACCATCAGACAGTAAAGAGCGCCAACCCCTGATTGCCGATCTCGAGGCAATCAGCCAATACGAGCACCTGACCTTCCTGGACGCCAAGGGCCATGCCCTCGAGCTCCGCCAGACAGAAATCCAACAGCGCGGGCCCGGATCCTACGCCTGGCATGGTCAGGTACATGACTCTGACCAGCGCATCGGCTCAGCAACCTTCACAATCCGCCAGGAGCGGGTTCATGGCCTGATCAGCCTCCGGGAGGGGCGATACCGGGTCAGCACCGATGGTGAAAAACGCGTCTGGCTTGATCGGATTGACCCGGACGCCGCCCCGGCGCAACACCCGAAACACCTGGAGCAACTATTAACTGGATCGACCGAGCCCTCCCCTCAGGCTCGATCACAGACGGCCGGAGCAACGGCGAAAACCGCCGTGGTGGATGTACTTGCCTTTTACACCGACGACACCATCGCTGAGCATGAAGATGAAGCCGGACTGCGGCTTTTTCTGACCAATGCACTGGACATGGCCAATACGGCGCTAGTGGATAGTGAAGTGGATCACCGCTTTCGCCTCGTTGGCTTGATTCATTGGTCCTACCAGGAAGATCCCGAGGGCATGTTCCAGGCTTTGAACAGTTTCCGGAATGATAGCCAGGTCGAACAACTGCTGGATCTATACGCCGCAGATCTTGGTGCCGGCTTCGGGGTATTCGAAGACTTCTGTGGCGTTGCCTATCTGCTTACCGAGTACACTCGCAGCTTTAAAAACGGCTTATCCATTAACAATGTGAATAATGCCTATCCCTGCCAGGAAATACAGGTTCTGGCGCATGAGATGGGGCATAACCTGGGCCTGGCTCATGACCCGGACAACGCGGGTGACCCGGAAAGTCTCATTGAACCTTTTGCCTATGGCCACGTGGAAGTTGATGAGTTCAGCTCGGTCATGGCCTATCACCCCGGCTGCGGCGGCGGCGTCTACGACAACTGCTTTGGTGTCGACTTCTTCTCCAACCCGGATATCATCGATCCCGATTCCGGCCTGGCAGTCGGGATTGAGGGGGAAAGAGACAACGCAGAGGTCCTTCGTCGAAGTATGTCCTATGCCACTGATTGGCGTCAGCCACCGGCTTCCCTGGCCGACGCACTGGGCGTTTCCGGGCACGTTAGCACGGAAGGTGACGGACTATGGACGGCCCAGAACCAGGTGGCACTGAATTCCCATCCGAGCGTTATCAGTGGTCCAGTCTATGCCGAAGAAGAATCCTGGCTTCGCTGGGAACCTGATGCCGAGGGTATCGATTCGCTGGCGTTTTCCCTTCGTGGTACCCCTAACACACAGGGCAAGCTAAGAATCATGGCAGATGAGGAAGAGCTTCTGAGCCTGGAGGAATTCCCCGAAGAATGGGTCCGCCATGAGCTGGACATCCCGAAAGACGTGTCTCGGATTAGCTGGGTCTGGCAATCGCAGGAACGCCCCAGCACCGGCGGCAGTCTGTCCGCGGTTTACCTCGGCGACGTGAACCGCGAATCCTCACCGCCCATCAGTGGCGGTTCCGGGGGCTGCAGCCTCAATCCCAATGGCTCCCTGGATCCCACCTGGCTGCTTTTTCTCTTTGGCCTGCTACTCATGGCGTTTCGCAGAGCCTGGACACCGCGATATTCCTTGAACCTGGAGAAGCCGTATGTACCGTAGTATCCGCAGATCACTGGGCCTCACACTGGGCCTCGGCATCATCCTCCTCCCTGCCATGGGATGCACGGACCGCCCCGATACGCTCCGTATTGGCGCCACCATGTCGGAGAGTGGCGCATATGCGACCCAGGGCACCGCGGCCAGAAACGGTTATCTTCTCTGCCAGGAACATCTCAATGAAGCTGGCGGTATTCTGAACCGTCCTGTCGAGTTCACCATCCTGGACGACCGCTCTGATCCGGAACTGGCACCAGAACTGTACGAGAAACTAATTAGCAAGCATGAAGTAGATGCCGTCATGGGGCCATACGGCTCCACCTTGACCGAGGCCGTGGCACCGGTCACCGAAGCCCATGAAATGATCCATATCTCCCCACTGGCGGCAACGACCTCCATATGGGAACAGGGACGGGAGTATCTGTTCATGGTTCTGCCTCCGGCCGAGCTTTTCCTTGCCGGCGTCATGCATCTGGCCGCCGAGCGAGATCTGAACAGGATCGCGGTGGTCAAGGAGGATCAATTATTCCCCCGTGCTGCTGGAGCCGGCGCACAGCAAACAGCAGAGGACCTGGGCCTGGAGGTGGTATTCCACACCGCCTACGAGAGTGGCACGGAAGACTTCTCCTCCATTCTCCGTCAGATCCGCGATGGAGATGTTGAAGTGCTTGCCATGGCTGCTTCCAACCTGGATGACTTCATCCGGATGACTGAGCAGCTCCGGGATTCCAGCATTGATTTGAAGATGTTTGGCAGTTCCGGCGCAGTAGAGGAGTATATCGAGACTTTAGGTGAGGATGGTGAATACACCTACGGTCTTTCCGCCTGGGAACCGACACTCGATCGGCCGGGTATCGAAACCTTCGTGGCTGATTATCAGGAGCGTTTTGATCGGGCACCCAGTTTTCATGCCGCTGGAGCCTATGGCAGTTGCCGGCTGTTTGCCAAGGCAGCTAAGGAGGCAGGCAGCATTGAGTCGGGAGCGCTGCGTACGGCCCTTCTGGACATGAGAACGACGACCTTGTTTGGCCCCTTCGAAGTTGACAGTCGTGGTTACCAGATTGCCAATCAGGGTATCCTGATCCAATGGCAGGATGGCGAAAAAGCCGTCGTGTGGCCAGAAGAACAAGCGACAGCGGAACCCCGATTCCCCACACCACCGTGGGACGAGCGCGGCAGTGACTAAGCACAAGCTACTCAAGAAAGCCCGACGGCACGCCGGTGAGGTAATTGCTTTTCTGCGCGAGCATTTTTCCATTGTCGGCTTGCTGCTTGGTGCTATCTTCTTCGCTTTCTCGCTGACACCCTCTTTGTTGCCAAGAAGCGAGATGGTGCAAGGGCTTATTTCCGGCCTGTCCCTGGCTGCGGGATACGGACTGGGGGTGATGGGGACATGGCTTTGGGCCATTCTGGGCATCCCTTCACCACCGCGAAGGATCTTCTACGGAATCAAATCGTTTATCGCAGTCGTGTCCGGCCTGCTTATTGTGGTCTTCCTCTGGCGTGCGGATACCTGGCAGAACAATATTCGAGAACTCATGGGGATGGACCCTACGTCAGGCATTCGCTCTTTGGTAGTCGCTATCGTTGCCGTTCTCATCTTCTTTCTATGCCTTGCCCTGGCCCGTCTTTTCCGCAAGACCTTCCGCTATCTTGCTACCCAGCTGGAACGCATCGTACCGCCTCGGGTTTCCCATATCCTGGGACTCGCCACGGCCTTCCTGCTGTTCTGGGCGATCATCGACGGCATCCTGTTCTCACTGGCACTTCGAAGCGCCGACACGACCCATCGACAGCTGGACGCGCTGATGGAACCGGAGATAGAAGCACCCGACAATCCTTATCGTGCCGGTGGCCCCGACTCGCTCCTGGCCTGGGAGGACATGGGGCGACAGGGTCGTCGTTTCCTGGCAGGTGGGCCCACAAGGGAAGACTTTCAGGACTTCGCGGAACAGGAAAGCAACGAAGTAATCCGGGTATACGTAGGCCTCAATGCCGCCGAAACGCCGGAGGAACGGGCCGGCCTGGCGCTCGCAGAACTCAAGCGACTGGGTGCATTTGAACGCTCCATGCTCGTTCTGATTACCCCGACAGGCACCGGCTGGGTGGATCCGGCCGGCATTAACCCCATAGAACATCTCAAGCGAGGGGATATTGCCAGCGTGGCGGCCCAGTATTCCTATCTGCCAAGCCCCGTGTCGCTCATGGCCGAGGGAGCCTATGGAATGGAGAGCGCCCGTGCCCTGTTCCAGGCCGTCTATGGCCATTGGAGCAATCTTCCGAGAGATGACCGGCCGGCTTTGTACCTCTTTGGCCTGAGCCTGGGCGCGCTCAACTCGGACCGTTCCTTTGATTTCTATGACATCATCGAAGATCCCTTCGATGGCGCCCTATGGAGTGGCCCTCCCTTCCGCAGCCCGACCTGGCAGGATGCCACGGAGCGACGCAACCCCGGATCCCCCGCCTGGCTGCCGAGATTCAGAGATGACTCGGTTATTCGCTTCGCCAACCAGCACGGGGGGCTCAGGAAGGGCGCCACAGACTGGGGCGATTTCCGTATCGCCTTCCTGCAATATGCCAGCGACCCCATTACCTTCTTCTCCCCCCAAAGCCTCTACAGCGAACCCGATTGGCTAAAGTCACCCCGGGGGCCGGATGTGAGCAAGGACCTCCGCTGGTTTCCGGTGGTGACCATGCTCCAACTGGCCGCTGACATGACTGCCGGCACGGCGCCCCCCGGCTATGGGCATACCATTGCTGCCGAGCACTATTTTGATGCCTGGCTAGCCCTTGTGGAGCCCAGGGGATGGACTGAGTCGGACCTCGAGATCCTGCGGGAGAAGTTCAGCCCCCACTGAGAATGAACTTACCGCCTGCTTGGGGGCTAGACGTGTATAAAGAATGGGACATATCGTACAAGGTGATAGCGCTCTCAATAACTGCTATGAGGCGTGACATGGCAAGGACGTTCTGCCAGTCCGGGATTTCATCCTGCCGATTTTAACCGTCCTTTCTTGTTCGGCGCTTCCCGACAACGCCCCAGCAAGTTCAAGGCCGGCTCTGGTCCCGTGCCGAGTCACCGATGTTTACCTTGAGCGCCTCCATCTTGCCGGTATCCCGGCGCTCGGTTGCCGGTCGCCCGGCCAGCTCCACCGCCCTGGAAAGCGCCTGAATGCTTCGCTCCGGCTCACCCAAGGCCTCGTAGACCATGGCTTTTCGCCACCAGGCTTCGTGCAGATACGGCGCCTGCTCCAGGCTCATGCGGAACCATCGCAGGGCCTGCCGGTAGTCCCCAGCCACCCTGGCGCTTTCACCCAGCTCGACCCAGTGGAAAGGGTTGGGATCCTCCATTTCCTCCAACCGCGCCTCCAAGCGCTCCGCCTCATCGTATCGTTCCTGCCGGACCAGGAGATTTCGATAATTGGTCAACACGCTTGGGCTGAGCCCGTGAACATTGATGATGTAGTCGTAATAATGCTCTGCCGAGACAACATCACCCCGCCTGGAATGAAGTATGCCCATTAGATTCAGGACATCCGGCTGATTCGGCTCAAACTCCAGGGCTCGATTGGCCAATGAAAATGCGCGATCAATCTCTTCTTTCAATAACGCGTCCACCGCCAGATTCCGGTAGTAGAAAGCGACAAACTCATCCCGAGACAAAGATCGGCTATTAACGCCGGTACGGAATGGAAAATAATCGATGATCACACTCGGGCGCTGGAGAACGACCACCCGCTCAGTGGCCCGATATTCCGGGTCCAGGATGCGGGTCCGTACATGATGGATGCTCAACAGGACGTGCTCGGTTCGGTCAAAGGCCGGCATGGTATCCAGAATCTCGATTTCATACTCAAGCCCGACGAGATCCGAAATGGCAATACTGATAGCAGCGACTGCCATGCAGTTCATCTCTCCCCGTTCGAGGGCATCACTTGCCGAGAGAGGGGAATCCACGTAGTCGAGGCGAAAGACGCGCGACTCGAGATAGTCCCGAATCCTGTAATGAGTGGGAACCCGGTCACCACGACGATGAAACACTTCAAGAAAGCGCTCTTCCTGTGACTTGGTCAGCCGAAATATCTGGTCAACGGGCTTCAGATCACCGACTGGTTCAAAGAGAGCGTGATTAGGCAATGGTGCCTGAGGCACAGACCCTGATTCATCTGAAGGAATCTCAGAGGCGGGGCGGGAAGCACAAGAAGCCGTCAGCAGGACCATGACAAAACTCAAGCAAATACCCGCTACGCTACTTCGAATCACGCTTCGCAATGACAGCTGATACATCTTCAAAAGAAGCCTCCAACTCCACCTGAGATTCCCCAACGAGCCCGGAAAGGTCGTGCTTGAGTCGCCAAATAAATTCAGCGGGATCACTCACGTCAGACTTATCGGTCCCATGAATTGCAACCCAGCCATCACGGCCAAGCCATTTTGCGAGATAGACTGCCACATCGGCGATATCCACGATCTGCTCCCAACTGAACACATCGGGCTCTCCCGGCAGGAAGGGCAGATGTGACACGCCAATGGAGCAGGAACAGCTCAGATCGCGTCCCTCTCCTTCTATTTGACAACGGTGATTACTGGCCCTTTCGCGTATTCTCTCAACCATCACCCGACAGCGGGCGGCCTCGGTCTGACGGGCAACAATAAGAAATTCCTCGCCACCCCAGCGTACAACATAGTCAGAATCCCTGAGTTCATCATCAATGATTTCGGCATAGGCTTTCAGGATCTGATCACCCGCCTTATGGCCACAACAATCATTGATTTCCTTGAAATGGTCCAGGTCCACCATCATGAAGACAATATCCCGGTTTGGGTGTTCAGCATTCCCGGCATAGGCTCGACGGGTCTGAGCAACATCGGTCCCAATCTGATTATGGAGATATCGTCTATTTTTCAGACCGGTAAGAGGATCAGTGATGGCGGCGGCGGCCAATTGTGAATTTGCCGCTTCCAGGTCTCGAGTGCGATCCCTGACCAGCGTCTCCAATTCACGCCGCCTGACATCCAGCTGACGCCATCGCAATGAAACACCCGCCCAGAAGAGCCCAATTGTCGCAGGCGCTACTGCCAGCCAGAACCAGAGAGTCGCCCAAATGGGTGGCTTGACCTTGAAGGGGAAGCTGGCGGCTTCCTCGCTCCAGACGCCATGCGCATTGCTGGCCGTGACTTCAAAAACATAATCACCGCCCCCCAGATTGCCGTAGGTGACCGGCCTGTGGCTCTCCAGTTCATTCCATTGCTCTGACACTCCCTTGAGCCGATACCGGTAACGCACGGCATCTTCCGCCTGAAAGCTCAGGCTGGCAAAATGAAAATCCAGGCTACCCGCCCCATGGGGAATCTCACTGCCTGCCTCAATTCTCTCCCCTTCCAGCTCCACTGATTCGACTCTCGGGAGTGGTGCTGCGACATTCAAGTGATCATGCATCGGGTCGTACTGGACCAAACCATCGGCGGATCCAAACCAGATATGCCCTGTATGGCATTCGACAGCTGTTGTGGCCCCGCCTTCCAAATGCAACAGCCCATCTTCCAAACCGAAATTCCGGAAATTTCCATCCGAATCCAATCGGGACAAACCACGATTGGTATAAACCCAAACCTGGCCCTGCCGATCCCGAATCACCTGCCAGCCGAAATTATCGACAAGGCCGTCTTCTACGCTGTAGCGATTAATGTTGCCATCACCTGTCACATGAAAAAGACCATCCCCATTGCTAGCCAGCCACATGCCACCACTTTCATCAGGCGCCATGTCCCAAATGGTCTCGCCGGTGAGGCCATTGCCAGCATTGTACTGAGTCAGCGTGTCGCTCTCGCCGCCCGAATCGTCATAGACGTAGGCCCCCTCATCCACAGTCGCAATCCATAAACGTCCATGAGCATCTTCCTTGAAACGAATTGGATAGCTTACCTCCTCCAGGTGCGTTGGCGGGGGAAGTATCTCTCCGCCATCAAATCGAACGATCCCCTCGCGAGTGCCAATCCATGCCCGGTCTAGACTATCCACAAAAACGGAAAGTGTCCGATTACCTGGGAGACCATCCTGGTCGAAATAGCGCGCAATGATGCCTTCCCCCTCTCGCCAATGGTTGAGGCCGTTTACCGTGGCGATGAGTGCCTCCCCTGGAGCAGGAAAATCAATGGAAAATATTCTGGGGTCACTCAGGCCATCCTCTGAGAGAATCAACAGGCTGCGCTGAAAATCCCAACCCTCGTCGGTCTTTGGCACGACTTGAACGCCCTGCCTCGTGCCCAGCCACAGCCGGTGTCGTTCATCTTCAGCAATGGCCCGGACAAAGTCATGATGCATGCCATTGGAGCTGTCATAACCCCTGAACGGGCCCGGCACGAGTTTACTCAAGCCATAATCATGGCCCATCCAGGCGAGTCCCTCCCGGTCCACGAAGACAGAGTGGACATTATTGTCGGCGAGGCCACTTTCAGTGGTGATCTGCCTGATGCCATTGGAGGCTAGCTGATAGACGCCATAACCACTGGCGACCCAGAGATCGTCATCCTGGCCCAGGGCCAGGGATACGATGTCCACAGCACCGGATTTCCCGGATGGCAGGGGGGATACAAAAATACTGCCCTGGTAGTAGACAAATAGTCCTGCAGTCGTGCCAAGCCAGACCTTTCCATCCCGGGCCAGCATGGTGGCGACCGTCAGCTCGGCTCCCCCTTCAGGAATGGAAAACCCGTCATCTTGTGGAGGCTGCTGCGCAATCCCCTCCACCGTCCCGGCCACCACCGTGCCATCCGACAGAGTGACCACGCTTTGAACGGAACTGACAGGAAGCCCGTCCTTGTCCGTATACTGCTGATACAGCTCCCCTTGCACGCGGAACAATCCCCGATTGGAGGCTACCCAAAGCCTCTCCGGATCCAAATGCAAGTCATAGACATATGCCTCGTCAAGACCCGGCACATCAAGACAGGAAAAGCGCGCTTCGCCCGCTGACTTTTTGCACACGCCGGCACCAGTGGCCACCCAGATAGTCCCATCGGGATCGCTGGCAATGGCCTCCACTGCATTGGCGCCCAGCCCGCTGGCAGTCGTGAAAGTCTCAAACTGAACCCCGTTGTAGCGACTGACGCCGCCATAGGTACCGAACCATAGATACCCCCGGTAGTCCTGGTGAATACTCAGGACCTGGGTCTGGGGCAGACCATCCTGGACATCGTAGTGGTGAAAATTGAGCAGGCCCGCCTGGGCCGAAAAACTCAGAAGAAGAAGAACTGACACGAGCCAAAATCGTCGCGACGCAATCGATAATCTCGACAACTGCCCCATTCACTCCCCCCAAAAATCCCGCCTGCGCTCTGCGGCCCCCGAGTTGCCCTGCCGTGCCCGGCAACGAGGCATACCCTGGGCGCCTTCTCCAAAGCATAGCAGCATAATCTCCTGATTCCGACGCCGCCTTGCGCGGCAGCGAAACACCTGGAATCAGCCTGATAGGCCGCTGATTCCTGCCATCCCGTCAGCGCGCGAAGCAGCTTCCATGCCGCCCGACCAGGAAAAAAATTCGGGCGATGATTCAAACCTTGCCAGAACTGGGCGCATCCTATGGGCATGGATAACAAAAATGACAGCCAAAGCGTTGACTCAAAGCAGGCGTGGGTGGTTTCCGCCAGCCGGGGGGATCGGGAAGCCTTCGACCAGCTGTACCGCCATTACGGCGGACGGCTCCTCGCCACTGCCTGGCGGCTGGCCGGCGGTGATCGGGGCCGGGCCGAAGACTGGGTCCAGGACTGTTTCCTTCAAGCCTGGCAAAAGTTGGGCCAGCTGCGGGATCCCCAGGCCTTTGGCGGCTGGTTGCGGCGGCTGCTGGTCAATATCTCCCTGGCGGACAAACGGCGGCCGCGGCTGCTCACCCAGGAGAATCCCCCAGAGCAAGCTGCCGGGGAGCCACCCTGGCCCTGTGCCGACCGGGACCTGGAGCGTGCCATTACCGGGCTGCCTGACAATGCCCGCCTGGTGCTCGTTCTATTCCACCTGGAAGGGATGAGCCACGAGGAGATCGCGTCAACAGCGGGCATTGCGGTCGGGACATCGAAGGCGCAGTTGCATCGGGCTCGAAAACTGTTGAAGGAGGTGCTTTCCCATGACACTCACTGATCGGGAACTGGACCACAGACTGAACGCTCTTCCACGAGAGGCCGCGCCACCAGAGGGTATTTGGCAGGCCATTGAGCGGGGCATCAGGAGACAGTCAAGGCACCGTGTACTCAGCGGGCTGGCCGTGGCGGCTTCCGTATTGACCCTGGGATTGCTGGTCTGGCTAGCACCGTCACCACAATCACCGGAGGTGGAAAAGCAGCAATGGGCCACTCTTGAGTCAGCCAGTCAGGCCCTGCTGCAACACTCCCCGGCGGCCATCGCCGAAGCATTTGGTGGTCACAGCAACCCACCGGGCTGGGAAACCCATCGCGCCGCGGTATTGGAACTGGAGCAGGCCGTCGCGGAAAACCCTGGAGACCCTTTGCTGCTGGATCTGCTGATCGACGCCCGGCTGCGGGAAATGCAACTCATGAATCGTGTGGAACCGGAATGGAGAATATAACCATGAGAACCCTGATGCTTTTCTGGATTGTGCTGACGCTCCTGTTATTTAGCACAGCCACATTAGCCGAGCCCGTGCAGGAATCACGGCCCATAGCTGCTGATGCGCGGGTAAATATCAATGCCATGGTCGGCCAGATCAATATACAGGCTGAAAACACCGACGAGTTTCGGCTCACAGGCAAACTGGGCGAGGAAGTGGAGGAATTGGAGATCCGGGGCGATCGTGATGCCTGGGTAATCAATCTTCGGCCCAAGGATGAGAGCAGCAACACGCAGGTCAATGGGACCACATTGAATTTGACTGTCCCTAAAGGTATATCCCTGCAAGGCCGCGTGGTGAGCGGAGGATTCGCCGTCCGCGGACTTGAGGGTGAGCGACTGTCATTGAAAGCTGTCAGCGGTGACCTGAACGTGGACGCCCGCCCGGCCCGCCTGGATCTGGCTACCGTCAGTGGGGATATCCACCTAAAAGGCAGCGGTCAGGAAGAAAACCGATTGCGTTCGGTCAGTGGCCGCGTTCTGGCCAGGGATCTTCAGGGCCGGGTTGAGGCTGAGAATGTGTCCGGCGTCATCGAGATTGAAGGCCGGGATATCCGGAGTGCCAGGCTGCAAACCGTATCGGCAGCACTCCACGCCAGTCTGAAGCCCGAGCAACGTGCCAGTATCGAGGCCCAGAGCCATAGTGGTGAAATTCGCCTGGCCCTCCCCAGCGGTCTGCCTCTTAACCTGACTGCCCGCAGTCACAGTGGGCAGATTGAGAGTGAACTGGGCGGGGAAGCTGTCCGGAGCAGGCAGGGCCCCGGCAACACCCTGGAATTCCAGGACGGTGCTGGCTCCCTGAGTGTCCGCCTCCAGAGCTTCAGCGGCCACATCCGTCTGGAAGAACATTGAAAGAAGGAACCGGGCTCTGCTAGATGCGGAGCCCGGGTTTTCTCGGCAATCAGCCACTTGACTAGCGCTTAAGCCTTGCCAGCAGTGAATAATCGGGCAGCGTCCAATACGGTCGTATTGCACAAGTCTGCCTCGCTTTCTCCTTCAGTCGCCCTGCGATGCCTCGATCCAGGCATCTACCTGTTTGCTCAACAACGACAGGGGCATGGCACCGTTGCCCAGGACTACATCATGAAAGTCGGAGAGTTCGAAATGCTCCCCCAGGGCTTGCTCGGCGCGGTCGCGAAGGGATTGGATATGCAGCATGCCCACCATGTAGCTGCAGGCCTGTCCCGGCATTACCACATAGCGCTCCACCTCGGCCACGACATCGCCACGGGGCATGCCGGTGGTTTCAAACATGTAATCAATGGCCTCCTCGCGGGTCCAGCGCTTGTAGTGCAGGCCGGTATCCACTACCAGACGAACCGCCCGGAATAGCTGCGCCTGGAGCATGCCGAGGCGCTCGTAGTTATCCTCATACAGGTCCATTTCATCCACCAGGCGCTCGGCATACAGGGCCCAGCCTTCGGTGTAGGCACTGAACAGCGGGAAACTTCTGAAAGTGGGCAGGCCTTCCATCTCCATCTGCAGGGCAATCTGGAAATGGTGGCCGGGAATGGCCTCATGCACGGCAAGGGTGTGCATGCCGAACTTGGGCACCTCGGCAACGTCACGCAAATTGGCATAGAACACGCCCGGCCGGCCACCACCCATGGGCGGCGGCCGATAGTAGGCGCCGGCTGCTGTCGCCTCCCGGAACTCGGGCACCCGTCGGACCTCAACCGAGGCTTTAGGGAGGCGGCCGAAATAGGGTGACATTTCCTTTTCCAGGGCATCGACCATGGCCTGGTAATCGGCAATGATCTGCTCCCGACCCGCGTCCGTGTCCGGATAGAGGAAGCGGTCTTCGGCTGCCAGGCGATCCATGCGCTCGCCCACCGTGCCATCTTCATAGCCCTGCTCCCGCAGTATGGCGTCCATTTCCGATAGGATGGAGTCCACCTGTTCCAGGCCCAGCTCATGGACCTCGGCCGGGCTCATATCGGTTGTGGTATTGCTGCGCAGCATATGGCGATAGAAGCGGTCGCCATCGGGCAATGTCCAGGCGCCCACCGCTTCACTCGTCTGCGGGCGAACTGCCTCGAACCAGGCAATCAAGTCCCGGTAGGCAGGATAGACATCCACCTGAAGGGCTTCACGGGCACCCTGAAGAATCGCCTGACGATCTTCTTCGGACAGTTCTTCCAGATCATCCAGGCTGTCAGCGAGGTGGGTATAGAGTTCGTTGCTTTCCACATCGGGCTCAATGAAGCCATTCATTTCGGTCAGCACACGATCCACAACAAAGCGTGGCGGGATAATGTCCCGCTCCAGCCGGTAATCCAGACCTACTATCACCTGGCCGAACTTTTCGGGGAAACGCGTCAGGCGAATGACGTAATCCTCCGCGCCGCGCTGATCATCGATGCGATGCGTTTCAATCATGAACTCCGGGAGATTGTTCTGAACACCAAACATCTGGTTCACCGGGAAGTTGTGAAACATGAACTCCCTTGCAGCCAGATTGGTGTCCATGAACCATTCCAGGATGTCGGCGGACAGGCGCTGCTGCTCTGTCATCCGATCCCGGCTGTAGGAGCGCAGGATCTCCATATCCCGAATGGCCCGGTCCACCTGGGCCTTCTGCCGCTCCACCGACACATCGGTCAGACGCCGGTTATGACCCCGTAGCGGCGTCCCCTCAAGAATGCCAAGCTGAGTCAGCATCTCCGGGTCTTGCAAGGCAAAGCGGATGAAAACCCGCTCATAGAAATGGTCAACACTGAAGGGCTTGCCCCAGACCAGCTTGTAGCCGAACACACCGCCAGCCGCGAGAACAAGGGCGATAAGCAACAACAGTACCTTGCCCACACTCCATTGAATCGTCTTCATTATCCCTGCCTCCCTAGCGACTGCCGGTCAGTTCGATCCGGCTGGTGACCTGCTCCACGCCTTCCACCTCAAGCGATACTCGCAGAGCGTGGCTGACCACGTCAGGATCACCGGTCCGGCCCAACAGCAGGACTTCCCCGTCCCGGCTGCGGACCCGAATACCCGCCCGGCGGGTTTCGGCATCCCGGTTGAGGGCAGCCTGAACGGCCTGGCTCATGGCCCGGTCACTCCGGCTCTGCTCCTTGAAATCCGCCGGATAGGCCTCGTCCCAGCCGGTATTGCCCATCTCATTGCCAATCACCAGGGCACAACCGCCGAGACCCAGAGAAATTGCCAACAGCCCGCTCAGCAGGGCAGCACGCATTGCTTCCATCTTCCTTTCTCCTCGAACAATCAGGTGATTTACATAGATAATACAGTAGATCAGCTAATGCGCCCGGTCAAGCGTCATTTTCAGTGCCACCGGCCGGTGAATCCCTGGGTCTCCCGGGCCGGATTGGGTACACTGCGCCCTCCGCCGAATACCCTACTTCCTGGAGGCCCCCGATGACCGGATTCAAGGGATCCGCGCGCTATATCGCCGACGACAAGCTGCAACTGGCCGTCAACGCCGCCATGACCCTGGAGCGCCCCCTGCTGGTCAAGGGCGAGCCCGGCACGGGCAAGACCCTGCTGGCCGAGGAGATCGCCAGAGGTCTGGACATGCCCCTGATTCAGTGGCACATCAAATCCACCACTCGCGCCCAGCAAGGCCTCTACGAATACGATGCGGTCTCCCGCCTGCGGGACTCTCAGCTCGGCGATGACCGGGTCCACGACGTCAACAACTACATCCGCCCCGGCAAGCTCTGGGAGGCCTTCGCCAGCCAACGGCGGGCCGTTCTACTGATCGATGAAATCGACAAGGCCGACATCGAATTTCCCAATGACCTGCTGGTGGAACTGGACCGAATGGAGTTCCATGTCTACGAGACCGGCGAGACCATCCGCGCCCGGCATCGGCCCGTGGTGATCATCACCTCGAACAATGAGAAGGAACTGCCGGACGCCTTTCTGCGCCGCTGTTTCTTCCATTACATCGAGTTTCCGGACGCGGACACCCTCAAGGCCATCATTGACGTCCATTTCCCGGACATTGAATCAAAGCTGATAAGCGATGCCCTGCGCATGTTCTTTCAGGTCCGCGAGGTGCCAGGCCTGAAAAAGCCGCCCTCCACCTCCGAACTACTGGATTGGCTCAAACTGCTGGTCAGCGACCAGCTTGCGGCCAAGGCCCTGAAAGGCGGTGACATCCGCGAGGCCCTGCCACCCCTCTATGGTGCCCTGGTAAAGAACGAACAGGACGTGCAACTGCTGGAGCGCCTGGCCTTCATGAGCCGCCGCGCCTGAGTGCCACTGCCGCCCATGCTCATCCGTTTTTTCACAACCCTGCGCCAGCACGGGCTCCCCGTCACCCCCAAGGATCTTATTGCCTTGCATGAGGTGATGGAGGCCAACCTTGCCGCTTGTGACATGGATGCCTTCTATCACCTGAGCCGCATGACCCTGGTGAAGGACGAGACCCGCTTTGACCGTTTTGATCAGGCCTTTGCCCATTTCCAGGAAGGCCTGGAGGCCATGCCCGACCCGCTCGGCGGCGAATTCCCCGAGGACTGGCTGCGCCTGGAACTGGACCGGCATTTCTCCGAAGAGGAGAAGCGCCAGATCGAGGCCTTTGGCGGGCTGGAAGCCCTGATGAAGGCCCTGGAAGAACGGCTCAATGAACAAACCGGGCGGCACGAGGGCGGCAACCGCTGGATCGGTACCGGCGGGACCAGCCCCTTCGGCCATGGCGGTTACAACCCGGAAGGCATCCGCATCGGTGGACCGGGCCGCCATCGCCGGGCGGTCAAGGTCTGGGAGCAGCGTCGATATCGAAACCTGGACGACGAATCCGAAATCGGCAGCCGCAACATCCAGCTCGCCCTGCGCAAGTTGCGACGCTTCGCCCGCAGCGGGGCCCGGGAAGAGCTGGACCTGGATGCCACCATCCGGGACACGGCCCGCAATGCCGGCCTGCTGGACATCCGCACCCGACCGGAACGGCACAATGCCGTCAAGGTCCTGAGTTTTTTTGATGTAGGCGGTTCCATGGACGATCACGTCCAGCTTTCCGAAGCCCTATTCACCGCATGCCGTGCCGAGTTCAAGCACCTGGAGCACTACTATTTCCACAACTTCATCTACGAGCATCTCTGGCAGGCTAACGAGCTGCGCCACGACAATCTCACCCCACTGGATGAGATCCTCAACACCTACGGCCCCGACTACAAGGCGATCTTCGTCGGTGATGCCTCCATGTCGCCCTACGAAATTGCCGCCCCCTTCGGTGCCATCGACTTCATGAACCCGGAGCCGGGAGCGGCCTCCTTCGAGAAGATCAAACAGCGTTTTGAACGCCTGATCTGGCTCAACCCGGTACCCGAAGAAGACTGGGAACGGACTTACAGCATTGGCATGGTGCGGGAGCTGCTTGACGGGCGAATGTTCCCCCTGACCGTGGAAGGCCTGGAGCGGGCCATCACCTGCCTGCAAACCGGAAAAAAGCCAACAGATTGACGGCTTTCAATGAAGAACCCAGGATCAAAACTGGTAGTACAGGGAAACATGCATGAAGTTGAGCGTCTCCAGTCTCTGATGCGCCACATCAAAGCCTTCGATCACAGCCGAACTGCTGATTCTTGAATAGTAACCCCGCCCACCGATATCCATCTGCCAATGTCGGTTGAACTCGAGCAGCACACCAGCCTGAAAGCCAAAGATAAAGCCCTCCCCGCTCTCACCATCGAACATGGCCATGCGGTCCTCATCGAAGGGCACGTTCTCTGTCCACTTTTGCCGCCCATAGCCGGCGGACAGCCCAATATAGGGCCTTAGCACATCACCGTAGGCAAAGACATAATCACCAGCGAAGGTCGCCACAGTCAGATCGGCATCATCAAATGGCAATCGACCAAGCGTGCCGTAGAAGCGCAGATCCCGATCGATAGCACCGACCGATAGCACCGACCGATACCCATCCGCCCGTGCCCCTGAAATCGCGGGCAGAGAAAAGATTCCAGTCATCATCCTGGGTACCGGCACCGCCGTCCAGAATACCGCCCCCAACAAAAATATCGGTGGCACGGACACCATTGGCTGCAAACAGCAACAAGAAACACAAGCCCCCAGCAATCAAATTCCGGCTCACTTCCCTTCCCCCTCGATTTCGGACTTCAAATCATGGCAATCAGTATCATGGTCTATGCTACCGCTATTTTCCGGGTTGCAGGCCCCTCAAATCCAAGTGCAGAACCAGCCTTCCAGACCCTGTATCTAGCGCAAGGCCCGCTCAATGCGCCGCTGGGCATCCTGCAGATGAATTCGGGTCATCCGGTCTTTCACTCCATTATCCAGAAAGGAAGCGATCTCATCAGCCAGTAAAGCCAGTTGTTCACGGACTAAGGGCCGGATATCCGACTGGCTGATGTGCAGATCCGCATTCAAGGGCGGGTCGTCATTCCTGCCCACCCGGAGATTGCCGGAAGCAGGCGGCTGCCAGTGCTCGGACTCGGCCTGCTGCAACAGGTATTGGGCCTGTTCCAGGTAGGCTCGCTGCATGTTGCGCCGCCAGGTGTTGATGGCCTCACCTTCGCTCAACTCCCGCCAGATCATGGCCCGGGCATCATCCAACATATCGGTGGGCCGATAGGTTTCATCGCCCAGGAAGGCCTCGTGCTCGATCATCCGAGCCAGGCGGGCATGATTTAGCAGTCGCTGCACGGCCAGTTCCTGATAGGCCCGAATACGCTCCACCGCGCCGGCGTGCTCCAAGCGACGCAGGGTTTCCATGTCCAGTGCCCACTCCGGCGTGCTGAGGACATGCTCGTCGATGAAGGCCATGGCCTTGCGCTGGTAGTCGGGATCGATGGGGGTATAAACCGCGCCCTCCTCGCCAACTCGCTTGTGGTGGGTCCAGGAGCCGCCCACGGCCGCTGCGGCATGCTCGGCGTAGCGATTCCATTGGGTCAGATTCTGCAGGTAATGGGTTTCCAGCTCGTAGTAGTCATCGCCGGCCTTCAAAAGCCACTCACGCAGATTGCGGGTGGCCTCGCGCAAATTGCGCATGCCGTACTCAGCCGCTTTCACCGGATCATCGGAAATACCCTCGGTCATGCGGTAAGGGTCCCATTCCACGTCCATGCCAAACTGCGGATGGGCGGAACGGAACCAGGGCTTGTCCGCCCGCTCGACGATCCATTCATTGAGGGTTTCCAGTTCCTCTTCCGGCGTGGTGGCTTCCGGGATCGGCCGATAGCCCCACATGATGGCGAACTCATCCCACAGACCGATGCGGCGCTCCGGGGACACGTCGTCACCGGGCTGAGCGATGTAGTTATAACGAGTACGCCCGACTGATGAAGCCGAATGGCCCCACTCTTCCACGAAATCCGGGTCGCGCAGACTCTCCACCGGGTACACAAAATTGGCCCGCTGGTTATGGGGCAGCCCCATGGCATGGGCCATTTCATGGGAGACCACATAGCGCAGGGCCTCGCCGAGATCCTCTTCACTCAGTTCAGTGGTTCGGAAGCGGGGGTTGGCGGTGGCCACCTGAGACACCAGCCACCAACGCAAGCGCTCATCCAGACCGTGGTACATATTCATGTGACCGCGGATCACCTCACCGGAACGGGGGTCCACCACATCACCGCCGGCGTTGGCCGAGCGTACCGGGGTGGCCACGTAGCGAATCACGTTGTAGCGGGCGTCCAGCAGACTGAACTCCGGGTCTTCTTCCTCGGTGGGTGCCAGCTTCACATCCACCGCATTCTTGAAGCCGGCTTTTTCAAAGGCCGACTCCCACTCCATGATCCCGGCCTTGAAGTAAGGCACCCACTTCTCCGGCGTCGCCGGGTCGATATACCAGACGATGGGCTCCTTGGGCTCCACCAGCTCACCGCGCTTGAATGCCTCCATGTCCTTGGGCTCCAGACGGTAGCGGCGCAGGTATTCATAGGGCCGCACCCCCTGGAAATCCCGGGAATAATCGGTCTGCTGCTGGGTAATGTAGGTAACCCGCTCATCCGCCAGGCGGGGCATCATGGGTTCCTCCGGCAGCAGGATCATGGAGTGGTTGATCTCGAAGGAAACCGTACCGCCCCGACGATTGGAGGGCGGATTCTCCGCGTCATAACTGCGCACGGCCCGAATCTCGATGTTCCCGGGAAAAGCCCGGCTCCACTCCAGCCAGCTTCGCTCCGCATCAAACTGTCGGATACCCAGATCATCCCGGCGTTGGCGGGGAAAGGAGAAGGCCGGATGATCTCCCAGATACATTTCAGTGACATCAATCACCGCCCGTCCCTGTCGCTCCATCTCCACCGGGAAACTGGCAACGACCGGCGAGAAATTCGAATTGGCGACGGCCAGGGCCAGGGGGGAATCCGGATCAGCGGTATTGGCATGGCTCTGACTGCGAAGCACAACACGGTCACCGCGCCGCTCCCACTGCACCACCATATTCTCGGTCATGCGATCCCCGCCGCCACGGGCCGCCAGCCCTTCCTGGGCCTTGGCATAACGGCTCATCACCGCCATCTCGCGCCCGAGCATGTCCTGGGGAATCTCAAAAAGGATCCGCTCATCGATTTGATGCACCGTGAACAGGCCCTCGGCCGAGTCGGCATCACGCAGATCCCGCTCGGACAGACCATTGGATGAATCACCGGACGGTCCACAGGCTGTCAGGAACAGCCCAAGCAGCAAAAGAACAGGGAAACAGACAGGGGAGAAAGAGCCAGGCAGTTTATGCATAGGACACCACAAAGTCGGGATTCCAGACGGGCAATGGCAACCCATCCTCCCGGAACTCACGGATGACCGCAAGACGACAACGGGCCGGCAGGCAAGTTCCAATATCGCCCCGGCAACCAGGAGCCTCAGTGACGACCAGACATGAGGCCGGCTGGAGCCAAGGTGAAAGATGGCAAGCCGCGCTCAGCGCAAGCTAAGGACCTGACTTGACGCCCCTCGGGACCAAACCAAGAGTTACATCCCCGCCTCAAGCCGATTTTGAGTGGCAGCAAGGCCCCGGCAGGTCTAATATGTAAAAAGAAGGAGGGGATCGTTTCCGGGCTTTAGCAAACCCGGTGAAGGGAGTCAGTATGACCGGGCATCAGTACGGGAACCACCACACCCTGCGCCTTGCCGCTGATCGGCAACTTGGCTGGTCGGAATATGGCCTCGCCGACGGCAGAGGCATCGTCTACTGCCATGGAACGCCGGGATCACGCTGGGAATTTGCCCCGGCGGCCGATCTGGCCGCGATTTTCGGTTTGCGGGTGATCGTGCCGGACCGCCCCGGCTACGGTGCAAGCTCCCCTTCCCCGGGCCGTACCCTTGCCGATTTTGCCGACGACCTGGCAGCCCTGCTGGACCACTTGGCACTCGACCAGACTGGCCTTCTCGGCTTTTCCGGCGGCGGCCCCCATGCCCTGGCTGCCGCCCTGCGCCTACCGGAACGCATTAACCGACTGGGCCTGGTCAGCAGTCTTGCGCCATTCTCGGATGCCACCACGGTGGGCATGCCGGAATCACTGCAACAATTCTGGCAACTGGCCGGTAGCGATGCCGAGGCCTTTCTCGCCATGCTCAACGACGGTCTCGAATCCACCGACACCCCCTTGGACCTGCTTCTGGCCGGCGCACCGCCGGAAGACCAGGCCATTTTCGAAAAAACGGGTACCAGTGCCTACGCCGCAAGCCTCACCGAATGTCTGCGGCCCGGCCTGGAAGGCATGCTGGCGGACGCCCAGGCACTGACATCGGACTGGGGCATCACGCCCAAAGCACCGAATTGCCCGGTCCACCTCTGGCATGGCAGCCGAGACCTGAATGCGCCGATTGCCATGGGCCAATGGCTGTCAGCGCACCTTGGTGGTATCCCACTGAATCAATGGGCAGACAGCGCCCATTTCGCCTTGTTTGAGCGCTGGGACCAGGTCCTGGATACCTTTGACCAGAGTCCGTCGCAGTGAAGGGGCGGCCATGAGATCGACCCACGACATCGATAGATTTTCGAGCCAGGTGGAGTCTATCTACACCGCCGCCACCGACCCGGACCACTGGCAGGGTTTCATCGTTGACCTGGCCCAGACCCTGAATGCCAAGTCAGGCATCATCCGGGGCATCGATGAACGCAACACCGCCATTCGCAGCAACATTCACTACAACCTGGACCCGGCGCTGCAGCGAGCTCACAGCGAGTACTAAATCAAGCACGACATCTTCCTCGATGTACTCAAGACCGTCCCGGCCGGATTCATCGCCACATCCGAACAGCTATTCACACCCCGGGAACTCCGTAACAACGAATTTTTCGCTGATTACATGCGGCCCCAGGAGAATTATCACGTCTGTGGCGGTATTGCCGTGCGCACCGAGGACTGTGTTTTCAAGTTCGCAGTCCAGCGACACCTGGCCGCTGGACCGTTTGACCAGGAAGACAAAAACTATATGCGCCGCCTGGTCCCCCATATCCAGCGGGCCGTGAACATGGGCCAGCTCTTGAGGCTCACCCGGCAACAGGTCAATGCTGCCGAACATACCCTTAATGCCCTGTCCGTGGGTGTAGTGCTACTCGACGGGGAGCATCGCATTGTCCACAAGAACGACAAGGCCGAGGAGATTCTTCAACAACGTCATGGCCTGATGGCTGATACAGGCCATATCAGGGTGACCCACCCCAGAGACCGCAAGCGCTTCCGGGGCATGCTCGAGACTGTCAAAAACCGGATCGCCCTTTCCCAACCGCCTACCCCGGAGGCAATACTGCTCCAACATGAAGCGGGCCGACCCCACATTCTGGTGGTGGCCACGCCAGCCAGACCCGGCCCGATGGGCCTGGAGGGTCCATGGCCTGATGTGCAAACCGTCTGGCTCCTGAGCAACCTGGCGGACGCAGGCCTGGTCAATCGCGACATTCTCATGAGTCTTTACGGCCTTACAGCGGCCGAGGCCCGACTGGCCTGTGCCCTGGCCCAGGGTCACGAACTGTCCGAGCTCAGCGATCACTGGCAGCTGTCGCGGGAAACCCTGCGTAGCCACCTAAAGAGAGTACTCACCAAGAGCGGCACCGGGCGCCAGTCCGAACTGATACGCCTGCTGACCGGCAAACCCTGGAATATCTCCGCCAGCCCCTCCGACTCCACAAGCTAGCACCGCATCCCTCTCAGCGGCCTGCCCCACCCAGCCGCCAACCTCGAAAATTTCTCGCCAGAGTTCACCTATATGGGTGATGCGCCGGGGCGCCCGCCAGCCTAGCTTATCCATACGTCCCTCTCATTTTCCGTCACGGAATAGGAAGTCGGGCAGTCTGAAAACACTCCAAGGAGGTTGACAATGTCCCCATTCAATCCACGCATAGGTCTGTATTCCCTTGTCCTGGTCCTTCCCCTCGCTGCCTGCAATAGTTCCAGTTCGAGCAGCGACGATGGTGGCGACTCTGGTGATCCGGATGGCGAAGCCGTCTTTGCCGTCGCCGGGGAAGTCATCGGACTGAGCGGAGACCAGCTCATCCTGAGACTCAATGATGCGGAGTCATTGACCATCGATTCGGATGGCCCATTTGAGTTCGCCACGCAGCTTGAGGACGGTGAGAGTTACAGTGTTGCCACGCAGGTCCTGCCGGAAGCGCCGGCCCAGAACTGTGACCTGGAAAACACCGAAGGAACGATCGCCGGTGCCGACGTCAGCGACATCGCCGTTTCCTGTCATGGGGCCATCCAGATGATTGGCCGGGTCGCCGGCCCGATCATTGCCGATGCCGATATCGAGGCGCAGGTGGGCGAAACACTCTATGAGGCCAGAAGCGACGAACAGGGCATGTACAGCCTGCGCCTCAGCATTCGTGAACCGGATGAAATGGTGAGCCTTAAAGCCACTGACCCAACGGATGGTTTCATCCTCTTCCAGTCCTACCTTGGTGACATGAATCGACTGCAGGCCCTTGCCACCAACGACGGGCTTCTGACCCGGGAACAGAACGTGGGGGTCAATATCACCAATGTGAGTACCGCCAACGCCGCCCTGATGCGCTGGCAGAACGATGGTCAGGCACCGGAAACCGAGGCTGAACGGACAGCGCTTCGGGACCGCCTGTCGGCCAACCTGCTACTGCGCTCGTCGGCGTTGATCCTGCTTGCCGTGGAAGACCCGGATCGAACCATTGTCCCGGCAGCAGGTGCTTCCCTGGCGCAGGCGGGATTGGCCCTGGTGGGCAGTGATGACACCAGCAGCCTGATTGAGGAAGAGGAAAGCCGAAAGAGCTATGAGGAGCAGGTTCTGGAGAACGATCCGGACAGTATCGACAATGCCATTGGTGAGATCCTCTCCGACGAGGACCTGGTACAGGGAATCGACGAAGATGAGATACCCAATGACTGGTTCGGTATCACCGGCCCGGAGCCCAATATCATCACCGGCACTCAGTTCCGCTTCGAAGAGGATGGGACTGGCCTCTACTCCAATCACGTGGATTCGGTCACTTTCCAGTGGGAAGTCGTCGACGGCATGCTGGAAGTGAATCTTGACGGAGAACTCACCACGGCAGCCTTTTGCTGGGTCGAAGACGATGAAGGCAATTCCTATCAAACCGCCTGCGTCACGAGTCTCAGTGAATTCGAGGCCTCACTGGTGGCCGAAGAAGACGGCATGGACATCGTCTCCGTCAGCCAGGCCGGCACCCGGGAATTCCCGGACGATCCCGACCGGGAAAGCATTGAGGTGGATTTCCGGACAGACCTTTACGGCCACCACCTGGACCAGCTCATGGCCTTCGAGGAAGCCGACATCGCTGATCAGACCTGGGGCATTCCGGGCGATTTCCCCGCGCTTGTCGGTGGCGAGGCGTGGTATGGCGACGAGCTGATGACCTTCACCAGCGGCGGGGTCGGCGAAGCCAGCGAATCCGGGGCCTTTAACTGGTCCTTGAGCGACAGCGGCTGGCTGCAGATCGAGTTTGGCAGCGGCACAGTCCATGAAATTGCGTTGAAGGCGGAACAGCACCTCCCCGTCTGGCGCTCCAGGGTCCTGTCCACAAACAGCAATGGTGAGGCCCGCTCCATTCGCTCCATGATCGCTCCACAAAGCGCCAATGGCGGGCTGGATGAGACCTTTGCCAGTGAATTGTTTGTCCAGTGGGATTACCAAACGGCGGGTGACTATGCCTTCGCCGTCGATCTCAGAGAAGATGGCTGGGGCAGCATCCGTTACATCGAGAAAGCAACCGACGAAGTACTGGGCATTGATTACGAAGTCGATTACCGCTTCGATAACGGGCGTCTCGTATTGGAAGCCTGGGCGCAACCGCGGGATGACGGTCCGGTCTGGTGGGGCCGGGAATCCATTTGTGACGATTCCCAGGAGGTCGATTGCTACCTGACCATGGTCCGAAGCTGGACCTTGCTGCATGACGACGGTGACTGGGTCTCCCTGCTGGAACGGATCGACAACTTGAACGAAGAAGGTGACCCCATCTCCATTTCACCCCGGGTCATCCAATACCGTCGTTTCTGATTCACCTCAGTACTGATGACTGGGCCGCGGCGAGACTGCCGCGGCCCTTTTCATTCCCTAAGGCAGCAATCAGGTCTTTTTCCAAACCTGCACTCTGGGCGCGGAGCTCTCGGCCTCCCGTTGACAAAATCCCAAAAGGCCCAGTAAATTCCAATCTCGATTCTCGTCAGAGTCCGCCAGGGCCATGATGCCCCATGGTGGCAGATTGAATAATAGATCCTTAGGGAGGGGGACCCCGTATGAGCCAGCAATCTGTATTCCGTCCTGCATTCGCCGTTGGCCTTATCGCTCTCATGAGCGCCTGCGCCAGCTCGCCGGAAACCTTTATTCCGGAGGAAAAAAAGGCGCTGCCAAAGGTTGAAGATCCGAACTCTTATTTCGCTGAAATAACAAGGGTTGCGCCCGAATGGCCTAGGAGCGCCCTCACAAAGGGTATCTCCGGCTCAGTGACAATGGGACTGGTGATCGACGCCGATGGTCAGGTCACCCACATCGAGGTCATGGAATCCACGCCGGAGGGAATTTTCGATCGTGCTGCGATCCGGGCCGTCCAGCAATGGCGCTACCAGCCGGATGACGCTACGAATGCGCAATCGGTCCGAGTGGCTCAAACCATCGATTTTGTCCACTTCGGTGATGGTAAGAATCGCCCCGACCCACTATCGGAAGATGACAAAGCGCTGGAACAGCTTGAAATGAGCGATCCTGTGTTTGCAGCAGTTGATTCAGCTCCCGTGCGAATGAGCAAAGAAGCACGTGAACTCCTGCCCACCGGGTCAATCAAGGTACTGATGCGGGTCGAAGAGAACGGAGAAGTCTCACGTGCGAAAGTTGCTGAGGCGCAACCCAGTGGCGTTTTCAATGCCGCCGTGCTGGACTCCGTAAGCCAGTGGCAATTTCATTGGGAAGACGACACTGAGGCTAAACCTGTGCTGGTGGAAACGGAGTTCGAGTTTACATCCGAATCGGATTAAGTCGATGTCTGGCTGCACCTAAAAGCAGAGATACTCAAAGACACCGACATCTCAGAGTACAAAACCATGCTGTCCACTCTCCTCCTGCTGCTAAGCGCGCTTTCCGCGCCCTCATGTGACTACGATCATGATGCCATGATGGCCCTTGACCAGAATGCCTTCGATCAGGACATGGAGGGTGGATGGCGCACTCTGCATCGGGCCGGTTGCACGGAAGAAGCGGCTGATCTCATCCGGGACTACCGGCGTCACCATGATAACGACGCCCCTATCCTGCTGTTCCACGAAGGCCAGATGCGGGCCCAGGCCGGCCAGACCGAAAAAGCCATCCCGCTGATTGAGCAGACCTACCGTAACGACGAGGATCGAGGTGGCTGGAACTTTTATGTGGACGGCACAATCGCCTTTCTGGAGGGCGACCGAAAGGCCCTCAAGGCCGCAAGGGAGAGACTGGCGGACGTTCCCGAGCCCGAAGAATTCGCTCCAGTCGATACCCTCGGCAACCCGGTGGACATGCCCTGGCCACCCAACCTGCCCATGCTCGATCGCTTGATCGACTGTTTTGACAGCGACTACGCCGAGGCCTACCACGGCTGCTGACTGTCGTCTGGGTCATGGCTGATCACCTCCTCCCGGACAGCTCAGCCACGACCCAGCAGGCGTCGAAAGAAACCACCACCGGATTGTCTGGGCCGGTTAGCCACCGGCGAATCCGGTATCTCTGCTCGGCTGGGGTCTTCGGCGGCGACACAGGCCTGCAGTAGCCCGTGAATCATTTGCTTGTTGAACTCATAGGGCCGAAATGCCGACAGCCCATACTGATCCAGCAAGCGCTGGACCTGGCTTTCAATCGCAACGTACTTCATGGACCAGTCGAGGAACTTCCGCTCATCCACCTGCTCCATCTGCAATAGCCGCACATCCTCGTGGCGAGGGTCCTCCCCGATCCGCTGATAGACCTTATTCACCAGGCCCCGCTCACCCTCCAGGCACTGGAAGAAATAGCCATCGCCAAAATGCAGAACCCCGCCAATGCGGTCGCGGGCATTATTGCGCCGGGACTGCATCAGGATTCTGGCCACGTTGGGCTCAATGCCGTTGGCATTCTTCTGGGGCTCAAATGTGGCCCGGCTGGCATAGACCAGCCTGACAGTCGCTTGCTCGCTCATGGGGCAACTCCAGTTCGGGAACCGCTGATGGACAATTTGCACAACATTAGCATACAATACCTGTACAAACCATATATTCCACAGCCGGATGCCGGTCGGGAAAGCGGACCCAAAACATCTGGCAACAGGAGTCGGTCTTATGAAGAACGCCCTGGTGATTGGTGCCTCCGGCGGCATTGGCAGTGCCCTGACCAAGGCCATGGCAGCCGAAGGCCATGCCGTGACTGGCCTCTCCCGGTCCGAGCATGGGCTGGACATTACCGATGAGGATTCCATCCAGGCGCACTTCAGGAACCTCAGCGGGCCCTTCCACCGCATCCTGATCACCACCGGCGCCCTGCAGGTCGACGACCACCGGCCCGAGAAGACCCTCAGACAACTGAATCGGGAAGCGCTCACGGCACTGTTTCTGGTCAATGCCGTGGGCCCGGCCCTGGCGATCAAACACGCGCTTCCCCTGTTGGCCAAAGACGAGCCGGCGGTGCTGGCCGCCCTCTCCGCCCGGGTGGGTTCCATTGGCGATAACCGCGCCGGGGGATGGTACAGCTATCGTGCCGCCAAGGCTGCCCTGAACATGATCATCCACGGCGCCGCGATCGAACTCGGCCGCAGCCGAAAGCAGGCCATTTGCGTAGCCCTGCACCCCGGCACGGTTGCCAGCAGGCTGACCAAGCCCTATCTCGGCCGTCACCCATCGGTCACACCGGAGACAGCAGCCAAGAACCTGCTGGCTGTCATCACCGGCCTGAGTCGAAATGACTCCGGGGGGTTCTTTGACTGGGCCGGGGAGACAATTCCGTGGTGAGGCTGGTTCTGATTCTGGGGGACCAACTGAGTGAAAGAATGGCAGCACTCAAGGCGGCCGACCAACGTCATGATGTGGTTGTCATGGCCGAGGTGGATAGCGAAACCGGCTATGTCGCCCACCACCCCAAGAAGATCGCCTTCACCCTGACGGCAATGCGCAAATTCGCCAGCCATCTGGAGCAGCAGGGTTGGACCGTGGCCTACACCCGCCTGGATGACCCCGACAATACCGGCTCCATCCCCGATGAACTCGGGCGCCGGGCCCGGGAATTCGAAACCCGGCAGGTCCTGGCCACCGAGCCCGGAGAGTGGCGCCTGCTCCAGGCCCTGGAGGCCAGCCCTCTGGATCTGAAACTGCTTGAGGACGATCGCTTCCTCTGCAGCCGCCAGGCCTTCGCTGACTGGGCGCGCGGTCGCAAGACCCTGCGCATGGAGCATTTCTATCGCACAATGCGACGCCACACCGGCCTGCTCATGGAGGGCAATAAACCCGTCGGCGGCAAATGGAATTTCGATCACGACAATCGAAAAGCAGCCAGCGAAGATCTGTTTCGCCGGCAGCCTCCCGCGCCCGGCTCGGACAACACCCTGGATGCAGTACTGGCATTGGTCGAGGAGCGATTCGCCGACAACTTCGGCACCCTGCGCCCCTTCAATTTCCATACCGACCGTAAAGGGGCACTCAAGGTCCTGGATCACTTCATCCGGCACGCCTTGCCGGACTTCGGCCGCTACCAGGATGCCATGCTCACTGGCGAGCCCTACCTCTACCACTCAGTATTAAGCCCTTATCTCAATGCGGGTCTGCTGGACCCGTTGGAAGTCTGCCAGGCCGCCGAGGCCGCCTATCATCAGGGCCAGGCACCCATCAATTCGGTGGAAGGCTTCATCCGTCAGATCATCGGCTGGAGGGAATTTGTCCGCGGCATTTACTTCCTTGAAGGCCCGGATTACAGCAAGCGCAATGTCCTGAAACACGATAAGGACCTGCCCCCCATGTACTGGGGTGCCAAGACCCATATGCATTGCATGGCCGAGGCCATCGGCCAAACCGAATCACTGGCCTATGCCCATCACATCCAGCGGCTGATGATTACCGGCAATTTCGCCCTCCTCGCCGGCATCGACCCGGCACAGGTCCAGGAATGGTATCTGGCCGTCTATGCCGATGCCTATGAATGGGTCGAAGCCCCGAATACCGCCGGTATGTCCCAATTTGCCGACGGCGGCCTTTTCGCCTCCAAGCCCTATGTCAGCTCCGGGGCCTATATCAACCGAATGTCCAACTACTGCCAGAGCTGCCCTTACCAAGTCACCCACAAAACCGGCGACAAGGCCTGCCCCTTCAACGTGATTTACTGGCATTTTCTCAACCGACACCGGAAGCGCTTCGAAGCCAACCCCCGCATGGCCACCATGTACCGCAACTGGGACAAGATGGATGCGGAGAAGCGCAAGACCATCATCGAGGAGGCCAGCGGTTTTCTGGACCGACTGCATCAGGGAGAAACCGTCTAGCGCGCTGGAGGAAGGGGCTTGCCTCGAGAATTGGAGTACACGCTCAAAGCGGTCACCGTGACCAGGATCAGGACCATACCCAAGACCTGAACCAGACCCAGGCTCTGATCCAGAATCACCACGCCAAACAGCGAGGCGGTGACCGGCTCCACCATGGCCACAATGGAGGCGACGGCGGGAGCAGTGTGATTCAGGCCGATAATGTAAAAAATGAACGACAGGCCCGCACCAATAACCCCCAGGATCAGAAATAGCGGCCAGCTCGAGGTGCTGAGCACATCGACGGTCTGCTCTGGATCACCGAGGAGAAAGAGAATGATTGCCATGACGGCAAAGGCAATCACCAGAATCGCTTGAGGGCTGCCATGGGGTGCGGCGCATTTGAACCCAAAGATGAAAACCGCGTAGGACAGGCCGGAAAGCAGACCGGCGCCAGCGGCAATCGCCGTCACCTCCCCGGCACCCACGCCGTAGATACCGGTAAGCAGTACCACACCGAACAACACCATGACGATGGCAACCCACTTGAACAGCGTGGGCTGCTCCAGCTTCAGGGTGAAGGAAACGAGATAGACAATGACCGGCGCGCAATACATCAGGGTTGCCGCCACCGCCACGCTTCCCTCGGCGATGCTCATAAAATAAAAGGAGAAATTCCCCGCCACCCCCAGGCCGGCCAGCAGGGACCACAGCCAGAGTTTCTTGTTACCCAGGCCACTCCCTTGCGGCCGCAGGGCCAGCCAGGACAGAACGAAGACAAAACCGATCGCCCCCCGATAAAAGGAAACCACCACCGGGTCCCAGCCATCGCCGGTGAGAATCCCGCCTATGCCGCCAGACAAGCCCCAACACAGGGCAGCGAGGGCAACAAATAAGGTACTCAAACCAGCCACTCTTCCTGGCGACGACGGATTCAATGGAGATTCTGAATGATTAGGCATGCGGATAACTTACCAGATGCGCTATGCTCAGGGCTTTTGGCAGACAGTTGGAGATCCCCCATGAAAGCCTCGCGTTACTTGATATCCGTGACCTGCCTGGCCGTGATGATCTTGTCAGGGCCCGTCATGGCGGAGGAAACCATGCTGCCGGTGCATTACGAAGCAGACACCGGCCGGGTGCTGCTGGAAGTGCGAGACCTGGATGAGCCGCTGATCTACACCAACAACCTGGCAGCGGGCCTGGGCACCTCCGGCCCACTGTTGGATCGGGGCCAGATGGGCCACGAGACGTTGGTGCGCTTCAAGCGGCGCGGAAACCGCGTGCTGCTGGTGGATGACAACACCGATCACCGGGCGCTGGGCGACAATGAACAGTTGCAGCGCTCTGTTGAGCAGTCCTTCCCCCGCTCGGTCCTGGCCGCCTTCGAAATCCAGGAAGCGCGCAACGGGACCTTGATGGTCGATGCCACCGATTTCTTCCTCTCCGACGTCTTCGACATTGCCCAGCGGATGCGGAGCGCCAATCTTGGCCGCCCAAGCCTGGACACAGAGCGCAGCTATATCGAGCCGGATTACACCGCAGCCTTCCCGAAGAACAGCGAGATCCGCGCCGTGCTCACTTTTGCCGTCGACGAGCCATCCTCGGCACTGCGTGACCACGCCCCCGACCCGCGCTCGGTAACCTTCGAGCAGCAGCACAGCTTCCTGCGGCTGCCTGACAATGACTACCAGCCCCGGGAATTCCACCCGCGAGCAGGTATCTTCCCTCATGTCTTTTTCGACTTCGCCCAGGGCCATGACAGCGACTACCGCCAGCGCTGGCTATGGCGCTGGCGCCTGGTACCTTCCGACAAGGAGGCCTATCTGGATGGTGAGCTGGTTGAACCCGAAGAGCCCATCGTCTTCTACATGGACCCGGCCATTCCCGAGCCCTATCGCAGCACCTTCATCGAGGGCAGCCTCTGGTTTAATGACATGTTCGAAGCGGCCGGCTTCAAGAATGCCCTGCGGATAAAGGACCTGCCCGAGGACGCCGATCCCATGGACATTCGCTACAACATGATCCACTGGGTACATCGGCGCGAGCGGGGCCCCTCCGTTGGCCCCTCCCATAAAGATCCACGCACCGGCGAGATCATCCACGCCATTGTGCGGATGGATTCCTTCCGCTCACTGGTCAATCACGACATCTGGATGGGCTTTCGCCCCGCCGCCGGCCCGGACGGCCTGGCGCTGTCCAGCGAGGAAATGGCCATGCAGCGCCGACTGCAGCACACCGCCCACGAACTGGGCCATGCCCTGGGCCTGGCCCACAACTTCATCGCCGCCACCCACGACCGGGCTTCGGTAATGGACTATCCCGTACCCCTGGTGCGCCTGGACGAGAACGGCTATCTGGACATCGCCGATGCCTATGCCCCCGGGCCTGGCCCCCATGACAAGCTGGCCATCCGCTACGCCTACACCTGGTTCCCGGACAAAGAAGCCGAACGGGAGGGCCTGGCCGAGATCATGAGCGAGGCCCAGGAAGACGGGCTGCGCTTTATCACCGGCGGTGCCGCCCAACCGGACGGCAGCTTCCCCGACGCCAGCGTCTGGGTGGAAGGCGAGGACATGCTCAGCGCCCTGGACCGCACCCTGGGCGTACGCCAGGCCCTGATCAATGCCTTCGACGACCGAGCGCTGGACGACGGCGAACCCTATTCCTTCCTGGACAAGCGCTTCGCCCATGTCTATCTCCACCACCGCACTGCCCTTCAAGGTGCCATCAAGTACCTGGGCGGGATGGAGTTCGTCTATGCGCTCAAGGGTGAACAGGTGGAGCCCACCCGGCGCATTCCACCGGAAGAACAGACAGAAGCCCTGAGCCGCGTACTCGAAACGCTGGAACCCAGCCACCTGCGGGTACCGGACAGCGTCGCCGATCAGATCGCCGCCACCCCCTTCGGCTGGGATTGGAACGGCGAAGACCGCCTGTTCCACGCCAACACCGGCCCGGCCTTCGACCCCCTCTACGCGGCCCATAGCCTGGCCCAACAGACTGTGGACGGCTTGCTGCACCCAGAGCGCTTCAACCGGGTTGTTTCCTTCCATGCGAGGGACAATGATTTTCCAGAGCCAGCCAAGGTACTCGACCAACTGGTAGACACCGCTTTCGAACACAATCCGGGCACTGCTGACAATGATCCCCAGGACCCTTACCTGGTCCGCATCGTTCAACGCGCCGTGGTGGATGGACTGCTCGATCTGGCCGGCCACGAGCAGGCCCACAGCGAGGCCCGCGCCCTGATCGAAGCACGCCTGAAGAAACTCGAAGAGGAACTCAAGGAAGGCTGGCTAACCATCGGCCGCGACCGCGCCCCGGCAACAAACGCCCATCGGGCCACCCTGCGCCGCGACATTCAGCGCTACTTCGACGGCCAGGATGACCCCGCCAAACGCCCAAGGCCCGAGCCGATCCACCTGCCCTGGCCGTAAACGAGCTCACCGCGCCGGCGGGCATCAACCCGTCGGCGCGGCTGACCAATCCCAAAGTGGTTCAATCCATCGGGGGCAGGAACTCGGCCTGCTCGGGGTCCAGGTCCACATCATGGACGGCCAGGACGGGTTGCTTGGCGTGGCGGACCAGCCATTCGGTGGCAGAGCCATGGAGGAACTGCTGCAGGCCACTGCGGCTGCGGGTGCCCATGGCGATCAGGCTGGCATCCCACTGGTCGGCATGCTGGCTGATCTTCTCGGCTGCGCTGCCCACTTCAATGGCCACTTCCTCGCCCTCCCGGTGCCAGGCCTTGAGCTTTTCCATGGCTGCCTGCTCGGCCTTGCTCCGCTCCTCGCGGGCATGCAGCGGATTGATGGCGGGATTGGCCGTGGCCTCGGCGATGTCACTGGGATCCAGGATGGTCAGGAGACGAATCACGGCATTCTCTGGGCAGAAGGAGCGGGTCACCGCCAGTGCCCGGGCCGAGGCACTGGTGAAATTCACGGGAACGAGAATGCGCTTGAGCATGGCAATTAGCCTTTGAAGATTTGTTTTAGCCGGAGGCACATCGAGCGGATGCGCCGCTGAATGCCCTGCAGGGTACCCCATCGACCCTCCGACAGCACAGCCATTCCCGAAAACCCACCGGAACACGGCCCTAAATCAACTGAATTCACTCTGACGGGCTATTCTCCTTGAGACCCCCGACCAATCGCCGTATCATTCCCGCCTTTCGCGACTTTGGCATTTTGGTCGCCGCGAGACAGATATCCCCGGTTCGATATCCCCCAGGAGTCGCGTACTCCGGCCACGCGGCTTATCAGCATTTTCCTGCCAGTAGTTGAATTCGCAAGCGCCCAGCGCCCTTTTCGCCACGATGCATCCTGGCGGCGGGCAGCGCATGGCGGCTTCCACGCATGCCCGTCATGCGAGCGCCCGTGAACCCTCAAGGGACATCAATGCTTTCCGAGACAATCAAGCGTAACTGGTCCGCCTTCCGCAACACCTGGCTCTTCAATGTCCGTGGAGATTTGATCTCGGGCATCGTCGTGGCCCTGGCACTGATTCCCGAAGCCATTGCCTTTTCCATCATCGCGGGCGTGGACCCCAAGGTCGGCCTCTACGCTTCTTTCTGTATCGCCGTGGTGCTGGCCTTTACCGGCGGCCGCCCGGGCATGATCTCGGCCGCGACAGGTGCCATGGCCCTGCTGATGATCACCCTGGTGGCCGATCACGGCGTGGAATACCTTTTTGCCGCCACCATTCTCACCGGCATCTTCCAGCTCGTGGCCGGCTGGCTGAAGCTGGCCCGCTACATGATGTTCATTCCACGCACCGTGATGATGGGCTTCGTCAACGCCCTGGCCATTCTCATCTTCATGGCCCAGCTCGAGCATTTCATCGGCCACGGCATTCCCACCTATCTCATGGTGGCCGCCGGCCTGGCGATTCTCTACGGCTTTCCCTACATCACCAAGAAGATCCCGCCCGCCCTGGTGGCCATCGTCTCCCTGACCGCCGTGGCCTGGTTTGTTGATGT
>PWMQ01000075.1 GCA_003558125.1 Natronospira sp. | reverse complement strand
TGGGTGCGCATCCACTGCCCCAGGTCCGTCATCATCAACTCATGCATGCATCCCGTCCTTTGCTCGGCCGACCGGACATTGTAATCTTTTTTCCCTCACGTTCGCAGGCGAGGCCCGGCTGATGTAGCCTGTGAGTGGCATTTATTGCGGCCCGCCCGGCTCCCCCGCCGTGGTCGGCCTGAAGAAACAGCAACTCAAGGAGTCTGTTCATGCTGAAACGAAGCCTGCTTTTGTCTCTACCCGCAGCCGTGCTGATCGCCGGCTGCAACGGCGCTCCGGATCGGGATGTCTCCCCCCAAAGCGAGTGGTGGTCCAACCTCAAGACCCTCTGCGGCCAGGCCTTCGCCGGCGAAATGGTCCAGTATGACGAGGAAGCCGACCAGGGCTGGCTCAACGTCCCCGTGATCATGCATGTGCGTGAATGCTCGGAAACCGAAATCCGAATCCCCCTGCATGTGGGCGACGATCGCTCCCGCACCTGGGTCCTGACCCGCATGGAAGACGGTATTCAGCTCAAGCATGACCACCGTTATCCCGATGGTTCCGCCGAGGCCCTGCACATGTATGGCGGCAAGACCGACGAAGACGGCACTGCCAACCGCCAGGAATTCCCGGTGGGTGAGTTCTCCCAGGCGCTGTTCCACGACGAGGGTATTCCGGATTCCGCCGAGAACACCTGGTACATGGAAGTGCACCCGGGTGAGCGCTTCACCTACGGCCTGACCCGATTCAACCGTGAATTCCAGGCCGACTTTGACCTCAACAACCCGGTGGATGCGCCGCCTCCGCCGTGGGTCGTTCAGCCGGAAGAAACCGCTGAAGACGAGAACGGCTACTGATGACAATGCGGGCGTCCGGGCTCGGCCCGGGCGCCCCATTCCGGACCCTTCCATGAAAGAACCGAGCCTGAACATCCGTCTGCTCGCCACCCTGCTGGCCGCTCTCATGCTGCTCGGCAGTGGCTGTGCCGGCCAGGAAAACGGCGCAGCCCCGGCCATCACGGCGGAAGACCTGGACGGCGAACCCCAGCGTGGTCTGGAAGAAATCGAGCTGCGCATGGGAGATGTCTCCCTGCGGGCGGAAGTGGCCGACACCCACGAAAGCCGCCAACACGGCCTGATGTACCGACTGGAACTGGCCGATGACCAGGGCATGCTCTTCGTCTACCCGCGGGCCTGGCGGCTGAGCTTCTGGATGCAGAACACCTACATCCCTCTGGACATCGCCTTCATTGACCGCAGCGGCTTCATCATCGACATCCAGTCCATGGAGCCTCTCACCACCCACAGCCACCGCGCCCCGGCGCCCATCCCCTACGCCCTCGAGGTCAACCGCGGCTGGTTCGAAGCCAACGACATCCAGATCGGCGACCACGTCCAGGGCCTCCCCTCGCCCGCCACCGCCGAATAAGCAATTCCCCGACTGACGTAGCCGCCACAGGAACCCCACCCGTGGGAGCGGATTCATCCGCGATTCCCGCTCAAAAGCGAGCACGGAGCGGTAACAAGCATCCGCCCCAACATCCCAGAAAACCCACATTTGGGATTATTGACACATTCTTTTCGGCTAAATATTATCTTCCCCGCCCGGGGGATAGGAGCCCGGGGCCCAGCCTGAAAGGGCTGGCAGTGAAAATAATTAAAAGGGAGAAAATCCGATGAAAATGCCAACCATTGCCACTTCGCTGGCTACGGCCGGCACTCTCGTACTGGCTTCCCTCAGCATGACCAACACGGCTCAGGCGGAAGTCTACCCAAGCCAAACCAGCGCTACTCAGAACACGGAAAGCGTTAGCGAGGCAGCGTGGTCCATCCTGCAGGCCACGGCAAGCCCCGAGGTGCTGGACGGCTATGTCCATTCCACGGCCTCTGAAGCCCCAACCGGCTGGGTAGAGATCGCGACCATCGTGATCGATGCGATCTTCAGTGACAGCGGGCCCGTCGATCTCAGTGATTGGAGTCTGAAGCAAATCCGGGACATCGTTCGCGAGGAGAACTTCAAACAGGACCGGGGTTATTACGTCAGCAAACTGAAGGCTTTCCAGGAAACGCTAGCCCTTCACCGTAGCGATACCGTCGCAAGTCGATATCAGAGAAAAGATCGAATCGACAAGCTGTTTCAAGATGCCATTAAACTGGCGAATCACACCATATACGTGAATGATAACTATGAAGACTTCCAATGGCGTTTGACAGCAGACTTTAGCCTGGCTGCCAGTTATCAGACTGCAGTGGCACAAGAGAGAATTCTTGCAAAAAACTTGACAACTGCAAGCCTCGACTGGGTAACGACACAACGATCTGAGGAGTTCGAACAATTTGGGTCGACTGTTAACTCAATTGTTAACAATAAAGTTCGCATTACCCAAGCCCCGAATTGGCAGCTTTGCTCTGGAGGCATTCTATCCACTGAAGCGCCAGCAATGGCACGGCTACTTGAAGCCGAAATCCGGTCAAACGGAAAACCCCGGTACTCTCCAGAGTTGCAGCACCTGCAGTGCCATTACGTAATTCGGGATGACCTCGCAAACCGCTCAGTGACGTACGATATTCGCCTGCATGGCCCTAACCTAGCCGCACAAAAGGCCGCCGATGCACTAAATAAATGGCGTACGGAACACAAGGATGAGGCCAAAGGCGAGCACTATGCTGACATCCTGCATTTCCTGCAAACCTTTCAGGGCTTCGAAAGAGACGACTTGATCTGAAAAATGATCTAAACAAGCCCTGGAGCGCCCCCCATCCTTCCGATGGGGGGCGCTCTTCGCAATATGAATGGTTAGGGAGAGCAGAGATGAACATCAGATGGGTACTACTACTTGCCGCTTCTCTATTGGTCGGTTGCGGCAACCAGGAACCTCTCGACAAACCGACAGATCTTGAAGTGGAAACTGGCGACAGGGAGATCCGACTGAACTGGACGCTTTCCGAAGAGGCAGCCCGCTATCGGGTTCATCTTCTGACAGAAAGGGACCAAGCTCTCGATGATGCCCTGGATATACTCACAACCGATCAACCGCCTGTTCGCCTAAATGAATTGAAAAATGAGCAGGACTACTATCTGGCCGTGGTAGCCGAGCGCTGGATGCGGCCCGACAGCGAGGCAGCACGGATTGGTGCCCGCCCGGAAGGCACCTTCACGCCCTTGGGCGGGCTCAACGATACCGGCCTGCAGCAGTGCTATGACGGCGAAGCCGATGCCATGGTCGAGTGCACGGTCGAAGACTGGCCGGGTCAGGATGCCGAGTTCGGTCGTGACCGGCTGGCTGCGAAGGGAGAGCTGGACAAGCATGATTCCGGCCATGCGGGGTTTGATTTCACCAAGATCGCCGCCAACGGCGCCACCCTGCCCGCCGACGCCGAGGAATGGCGCTGTGTCCGCGACAATGTCACCGGGCTGATGTGGGAGGTCAAGACCGCCGATCCGGAAGACTGGTATGCCGATGACGACGATATCCACGCCCTCCGGCACCGCTGGACCTGGTACAACCCCGACGAGCGAGTCAATGCAGGGCGACCTGGAAGGAGACGTGCCTCACTGGGAAGCTGCCCCCTGGAGTACTGCAGCACGGATGACTTGACTGCCGCTGTCAATGAGAAAGGTCTTTGTGGATACAACGACTGGCGCTTGCCTACCGTACGAGAGTGGCTTTCAATCAATAGTTTCCGGCCATCACCCGTAATTCGCGACTGGAGCAGTACGTTTATCGATACGGAATACTTCCCTAGCCAAAGACATCGAGCCACTGATCCTTTCTTCTGGTCAGCAAATGCATTCGTCAACCCCTTGCTAAACATGGAACCTGGCGAGGAAGCAGAGTCTTCGGGACTCGCGTGGAATAACCTTGTCGCCGCAGGCCTTCAAGCACCTCAAGGCAGTGGGCTTTCCTCACATGTAAAACTGGTTCGCCATGTGGATGAGCAAGATCGCTATATTGATGAAACCATCCCCCCGGTGGAACCTCGAGGTGAACAAAAATGTGTAGATAACGTGAGCAGAAGCAACCTCCCGGATGACCTGATGCCAATGCCAGACGGTACCGTTATCCACGCAGAATACGGACTGATGTGGATGCGATGCAGTATTGGGCAGGAATGGGACGGTGAGACCTGTGTAGGCGCCCCCACAACCCTGGATATTCAGTCAGCTTTACTAGAGGCAACCGAATCTGGCCATGCCGGCTATGATGACTGGCGGGTACCCAACATTAAAGAACTCGATACACTTACCGAGCGTTCCTGTGCTCATCCGGCTATCGACCTAAACATTTTTCCAAATACGCCTCGGAAATCACATGCTATCTCAGCGACAGCGGTGGACTGGGGAGCTGGCAGTTCAAGACAGGAGAACCGTGACCCAGCATTTTTCGGAATAACACAGGATCAGGGAATTGTCAGAGAGATTCCGGTTGACCTAGACAACCTTCGGAACCACCTCCCACAGGAGACCCACGTCCGGCTGGTTCGGGATTTGGATTAGGCCGGGCGCCTGTAGGAGCGGGTTCGCCCACGCAATGCCGTGACGCGCCGTCCTCCAATGCGACCTGGGCGCTGGACTGGTTTGTCAGATTTCGGCGCGCCGGCCGGGCAATTGCATTCGCGGATGAATCCGCTTCCACAGCAGAAAAAAAAGCCCCGGCAGTTGACACTGCCGGGGCTTTTTTATGCAGACAAGATGACAGGAAACTTACTTCAGCTTGGCTTCCTTGTACATCACGTGCTTGCGAACCACCGGATCGTACTTTTTGAACTCAAGCTTGTTCGGGGTGTTTCGCTTGTTCTTGTAAGTGGTATAGAAGTGGCCGGTGCCGGCGCTGGATACCAGTTTGATCTTCTCGCGCATGATCGCCTCCTTAGATCTTCTCGCCCTGGGCGCGCAGGTCGGCAACCACCGCGTCGATGCCCTTCTTGTCGATGACGCGCAGGCCCTTGGTGGAGACCTTCAGACGCACGAAGCGCTTCTCGCTTTCCAGCCAGAAACGATGAGTGTGGATATTGGGCAGGAACCGACGGCGCCGCTTGTTATTGTCGTGGGAGACGGTGTTCCCGCTGGCCGGCCGCTTGCCCGTTACCTGGCAGACTCTGGACATTTCTCGGTTCCTCTCGAATTCGTTCACTCCCGGGAAATCGCCCGGGCTTGCAGACGCGGGCCCGGCCAAGGCCGTCCCGACGCGGAAAAGCCGCACTTTATACCAGATCACCCCCCGCGCCGCAAGCTGGCGGGGTATCAATCCTGCCGCGACAGTAGCCGGGTCAAGCCCCTGTCGCGGCGGCAATGCCGCTCCCACAGCGGGGGACGCGCCGTCAGACAGGGAAATTCTTCGCGCTCTTGGCATCCTCTGCGCGAGGCCTGCGATCAGGCGTCCAGGTCCGGGATCATCTGGCTGCGCAGACGGGCGATGCTGTCCTTGAGCTGGAGTTTGCGCTTCTTCAGGCGGCGCAGGCGCAAGTGATCCACGGCCGGGCTCTCCTGGAGGGCCTGAATGGCGTCATCCAGGTCACGATGCTCCAGGCTCAGCTCCTCAATCCGGGTCTTCAGGGCCTCCAACTCCGCATCATCCAACACCGCTGACTCCTTCTCGATTCCAGACCGTTGCCGTGCCCTCCGGCAAAGCCGGCAGGCCGCCCGGTGTCTGTTGCCACCGGGTGGGGAGATGAAAATCCGAGCCATGGGAGGCGAGCAGCTCACGCTCTTCGGCCAGGCGCAGGCAGTGCCGCAGGCGATCCCCGTCGTGTGGCCCGCATCGAACCTCCATGGCGCCGCCCCCGGCCTCGGCAAAATCATCCAGCAAGGCCCGCAGCCGGGTGGCGGTGAGACGATATTTTAACGGATGCGCCAGCACCGCCACTCCCCCCGCGGCCCGGATCCGGCCCACCACTTGCCCAAGCTCGGGCCAGTCCACCCGGACCGCCGCCGGCCCGCCGCGCCCGAGGAGCTTTTTGAACGCGGTGGCAACATCCGGCATGTGCCCGGCCTCCACCAGCCAGCGCGCAAAATGCGGCCGGGTCAGGGTGGCGCCATCGGCCAATCCCACGGCCCCCTCCAGCGCGCCGGGATAGCCCTTCTGGCGCAGCTTGCGGGCGATGCGCTCGGCCCGCTCCTCACGCCGGTCCACCTGCTCGGCCAGGGCCGCCTTCAGACCGGCGTCGGATTCATCCACCCACAGCCCCACCACATGGATTTCCTGGCGCCGCCACTGACTGGAGATTTCCACCCCGGGCACCAGCGTCACCCCATGCTCGACGGCCGCCGCCCGGGCCTCGTCCAGGCCGGCGACCGTGTCATGGTCGGTCAGTGCCAGACGACGGACACCGGCGCCGGCCGCCAGGGCGACCAGCTCCGCCGGTGGCAAGTGGCCGTCGGAGGCCGTGCTATGGGTGTGAAGGTCGGTATCGCTGTGCATTGGGACCGCTCATCGTCTGATTCACCCAAGTCTACCAGCCCGGACTCGGCCCCGGCGCCCCATCCCCGTATAATGACCGTTTTCCCAACGAGACTTGGCATGAGCGTGGAAATCTACAAGACCTTCTGGATTGAGGCCGCCCATCGGCTGCCCAATGTGCCCGAGGGGCACAAATGCGCCCGCCTGCACGGCCATTCCTTTCGGGTCGATATCCACGTGGCCGGTGAGCCGGGCGAGGAATCTGGCTGGGTAATGGACTTTGCCGACATCAAGGGCGCCTTCAAGCCCCTGTACCGGCAACTGGACCATCATTATCTGAATGAGATCGACGGCCTGGAAAACCCCACCAGCGAGAACCTGGCCATCTGGATCTGGCAGCGTCTCAAGCCCGAGCTGCCGGCCCTGTCGGCGGTGAGCGTGGCCGAAACCTGCACCTCCGGCTGCATCTACCGCGGCCCGGCAAAAGACTGAACTCGCACACAGCACCCGGAACGCCAAGTACGCAAAAAGGACTGTTCATGAACAAAGATTTTCTGGAACCCGTCGCCGCCATTGCGCGCCGAGCGGGAGACGCCATTCTGGATGTCTATGCCACCGATTTCGAAGTGCAATCCAAGGATGACGACAGCCCCCTGACCCGGGCCGACATGGCGGCCCACGAGATCATCATCGAGGGCCTGCGGGAGCTGACCCCCGGCATGCCCATCCTCTCCGAAGAGGCCGCCAACGTGCCCTGGGAGGAGCGTCGCCAGTGGGACAGTTACTGGCTGGTGGACCCCCTGGACGGAACCAAGGAATTCATCAAGCGCAACGGCGAGTTCACCGTCAACATTGCCCTGGTCAGCGACGGCGTGCCCACCGTGGGCGTGGTCCATGTGCCGGTGGCCGCCCGCACCTATCTCGGCTGCACAGGCGTGGGCGCATTCCGCCAGGAACAGGGCGAGGCACCCGAGGCCATCCAGACCCGCCGACCCCCGGCCACGCCCCTGCGGGTCATGGCCAGCCGCTCCCATGGCAGCGAGGCGGTGGAACGTCTGCTGCAACGAATTGGTGACTGCGAGAAGGTCTCCGCGGGCAGCTCGCTCAAGTTCTGCCGCGTGGCCGAAGGCAGTGCCGACCTCTATCCCCGCTTCGGGCCCACCAGCGAGTGGGACACCGCCGCCGCCCAGGCCGTGCTGGAAGCCGCCGGCGGCGCCGTCATCGACACCGAGGGCAATCCCTTTCGCTATAACCAAAAGGCGGATCTGCTCAATGGGCATTTTCTGGCGGTGGGGGACCCCGAGGTGAACTGGACACGGCACCTGGATTGAAGCCGACCCAGCCCGCGTAGGAGCGAATTCATTCGCGATTGCCGGGCAGCTGCCATCTGGATCCGTCGGAACCCATCACGGTTAGATCCTCTCCTACGGCGGGTGTAGACACAAAAAAACCGGCCGGGGCGGACCGGGCCGGTTTTTTTGATCTGGCCTGACGGCTCAGTCCAGGCCCAGCATGCCGTCGCGCAGGTTGCTGTCGGCCGGGTTTTCACCCAGGAAGATCCGCAGCACGGCCAGGTTGAACTCCGCGCCTTCCACCACGCCCTGCTCCTCACCATTGACGGTGACAATGGTGCCGCGGTCCGGGTCGTAATCGATATTGATGCGATCCCCCTCTTTCGGCGGGGTAAAGAAGCTCTTGAACTGCTCGATCTCATCGGCCAGCTCGGCCCGGGCTTCGGCCGGGGTGTTGTCTTCAAAGCCATCGTCCAGGGCGCCCTGCATCCGGCTCAGGGAGACATCGCGAATGAAGTTCAGGGAGATCCGGGAGGCGCCGTGACGGCTGATGATCTCGGCCGTGCTGCTCATGGGCTCGGGCAGATAAAGGGCGCCCACATAGAAGTTACGAAAGAAGGCCCGGCGAATACCGGTGCCGTTCAATTCCAGCAGATGATCACCCACTTCCACCGCCACCGGCAGGGTGATTCCTTCAACCACCACTTCCCTCTCCAGGGCTTCCAGCTCCTGGTCCTGGGCAAGCAGGGCCCCCGGCAGACTCATGGCCGCAACGGCCAGCATCAAAACAAGCTTTTTCATGGATGACACCTCATCGGTTGGAATCATGTTACTGCCCCATCATAAACGTCCCGGGCATCCATGCAACATCCTTTCTCTGGCTTCGTCACATTCCCGCCGGGCGCTGCTAAGCTTGACCACAGACGGAGTGATTTGCCCGCCATCCAATCATGCTCAAGGGATCAGTAACATGAACCGCTCGCTCGACATCAATCTCAACCTCAATGTTCGCGGCCTCAGCCAGTCCGCCACCCTGGCCATCAACGAGGCCAGCCGTGAGTTGATGGACCGGGGACGCAAGGTCTACCGACTGGGTCTGGGCCAATCCCCCTTCCCGGTGCCGGAACCGGTGGTCCAGGCCCTGCGCGACCATGCCCACGAAAAGGACTACCTTCCGGTCAGCGGTCTGCGCCCCCTGCGGGAGGCGGTGGCGGCCTATCATGCCCGCGCCGAGGGCCTTGATGTGGACGGCGACAATATTCTCATCGGGCCCGGCTCCAAGGAGCTGATGTTCATCGTCCAGCTCACCTATTACGGGGACCTGGTCATTCCCACCCCGAGTTGGGTCAGTTACGCCCCCCAGGCCCATATAATCGGTCGCCAGATCCGCTGGGTGCCCACCCAGGCCGAAAATGACTGGCGCCTGACCCCGGAGGAACTGGACCGCCTCTGCCGCAGCGACCCCACCCGACCACGGATCATCATCCTCAACTACCCCTCCAACCCCACCGGCGACACCTATACCCTGGACGAGCTTCAGGAACTGGCCGAAGTGGCGAGAAATTACCGTGTTGTGTTGCTATCGGATGAGATTTACGGGGAACTCCACCATACCGGCGAACATGTCTCCATTGCCCGCTATTACCCCGAGGGGACCATCATCAGCGCCGGCCTGTCCAAATGGTGCGGCGCCGGCGGCTGGCGCCTGGGTACCTTCTGTTTCCCGCGCAGCCTGCGCTGGCTTCAGGACGCCATGGCGGTGGTGGCCAGCGAGACCTTCACCTCCACCAGCGCCCCCATCCAGTGCGCCGCCATCACCGCCTTTGACCGCAACACGGAGATCGACCGCTACCTGGACCACTCCCGGCGGATTCTTCGCCTCCTGGGCCTGACCCTTTGGGAGCGGCTCTGCAAGGCCGGGCTCTCGGTCACCCGCCCGGCCGGCGGCTTCTATCTCTTCCCGGACTTCAGCCCCCTGCGCGAACGGCTTGCCCGACGCGGCATCGAAGACAGCGAAACCCTCTGCCAGCGCCTGCTGGAGGAAAGCGGCGTGGCGCTGCTGCCCGGCCATGCCTTCGGCCGCCCGCTAAGCGAGCTCACCACCCGCCTGGCCTATGTGGACTTCGATGGCGAGGCGGCCCTGGCCTGTGCCCCGGCCCTTGAGAGCGGCGAGCTCAGTGAAACGGACTTTCTGCAGCGTTGCTGCCGTCAGATGATCGAGGCGGTGGATGCCATCGAGACCTGGATCAATGAGCAATAGAGTCCACCGCCTGGCTGCCCAGTCTTGATATAATGAGCGCCGAGGCACATATTCGAATCTGGACACCCTGAACGGAGAGGTCACCGACAGGAATTGACTCCACAACCCCGCTCTCTCGACATCAACCTGGAACCGGCGGACAACCGTCGCCTCGCCAACCTTTGCGGCCAGTTTGACGAGCACATCCGCCAGGTGGAACGCCGGCTCGGCGTGGAAATCAACAATCGCGGCAATCACTTTCGGGTCATCGGCGACGAAGGCCCGGTGACGGCTGCCGGTGAGCTGTTGAAAACCCTCTATGAAGTCACCGAGGACCAGGACCTGGACCCGGAGGCCATCCACCTGCGCCTGCAGGAATCCGGCCTGGAAGCCCTGGTGGAGGAGCGCGAGGCGCCGAGCGAATCCGTGGTGGTTCATACCCGCCGGGGCAAAATCACCGGCCGCGGCCCCGCCCAGCAGCGCTATCTCTCCGACATGCAGCGCTCCGATCTCAGTTTCGGCATCGGCCCGGCCGGCACCGGCAAGACCTATCTCGCCGTGGCCAGCGCCGTGGAGGCCCTGGAGCGCGACGAGGTGCGCCGCCTGATCCTGGTCCGCCCGGCCGTGGAGGCCGGCGAGCGCCTCGGCTTTCTGCCCGGCGACATGGCCCAGAAGGTCGACCCCTATCTGCGCCCCATGTATGACGCCCTCTACGAAATGATGGGCTTTGAGAAAGTCGGCAGGCTGATCGAGCGCCATGTGATCGAGGTCGCCCCGCTTGCCTTCATGCGCGGTCGCACCCTGAATGAATCCTTCATCATCCTCGATGAGGCCCAGAACACCTCCGTTGAGCAGATGAAGATGTTCCTCACCCGCATCGGCTTCGGCTCCCGCGCGGTGGTGACCGGGGACGTGACCCAGATCGACCTGCCGCGCAACCAGACCTCCGGTCTGCGCCACGCCATCGAGGTCCTGAAGGACGTCCCCGATGTGAGCTTCACCTTCTTCACCGCCCGGGACGTGGTCCGCCACCCCCTGGTCCAGAAGATCGTCAGCGCCTATGAGCGGCACGGCGACCACTGAGATGCAGCCCATGGACGAGCAAAGCAATCCCGACCGCCGGGACGAGGAGCCTCCCCCTCCAGGCCTGAACCTGGACCTGGCGGTGGAGGCCGAGCACCCGGACACCCCGGCGCAGGCCACCTTCCGCCGCTTTGCCGAAGCCGCCCTGGCCGGCGCCGAGCAGACCAACCCCGATCTGGCCCTGGGCGGGCGTGCCCTGGAGCTCGCCATCCGCGTGGTCGAGTCCGGCGAAAGCCAGGCACTCAACGCCCACTGGCGCGACCGTGACCGGCCCACCAATGTACTTTCCTTCCCCGGCGACGATCTCCCCGCCCTGCCCTGGCGGCATCTGGGCGATCTGGTGATCTGCGCCGAGGTGGTCGCCCGGGAAGCCGCCGAACAGGGCAAGCGCCCCGAGGCCCACTGGGCCCACATGGTCGTCCATGGCGTCCTCCATCTGCTGGGCTATGATCATCAGGAAGAGCCCGAAGCCGAAGCCATGGAGGCCCTGGAAATCCGTATCCTGTCCGAGATGGGCTATCCGGACCCCTACCGTACCCCCTGAGCGACAGAATCTGATCATGAGCTATCAGCCGAGATCCATGAAAGAAGACGAGCAGCAACAGGAAAACGACGGCAGCGGCGGTATCAAGGGCCTGTTCGAGCGCATCGGCCAGGCCATCTCCGGTGAGCCCCGCGATCGAGTGGAACTGATGGATGTCCTGCGCGACGCCCAGCGTCGGGAGCTGTTCGACATTGACGCCCAGGCCATGCTGGAAGGCGTGCTTCAGGTCTCGGAAATGCAGGTCCGCGACATCATGATTCCCCGCGGGCAGATGGTGGTCATCCGCCGCGAGGCCAATCTGGACGAGGTCCTCGCCCAGGCCATCGAATCCGGCCACAGCCGCTTTCCCGTAATCGGCGAGAACCGCGATGAAGTCGTCGGCGTGGTGCTCGCCAAGGACCTGCTCCGCTACTTTGCCGAAGGCCAGACCGGTGGCGGCTTCAATGTCAGCGAATACCTGCGCCCGGCGAGCTTCATCCCGGAAAGCAAACGCCTCAACGTCCTGCTCTCCGACTTCCGGGAAAGCCGCAACCACATGGCCATCGTCGTCGACGAATACGGCGGCGTCTCGGGCCTGGTCACCATTGAAGACGTCCTTGAACAGATCGTCGGCGACATTGACGATGAAACCGACATCGAAGACGAAGAAGGCGACATCCACCGCCATTCGGACAAGCGCTTCACCATCCGCGCCCTGATGCCCGTGGAAACCTTCAACGACGCCATGGATGCCGAGTTCAGCAACGAGGAATTCGACACCATCGGTGGCCTGGTCACCCACGCCTTCGGCCACCTCCCCCGACGTAACGAGTCAGTCACCATGAACGGCTACCGCTTCCGCGTCCTGCGCGCGGATGGGCGCCGGATACATCTGTTGGAAGTCCATACGCCGAAACCGGTGGAAACGAAGCCGGAACAAAAAGACTAGGGCCGCACCATAGGACTCGTGGAACCCTGGCAAGAGCTTTTAGCTTATAAGCTGATAGCTGACGATGGACCAAGGCATCTACTCTAGCCCCATTTCGCCTAGGGCACCCCGGTCTTGAAACCAGACCGGGGTGCCAGACGAGATCAGTTTTCCAGCCGCATCTGTATGAGGACAGAATGCCCCTGGGCATTGGCAGACTCAAGGTTCGCCAACAGGAAGACACCCTCATCGCCCGAGTGATACGCCACCAGCTCTGGGACAATCTCGTGGGTATTGCCCCCCTTTACGTACTCCGGGACGCCTTGAAACGACAGACGGTTAAGGTACTGATCCTCGAACCGAATCAGCGCCGCATCTCCAGGAATGTCCTGATTCCAACCCAAATCTCCAACTGCCGTCACGATCTCGCCGCGATCCGGCGAGTGGCCGGCCCAAAGTACCCTGTTTACATCACCCATATCCAAGGCACCAGCATAGACCATGTCCTGGCTGCTGACTTCTGAGGAACGAAAAGTATTACCACACGCGGTGATGATTCGGACCCCGTCCCAGGTCAGCCACAGGTCCCCGCACATGGCGTAGGTACCGTGATAAGGCGAATCCGATACATATCCGGTAGGCACCGTACTGATATCATACTTCTCTATATCACTGGGACTTAGTCCACGGTTAGCAGCATAGATCCACGGCTCAATGGGGTGAATCCGCATAATGGTTCCGCCGTAGACACTGAAGCCTTCATGTTCATGGGTTTCACCATCGGAAATCCGGACACCGCGAACCCTTTCCCACTGGCCAGGTGGCAGCGCATATATATAACCGTTCCCACCGTGGACAACGGAATTGGCTTGGACATCGACGGGATGTGAAACAAGCACCTCGGCAGTTTCAATATCGATAACCGTCACCCAACCGTCATGCCCGACAGCGATCTCATCACCATTCGGGTTAATAGCCACCGAAATCGGCATCAGAGGAAGCTCAACTGATTCACGGTCGCCGGATGGGACATCAATAATATGGACCTGGTGAGGTCCGGCGCTGACTACAGCGATGATGTCTTCTGAGTAATGGTGAGCCGCCCCAATTACATCAAAGGTGTATTCCTTGGCTATAGCAAGTACAGAAACAGGGAAGGTCTTCTCGATTGCATCGTTGAACCCGTCGCTTACCTCAAGCTGGACTTCATAGGCACCACTGGCATCCGCCGAAAAGGTGAACACCTCATCATTTCCAGTCTCCGGGCTTACAGTCGCCCCATCCGGACTGACAATGACTTCCCAGGAAAATGACAGATCAGTGCCGGCTGGATCATAGGAATGGGAGGCATCAAGAGTCAGGCTATCCCCGGAAAAGCCAACGGAATCACCGGTCTCCACTTCCACCACAGGCGAAAAGTTATCCACGACAGAAAAAGCCACCACATCGGTATCAGCTGCGGTGTTCGTCACTGTACCTGTGGCGGCCGTCATCTCCACCTCCCATTCCCCGACCATATCGGGAACCAGAGTCGCAGTTGAACCCGACGTCGAGAGTCCGGCTGTACTTCCGTCAGGGGCCCCCTGTGTCAGGGTAGTTGTCGCCTCTTCTGAATCGTTGATCGTAGCAGACAGGGGGCGGAAAGAGACGAGGAATGCCCCGGTATTCTCAAGAGCGTAGAGCGGCGGTGATGGCGAAGCTTCTGCCGCCGGAGAATCGGACCGTTCGGGAGGTGGCGCAGGAAGAAGGGATTGCCGAGGTGACCCTGTACAATTGGCGAAGGAGAGCCAAAGAGCAGGGGTTACCGGTGCCTGGGAGTGGGAAGAAGACGGACGGTTGGTCGGGCGAATCGAAACTGGCGGTGGTAGTCGAGACTGCCGGCATGAATGAGGCCCAATTGAGCGAGTACTGCCGCAGCAAGGGTCTCTACCCGGAGCAGGTGAAAGCTTGGCGAGAGGCCTGCGTATCGGGGGCGGACACGGAGGCCAATCGACGGCAAGCCGAGAAGGCCAAGGTCCGCCGGGACAAGAAGCGAATCAAGGAGCTGGAGCGCGAGCTTAGGCGCAAAGACAAGGCCCTAGCGGAAACGGCCGCGCTCTTGGCCTTGCGAAAAAAGTTGAACGCCCTCTGGGAGGACGACGAGGAAGGATGACCTCGGTCTCAGAGCGGCGAAAACTGGTGTCCTACATTGCCGAAGCAGAAAAGGCCGGTGCCCGACGAGCACCGGCCTGCAGGGAAGTCGGCATCAGTATCCGGACGCTCCAGCGCTGGAC
>PWMQ01000062.1 GCA_003558125.1 Natronospira sp. | reverse complement strand
AGGCTCCGGCCACGCCCATGGCGCGGCCAGTCCCGGTACTGACCGCCCGGTCCATGGCCATGGTCATGAGCAGGGTCAGGGCGGTGATATGCAGGGCGCCGTCAAAGAAGCGCAGCAGCAGATGCCAGAGCCAGGGCCCGTCCAGGGCCAGCAGGGTCAGCACCAGGGCATTGGCGAGCATGACCGAGACGATAATGGGCTGGCGCCGGCCGAGGCGGTCCGAGAGGCGCCCGGCGACGGGGGCCAGCAGCACGGCGGCCAGCATATTGGCCACCATGAACAGATGTTTCTCGAAATCCGACAGGGCCGGGTGGCGTCCGCCGGTCAGCTCCTCCAGGACCGGTACCACGCCGGTGACCGGCAGCATCAGCAGCAGAATGGCCAGGCCCACCGGCCAGAGTGCCGTGCTTCTCAAGGGGCGGCCTCCCGGCCGGCCTGAAAGGCCTGCCAGTCCTGCGGGGTGTTGATGTTGCGCAAATCGGCGTGCTCGGCCGAGAGGTGACGAAAGCCCATGGCGGCGGCCAGGCGATGGACCGGCGCGCCCCGGCCCTCGGCCAGCAGTTTGCCCAGGCATTGTTGCAGCGCCGGGGTAACCCGCAGGGCCAGGGGCAGGGGGTGGTTCTGGAAATACACGCCCGGCTCGCCACCGCCCAGATTCCGGACCAGGGCCAGGAGTTCATCGGCCCCCAGGCCCGGGGTATCCACGGCGGTCACCAGCAGCACGCGCCCGCCCAGGCCGGGGCGCTCGGCCAGCACCGAGGCCAGCCCTCCCAGTGGGCCCAGGCCAGGCTGTTGGTCGGGGACACAGTCGTAGGCCGGGCGATCGCCGCTGACCAGCACCGGATCGGCCCCGGCCGCGGTCAGCCGGCGTACCGCCAGTGCCAGCAGGCTTTCCTGCCCGTGGCGGAGCAGGGCCTTGTCCTCGCCCATGCGCGATGATGCCCCGCCCGCCAGGACCAGGCCGGCAAAATCAGCCATGACTGCAGAGGGCATGGCCCTTGACCCATTCACTGTCGCCATCGACGTAATGCTCCTGCTTCCAGATGGGCGCACGGTGTTTCATCTGCTCGACCAGGTAGCGGCAGGCGCGGAAGGACTCATCCCGATGGGGCGAGCTGACCGCGATCACGACACTGGCCTCGCCCACGGCGAGCCGCCCCTGGCGGTGTTCCAGCCAGAAGTGCAGGGATTCGCCCCATTCCTGGCGGGCTTCCTTGCAGATCTCGCGAAAGACGTTGTTGCACAGCACCGGATGCAGGTCATAACTCACGGCCCGCACCTGCCGACCCTGGTTGAGATCCCGCACCCGCCCAATAAACAGATCCGCCGCCCCATGCCCCGGCGCCGAACAATGCGCCAGGGCCGCCTCGGTGGACAGCACTTCGTCTTTCGTTGCTACATGGATTGTCATCTGTCAGTTCCCATTCAACTTCAATCAGGCCCGCAGGCACCGGCTTCGATCCGGTGGCTACGCAGGGGCTGGGGTGGTTTTTCCAGGAACGCCGTGAATACATCCCTGTAGGCTTTGGGGGCGACGTCGTGTCGCCCACAATCCTGGAAAAACCACCCCACCCCCTGCTTCGCCACCTACCCACAATCTCGCTCGCCGCTCGCCGCTCGCCGCTCGCCGCTCGTAGCTCGCTGCTCACCCCCCACACACCGGCGGCAGAATCGAGATCCGCGCCCCCGCCGGCACAGTATCCCCCTCGCCCAGCACCGCCTCGTCAGTGGCGAAGGCCGAGGACTGGAGCAGGGCGCGGGCATTGTCGTCCTCGAGCTTGTCGGCAAAGGCCCGGCGCAGGGTGGCGACATCGGCCGATTCGGGCAGGCTGACGGCGATGGCGGCTTCCGGGCTGTATTGGCGGAAGGCACCGAACAGCTTGATTTCCACTTCCCGGGACATGGTCTTTCTCCTCGCGTTCAATCGCTTTCAATGGCCCGGCCGGTGTCGTCCCGGCGGGGCGTGAATCGTTGGTAAAGCGCCCGCAGGCTGAGTGCAATCACCCCGGCCACCAGCACCCAGAGCATGCTCTGGGCGAGCAGGGCGGTGGTGCCCATGACCACCAGAATCAGGGCGGTGTCGAGCTTGCGCCAGCTGGCATAGGTGAGCTGGATGTGAAACACCCCGATCACCCCGAGCAGCAGGGCCTGCAGGGCCGGCGGGTATTCCGGCAGGCCGCCACCGCCGATCAGCAAGAGGGCGGCGAGCAGCAGCAGGGCATTGCCCATGACCACATTGGACAACCAGCTGCGGGCGCCGCCCCGGTAATGGGCGGTGACCCCGCCCGAGCCGTGGCAGTAGGGCATGCCGCCGACGGCACCGACGATGAGGTTGCCGAGGCCGAGCGAGGTCAGCAGCCGTCGCGGATTGACCCGCCAGGCGGCTTCGCCGTAATAGGCCTGCGCGGCGCGCTGGGTGCCGAGCACGGAGTTGGTCAGGGTCAATGCAATCTGCGGCAGCACCATCAGGGCGACGATGGAGGCCCGCAGCCCGCCCTCGTGGCCGCTGCCAAGAGGCGCTTCCGCGTGCCAGATGCCCCACATCAGGCCCGCCACGGCGATCAGGCCGAGCAGGGGCAGGCCGCTGTAGCGGGTGATGCCGATGACCAGGGTGGCGGCAAAGGCCACCAGCAGCATTTCCTGGACGGTGCCGCCCATGAGCTTGACCGCGGTGACCAGCAGGAGAATGCCGAGGCCGAGCTGAAAGCCGTGGATCAGCACATCGGGAATGCGCCCGGCCAGGCGGTTGACGTTCAGGAAGCTGATGCTGAAGTAGATGGCCCCCAGCAGCAGGCCCGCGGCCTGCAGTTCCTGGGCGCTGGCCCCGGCGGCAATGGCCATTACCGACAGCGACTTCAGCGGCTGCACCGGAATGGGGAGACGAAACAGCCAGCCGGTGACCAGGTAGGCGGCGCCGGTGGTGGCGAGCATGATCACCACCGAGGCGCCGGTCTGCCAGGCCAGGGCCAGCAATAACGGAAACAGCACGGCGCCATCGGCGAAGGCGCCGCTGAAATCGCCCAGCCGGGCCCGCAGCCTGGCCGGCGCGATGCTCATGCGGCAAGCTCCGCAGGCAGGTCGGCGAGCCCGTCCGGATGCTCCCAGCGCCCGGACTTGCCGCCCTCCTTGAGCAACAGTTTCACGCCACCGATCGCCAGTGCCGCTTCAATCGGCTTGGACAGATCCCAGATGGTCAGCAGGGCGGCATTGACCGCGGCCAGGGCTTCCATTTCCACCCCGGTCCGGGCACTGGTGACCACGGTGGCGAAGACATCCACCGCCTGGTCGGCCTCGTTCAACCGACAGATCAGTCCCACGTGATCCAGCATCAAGGGATGGCACAGCGGCAGCAGGTCGGGCGTGCGCTTGGCCGCCAGAATCGCGGCCACCTCGGCCAGACGCAGGGGATCGCCCTTGGGCAGCTCGCCCTCACGCAGATGTGCCATCACCTCGGGGCCCACCACAATCCGCCCCGTGGCAACGGCCCGCCGCCGGGTGATGGCCTTGCCGCCGACGTCCACCATTCGATAATTCTGATCAGCCATTATCAATCCACCGTATCAATGTTCAATTTAGCCCCCGTGGGAGCGAATTTATTCGCGATTGGGCTTCGAGCGGCCACCGTGCCCGCCGACAGCCCAATCGCGGATGAATCCGCTCCTACGGCTGGATAATTCATCCGCCCGTACTCGCCAGATGCGGCGTATCCCCGAAATCCCCCTCATGCAGATGGTGGGAGACTTCCTTGCCCACCAGGGTCTGGCAGATGCTGCGTTTGAGGGCGGCTTTGTCGGCCTCGTCCTGGAGCAGGGGGCGCAGGTCATGGGTGCCGTTGCCGAACAGGCACAGGCGCAGGCCGCCCCGGGCGGTGACCCGCAGGCGGTTGCAGCCGTCGCAGAAGCCGGGGGCGTAGGGGGCGATCAGGCCGATGCGACCGGCATAATCCGGGT
>PWMQ01000077.1 GCA_003558125.1 Natronospira sp. | reverse complement strand
GCCCGCCGGGCGGCGGCCATGATCACCACCACCGACATGCGCGCGGATCATTTCGTCGAGGCCTATGGGGTGGGGCGGCCGGTGGTGGTTCAGAACCGGCCCTTTTATCGCGCCGCGCCCAGGAGCAATCGCCTGCGCGAGGCGCTGGGGCTGGATGCCTCGGTGCCGGTGTTTCTCTATCAGGGTGGCTTGCAGGCCGGGCGGGGGCTGGAGTCGATCATCGATGCCGCGGCCGGGGTGGCGGGGGTGCATTTTGCCTTTCTCGGGCCGGGGATCTTGCGCGATGACTTGATGGCGCGGGCGCGTGAGCGCGGTGTGATCGAGCGGGTGCATTTTCTCGAGGCGGTGCCGTTCGAGGAGTTGCCGGCCTGGACGGCCTCGGCGGATGTGGGCCTGCAGCTTCTGGAGAATATCGGGCTGAATCATTACAGCACCGATTCCAACAAGATCTTCGAATACGGCATGGCCGGGCTGCCGGTCATTGCCAGTGATTTTCCCGAGATCCGCAAGATCGTGGAATCGGCGGATTTTGGTTTGCTGGTGGACCCGGCGGATATCGAGGCGATCCGGGCGGCGATGATTCGCCTGCGGGATGATGCCGGGCTGCGGCGGCGGTTTGCGGAGAATGCCCTGCGCCAGGGGCGGGCGCTGTCATTTGATACCGAGGCGCCGAAGTTGTTGGGGGTGTATGAGCGGATTAGCCAATAAAAATTGACTTTTCGGCGGTTTCGCCTAATATTGTTGGCGTTATGAGCGCCGATCTGGATTCAGAGCTGCAGCAGGCCTGTGCCCGTGTGGGGGCGTCCCTCCGGCTTGGGCGCAAGCGCCGTTTTCCCGGTGATACCCAGGGGGATTTTGCCCGGCGGGTCGGGGTCAGCCGTTATACCTACCAGAAAATGGAGCGGGGTGAGCCGGGCGTTGCCATGGGCAGTTATCTGGCGGCGGCCTCGCTGCTGGGGATTCTTGATCAGGTGGTGGCGAGTTTTACGCCGAAGCGGCCGCCGCTTTTCGGAGATAAGCCCTGATGGCCGCTTCAGACCTTATCCGTGATTATCAGGTTTGGGTGGTGTTGCCGGATGGCGATCGGCGGGTGGCCGCGGATTTTCGACTGGAAACGGATGCCCGTGGCCGGCATCGCCGGTCGGCCTTGCGTTATACGGGGGAGTGGCTGGCCGCTTCCCGGTCTTATGCCCTCAATCCGGTGCAGGCGCCATTGGCCGCTGCGGCCCGGGAATGGGAGACGGAATGGGTGCCGGCAGTGCTGGACGAAGTGCTGCCGGGTCGCTGGGAGCGCGCGGTGCGCCAGCGGCTCTGGGGGCGCCGGGCGGATGTGGATGATCTGCATGCGGTGCTTGCCGCGGTGGGAGGAAGCTGGCGCGTGGGGGCGGTGGAGATTGTGCCCGCGGGCCTGGAACCACCGCCGCTCGCCTCGCCCCTGTGCTTTGCCGATCTGGCCGAGTTGAGTGAGGAAGCTGAGCGCACCTGGCAGCACCGGACGCCGGAGGTGGAGGCGCTTCGCCGCATGCAAGGCGGTTCCTCCGTCGGGGGCGCCAGGCCGAAGGTGCTGGTTGAGGACCAGGGTGCCTGGCTGGTGAAGTTCAACCGCTCGGATGATGCCTTCAACCATGCCCGCGTCGAGGCGGCCTGCCTGATGTTGGCGGCGCGGGCCGGTATTCCTGTGCCGGAGACCCGCCGGGTCGGTGCCGGCCGTTTCGAGGCATTGGCAGTGAAGCGATTTGATGTCACTGACCGGGGCGGGCGGCTGGGACTGCTGTCCGCGAATGCCCTGCTGTGTGATGGTGCCAATCAGGCGCCGGTGCCGCATCCCCGCTATGATGATCTGGTGGGTATTATCCGCCACCATGGAAGCTCGCCTGGCAGGGACCTTGCCCAGCTCTATGCCCAGATGCTGTTTAATCAGGCGATCAATAACCGTGACGATCATTTGAAGAACTTTTCCTTTCTGCAGGATTGTGACCGCTTCGAGCTCTCGCCCGCTTATGATCTGGTTCCTTCGGAAGCGCTGGGCGCTTATCCGCAGCTTGGTCTTGGCAACAGCAATATCCTGCCGACGCCCGGTTCCGATGAGGCCGTCCAGGCCGGTCGGAATTTCATGCTGGCCCCGGCCGAGGCCGGGCGAATCAATGAAGCCATTTGTCTGGCGCTGGCTCAGTTGGAGGAGGTGATGGATGTCGCGGAATTGTCGGATGAAGACAGGCGGTTCCTGCGGCAGAGGGTGCGGGGGGCGTGAGGCCGCGAATGCGGCAATGGTGCACGATCTATTGGGGTGAGTGGCATTGAAGATTCTTTTTATCACCGACAATTTCCCGCCCGAGCATAATGCCATCGCCAACCGGGTGTGGGAGATGGCCCGCTACTGGGTGGCCTGGGGCCATGAGGTGACGGTGATTACCTGTGCGCCCAATTTTCCCCGGGGCGAGCTCTTTCCGGGTTACCGCAATCGCTGGTGGCAATGGGAGGAGAGGGACGGCATCCGCGTGTTACGGGTCAAGACCTATATGGCGCCCAACCGGGGGGTGGTGCGCCGGACCCTGGATTTTCTCAGTTTCGGTTTCATGGCCACCCTTGCCGGCTGGTGCGTGAAGCGCCCGGATGTGGTTACCGCGACCTCGCCGCAGTTTTTCTCCGCCGTGGCCGGCTGGCTGGTGTCGGTGGGCAAGTGGCGGCCCTTTGTCTTTGAGCTGGGGGATCTGTGGCCGGCCTCGGTGCGGGCGGTGGGGGCCGTGCGCCAGGGGATGGTGATTCGCCTGGTGGAGAAGCTGGAGCTGTTTCTCTACCGGCGCTCGGCGCGGGTGCTGGCGTTGACCGAGTATTTCAAGCAGGACCTGGTGGAACGCGGCATTGCCGAGGACAAGGTGGCAGTGGTCTATAACGGCCTTGAGCCGTCGCGTTTCGAGTTGGCGGGTCAGCCCCCCGAGGTTTTTTCTCACCGCCCGCGGATTGTGGTGGGTTATATCGGCACCCATGGCATGGCCCATCGTCTGGACAACCTCCTGGATGCCGCCGAACGCCTGGACCCGGATGCGGTGGGGATTCTGATGCTGGGTGACGGCGCCGAGCGCCCGCGTTTGCTGGAACGGGCCGAGCGGATGAACCTGCGCAATTTGCGCATGGAAGGCCCGGTGCCTGCCCGGGAGGTGGCGCGCTGGTGGGCGGCGGTGGATGTGGCCCTGGTGCATTTGCGCGATGACCCGGTGATGAAGACGGTGGCGCCGACCAAGCTGCTGGAGGCGATTGTGTTGGGCAAGCCGGTGGTGCTGGTGGCGCCGGAGGGTGAGGCGAGTGGTCTGCTGGCCGAGGTGGATTGCGGGGTGCATGTGCCGCCGGAGGATCCCGATGCACTGGCCGCGGTCTTGGAACGGATCAGCCGGGATCCGGAGCAGCTGGCGCGCTGGGCGGAGAATGCCCGGGCCGCGGCGCCAAGGTTTTACATGGAGCGGTGTGCGGAACGGGTGTTGGAGGTTTACGAGGGGGTCAGGTCTTGAGGGGCGTCTGCTTGCTGTGATCCCCCTCCGTCTCCCCCTTCCCGCCGGTTGGCGGCAAGGGGGAGGGCCCTTCGATGGGGTTGGGGGGTTGAGTGTGCCGTAGCGTTGTTTACAGGGTCCTCCCCCTTGCGAGCTTCGCTCGGAAGGGGGAGACAGAGGGGGATTTGGGGACGTATGGCGCGGCGTTTTTTTGATCCCCCTCCGTCTCCCCCTTCCCGCCGGTTGGCGGCAAGGGGGAGGGCCCTTCGATGGGGTTGAGTGTGCCGTAGTGTTGTTTACAAGGTCCTCCCCCTTGCGAGCTTCACTCGGAAGGGGGAGACAGAGGGGGATTCAGAAACCATGTCAATAAAATACCCACGCCATCGCGTGCCACTGGCCCGCAAGCTCCGCCGCCAGCTTACCGATGCCGAGCGTTGTCTCTGGCAGCGATTGCGTCGCAGTCAGCTTGGCTGGCGTTTTCAGCGTCAGCGGCCCCTTGGGCCCTATGTGG
>PWMQ01000010.1 GCA_003558125.1 Natronospira sp. | reverse complement strand
CCAGGATGGCGCTTGACGCCACCGCTGGCGGCGCGCTCGACGCGTTGCTTGTAGTCGGCCCAGTTCTTTTCGTAGTCGTGGCCCATTTCAAACAGGAACTGCCAGGTGTAGAGGCCGGAGTCGTGGCCGTCATCGAAGACCAGGCGCACGGCATAGTGACCCACCGGCTCGATGCGATCGATGGCGACCGCTTCCTTGCCGGTCACCAGCATCATGGGCCCACCATGACCCCGGACCTCGGCCGAGGGCGAGAACACCCGCAGATATTCGGCAGGCAGTCGATAGACCTCCCCGGAACGAAACCTGACCTCCAGTTCCCGGGACCGGCGGTGGTAGATCAGGTCTGTGGGGCGAGGGGTTGGGGGGTTGCTTTGGGTCATGGTGCGTCCAAAAAAGTTGGGTCCAGAGGTTTAGGGCTCGGCTTCGAGCCTCGCCAGCTACGAGCTACGAGCGGCGAGCGCAGAGCTGGCCGTGCTCCTTCCCTTGCCGTGCGCGTCATATAGCCACCGGCGGGCTCAAGGCGGGGTCACGGCACGGCCTGTCAAACTGCACGGCCAGCTCGAAGCTCGAAGCTCGAAGCTCACAGAATATACCTTGATAGATCCTCGTCCACGGCCAGGTCTGCCAGATGGTCATCGACGTAAGCCTGGTCAATGGTGAATGTCTGTCCACTCTTGTCGGGGGCGTCGAAACTGAGTTGCTCGAGCAGCCTTTCCATGACGGTATGCAGACGACGGGCACCGATGTTCTCGGTGCGTTCATTGACCTGAAAGGCAATCTCCGCCAGCCGCTTGACGCCATCGTCGCTGAACGTGAGCTTGATCCCTTCGGTCTGCAACAGCTCCCGATATTGACGTGTCAGGGAGGCGGACGGTTCGGTGAGGATGCGCACGAAATCCTCAGCGTTGAGCGCTTCCAGTTCGACCCGAATCGGCAGACGGCCCTGGAGTTCGGGGATCAGGTCCGAGGGCTTGGACAGGTGAAAGGCCCCGGAGGCGATGAAAAGAATGTGGTCGGTGCGCACGGTGCCGTGGCGTGTGGAAACCGCGGCACCCTCTACCAGCGGCAGCAGGTCCCGCTGCACCCCCTCTCGGGAGACGTCGGCACCACCGCGGTTTTCATGGCCTGAGGCGACCTTGTCCAGCTCATCCAGAAAGACGATGCCGTTCTGTTCCACGTTCTCCAGCGCTTCCTGCTTGATCTCCTCGTCGTTGACCATGGCAGCTGCCTCTTCCTCGGTCAGGATCTGCATGGCATCGACGATGCGCAGCTTTCGCGTGCGGCGCTTGTCCTGCCCCATGTTCTGGAAAAGCCCCTGCAACTGGCTGGTCATTTCTTCCATGCCGGGGGGCGCCATGATTTCAACGCCGGGCGGCATGGCCTGAACCTCGACCTCGACCTCCCTTTCATCCAGTTCACCGGCGCGCAGCTTGCGGCGGAACTTCTCCCGCGTCTCCGAGCCACTGCTGCTGTCCCGTGCCGGGGCCGGTTCATTGGTGAATCCGGGCTGAGGACGAGGGGGTGGGAGCAGGGCATCCAGAACCCGTTCTTCGGCGGCAACCTCGGCCCGATGGCGGACATTGGCCATGGCCGCTTCGCGGGTCATCTTGATGGAGGCATCCACCAGGTCCTTGATGATGGAGTCCACTTCCCGGCCCACATAACCGACTTCGGTGAACTTGGTGGCCTCCACTTTCACGAAGGGTGCATCGGCCAGCTTGGCCAGACGCCGGGCGATCTCGGTCTTGCCCACACCGGTGGGGCCAATCATGAGGATGTTCTTGGGGGTGATTTCGGGACGGAGTTTTTCATCCACGTTCATCCGCCGCCAGCGATTGCGCAGGGCAATGGCCACCGCCCGCTTGGCCTGTTCCTGACCAATGATGTGCCGGTCCAGCTCCTGCACGATCTCCCGCGGGGTCATTATTGGGGGGGTTGTTGACATCTCGGGGCTCCGATTGAATCTGGTTCCAGTCTGGTCTTCTCAGGAATTCTGAGGGATAGCTACGAGCTACGAGCGGCGAGCGGCGAGCTGGCCCTGCCGGCCCGCGGGGCCGTGCTCTCTAACTCGCTCATCGCTGACTGAACCGCCGCCATGGGCACGGTCCTTAGGGCTGCACGGCCAGCTCGCCGCTCGCAGCTCGAAGCTCGCAGCTCTACAACGCTTCAAGCACGATATTCCGATTGGTATAAACACAAATATCCGCCGCGATCTCCAGCGACTTTTGCGCCACGTCGGCGGCGGGCAGGTCGGTGTTTTCCATCAGGGCTCGGGCCGCAGCCTGGGCGAAGCTGCCACCGGAACCGATGGCCATGATGCCTTCTTCCGGCTCGATCACATCGCCATTGCCGGAAATAATCAGCGAGACCTCCCTGTCCGCCACACAAAGAAGGGCCTCGAGTCGCCGCAGGGCACGATCGGTCCGCCAGTCCTTGGCCAGTTCCACCGCCGCCCGGGTGAGATTGCCACTGTGTTTCTGGAGCTGACCTTCAAAGCGCTCGAACAGGGTAAAGGCGTCGGCGGTACCACCGGCAAAGCCGGCCAGGACCTTGTTGTCGTGCAGCTTGCGGACCTTGCGGGCATTGCCCTTCATGATGGTATTGCCCAGGGAAACCTGGCCATCGCCGGCCATGGCCACCTGCTCACCACGGCGCACACTGAGTACGGTGGTACCTCGATACTGCTCCATTGCTGGCTCCTGCTTGTCCGGGATGGGGATGATGCCGGGAAATGGCGGCTACTGAAACCCGGTCACTCCTGATCGTCGACGGCCTGTGGCGGCTTGCGGCGACGGGCGCGCGGATGCGCCTTGTCATATGTGCGGGCGAGATGCTGAAAATCAAGGTGGGTGTAGATCTGGGTGGTACTGATGTCGGCATGGCCGAGCAGTTCCTGCACCGCGCGCAGGTCGCCGCTGGACTCCAGCAAGTGGCTGGCAAAGGAATGGCGCAGCAGATGGGGGTAGGCAGGGACGGGCAGCCCCAGGACCCGGGCCCAGTGACGGATGCGGGCCTGAATATTGCGATGGCTGAGGCGGGTCCCGCGCTGGCTGACAAAGACCGCCTGCTCACCTTCCTCGGCCATGGCGCTTCGATCCCGCAGCCAGTCCCTAAGGGCATCGGCTGCCTTGCGCCCCATGGGGACGATGCGGGTCTTGCTGCCCTTGCCGGTGACCCGAACCATGCCCTCGGCAAAATCGATCTGATTCAGATCCAGGCCAGCCAATTCGGCCAGACGCAGGCCGGCGCCATAGAACAGCTCCATCACCGCCCGGTCACGACGCGCCAGCACCGTGTCGGCAGGCATGTCCAGCAAAACCCCAACCTGATCGGCATCCAGGGTGGCCGGAAGTCGCTTGCCGGCCTTGGGGGCCGTCACCTGCTCGGCCGGGTTGTGGCTGAGTCGGCGCTCGCGGATCAGATGCCGACAGAGATTGCGGACCGCCGACAGGCGCCGCTGGATACTGCGCGCGGACTGGCCCCGGCGACGCTGGAGAGCGGCCCACTGGCGAACATGTTGACTGTCGAGCGCCGTCCAGCCAGTGATGCCCTGGGCAGCCAGCCAGTCGAGAAATCCAGCCAGATCGCGGCGATAGGCGTTTAGGGTGCGGGGCGAAAGCCGACGCACATGGGCAATGTAGTGAAGGTAGGCATCAACGTCCCCGGCTAGCGGAGACCGGGATTCAGACGCCACGCTCACCCGGGGCCGGTTGCCGGGCCAGGGTGGCGGCCACCAGGTCGGCCATCCGCTCCAGGAAGAGGGTTCCCTGGGTCGCGCTGAAATGGTCCTTGTTGCGGCTGCCGATGGCGATCATGCCCTGGCTGGCATCGGCCCCCAGGGGTACCAGGGCAGCCGAGCCCACCCGACCCTCGGCCTTCTCGCCGAAGAGAAAGGCGAGCTGGGCCTCGCTCAGACGGCCCAGTTGGGGGCGGCCACCGCGAAGGAAATTGCGGAAGGCTGACAGCCCGGGATCCTCCGGATGCACCAGGCGGGCCGGTGAATCGCCGCCGTCATCGGAGCGATCGGCAAACAGGCAGATGATCACCTCGTCGGCGTCGAAACGGTTTCTCAGCACATCGTCCAGCCCGGCGACCAGTTCCTGGCGATCGCTGGCGGTGACCAGGGCCAGGGCCAGTTGGTGCATGCGGTCGATCAGACTGTCATTGCTGCGGGCCACATCCACCAGGTCCACCAGCCGGCGCTCCAGCTGGCGATTCTGCTGGCGCAGCACGGCCACCTGCTTTTCCACCAGGGAGACAGCCTCGCCGCTGTGGTGGGGCACGCGCAGCCGACTCACCAGCTCCGGATGGCGATCGAAGAAATCCGGTTGGCTGTTGAGGTAGTCGATGACCGACGCTTCATCCGCCGCCATCGAATTATCATTTCCAAGTTTGCGCTCTGTGCTCATAACCGAATACTTCCCTTGAATACGTACTCGGCCGGGCCCTGCATCCAGAGCGGCCTGCCGTCTCCCTCAAAGCTTATCACGAGATTTCCACCTTGCAGCCCCATATCCACCCGTTCATCAAACCAGCCGGCCCGCCGACCAGCGGCCATGGCGGCACAGGCGCCGCTGCCACAGGCCAGGGTCTCGCCCGCGCCACGCTCCCAGACCCGCAGGCGGGCCCGGTCACGACCGCGGACCTCCAAAAAGCCCACATTGACCCGCTCGGGAAAGGCCGGGTGGTTCTCAATGCGCGGGCCGAGCTCGCTCACCGGCGCCCGCTCAACATCCTCAACGCGAATCACCGCGTGGGGATTGCCCATGGAGACCAGGTGCAGCGTCACAAGCTGCTCGTCCAGCTCAAGGGTAACCGGGCCCGGGGCGGGCTGATCGAAGCGGGCCGGCAGGCTGCCCGGGCGAAAATCCGGGCGGCCCATATTCACCTTCACCCCGGCCTCGCCGGCCAGTTCGGCAATCATGACACCACCACGGGTGCCAAGGCGGATGGGGCCGTCAGCGGCATGGCCGGCGTCTACCGCCAGGCGCGCCACGCAACGGGCCCCATTGCCGCATTGGCTGACTTCGCTGCCGTCGGCGTTGAAGACCTGATAAAAGAAATCGCTGTCCCGGTCACGCGGCGCGGCCAGCACCAGGATCTGGTCACAACCCACGCCCAGGCGGCGATGGGCAATCCGGCGAACCTGTTCGGAGCTGAGTGAAACCGGCCTGGCCACCGCGTCGAAGACGACGAAGTCATTGCCCAGGCCCTGCATTTTGAAAAAATCGCGCGCCAAGTAAGCAGCCTCAGTTCGCATCGGCCTGCATCAGGGGCACGCCATCGCGATAGATGCAGCGATCCATGACCACAAACAGGCCGGCATCCACGGCGCGTCTTGCGGCATCCCGGTCGATCACGCCGTCCTGCAGCCAGAGCGCGGGCACACCGGCGGCGATGGCGTCATCCACCACCTCGGCCACATGCTCGGGTCGGCGGAAGACCACCGCCATATCCACCGGACCGTTCAGATCCCGAAGGCTGGGCACTGCGGGTACCCCCATCACCTCGTGGCTGCCGGGCCGCACAGCGGTCAGCTCGAAACCGAGGCGCTTGAGGGCAGCGCCCACGCCGTGGCTGGGACGCCCTTCCTTGGGCGAGAGGCCGACCACCGCAATGCGGCGGGTGCGATTCAACTGCTCTGCAATGGCTTGCTGGTCGGGATTCCTGAATCCACTCATCCGTGATCCTCCTGCGCTGGGCGATTGCGCCCCATTATGGGGCCGACCCCCTGCGCTTGCCACCGGCTCAGGCGCCGGCTGGCAAATCCGGCGCCGCAATTACCCGATTGCGCCCCCCTCGCTTGCCCGCATACAGGGCTTCATCGGCCCGGCGAATGCTGTTTTCCACCGCCTGAGCGGGGTCCAGCGGGGCCACGCCGAAACTGAGGGTGACCGCGATCCGGTCATCCTGATAAGGCACCTCGCTGGCGGCAATACGGGCACGGAGGGCCTCGGCAAGCTCCACGGCGCCGGCGGTATCGGTTTCCGGCAGCAGGATCAGGAATTCCTCGCCACCCCAGCGGGCGACACTGTCCTGAGCCCGCAGGCGTTCGCGGAATTGAGCGGCCACGGCTTGCAGGACCGCATCACCGGCTTCATGGCCCAGACTGTCGTTGATGCGCTTGAAATGATCGATATCGCACAGTATCAGGGCCGCCGGCCGCTGACTGCGCTGAATCCTTACCCACTCGTCGTCCAGACGCTCCTGCATGCAGCGCCGATTCGGCAAGGCGGTAAGGCTGTCGCTGCGCGCCAGCCGCTCCATCTCGCAACGCGCATGTTCAGCAGCTTCCTTTTCAACGGCCAACTGTTCCAGGTGCCGTGCCCGCCGGAAGGCGGAAACCGCATGCTCCCGGAAACGCCGATAGCTGTCCCGGTCGGCCACGTTAAAGGCATCTTCATACTTCTGACTCTGAAGAATGAGATAGCCGGCCACTTCCCCATCCATGGTGATGGCGATGGCCAGCATGGCGAGACTGGGGTCTTCCTTCTGAAGGGACTCATGACCGCGGATGCCTTCGGGCCGACGACGCAAATACACACCCTCGCAGAGGCTTTCCGCATCATTCAAGTAGCGGGCCCGAGCCTCGGCCTCGCTAAGCCGTACCTTGCGAATGCCCTGGTAGCGGAACCCCTTCCAGACCGCCGGGTAGAAAGTGCCTTCCGGCGATCTGACCATGAAGGCCCCTCGATCAGCCGCCTCGAAAAAGTCGGTGGCCTCTTCCAGGATGCGGGAGAGCAGACTGGCGAACTCTTCCTCATTGTTTAGGGCCGCCACCAGACGGTCCATGGCATTGAGTTCATCGTTTCGGGCGGCGATGAGCCGGTTACTGCGACTCTTGATGAGAAAGCGGTTCCACAGCAGGATGAGGATCAGCGCAAGGCCGAGGGCACCGATGAGCAAGGCATTGCGTACCACACGCTGAGTCTGGCGTTCCTGCTCCAGCAGGCGAATCTCCTGTTCCCTTTCATCGGCCTGAAACAGGGCACGCATTTCCGCAATCTGGCGTTGCCGGTGCTCACCCTGCAGTTCCTGCACCAGCTCCAGCTGGCGGGTGCGGGCCTCCAGGGCCGCCGGGTAATCACCGCGAGCGGCATGCAGCTCGGCCATTCGATTGAAATGCCCAACACGGAGATTATCGGAATCGATCTCCTCAATGATTTCCCAACTGGCCGCCAGGTATTCTTCCGCCCTTGGGAAATCCTCCTGCAGGATGTAGGTGTAGCCAAGGTTATGCAGGGAGCGGGCCTCGCCTCGTCGATTGCCCACCTCCTTGTAAAGTGCCAGCGCCCGCTGATGCCAGCGCTCGGTCTCCGCCAGCTCACCCTCAAGCCAAGCCACCACGGCGAGATTGTTGTAGGACGCCGCCATGCCCTCGCTATCGCCAATGGCTTCGCGAATGGCCAGGCTTTCTCGATTGAGCGCTTCGGCGCGCGCCAGATCCTGATGGTGGCGGGCGATCACCGCCAGGTTGTTCAGGGCCGAGGCATAACCTTCCTGATAATCACCGCCCTCGAAGCGCTCCCGCATGCGTTGGAAATAATTTTCGGCAGCATCCAGGTCCTGGGTATGAAAATGTACTTCCCCGATCCGGGCCTCCAGTTCACCGGCAGCCTGTGGTTTTTCCAGGTTATCGGCGAGACGGAGGGCGTCATAGAGAACTTCCAGGGCACGATCGTATTCCTCCAGATCGGTCAGGGTATTGCCGAGACCGGTCAGGGCCTCGAGCGCTCCCACCTGATCCTCGCTGCGGCGAAAGGCATCCAGGGCCCGTTGAAAAGCCTGACGTGCCAGTGACGGCCGCTCGAGCTCCTGGTTGATCTGGGCACGCTCGATTTCGGCCTCGGCAAGTTGCTGGAAGTCGCCGACCTGCTCGGCAGCGGCCACCCTGTCTTCGACGGCGGCCAACCGGGCCTGAATATCATCTGCCTGCGCCGCCCGGGCGGCGACTGGCATCGCCGTCAAAAGCAGCAAAAGCCCCAGCAGCAAGCAGCCGGTCCAGGCACGCAGTTTGTCATCCGGGGCAGGGATCCCCATGTCGACACCTCAGGCGCAGGCGAAGGAGCAGCGGGCAAATCCGCAAAGGCCTTCTCACAACATAGAATCCGCATCCCTCGAATTGTCAGATTTCGAGGACTAACGGATCAACCACGAGTACAGGCGGCGGCAATGCCGTCATCGTCAATCGATGCCCAACTCATCCCAGATGGCATCAACACGCTGCTTGGTCTCGACATCCATGTGGATTGGCCGACCCCATTCCCGTTGCGTCTCTCCAGGCCATTTGCTGGTGGCATCCATCCCCATCTTGGAGCCGAGTCCGGATACCGGGGAGGCGAAATCCAGATAGTCGATGGGCGTGTTCTCCACCATGACGGTATCCCGAGCCGGATCCATGCGTGTGGTCATGGCCCAGATCACGTCCTGCCAGTCCCTTGGGTTGACGTCCTCGTCGACGACGATGACGAACTTGGTGTACATGAACTGGCGCAGAAACGACCAGGTTCCCATCATCACCCGCTTGGCGTGGCCCGGATACTGTTTCTTCATGCTGATCACCGCCATGCGATAGGAGCAACCCTCCGGCGGCAGGTAGAAGTCGATGATCTCGGGAAAGGTCTTCTGTAGGATGGGCACGAAAACCTCGTTGAGGGCGACCCCCAGCACGGCCGGTTCATCCGGCGGCCGGCCGGTGTAAGTGCTGTGATAGATGGGTTCTTTACGCCGGGTGATGCGAGCAATGGTAAAGACCGGAAAGCGCTCGACTTCGTTGTAGTAGCCGGTGTGATCACCGAAGGGGCCTTCGGCGGCCATGTCATCGGGATGGATATGGCCTTCCAGCACGATCTCCGCCGAAGCAGGGACCTGGAGATCCGAACCCAGGCATTTGACCAGTTCGGTACGGGCACCACGGAGCAGGCCGGCGAAGGCGTATTCAGACAGACGATCAGGCACCGGGGTCACGGCGGCCAGGATGGTCGCCGGATCAGCCCCCAGGGTGACGGCAATGGGAAAGGGCTCTCCCGGGTGGGCCTGCTGCCAGGACTGAAAATCCAGGGCACCCCCGCGATGGCCCAGCCAGCGCATGATGACCCGGTTGCGGCCGATCAGCTGTTGACGATAGATGCCCATGTTCTGGCGGCCGCCATCCGGTCCCCGGGTGGTAACCAGGCCCCAGGTGATCAGCGGCCCGGCATCGCCGGGCCAGCAGGTCTGCACCGGGAGCTTGCCCACATCCACATCCTCGCCTTCCAGGACCTCATCCTGGCAGGGCGCCTTCTTCACGACCTTGGGCGCCATACTCATGACCTTGCGGAATATCGGCAGCTTCTCCCATGCGTCCCGCATCCCCTTGGGCGGATCCGGCTCCTTGAGAAAGGCCAGCAGGCGCCCGATCTCACGCAGGGACTCGATCGACTCGGCCCCCATGCCCAGGGCCACGCGTTCGGTGGTGCCGAAGAGATTGGCCAGTACCGGCGTGTCATGACCGGTGGGATTCTCGAACAGCAGTGCCGGGCCCCCGGCGCGCAGGGTGCGATCACCGATTTCCGTCATTTCCAGTTTCGGATCCACCGGATGGCTGATCCGCTTGAGCAGGCCGCGCTGTTCCAGTTGATCGATGAAATCGCGCAGGTCTTTGTATTCCATGCCATTGCACCCTGGGTCGCTTGAATGAGCGCATGATAGCAGCCCGTGCGTTTGCGAGCCGCTGGTTCAATCGGTTCCAGCGTCGCAAGCGGAGGGTGTTCGGGGGATGCTTCCGACGTTTGCCGCGAGTTCTTCTATACTTCAGGCGACACACACCGAGGAAACGGACCGAAGGAGCCGGCATGCGCCAGATCATGGTTCTGAATCCCAAGGGTGGTTCAGGTAAGACAACACTCGCCACCAATCTTGCCGCCTATTACGCCAGCGAGGGACACGATGTGGTTCTTGCGGATTTCGATCCCCAGGAGTCGAGCCTTGCCTGGCTGGAACGTCGAGACGAGAAATGGCCGGATATCCGCGGCATGGTCGCCCATGAAGAAGGCCTTCAGGGGGTGGGACAGCCGGATTATCTGATCATTGATGCGCCGGCCGGGGTGCGCGGCCCGGCATTGACGGAATTGCTGCGGCGGACCGAAACCGTGCTGATCCCGGTACTGCCCTCCCCGGTGGACATGGAGGCAGCCACCCGTTTCGTCAAGGAATTACGAGAAAACGCCCGCTATGATCGGGTCAAGACCGCCCTGGTGGGTAATCGGGTCAAGGACCATACCCGCATTACGGCCAGCCTCTATCGTTTTCTCGAGCGCCAACGGGTCCCCTATGTCGGCGCCCTGCGGGATACCCAGAACTACGTCAGGGCCTTTGACCGCGGCATCGGTGTCTGGGAGATGGCGCCCTATATGAGCTACCAGGATTGGGAGCAGTGGGACCCCATTATCGAGTGGCTGGATTCGGCTCGGAGTCGTCCCTGAGCGCTCCAAGCAGGGCCTGGCGCAATGCCTCAAGCATGGGCCCAGGATTGCCGTCCTTGACGACCACCCGATCCATGCCGGCTCGACGACATTCGGCGTGTTCCTCACTGGAAATGGCGGCCGTCAATCCAATCACCGGCAGCTCGGTGTAACCCTGTTCACGCAGGGCGCGGGTGGCGGCGAGGCCGTCCATATCGGGCAGGTGGCGATCCATGAGTACCACCGCGGGCTGCCACGCCTGAACGGCAGCGAGTACGGATCGACCGTCGCCCACCAGATGTAATTGATAGCCGGCCGTCTCCAGAACATCGCTGATCACGCGTGCATTGACCGGATTGTCTTCGGCCACCAGAACGCGGGCGCCCTGAGCGGATGATTCGACAGCCGCTGAGGACGGCTCTTCTTTCCCTCCAACCGCCTCAAGACCCGAGAGTCGATCCAGCAATTCCGCCAGACGCGCCTCCCGGATCGGCCAGTCCAGCCGCCATTCCGGTTTTTCTCGGGGATAAAGCCCCTGCTCATCGCAGACCAGGACGATCTCGTCAGCCGGCATGTTGCGGTCCAGCGCCGTTTCCAGGCGGACCTCCAGGCCGGACTCGGACAGGCGAAGCGCAATCATTTTGCCGGCCGGTCCTGGTGACGCCAAAATGGTGAACCGCCGCGTACTGCGGGTCAGCGCCCGTTTGCCGCCGGCACTTTCGGCCCGAAAGATCACCTCGAAACGGCTGCCCGCGCCCGGCTCGGTATCGAGACGGATCTCACCGCCCATCAAGCGGGCCAGCTCCCGGCAAATGACCAGGCCGAGCCCCGTACCGTCGACCTGGGCCACCTCATGGGCACGGGCAAAGGGCTGGAACAGGCGTTCCACTGCCTCATCGGTCATACCGGGACCGGTATCGGCAACGCTCATGCGCAATCGCTCGGCATCAAAGCGATCCAGTTCGACGGTAATCGCCCCTTCGGTGGTGAACTTGGTGGCGTTACTGAGCAGATTGCCGAGGATCTGGCGCAGGCGGACCTCATCGGTGACCACACGGGCCGGCAGCTCACGATCGATGTGCGTGACCACGGCCAGGCCCTTGGCGCTCGCCTGGCCGGCGTGGAGGGCGGCGGTATCCTCGACCGCCGCGACCAGGTCGAAGGGGGCCGGATGGATTTCCATGCGCCCGGCCTCCAGCCGCGCATTGTCGAGAATGTCACTGAGAATGGCCATCAGGCTGCGCCCGGAGCTGGCGATGGCACGGGCATAATCGCGGCTGCGCTCGTCCAGTGATTCGCGCAGCAGCAGGTCGGCAAGGCCAAGGATGCCACTCACCGGTGTCCGGATCTCGTGGCTGAGCTTGGCCAGAAACGCTGTCTTGGCCCGGTTGGCGGCATCCGCTTCGGCAACCAGCAATGCCGTATCCAGGGCCTGGGCGGCCTGATCGGTGAATGCCGATACGGCCGCCCGGTCCCGTGCCTTGAGTGGCCGGCCGGCCAGGGGGCGTAAATGCAACTGACCGAGATGACGGCGTCGCGTTTCCAGGGGCAGAGCCATGACCCCCGCATCCTGGCTGCTGAGTGGGGACTTGCCTTCCCGGGATCGGGTCACCCGGGTCGGTGGCAGATTGCCGTATCGTTCCAGGCGGACGGCTGCCGCTTCCACGGGCAGCACGGCCAGAAGCTGGGAGAGGAAACGATCCAGCAGTCGGCTGCGATCGGCCGGCTCGGCGAGACGACGGGAAAGCTCGTGCAACTGCTCGATCCATTGGCGCTGCTCCCGCTCTCGTTGCAGGGCCCGTTCCCGCAAACCGCGGCGACGCCAGAGGATGAACAGGCCGGTCAGGGCAAAAACAGTGAAAATGGCATAGGCGAGCATGGCCTCGGGACGGCGCCAGGGCGCAGCCGGCAGCTCGATCAGCAGGGGCGCATCCAATTCCCGCCAGGCACCGCTGGCATCGCGCACCGCCAGCTCAAATCGATAGTCACCAGGGTCCAGATTGGTATAGGTCGCCGTGGGCCGGGTGGCATCGGTGTATTGCCAGTCATCATCCTGACCCAGCAAGCGGTAGCGGTACTGATGGGACCGCGGATCGCGGTAGTCAAGCAAGGCAAAGTCCAGCGACAGGGCGGTCTGCTCATGAGCGAGCCGCAGGGAGCCTTCAGTCCAGACCGCCTGATCATTGTCACCACCCCGCCATCGGTCTTCGCCCATTACCCTCAGCGCGGTCAGGCGCAGGGGGGCGTCCACCTCCTGCACCGTCACCACCGCCGGGTCCACGACCAGAATGCCGTCGGCTGCCCCGAACAGGGGTCTGCCGGCCGGGTCCAGGCCATGGGCACCGGCATGAAAAGTCAGCTCGGGCAGACCCTGGGCAGCACCCAGACGGGCGAGCCGTCCGTCCGGGTCGATTCGAGCCAGCCCGGTGCTGGTCATCACCCAGACCCGGTCCTCGGCGTCCACTTCCAGGCCGACCACCACATCGCTGGGCAGGCCCTCGGCCTGACCGAAGACTCTGATCTCGCCATCGGGGCTGAGACGGGCCACCCCGCCGTCATAGGTGGCAACCCAGACACGGCCCTGTTGATCGTGGCGGATAGCCTCGATGACGCCGCCCGGCAGTCCCCGGGGTCCAACGGGGATATGCCGAAAACGGCGCTGATCCGGGAGCCAGACATAAAGGCCATCCCCCTCGGTCCCGACCCAGATCCGCCCCCGACTATCCTCGTGCAACACGGTTACCCGATCACTGCCCAATCCATGCTCCTCGGACTGGTCGGCACGAAAGGCGCTGACGACCTCACTGCCCGGATCCCAGCGGTGCAGTCCATCGCCATTGGTGCTGATCCACAGCCTGCCCTGACTGTCCTCGAGCAAGTCCCAGAGGGCGGCGGAACGGCTGAGTCGGATATCGGCCAACAGGGCAGAACGGTCCTCGACGCCGCCGTCAGCGATCAGATGGAGCTCCTGCTCGTCGGTGCCCACCCAGCCACCCTGGCCGCCGGTCGCCAGACTCCAGATATTCTCGCCTTGGCCGCGGTCCGCGTCATAGAGCCAGGCCCGCTGCAGCCGGCCCTCGGCATCCAGCGCCAACACCCCGTCCCGCTCGGTGCCCACCCAGCTCCGCTGCTCGTCGCGAGCCAGGGCCCAGATGGAAACGGTGTTGCCGCCGTGTTGCAGTCGATGGACATCAAGCCCGGGCGGTATCGGCAGGGCGCGAATCAAGCCCGCGGCTTCACTGCCCAGCCATAACAGGCCCTGGCGGTCGATCAGGGCCGTGCGCAGGACCTGGACAGGCAGACCCGCCTCCCCGGGCGACGCAGCCCCCAGGTGGCTGGGCTCACCATCCGGCGGAATGGAGAACAAACCATGCCGCGAACTGAGCCAGATCGTGCCGTCCTCATGCCGGGCAATGGCCGACAGCGAGGGGCTGACCTCGCCCTCCAGGGGCAGGGGAACCCGAGTCAGGCTGTTCGCCTCGCGGGAACCGCGCCAGAGGCCGGCGCCACCGGCAACCAGAACCTCCCGGTCGGGTCCCAGGGCAATGCTGGTGATGCCACGATAATCGCTGTCGCTGTCGGCCTTGGGCAGCTCCACCGTGCGGGCTTGATGAGCGCCCCAGGGCAGAAAATCCAGACCGGGACCGCTGCCGATCCACAGGCCCTCGGTATCCGCGGCCAGGGCATGGGCACCGGGGCGGTCATTATCCTCACCCCAGGAACGGAGCCGAGGCGTGGCGGTCATTCGGAGTGGGTCAATTCGGCTCAGGCCGGCCGCCGGGTGGGCGGCCCAGATGCCACCGTCCGGGGCCACCGCCAGGGCACTGACATGGGGGTCGGCCAGGCCCTGCTCCGGGCCGACACGCTCGACCCGCCCCGTGCCGCCATCGATGCGCGCCACCCCACCGCTGAGCGTGGCGACCCAGATATTGCCGGCCCGGTCTTCCACCAGATCCCGCACATGACTGCCCGGCAGACTGTCGGGGTCATGGCGGTCGTGGCGATAAAGGCGCATACGGTGGCCATCCCAGCGCGCAAGCCCGCCCTGGGTACCAATCCAGATGAAACCATGTCGGTCCTGGAGCAAGGCTTCGATGCTGTCATGGGGAAGGCCGTCATCACTATCGATGACAAAGAAGTTGGGCTCGGGGGGCAGGTCCGCCAACACGGACAGCGGCGCAACCAGCATCAGCAACACTATGATGACTCTGCTAGCCCCCAAGATACCCCCTCAAACGCTTCAGGCTGGTGCCGATGATTGAACGATGGCGGGCACGGCTACGGCCGGGTCAGGCCAGCGAAGCCGCAGCCCTAGCTCACGCTGCAGACGGCTGGCATCAAGCGCTCGCTGGGCCTGCAGAAATCCCGCCGCCGAGTCCCCCTCGGTGGATGCGCGCGGTGGACGCGGCAACCCCATCAGATCGGCGCAAAGATCGAGATAGTCACCAAAGGCGATGGGGTTATTGTCACTGACATTGTAGACCGAGTCAGCCGGGGCCCGGAGGGCAGCCAGGAACAAGGCCTCGGCGAGGTCGTCCCGGTGAATTCGGTTGGAGGGACGGCTGGCCAGGATGGGATCCAGCGACTTGCCGGCCCGCAAGCGGGCCTCGGGCAATCGCCCCGGGCCGTAGATCGCTGCAATACGCAGTCGGACCACGGTCATGCCCTGTTCCCGACCCAGTGCCAGCGCGGTGTTTTCCGCGTCGAGCCGACGAAGGCCACGATCATTGCTGGGTTGGGCGGGGGTGGATTCGTCTACCCGGCCCTCGGCACGGCCATAGACACTGGTGGTGGAGGCATAGACAAGGCGCTCGGGTCGTCCGCCCTGCAACAGCCAGCGCATGCCCTGCAGCAGACGAGGATCCGTTCTGCCCTGCCGGGGCGGCGGGGCCAACCAGACCACGCGGGTATCCGGGAGGATGGCCGGTGGCGGGGATTGCAGTCGATCCAGATCGATGCCCTGCCACGCCATGCCCTCGGGGGCGTCGCTTGGCGGGGTTCGTGACAGGCCCAGGACGGCGCCGCCAGCGGTCAGCCATCGGCGGGCTAGGGCATCACCGCTATAGCCATAGCCAACGATCAGCAGCGGTGGTTGGGTTTGCTCCGCCTGCATGGCCGCCTAGCGGGGCGAGGGAACAATGGGTGCCTGGGTGCCCGGCTCGCCGACCTGCCGTCGCACAGCCAGCTCCAGGCCCTGCCGATAGGCCGTAGCGGCGCGATCCTGCTCTCCCAGATGTTCCAACAGGCGCCCCAATTCCTCGAAGCCGTCGGGACTGGGCTCAAGCGTCAGGCTCTGGTCCAGATACTGGCGCGCCTTGCCCCAAAGCTCATTGCGAACACACAGACGGGCCAGGCTAAGCAGCAGGCTGGGGTCTTGCGGGTGATAGCGGAGCCAGTCCTCGGCCCGTTTCAATCGCCGGGCCGGGTCGCCACCTTCAAGCGCGCCATAGAGCAGTACCAGCTCAATATCCCACTCCGCCTTGAGGTAATCCTCAATCGCCCGTTCGGCGGTCTGCTGGGCATCCGTGGCCAGCAGGGCACGAATGTAATCACGATACAGTCCCTGTTCCCGACGCAGCCGCCGCGGGACCTTTTGCCAGAGCTCGGCGACCACATCGTGACGGCCTTCACTCCCCCGTTGCTGTAGCAGACGACGAAAGCAATCGCGCTCGATGGTCTCCATTTCCTCGCGGCGAAACACGTCCTGGCGCCGCAATTGGGGCAGGATCTGGTGCAAGGAGGCCCAATCCTCCACCGCCTGGTAGGCACGGGCCAGAAGACGGAGACCGAAACGGTGGCCGGGGGACAATTCCTGCAGCCGCCTCAGGGTGGCCAGGGCGTGCTCGTGCTGGCCGTGGGCCAGTTGCAGTTCCGCCTGGGTCAACAGCACCGCCACGGTCGCCGACGGGGTCTGTTCGTAGGCATTCTTGAGATAGACATCGCGACGCTGATGGGCCCCTTGCAGTTGCGCCGCCCGGGCCGCCACCAGGTAATTGATGAGCGGGGTTTCACTGTCCTCGGCGGTTCGGCCAAGGGTTTTTTCCGCGGTCTGCCAGCGGCCTTCGGCCAGATCAATCAGGCCACGAGTCAATGCCCGCCGGGCGCGACGACGACGCCAGCTGCGCAGGCCGGCCCGCAGGCGCCGAGGCATCCGAAACAGACCGCGCAGCAAGCGCAGCAGGTAATAGAGGACGGTCAGACCAAGGAGCAGGAACACCGCCAACATGGCCAGGCTCATCTCCACCGACCAGCCTGCCCAGCTCATCAGGACATAACCGGTGTCCTGACGCAGCAGCAGGCCAATACCGATGGCCAGCAACAGGATCAGCAGAAACCAGAGCAGGCGGCGCATCAGTCCCGGGCCTCCATGAGGCCCTGCAGGCGCTCAAGACTCCTGGCGATGTCGGGCCGCTCGCTGACGATGCGTTGCTCGGCCAGCCGCGCCAGCTCTTCGTCCATGGCCGCGACGGCATCGTCATCCAGGTCATACCAGCTTTCCAGCCAGTCCCGGGCCTCGCTCAAGGTCGCCCGCCAGGTCTCGGGCTGGCCCCGCAGCAGGGCGAGACGGGCACTCTCCAGTTTCAGCTCCAGATTGCGGCGCAGAAAGTATTCCTGCTCCGGGGCCAGCAGGGGCCGGATGGGCATGTCCTCGTGGCGGATGGTCACCATCTCCCGCAGGACGCCGCTGCCGCGCTCGCGCAGGCGGTCCCAGAGCCCGTCGGCGTCGTCGCCCGGCGGCCGCTCGGCCGGGTCACGCTGCAGTTGATCGCGACGAAAGCTGAGCCGATCGACACGCTCGATCAGACTCGCCAGGGTCATCGCCATGCCGGTCACATCCGGGTCGGCAGTGGCGCGGAGGCGTTCTCGGTCGCTGGCCAGGGCCTCCCTGACCGGGGTCAGGGCCGGATCGGCAAGGGCCGCCAGACGCTCGTCGGCCGCTTCCAGGGCCGCCATGGCGGTGTCATGGCGACCGGCCAGTTGCAGTTCGGTGGTCGCCAGACGCAGGAGATACTCCACCTCCGCAACCCGCCAGGCAGACCGACCGGCATCGACGAAATCGCGCAGCGCTTCGGTGCGCTGATCCAGACGGCTGATCTCCGCCTCCAGTTCGGCCTGGGTCGAGGCAACCGCCGCGGTGGCTTTACGGGCATCGTCCACAGTATCCGGCAGGCCCGCCAGCTCAGCGGTGCGGCTTTCAAGCTGCTCCAGCCGGTCCGCCTGCTCCCGCTGGCTCTCGGTCAACTGGTCCAGGCGGTCGAGACGCTCACCAAGCTGCTCCCAGGCCCACCAGGCCGCCGCCAGCAGACTCAGACTCAGCAACAGGGCCAGGACGGACAGGCCGTTACCAGCGCTCTGGCGGGCCCGCCCCCTGGAACGGCCTGCACTGGCGGCAGAACGCTGATCGGTTCGCTTCCCGGATTCCGGCTTGTCGTCTTTCTCGCTCATGAAACAGTCCTGTTGCCCTGCCACCAATCGGCGGCGGTTCGCACCATGGCACGGTCACTGGCGTCGGGCGCGGCAAGCAGCGGACCCGTAAATCCCGCCTCGGCCGCCATTTTTAACACACGCTCACTGGGGGCCACCACCGCCAGGCGCTGAAGCGATGGCAGCAGAGACGCATCGAGACGGGCCAGCAGCGCTTCAAGACTGCTGGCGCTGGTCAATAGCAGGCAATGAAGGCGCGAGGCCTTGAGCCATTGCCCCAACCGAGCCGGATCGGACTCTGCCGGGGCACGCCGGTAAAGGGTCAGGGCCAACACCTCCGCGCCCCGGGCCGGGAGTTGCTGATCCAGAACACGCCGACCTCCCTCTCCGCGACAGATCAGAACGCGGCGTCCGTCCAGGTCCTTGAAATCCGGACTGGCCAACAGCGCCGCGGCGCCATCGCCTTCCGTGGGTGTTGCCGAGACCTGCCAGGCCTGCTCACGCAGGGCCTCGGCCGTGGCCTGGCCCACGGCGGCGGCACGCAGGCGGGGCAATGCCGGCCTGCACCCGGCCAGCCAATGGCCGAGGGCTTCCACCGCCCCGGGGCTGACCGGCAGCAACCAATCGTCTTCCTGCAACTGCGCCAGGGCGGCCGTTTCCTCTGCCGCCGGTTCGCGCCACTCCAGCTTCAAGAGGGGAAAGGCCAGGGCGTCGCCGCCGGCGTCTGCCACTGCCCGGATGGCGCCCGCCAACTGTGCCGCCGGGCGGGTGACCAGAATGCCGGCACCGTGCAGCGGGCTATCCATGATCCTCGGCCAGGCGCTTGAGGATTTCCCGTCCGCCCGCCGCCAATATTTCCCGGCCCACCGCGTCGCCCAGTGCAGTCGCCTCACTGGCGTCTCCCTGGCGCTCGGCGCGGACCACCTGGCTGCCGTCCGGCCAGCCCACCATGCCGCGGATCCGCAATGCCTGCCCGTCCAGCTCCGCATAGCCGGCAATCGGCACCGAGCAACTGCCTTCCAGCGTGGCGTTCATGGCACGCTCGGCACTTGTCCGGGTCCAGGTCTCGGCATCGTTAACCGCCTGCAGCAACTCGATGATCTCATGATCGTCTTCCCGGCATTCAATACCGATGGTGCCCTGACCCACGGAAGGCAGGGACTCTTCCGGGCTCAAACGGCGACGAATTCGCTCATTGAGATCCATGCGATCAAGCCCGGAGGCGGCCAGGATGATAGCGTCATATTCACCGGCATCCAGTTTGGCCAGGCGGGTCTGGACATTGCCGCGCAGGAAACGGACCGTCAGTTGGGGATATTGCTGCTTCATCAGGCATTGGCGGCGCAGGCTGGAGGTGCCCAGCACGCTGCCCGCCGGCATGTCTGCCGGACTGGCGTATTGATGGGAGATAAAGGCATCCCGAGGATCGTGGCGCGCCAGCACCGCCGGCACCCGCAGGCCGTCCGGCAGGTGGGCCGGGAGGTCTTTCATCGAATGCACGGCAATGTCCGCCTCTCCCGCCAGTATGGCCCGCTCCAGTTCCTTGATGAACAGGCCCTTGCCGCCAATCTCCGACAGCGGTGCCGACTGAAACTCATCGCCCCGCGTTGACAGGGGGACGAGCTCCACTGCCAGGCCGGGCCGTGCCCGGGACAATTGATCGGCGGCAAACTGGGCCTGCCACAGAGCGAGTTTGCTGCGGCGGGTAGCGATGCGAAGGCGATTCATCGGCGACGTCCGTTGGGGTTTGGCGATATTCTAACTGAATGAGACGGGGACCACGGCGAGGGGGGGGCGCTCCACATCCAGGGCGTACTACAGCCCCAATCTCTCCCGGACAGCGGGGAGCATTCTGCGTGAGACCTCCAGGCAATCATCGCAATCGCGCAGATACAAGCGAAACCGCCCCCGGCCGACTTTCTCCAGCCTCGAAACCTGGTCAATGGCCACCAGGGCGTTGCGGTGGATGCGCTGGAAGCGGCTGCCGAATTCCTCTTCCAGTTGCTTGAGGGGCTCTTCCACCAAGACCTCGCCATTACGATGCCGGACGACCACGTATTTGTGCTCGGCACGAAAGAAGAACACATCTTCGATGGGAATGAGGTGAAGCTGATCCCCCATGCGGGCACGAATATGGGCCCGGCCCCCGTCATCGTCCTTGTTGTCGGATTGCAGCTCCAGTTCGGCGAGCTGGGCCCGGGTAGGCCGGCTGGCCCGCTCCAGGGCCTGACGCAAACGGTCGGCGCGGATGGGTTTGAGAAGGTAATCCACCCCCTGCACCTCGAATGCTTCCATGGCAAAGCGGTCGTAGGCCGTGGTGAATATCACCGCGGGCGGGCGGTCAAGCTCCGCCAGCTTGCGGGCGGCACTCAGCCCGTCCATGCCGGGCATGCGAATATCCAGCAGGACGACATCGGCGCCGGTGCGGGCAAAGGCTTCCAGCGCGTCACGACCATTACCCGCTTCACCCACCACCTCCCAGTCCGCCATGCCCTCGATGAGGTGGCGGAGGCGACTGCGGGCCAGGGCCTCGTCATCCACGATCAGCACTTTCATGCAGATTACCCCTCGCTCTCTCTTGGTAGCCGCAGGCGGGTAAGAAACTCCTCCGCCCCACGCTCCGTTTGCAGACTGGCCTTTGGCCCCATGCGCAGCTTGAGTCGTTGCGTCACATTGTCCAATGCCATCTGGTGACCCTTTCTGGCCGTGGGACGATCATCGCTGTCCGGCAGGGGATTGCGGATGGTTATCTCCACATGGTCTTCATGCCCGCGTGCCACGACTTCCACATCGCCACCTTCCGGTCGGGTCTCTATCCCATGATAGACCGCATTCTCCACCAGTGGCTGGATAATCAGCCGGGGAACCCGCACGCGCTCCACGGCCGATTCCGGCACATCCCAGTGCAACTTGAGGCGCTCATCCAAACGCAGAGCCTCCAGATGAAGATAGCGCTCCGCCAACTCCATTTCCTCCTTGAGCGTAACACCGTCACCGGCATCGCTCAGGCTGGCGCGGAAAAGATCGGACAAATCCTCCACGGCTCGCTCGGCGATCTCCGGCCGCACGGCAATCAAGGCAGCCACGGTATTGAGGCTGTTGAAGAGAAAATGGGGGCGGATCCGGGCCTGCAGGGCCTCCACCCGGGCTTCTGCCTCGCGCTGGATGTTGTGTTTCCACTGGTACTGGATGTAGAAATAGCGCAGGGCCACGGCACTGACGATGGCGCTGATGGCGGTATTGCGCAGCAGGAAGAACCAGGGACTGTCAGGCGTCCACTCCCCGCCAAGACCTGACCACTCGGCCAGAAACCAGGCCAACAGGGAGAGCAGGAAGGTGGTTGTGACCAGGGCCAGATAAGCGAGAGCGGCCGACACATGGCGCGGGAGCCGGCCCAGGGGAGCCCGCAGGGCACAGATCACGGCGGCACTCACCAGCGCGATCCACTGCAGAAACAGGGAAATCACCCCCAGATCGACCCAGAAGGCCTGCCCGAACTGGCTGCGCGCCAGGGCCAGCAGGAAGGCAAGCAACTGCGCTGCGAGGACCAGCAGCAACAGAATCGGGGGGGCACAAAAATCGGGCAGAAAACCCGTGTTGCCGTTCGGGTCCTGCTTATTGCTGCTGCTCGGCGTCGTCTCCGCCACGCTGCTCCCCTTCTTCCAGTTGTTCCAGCTTGAGTCGGAACAGGGACGATACATCCTCGTCGCCATGACCCGCCTCGATGAGCCTTCGGTAATGCAGGCGCGTCATCTCGATGATCGGCAGTCGCACCCCCATGGCCTCGGTCAGGCTCTGGCAAATGGCCAGGTCCTTGTCATGCAGACTCAGCCTGAACCCCAGAGGATAGACGCCATCGCGCATATTGGGTGCCCGTTTCTGCAGAAACCAGCTATCGGCGGCCCCTCCGGAGAGGGCCTGGATCACCTGGTCCAGGTCCAGGCCCTGACTCTTTGCCAATGCCATGGCATCGGCAACCGCCTGATTGACGCCGGCAACGGCAACCTGATTGACCGCCTTGGTGGCCTGACCGCTGCCCGCCGGCCCCATGTGGACCAGACGGCCCGCCATCGCCTCCAGGATTGGACGAGCGCGGGCCAGGTCTTCACAACGCCCGCCAATCATCATTGACAGACTGCCCTGCTCGGCACCCTCGGTGCCACCACTGACCGGGGCATCCAGGAAGCCTGCGCCCACTTCGCTGAGCATTTGAGCAATGCGCCTGGCGGTCTCGGGTCGCACCGTGGAGCAGTCCACCACCACATGATCCCGGCCAAGGACCGGCAGCATGGCGTCCACCACGGCCAGAACATCCTCGTCGGCGGAAACGCACAGGACCAGGATATTGGCCTGGCGGGCCAGGTGAGCGGGATCATCGGCCCGGGGAAGGCCATGGGCCTGGCTGAACGCCTCGGCGGGCCCGGGACTGCGGTTCCACACCGCCGCCAGCAGCCCCTTGGCCTGAATATTGGCGGCCATGGGACGGCCCATGCTGCCAAGACCGGCGAAGGCGGCGAGGTTCTGACTCATGACATGCCTCCATTGGCAGGATCGCTATCCTGTTCGACCGGGGTGGCGAGATAGGTATAGGCACGCAGTCCCCGCTCGAGGATGGCCTGGAGCTCATCCGCCCGCTCGGGGGCGGCCCGCTCAATCTTGGCACGGAAACGCTCGGCCAGCTCTTCGGGGCGAAAATGCACATAGCGAAGCAGTTCGTCCGCGCGATCCCCCTTTTCGGGATCAGAGAGGGAAAAGCCGTCCGGGGCCTCGGGGTCGGTGTCCACATCCACCGAATCGGTGTCACCGAACAGATTGTGCATATCGCCCAGAATCTCCTGATAAGCCCCCACCATGAAGAATCCCACCAGGTCACGGCCGTCACCGCTCAGTGGCGGGAAGGGCAGGGTCGCCTCCAGGCCTTCACCCTCCACATAGAGATCAATCCGGCCATCGGAGTCACAGGTCAGGTCCCTTAGCACCACCCGGGTGTCCAGGTCCTGATCCAGCTTGGCCAAGGGCATGATGGGAAAGACCTGCTGAATGGCCCAGACGTCCGGCAGGGATTGGAACAGGGAGAAGTTACAGAACAGGCGGTGAGCCAGTTTCTCGTTGAGCTCGTCGATAATGGCGCGGTGATGGCGCACGCTGGGCCGCAATCGAGCACGGACGCGGCGGCAGACAGCCTGGTAGAGGGCCTCGGCCTGAGCCCGTTGGGCCAGATCGATCACCCCATGGGTGTGCATGGCCTGACTTTCCGACAGCCAGTGCAGGGCATCGTGATAGACCTCCACCGGCGGGCGGTGATCGCCCTCCCGATAAAGCTCCCAGAGATCATGCAGAATCAGGGGCGCCTTCGGCTCCGGTTCAGCGGGCGCTGTTGCGGGTGGGGATTCCACGTCCACCACATTGGTCACCAGCACGGCATGATGCGCGGTCAGGGCCCGGCCGGATTCACTAATGATGTCCGGGTGAGGCAGGGCCTGTTCTTCACAGACCTCCCAGAGACTGCGGACAATGGCCTGGGCATATTGCTGGATGCTGTAGTTGATCGAGCAATAGCTGCGTGAGGCCGTGCCTTCGTAATCCACCCCCAGGCCACCACCCACATCCATCACCTTGATTCCAATGCCGCGGGCGTGGAGTTCGGCATAGAAGCGGGCCGCCTCGCGCAGGCCCCGTTGAATATCCCGGATGTTGGCAAGCTGGGAACCGAGATGGAAATGCAAGAGCTCCACGCTGTCGGCCATGCCGGCTGCCTCCAGCTCCTCGATGGCGGCCAGGATCTGGCCGGCGGAGAGTCCGAACTTGGACTTCTCGCCACCGGTGTTCTGCCAGTTGCCGCTGCCCACACTGGCCAGTCGAATGCGCATGCCGATGCGGGGGCGGACCCCCAGCTTGCGGGCTTCGTCCACCAGAAGGCGTACTTCGGAAAGCTTCTCGATCACGATGTAGACGCGATGACCAAGCGTCTCGCCGATCAGGGCCAGCCGCAGGTAGTCACGGTCCTTGTAGCCATTGCAGACAATCACCGCCTCATCGGGGGCCAGGCCCAGCACCGCCATCAATTCAGGCTTCGAGCCGGCCTCCAGACCGACACGGGCACCGCCATGGGCGACGATTTCCTCCACCACCGCCCGCTGCTGATTGACCTTGATGGGATAGACAGCGGTGTAGCGACCACGATAGCCATCGTGTTCGCAGGCAGAGACAAAGGCCTGGCAGAGGGCATCCACCCGATCGCGCAGAATACCCCGGAAGCGCAACAGCACCGGTAACTGCAGACCGGCCTGTGGCAGTCGCCGAACCACATCCACCAACGCCACCCCGGGACCGTCCCGATCCGGATGCACACGCAGCCTGCCCTGCCCGTCGACCCGGCAATAGCCCTCACTCCAGCGACTGACGGCATAGGTCTCCTCGGCTCGCTGCGGGCAGTCAGTCATGGGCGAATATCCTTCTGTCACTGTCAGCCGTGTGTTCCGGATGCGTACTGTTGGGCCACAGATGAAGATACTTGAGGGGGCTGCCGGTGTTGAACAGCACCACCCGCTCGTCAGCGCCGATCCAGCCTTCCTCCACCAGCCGGACCTGGGCGGCCAGGCAGGCCGCCCCTTCCGGGCAGGGGAAGAGGCCGAGCCGGGATGCCATCAGGCGAGCATATTCCAGCATTTCTGCATCGCTGACGGTCAGGGCGCGGCCACGGCTGCGACGCATGGCATCGAGTACCAGGCGATCGCCGAAACTGCGCGGCACCCGCAGACCGTCGGCGCAGGTCGCGCCCGCCGGCCAGGGGTCGGCCTGGTCGGCGCCCACGTCGAAGGCCCTGACCAGGGGCGCACAGCCGGCGGACTGGACCATGACCAGGCGGGGCCGTTCAGGGCCGATCAGGCCCAGGGATTCCAGTTCATTGAATGCCTTCCACAAGGCGACGATGCCGGTGCCGCCACCGGTGGGATAGATGATCACCTCGGGCAATCGCCAGCCCATCTGCTCGGCAATCTCGAAGCCCATGGTCTTCTTGCCCTCCACGCGGCCCGGCTCTCGGAAGGTGGCGAGATTGAAGCTGCCGTCACGGTCGGCCATGGCCTGGGCGCGCTGGCCACAGTCATCAATCAGTCCGTCCACCAGCTCCACGCGGGCTGCGTGGGCACGGGCCTCGACCTGGAAGGAGCGGGGCACATCCGCGGGCATGAATACGGTCAGGGGCAGTCCGGCCCGGGCAGCGTAGGCCGCCGCCGCACAGGCGGCGTTGCCGGCACTGGGCACCACCAGACTGCCGGCACCCAGGGCCTTGGCCCGACCGATGGCCACGGCCATGCCCCGGGCCTTGAAACTGGCAGTGGGATTGGCCGACTCATCCTTGATCCAGGTGGGGCCGCTGTTCAGCCATTCACCGATACCTGTGGGCAACAGGGGGGTATCACCGGCCCCCAGCTCGAAGCGCCCCGCCTCGGGCACCGGAAGCAGGCCCGCCCACCGCCACAGGCCTCGGCCGGCATCGGGAATCCGATCGGCACGGGCACGGGCGGTGTCATAGACCGCGAGCAATGGCCCGCCACAGGCCCGGCAGGTCCCGATCAGTTGATCCGTGGGGGCCGGGGCCGCGCAATGGCCGCATTCCAATCTGTCCAGGGCGGAATCGCTCATTTCCACTTCCAACAATGGTTTCCGGACCAGGCATTATCGCCAGACTGACTCCCGGATGACAGCCTTGATCCGCGCGCGGTGGCCAGTGTCTTGCTAGACTGCGCGCTGTTGCCGTATCCGACAGGGGAGACAATCATGAAGGGAATGCCACGAAGCATTGCTGCATTGAGTCTGGCCGCGGTGTTCGCACTGCTGGCTTGCGAGGCCGATCAACCGCGGGCGGACAAGATGCTGATCAATGGCAACATCCACACCCTTGATCCCGATCAGCCCCGGGCCGAGGCAATCGCCATTCGAGGCAACCGCATCCTGGCGGTGGGCAGCCAGGAGGGCCTGGCCGCCCACCTGGGCGAGGATACCCGTCTGGTGGATCTGGGCGGCGCGACCGTGGTGCCGGGCCTGGCCGACGCCCATGTCCATCTGGCCGGCATCGGTGAGCGGGAGCTGGGCCTGGACCTGGCCGGCATCGACAGTCTGGAAGGCTTTCTCGACGCGGTCGCCGATGCCGTTGACGAGCGCGAGGACGGTGAATGGGTGGTTGGCCGCGGCTGGCTGGAGACCCATTGGGACCCGCCGAGCTTCCCTGGTCGCAAGGATCTGGATGCGATTGCCCCCGACAACCCGGTCTGGCTGACCCGGGCCGATGGTCACGGCAGTGTGGCCAACAGCATGGCCCTGGAAATGGCCGGGGTGGGCGAGGAAACCGCCATCCCCGAGGGCGGCGACATCCTGCGCGACGAGGATGGCCAGCCCAGCGGCATGCTGCTGGGCCGGGCCCAGTGGTTGGTGGCCCAGCATGTGCCGGAACCGGAGGCACCGCTGGCCGAGCGACTGCGCCTGGGTGCCGAACGCAGTCAGGCCATGGGCTGGACCCAGGTTCATATTGCCAGTGGGGATTTTGAGGAAGTCGAGACCCTGCGGGAGCTGTTCGCCGACGGCAGTCTGCGGCTGCGGATCAATCAGGCCCTGCGCGGACCGGGGGAGGACGCCCGCCGCCTGGTCAGTGAAGGCGGCGTCACCGGACTCTATGAGGGCCGCTACAGCCTGCGGGGTGTCAAACTGGCGGCGGACGGCGCCCTGGGCTCGGGTGGTGCCGCCCTGCTGGAAGACTACGAGGATCGGGATGGCCGGGGCTATCTGCAGTTCCAGCGGGAAGAGGTGATTGAGCTACTGGAAGACGCCCTGCGCAATGGGGTTCAGGTCTGGACCCATGCCATCGGTGATCGGGGCAACCGCTTTGCCCTGGACCTGTATGAGGAGGTATTCGACAAGGTCGGTCCGGAGGAACGCGGCATCGCCGAGCCCCGCTGGCGGATCGAACATGCCCAGGTACTGCATGAGGACGATCTGCCGCGCTTCGCCGAACTGGGGGTGATCCCCTCCATGCAGCCCTCCCACGCCATTGGTGACCTCCACTATGCCCACCGTCGGGTGGGTGTCGAACGACTGCGTCATGCCTACGCCTGGCGGGATCTGATCGACAGCGGCGTACCCATCGCCGGTGGATCCGATGCGCCGGTGGAAATGGGCGATCCCCGAATCGAGTTCTATGCCGCCGTCAGTCGTCGCGACCTGCAGGGCCATCAGGACGAGCACTGGTACCCTGAACAGGCCGTCAGCCGGGAAGAGGCGCTCAAGATGTTCACCCTGTGGCCGGCCAAGGCAGCCTTCGAGGAGGATGTGCGCGGCACGATCGAAGCGGAGAAGTACGCCGACTTCACGGTCTTCGCCGATGACATCATGCATATTGAAACTGCCGAGATTCTCGAAACCACCGTCACCATGACCGTGATTGGTGGTGAGATCGTCTATCGGGCCGAAGACTAGGCCAGGGAAACCGGCCCGGCTCGCCCTGCGTGTGGCGAGCCGGGCCGGATCAGGCGCTGATTCCGGTGATGCGCAGCAGGGCCCTGGTCTCGGTGATCGGGGAAAAACCCAGGTATTCGTAGCGGATACCCGCCGCGTCGGCAAAGCGTTGCCAGGCCCGATACTGACCATCCTGCCAGCCGGGGTAGGCCAGATAATCACCGAACAAGAGCACGGTGCCGGACTGCATTCGGGGCTTGAGCAGCTCCAGCACCTGTTCGGTGGAGCTGGCCAGGGCGCAGTCCATGTGAACGAAGCTCAGCAGACCGTCGGTCTCGGCCAGAAACGCGGGCAGGGTCTGCTGGAAAAGCCCGGTATACAGACGGGCATTGTTGGCCAGATGCGTCGGCCCGCCCGGCGCCGCCTGGCTGCCGGCCCGAAAGACACCCTCGCTGTCCGGCAGGCCCTGGAAGCTATCAAAACCGTGAACCGTGCCCTGGCTCCGAACCGCAATCTGGTTCAGGCTGCGCCCATACTGAACACCGAACTCCAGGATCAGCCCATCTTCCGCCTGGGCGGCCAGGCCCGTTTCCAGCATGGGCACCGGAGTGGTAAACCAGCGGGCATCGGGACCATGGTCCCGGGCATAGCGCATTGACTCCACACGGGCCGGCCATCCCCCGCCGTCGGGCAGGTCCCGGATCAGGGCCTCGGCCCCGGCGTCGTCGCCCTGAAGCAGGGCAATCCCGGCCAGTGCGGTCTGGCGCAGGGGATCCCCTTCCTTACCCGCGCCACGAATGCGCTCGGCACTGCCCGCCAGGTCATCGTGATCGAAGCGATAGATCGCCGCCAGCAGCTCGGCCTGGTCTCCCAGGGGCAGTCGTTCCAGCACCCAGATGGCATGCTCATCCCGCCCCAGGGCGACATAGGCCCGGGCCAGGGCGATGGAAATCTCGTGGACCTGGGGCGCATTGTCCGCGGCGTATTCGAAATGCTCCAGTGACTGCTTGTATTGGCCGGCCCCCCAACAGGCCTGGGCCAGGCGGTATTGCTGGTCGGGCGACAGCGGTCTTGGGAGCTTATCGAGAATATCCAGGGCCTCCGGATAGCGGGCCAGGCGAAGGCCCAGATTACCCACCGCGTAACGAAGATTGGGGCTGTCTGGCGCGATCGCCAGTGCCTGACGGGCAGCCTGCCAGGCAGCCTCTGGCTTGCCCTGTGCCAGACTGGCCCGGCTTTGCAGAAACCAGGCATTGGGGTCGCCCGGCTCGGCCTGCAGGTATTCAGCCAGAGCGGCGACCGCCTCCTGGAGACGGCCGGCTTCGACGGCCTTGGTAATTTCAGCTAACGGTTGTTCCGACATGTGCTGCTCATCCGGGGAAAAGCGGGTACTTTACAAAGAATCAGGCCACCGTGACAGCACGACCACCGGCCTGCAGCGGGATTGACCTATCGCGGCGCCCAAGCCAAGCTTGGCGAAGACACTGGAATGCCGGGAGTAACCATGATGCGCCGATTCGTGCTGGACACCAGCATCTTCACCAATCCCACCACCATGGCGCAATTTTCCGATGACCCCATGGAATGCATCCGGGTATTCCTGTCTCTTGCCCGGGAAACGCCCACCGAGTTTTACATGCCTCTGTCGGTCTATGAAGAGTTTCAGCGGGTCCGTGAGATGGGAGAACTGGCGGCGGATTTCGAAACCGAGGTCTGGATTCGCTCACCCCGCCGCTTTCAGCTGACCATCCCGGCGGAAGTGATGTATGAGTTCATCAACGAGGTCCGCGAGCGGATCGATCGGGGCCTGCGTATTGCCGAAGAGCACACCAAACGGGCCGGTGAACTGTCGACCATGGAGCCGGAGATCATCACCGAGCTGCGTGAGCGCTTCCGCAGCGCCATGCGCAAGGGCCTGCTGGATTCTCGGGAGGACGTGGACGTGGTGCTATTGGCCATGGAGCTGGATGCAGAGCTGGCCTCCGCCGACCAGGGCATGCGCAAGTTCGCCAATCGTGTGGGGGTGAAACTGGTGACCCCGGAATATCTGCGCCGCATCATGGAGAACCTGGGCACGCAGCGCTCCTAGCAGACGATCCGCGCACAGGGTGTGGCCCTGTGTACGGGGATTGGTCAGTCAAATTGCCGACCACCCTGCAGAGCCTGGTTCAGAAAGCCGGTCATTCGCTGGTGCACACGCTCGAATTCCAGCAGCCAGTAATCACCCTGGCGCTTCGGCATGCCCTTGTAGACCTTGACCCGATCACCACCGGTTTCCTCGATATGCCGGATGAAGGCGTCGGCACTGTCGCGCCGATTGAAACGGCAACGATAAAGGGAGCCGACGCGGCTTTGCCGACGTGAGATATCAATGCCGCGAAATAAGCCCAGCATCAAGGCATGACCCAATTCCGCCAGCCGCTCATGGTCCTGCTGCTGGCCGTGCTCGGCCATGAACAGGCCCATGCGCAGCAAACGGTTGGTAAAGTACTCCGGGGGAAGATCCAGTAGGCCCTGGCCGGTAACGCTGAAATCATATGTGTTTGAGCGCCCGGTCACATACTTGGCACGCTGACCCTGGTCCTCGGGCTTCAGAACCAGACCCTCCTTGCCCTCTTCATCCAGGCGCAGGATCAAGTCGGCGATCTCGGGGCGCTGCCCGGCGGTGAATCGGCCGAATATCTCCGCCCTGGGCAAGGCATATTGATCCAGCAATTCCATCCGCCGTGACTGGGTCAGAAAGCCTTCCCGATTCTTTTCCATCATGTCGAAGACAAACAGTCCCACATCTTCCTGGACCTGGGGCGAGTGCCCCTCCAGGTAGGGGTTATCGGGTCCAACCAGCTCGGCACAAAGAACAAGATCGGGATGATCCTGGAAAATACCCTCATCAAGGAGATCCAGCATGCGATCAGTGGCAAAGGGACAAATGAACCCCCCCCGTGACAGGGCATAGACCTGTTCACCGTGCCGGAAGATGCGGATGTTGAAGCCGTCCATCTTCTCTTCCGCCCAGAAGGGCCCCGCAAACTGCTTGGAAAGACCCGGGTCAAGGGCCTGAATGCGAGCGATGGAAGGATATCCCGGAATGATGCTGCCATCTTCCAGAACCACACTGCCCTTGGGGACCTTCTTTATCTGATCAGTTATCCGGGTATAGCCAATATCCTGAAACTGCCTGTGATCGGCCTTGCCCTGATCCTGGGCACGCTTCAGGCTGTCGGAATCCAGCAGGCTCATGGCATCCCTCTAGTTGGCAGTCTCGCTCAGGACTGACAGAATGGTTTTTCCAATGCTACAGATTTGCCCGCCGGAGGGCGATGGTGTGCCGTGCCTGCGGGATGATCTTGAGGGGAACAGGCTATGCGAATGGTTTTGCTGCTTTTGATTGGATTCATCTGCTTGCCGCTGGTGGCGAGTGGGGAGGGTTGGCAGTCAGGCCTTTGGTTCACTGAGCTGGATGAAGAGCGGCAGCTTGAGATCGATCAATGGCTGATGGGGCGAGGGTACAAGGCTCCCATTTCCAAGGGTCCCGGCGCCGAAGAGGACTTTGGCGAGTATGGGATGATGCCGCTTGACCGTCTGTCGTCCGTCGCCGCTGATGGGGACCACCGGGCACGCTATATTCTGGGCCGGCGCCTGGTTGATCCTGCGGATGAGGAAGTCGAGGACCGAGAGGCCGCCCTTGAACAGGGTGAGAGGCATCTGCAGCAATCTCTCGTCCATGGTTATTCAGCAGCGACCTTTCACTTGAGCCAACTCTCGCTACAGCAGATGTTTGCACCCGGACGCACCCCGGAAGGGCGCTCCGAGCATCGCATTGCCATGCATGGCTGGCTGGAGCTTGGCATGCTGATGAATGATCCTGTCACCCAGGCAGTCAGTAATATCTATTCGGACAATCCCATGCTCGGCGTGGATGAACAGGAGCTTGAACAGGCCCGTGAACTCGCGGAAGAGCATTATGAGGCTATTCGCCAGGAACGCCATGTGCGTGAACTTGATGTTGAGGACGAGCGCCCCTGGTTCCACGACGACATCATTGCTGATTTGCAAAGATTGCTGCAGATGTAACTGTCGACCCAGCGATGGTCCGTCCAGACCGGTTTCGCCTTGCCTCCGGTGAATTCTGGGAACCTCTATACAGGGCTTCCTTCAGTTCGAGCAAGGTCAAAGCGATAGCTTGGTTTCCCCAGGGAATGTAAATGAAGAGGATATTGATTGGCTCAATGTTGATTCTCCTCCTTGCCGGTCTGGCCTGGCAGTGGCCTGTGGCTGTCGGCGAGTCAGAACCGAAGTATGAAACAGCGGAAGTTGCCGATGAAAATGGAACACTGGCTGAAGAAACGTCGGCCATTGAACAAACCCATGGAGACGGGTCGGTCCCATTGGACAGGGAAGAGAAGGACGTGATGGAGGCTAATGATCTTGAGCAAGACTGTTTCGATGAGTCGGAGCTCTGGATTGCCAATCTCAGTCCGATGGAAGAACGGGCACTGAGCCAGTGGTTGGAAGGTTATGGCTATTACGGCGAGATCAATCCCACCGGGCCACTGGGACAAGAGCGTTTTGGCGACTATGCGACCTATTCGGATACAGATCTGGCGTCGCTGTCAGATAATGCCAATGATGCCAAGGCACAACTGGTACTCGGCGAGCGCCTGTTGGAGAAAGGCAAATGGGAAGCGGCTGAAGAGCGGCTCTGGCAGGCCGTGGTAAATGGCTACACCAGTGTCGTACTACAAATGCCCTGGCATCATCTGACTTCGGATTCCGATTTGTCGCCCTCGGAGCGTTCAAAGCGGAACCTGATCCAGCTGGTGGCTTATCAGCGACTCTATGTGAAACTGGACGGTCCCATGGCACCGCTGGTGGCCATGAATCTTCGGGAGATGGAGGATCCTGATCCAGGGCACATGGGGCGACAGCTTGATTCCGAGGGTTTCGCGGAAGCCAAGGCCATTGCGGAAGGGATGTTGAACCGGATTGAAAGGGAACGGGCAGAGAAGGGCATTCGACTCTTCAGGCCGATTCCACCCCCGGAGGCGGAACGATTCAGGCAGGACCTGCTGGAGATCATTGCCAATCTGGACCAGGGCCGAGAACCCTGCCAGGCCGTTTCCCATTGAAAAACCGTTGTGTAATCAGATGCTTCTCTAGACGGCCGTTTGATAGTCGAGCTGTTGACCCGGCAACTCGATCCGACCCAGGCCGAGATATTCAATGATGCCCATGGCGGCCTGACGCCCCTCATAGACTGCAGTGACCACCAGGTCAGCGCCCCGAACCATGTCGCCGCCGGCAAAGATCTGCGGATTGGATGTCTGCATGTAGAAAGGACCCCGAGGTGCCGCGAGCACACGGCCATCCTCGTGCACGGTGATGCGGTTTGCCTTGAACCATTCAGCCGGCTGTGGCCTGAAACCGAAGGCCACGACCACGGCATCCGCGTCGATGACCTCCTCACTGTCTTCGACCTGCTCAATGCGGGTCTGACCATCTCCATCCGTGGTCAGTCGTGTACGCATGAAACGAACCCCGACAGCCTTGCCATCCTCCTCGACAATGGCGACCGGCTGTCGATTGAAGAGAAACTTCACACCCTCTTCGCGAGCGTTCTTGTATTCCTTGCGGGAGCCACGCAATTGGCCCTCACCCCGGCGGTGGACACAAGTGACCGAGGCAGCGCCCTGACGAATAGCGGTGCGGTTGCAGTCCATGGCGGTGTCACCGGCACCGAGGACCACTACACGCTTGTCCTTGAGATCGATGTAGCCCGGCCCCTGTTGTGCCCAGCCTTCCACCTGACGGATATTGCCGATCAGATAATCCAGTGCCGGATGCACATTGGGCAGACTCTCCCCCGGAAAGCCACCGGTGACGGCCTGATAGGTACCCATGCCCATGAACACGGCATCATAATCGGCAAGCAATTTCTCCATGCTCACATCACTGCCGATTTCGGTGTTGAGCACGAACTGAACGCCCATTTCCTCCATGACGGCGCGACGGGTACGCACCACATCCTTTTCCAGCTTGAAGGGAGGGATGCCAAAGGTCAGCAGACCACCAATTTCCGCATAGCGGTCGAAGACCACCGGCTGGACACCATGACGAATCAGGACATCGGCACAGGCCAGTCCGGCCGGGCCTGCGCCGATGACGGCAACCTGTTTACCACTGGGCTCAGCATCCACGGTGGGACGCCAGCCTTGTTTGAAGGCCTCATCGGTAATGTACTTCTCCACCGAACCGATGGTAACCGCCCCATAACCATCATTGAGGGTACAGGCCCCTTCGCAAAGTCTGTCCTGGGGGCAGATCCGACCACACATTTCCGGCAGGGAATTGGTCTTGTGCGACAGTTCGGCGGCCTCGAACAGGCGGCCGTCTTCGACCAGGCGCAGCCAATGGGGGATATAGTTGTGCACCGGACATTCCCACTCACAATAGGGATTGCCGCAGTCGATACAGCGGGCAGCCTGCTCGGAGGCCTGATCTCGATCGTACTGGCCGGTAATTTCCTTGAATTCCTGGATCCGCAGGGATGCCGGCGTGGTTCTCGGCATCTGTCTGGGGACGTTCAGGAAATGCAGGGGGTCCTTTCTAGCCATTGTCTCTGCTCCCGACGATTGGCGACATGCCCGGTTGGTAGCGATAGCGCTTCATTTCCAAGGTGTTCATTTACGCGGCGCTGCTCAAGGTATCCAGCAGGGATTCAATATCCTCGGCCTTGGGCTTGACCAGCCAGAACCGGCCGATCCAGGCGCGGAAATCATCCAGGATTTCCTGGCCCCATTCGCTGCCCGTGTATTCCACATGACGCTCTATCAGCTCGCGAAGGTAATGAACATGCTGCTCCAGGTATTCCAGTGAAATACGGTGGATATCGATGAGCTCGTGGTTGTAACGATCAACGAAGTACCTGTGTTCATCGAGGACATAGGCAAAGCCACCGGTCATGCCGGCACCGAAGTTGAGTCCTGTCTCACCAAGTACCACCACCACGCCGCCGGTCATGTACTCACAGCCATGGTCACCACAACCCTCGACAACGGCGGTTGCCCCGGAATTGCGCACGGCAAAACGCTCACCCGCCTGGCCGGCGGCGAATAAGTCACCACCGGTGGCCCCATAGAGGCAGGTGTTGCCGATGATGGCGGAATCCCGGGCCGTAATGACACTGCCCTCGGGCGGATGAATGACGATCCGGCCGCCGGTCATTCCCTTGCCGACATAGTCGTTGGCCTCTCCGGACAAGGTGAGGTGAAGACCACCGGTGTTCCAGACGCCAAAGCTCTGACCGGCCGTGCCGCTCAGCTTGATATTGAGGGGGTGCTCGGCCATACCCTGGTTGCCGTGGTGACGGGCAATCTCGCCAGCCAGACGGCCACCAATGGAACGGTGATAGTTCTCGATGCGGTAGTGGAATTCGCCACCGGCATTGGCCTCAATGGACGGACGGGTATCGTCGAGCATTTCCTCGGCCAGCTCCCCCCGATCCCAGGGCGGATTACGTTCCTGCTCACAACGGCGCGGACGAGTCGTCGGCAGGCCACCGTCGGAGAGTATGGCACTCAAATCGAGTCCCTGTTGGCGCTCGGATTGGGGCGCTATCTTTTCAAGATATTCCGGATGGCCGATAAGCTGGTCCAGGCTACGGACACCCATGGCCGCCATCCACCGCCTGACTTCCTCGGCAATGAAGCAGAAATAATTGACCACTCGCTCCGGCGTCCCGCGGAAGGCGTCACGCAGTCGCTGGTCCTGAGTGGCCACCCCGGTGGTGCAGTTGTTGAGGTGACAGACCCGCAGATAGGTACATCCAAGGGCAATCATGGGAGCAGTGCCGAAGCCGTAGCTTTCGGCACCGAGACAGGCGGCCTTGATCACGTCCAGACCGGTCTTGAAACCGCCATCGGCCTGCAAGCGGATACGCCCGCGCAGATCGTTGCCCCGCAGGGTCTGCTGGACCTCTGCAATGCCCATTTCCCAGGGGCCACCGCAGTACTTCACCGAGGTCAGAGGACTGGCGCCGGTACCCCCATCGTAGCCGGCGATGGTAATCAGGTCGGCATAGGCCTTGGCGACACCGGCGGCGATGGTACCCACCCCGGGTGCCGCCACCAGCTTGACCGAGACCAGTGCCTCCGGATTGACCTGCTTTAAATCAAAGATCAGCTGGGCCAGGTCCTCGATGGAATAGATATCGTGATGGGGGGGTGGCGAGATCAGGGCAACACCGGGGCGCGCGTAGCGCAGGCGGGCGATCAATTGATTGACCTTATGCCCGGGCAACTGCCCCCCTTCACCGGGCTTGGCGCCCTGGGCCATCTTGATTTGCAGCACCTCGGCATTGACCAGGTATTCGGCGGTGACACCAAAGCGCCCGGAAGCAACCTGCTTGATCTTGGAGATGCGTTCATCACGGAAGCGGGCGGCATCCTCGCCCCCTTCCCCGGAGTTGGAACGACCGCCGATCCGGTTCATGGCAATGGCCAATGCTTCATGGGCCTCGGGCGAAAGGGCGCCCAATGACATGGCGGCCGTGTCAAAGCGGGGCAGAATCTTTTCAATCGGCTCCACTTCCTCCAGCGGGACGGGCTCGCTGGCCTGTCTGGGCTGCATCATGTCGCGGAGGACCATGGGCGGTCTGTCGTTGACCAGTTGCTGGAAGGCCTCCCAGTCAGACCATTCGCCGCTCCTTACCGCTCGCTGCAGGGCGTGGACCACCGCCGGGTTCCAGGCATGGTATTCACCATCATGAATCCATTTCAGTAGCCCGCCCTGGTCACGCAGGGCGCGGCTATCCCAGGCCCGGTCGGCGAGCTGGCGCTGGTCCCGGTCGAGATCGGCGAAGCCGACACCGCCAATGCGGCTGGTGGTGCCGGCGAAACAGCAATCCACCACCTCGTCATTGAGACCGACGATTTCAAACAGGGCCGCGCCCCGGTAACTGGCGATGGTGGAAATACCCATCTTGGAGAGGATCTTGAAAAGACCCTTGCGGATGCCGCGGCGAAAGGCTCGGCCCGGCTCCCGTCGTCTCTGGGGATCGAGTTCACCGGACCGGACCATGTCGGCGATCACTTCATAGGCGAGCCAGGGATGCACGGCGGTGGCGCCATAGCCGATCAGGCAGGCAAAATGGTGGGGATCCCGCGCCGTGGCGGTCTCCACAACGAGATTGACCGAGGCCCTGAGACCCGTTTCCACCAGCCGGCGGTTGATCGCCCCGGTGGCCAGCAGGGCATGGACGGGTAGCTGATCGCGGGCGATGGCCCGGTCACTGAGAATGAGGATGCGGGCGCCGTCCCGTACGGCGGCCTCGGCCTCTTCGGTGAGCCGGGCCACCGCGGCCTTCTGGCCCAGCCCCCGCTCCACATTGAGGTTGATTTCGTGACGAGGCCAGCGCTCCGGATCCAGGGCCCGAATCAGTTCAAATTTCCGGGTTGAGAGCACCGGCGAACCCATCAACACCCTTTCACCCAATCGCGGGCCCGGCTCGAAGGGATTGAGTTCCGGCCCCAGACGAGTCTCCAGGGACATGACCAGGCGTTCCCGCAGGGGATCAATGGGGGGATTGGTCACCTGGGCGAATTGCTGGCGGAAGCCGTCGTACAGGGAACGCTGCCGACGGGAAAGCATGGGCAGAGGGGTATCGTCACCCATGGACCCGACGGCTTCTGCCTCATTCAAGGCCAATGGGCGCAGGATGTGGTCTCTTTCCTCGAAACTGAGCCCAAACAGCTTCTCCGCCCGGGCCAGGGCCTCGGCCTCCAGAGGCTCGATGCTCAACGTCTCGTCAACCAGGATGGAGCCGATCCAGGTGGTACCGTCCTTCAACCATTGTCGAGCCGGCCAGCGTGCGGCGATTTCCCGATCCAGCTCGTCCGGGTAGATCAGTCTGCCTTTGGCCGTGTCGACGGCGATCATCTGGCCGGGGCCCAGGCGCCCCTTTTCCACGATCTCGCCGGGCGCGGCGTCCATCACCCCGGCCTCGGAGGCCAGCATGATGATGTCCTTGTCGGTGCGGCAATATCGCGCCGGCCGCAGGCCATTTCGATCCAGGGCGCAGGCCGCGTAGCGGCCGTCGGAAAGAACCACTCCGGCGGGGCCATCCCAGGCCTCCAGATGCATGCCCACCATCTCGAAGAAGGCGCGAACGTCAGCAGGCCGGGTCTCGTCGTTTTGCCAGGCGGGCGGAATCAGGACCCGCATGGCGAGTGGAAGATCCATGCCGCCGGCAATCAGCACTTCAAGCAGGTTATCCAGGCTTTCGGAATCCGAGCCATCCATTTTCACGAAGGGGGTCATGTCTTCCCAGCCCTCGAGTGGCTTGCCGTCTTCGCCCCGGGGTATCCAGATTCGCTCCCGCGCCTTGGCCCAGGCGCGATTGCCCGCGATGGTGTTGATCTCGCCATTGTGAGCGAGGTAGCGGAAGGGCTGCGCCAACCGCCACTGTGGCAGGGTGTTGGTGGAAAAGCGCTGGTGGAAGACCACCGAGGCAGTCGCCAGTTCCGGATGGGTGAGGTCGGGATAGAGCAGCGGGAGATTCGCCGGCATCACCAGACCCTTGTAGCTAAGGGTATCCGGAGAGAGGCTGGGGATGTAGAAATACGGATTGTCCGCCATCATTCCTTCGGCGCGACGACGGGCGAAGGTCAGGGCGAGTCGAAAACGGCGATCACTGAGCGCCGCCGGCCGATCCACGAATACCTGCTCGATCTGCGGCTGACTGCGAGCCGCTTCCTTGCCAAGGGCCTCGGGATTGCTGGGCACCTTGCGCCAGCCCGCGGCGCTCAGGCCATGAGCCTCAAGGGCAGTCTGCAATGCCGCGCGACCGGCATCGGCTGCCTGGGGGTCCAGAAACACGCAGCCGACGGCAAATCCATCTTCGAGATCCAGACCCTGCTCAGCGGCAAGGGCGCGGAGAAAGGCCTCTGGTCGTCGCAACAACAATCCGCAGCCATCGCCGGTCTTGCGGTCAGCGGCGACCGCGCCACGATGGGTCAGGCGCTCCAGGGCCCGAACGGCGACTTGAACCAGAGAGCTGGATGCCCGGCCCTGCATATCGGCAACCAGGCCAAAACCACAGCTATCGCGCTCGAAATGGCGGCGATAAAGGCTGTTTCGCAGATCAGCGGGGGTATCGGTCACAGGCGCTTCTCCCTGGTCTAGCGCTCGAACATGGGGCTCACCCCCGCCGTGGCGGCAGGGGTCAAACAGTCGTTTGACGATGAGAAACAGTGTCGGTTCAAACGGGGAACAAGACAAGTCCCGTTTGCCATATGGGAATCAGAACTTGAAATAGACGAAGAGACGACCGAAATTGCGGCTATCCTTGTCAATTCGGTGATAACGCTGCTTGATCTCCGGGCGCTCCAGGAACTTGAGGACGCGTTTCTTCAGCTGACCGCTGCCCTTGCCGGGAATGATTTCCACCGTCTTGATGCGCTTGCGCTCGGCCTCATCGATGATGTCATTGAGGGCGGCCTCAATACGATCACCCTTGTTAAAAATGTCATGTAGGTCGAGTTTCAGCTTCGCCATGGTTCTGACTTAACGCTTGAACTTGCCGTCATCCTGCACCGGCCTGAGTGGCTTCAGCCAACTGGCGGACAGGCTGGCACGACCATCCTCGACAGCCGCCTCCAGATCATTGCGCACCGTGCGCAGAAACTCAATGGGATCCTTTTCGCTGCCCGGCCGGACCACGGCCCAGCCGTTGCGACCGTGATTCTTGCAGGCATAGAGAGCATAGTCAGCCAGATCGACGATGGCTTCCCAACTGAGACTTGCCGAGTCGCTCTCCGAACGCAGGGGAAACTCGGCATAGCCAATGGAAACGCTCACCTGACTGCTCTTGTCCTCATCGATTCGATAGGGCTGTTCAACCAGATTGCGCTGCAGGCGATCAATAATCCTTTCGGTGTGGGTTCGGGCCATTTCACGGAACACCACCAGGAATTCCTCGCCACCCCAGCGAACCACGTAATCCCCGGTCCGGACTAGAGCAGACAATCGCTCACCCAACTGTTTCAGGACCAGGTCTCCGGCACGGTGGCCATGCTCGTCATTAACCTGTTTGAAGTGATCCACATCCACCAAGGCAAAGACAAGGACGAGGTCGTCTTCCGGCAAGCGGTCACGGAGACGCTCGAAATGGGCAAGGTCGCGGGTCATCTGGCCATAGAGGTAACGGCGATTGCGCAAGCCGGTCAGCGGGTCGGTCTGGCTGGCGTCCCGCAGGGCACGATTGGCCTCCACCAGGCGATTATTGGTGACTCGCAATTCCTCGGTCCGCTGTTCCACCTCCCGCTGGAGCTGCAGTTGCTGGCGGCGCAGGCGGCGAACCCGCCAGCGATAGCCGGCCAGGAACAGCAGCAACAGCGCCACCAGGGGCAAGGCCTGGAACCAGAGGGTCTCATGAAAGCGGGGGGGAACATGGAAATCCAGTGTGGCGTAATCCTCGGCCCATACACCGGCATTATTCGCGGCTCGGACCTGGAATTGGTAGTCGCCGGGCGGCAGGTTGGTATAGGCCGCGCTGCGCTGGAGGCTGCTTTCCAGGGCCCGCCAATCATCATCGTATCCCTGCAGGCGGTAATTGATCCGAACACTGCGTGGGTCCTGAAAACTGAGGGCAGTGAATTCGAAATTCAGATCCCGCCGACCTATGGGCAAGGACAGTGTTTCATCCGCGGTATGCACATGCCACTGGTCGCCGTAGCGTACCCGTTCGAGGCGGATTGGCGGGGGGACCGGGTTGCGGTGAATGGCCTCGGGGCGTATTCGTACCGCGCCGCCGCGTGTGGGGAGCCAAAGCCCGTCTTCGCGCAACATGCCCTTGGCGTGACCCGCCCCATTGCAGCAGTAGGCTTGCTGGCTGCCGATGTGGTGGCCGCTTTCGCTCAAGATCATTTCCGCGCCGATGCGCTCCGGACCTCGCCCTTGGGCGGCGGCAATGATTTCGTCCACCGGTGCACGGTAAAGGCCGTGAAAACCGGCCACCCAAAGATGGCCTTGATCGTCATGACTAAGAAAATAGGCCGCATTGGTGGGCAAGCCGTCGGCGGTATTCAGATGGTGCCACTCACCGTCTCGACCGACATACAAGCCACTATCGATGGAGGCGAATACCACCGTGTCGCGATCCAGTCGAAGGATGGCGGAATAATCGGTTTGCGGATCAAGGCCATGGCGGTGATCCAGTCGGACCAGGTTATCGGGGAAGCCGGCATAGACGCCCTGTTGGGTGGCGACCAGCAGGGTGCCGTTTTCCTCGACCTTAAGCTGACGGACCATGGTACTGCCGATGCGCTCGGAGATACGCCGGAGTTGCTCATCATCCCCCCACAGCCAGAGTCCGCCGGATGTGGCGATGAAATAGCGGCCATGTCGCCCGGCCGGGACAATACCGTTGATCTGGTGGGCGTCCAGTGGCGCAAGGGCATCGGGGCGATGGGTTTGCCGGGTTTCAGGGTCCATTAACACCAAGCCACGGCGGGTGCCGATCCACAGGCCCTCTTCGGCCATGGTCAGGGTGTAGGCATGGGGGTGGGGCAGATCCTGGCCCGGCAGGATCAACTGGTATTGGCCGTTACGAAGGAGACTGAGGCCATCATTGGTGCCTACCCAGACGTCGCCATCACCGGCGTCGGCAATGCTCCAGATCAGGGGTTCGTGCAGACCCTGGGGTTCATTGAAACGTTCTGCCCAGCCCGGCCAGTAGCGAGCCAGTCCGTCACGAAAGCTGCCTAGCCATAAACTGCCTTCGTGGTCCTGGTAAATACTCTGGATTTGACGATGGGCGTTGGGGTGATCCGGGTCAATCCGCTCATATAAATTTCCGGCCCGCAGACGTAGCAGGGCCCGGTTGGTGCCGACCCAGAGATTGTCATGGGAATCCTCGCGAATGGCGTCCACCGGCTCGCCCGGATCCCAGCCTTCGGGGGCAAAATGGACAGTCCCGTCCTGGTCGTGGCGGAGCAGTCCCGCACTGGTACCGAGCCAGAGACCACCGGCATGGTGGGCAAAGCCAGTCACTCGGGCGGCACTCATCCCTTCCGGCAAATCATGACGGTTACCGAAACCTTCCTCGTCAAGCACGCGCCAGGTTCCCAGCCCGCCAATATAGACGCGGTCATCAAGACGAGTCAGGGCGGAAATGGGTTGTCGACTAGCCGGGCCCGCCAATTCCAGCCCGTCACCGTCAACCACGAAAAGACCTTCGTCGGCGCCCACAAGAATACGGCCATCGGGTGCTTCGCTAATGGCCTGGATGGTGATTTCCCGCGGTCGACCGTCAGCTGCCAGGGGACCGGTGATCGGAGCAAAGGATCTATCCTGATACAGCGTAAGTCCCTTGTAAGTGCCGATCCACAGCCGGCCACGACTGTCCAGATGCAAGTCATTGATGAAACTGCCATGCAGCGCCGGCTCCTGATCGGGCGTCCAGGTGCGAAAGCGGACGCCATCGAAGCGGGCCAATCCCTGCTGGGTCCCGACCCAGATATAACCTTCGGGACCTTGGCTAATGGCGCTGACGGTAATCTGGGGCAGGCCGGCTTCCAGGGACCAGCTGTCACGCACGAAGTCCTGGAATCGCTTCTCGGCACGGGGGTCCGGCTCTGACCCAAGGGCCAGACAGGGCAGCAAGAGTAGCGTCAGGCTGATGGCGATGGCTCTCAAGCGGACCTCCCAGGATAAAAAACGCCCGCTTCCGATCAAGGAATCGCGGGCGTCCCTGCCTGGCAACAATCTCTTATTGCGGGGCTGCTCGAGCCCGGCTCCATGACCCAAGCATAGCCTTTATGGCGCCACTGTCGAAGCAGTAATGCCGAGAGACCGGCCTAGAATCCATCAAAGCCCCGCCGCCATTGGGTTGAGATGTCGAACCAGAGCTCGAATTCCTCATTGGAATCAGGGTCCCGGGCCGTCACGCGATCATGCGTACCGATCTCGTCGGCCTCCAATTCACTGTCGATCAGGTTCAAGCCATAGAGGGCGACAAAGCTTTGAATCTCGCGGCTGCTGATGACCTGAAAGGCCGCACGGCGGCTTTCACCACTGCCACTGTCGCGGATGGCCGCAAACAGTGCCCGCAGAATGTAGTCGTGGCGTTGATGCCGACGCTGGTCACCGCGGGCTGCATAGACCTGACGAGCAACGTAATGGGCATCGAGGGAAACGTAATTCTCCTGGAGAATGCGACTGGCCAATGCAAGGGCACGCTGATGGCGGCCATCGTCGAGGGCCTCGAACATGGCCTGGGAGAACTGCTGCTCGGCGCCGGCATAGGGCTGGTAATAGGGGGTGCGAACATAGACATCACGGAGTTCCGCGTAATCCACATCCCGAGCGCTGTGCTGTGCCAGCTCCACCAGCTCGACATAGCGCGCTTCCGCCATGGGGTCGGGGTGCCAGCTATCATCCATCGTCGCCGGCTAGGCCTCTTCATCGGGCGCCGGCTCCACCGTGGCGCAAGCAACGAGAGCGAGACCAGTGAGCAGGAGCAGAAGCATTTTCAGCATGCGGGCCATACATTGGGATCTCATTCAGTAGCGAAAAGGGACGGTGAGCTTGAGGGACAAGGATTGGCGGGCCAAACCACCACGCACGGCGGCAAAGGACTGTGGCTGCCAGTCCTCGCCGTCGAAAAAGCGACCCTCGCCAGAATCGCTTGCGTAACCATCCAGGGCGTCATGCTGCCAGAGCAGCCCCACGGTGTTACCACTTTCGAAGCGCCAGTCCACGCCAAGGCCGAGCCGTAATAGATAACCACTACGATCACCACCTTCAGCCTGCCAACGCTGGTCTGCTCGAAGACGTTGCAGGTCGCGTACAGCCACGCGGGCAACGCCGACGCCAGCATTCATATTAAAACCAAGACCGCCGGCGATGCGAGGAAATTCCCTCTGCAGCTGGAGAAGTGCGTAGTCACTGCCAAGGCGTCCCTGCAACCTGCCGCCGACGGCGTCGGGCATTTCGCCGTCGAGATTGGCCGGGCCGTGCCGACCCAGGCGAACGCCCAGGTGCCAACTGCCCTGACCGGGAGTGGCAATCAGTGGTACATCCACGCCAATGGCCCAGCTGCCACCCCGATCACCATTGAAACTCAGGGGCCGATGGCAACGCAGGAGGGGTTCACCATCGGTCAGATCCGGGCAGTCGCCATCCTCGGGGAGTACCGCATGGAAATCAGCGGTTCCCAACTCAAGCACCCAGCGTGCCTGGCGAGGCTCCTCTGCATGAAGGGCGTCATTTGCCAGCAGGCCGAGCAGAATCGTCAGGCTGCCCAACAGGAACAGTCGCGGTCCAGGAAGGGGCCGATCGGAGGCCCCGGGCTGGCTGGTGGGTGTTTGGCGTTTCACGTCGTTCTCTACTCCATTAGTGCCGCAGTGTAAACGACCGATGCACTGCCCAGGAATGCTCGGGCGGCAAGCGTGGCGATTGTGGTCTATCTTATCTCTCATGGGCCGCACGGGCTCAGAAACGCTCAACAATGATTTGGTCAGCTCTTTAGGGAGGCTGCATGCAGGAATATCTCACCTTTCGAAAAATGATAACCCCTGCCTTTATCCAGATTATCTTCTGGATTGGCGTAATCGGCATTGTCCTTGGTGGCCTGTTTGCCACCAGCCAAAGCGTATTGGGAGGACTGGTGGCGATTGTCGTGGGTCTGCTGGTCTGGCGGATCTACTGTGAACTGATGCTTATTCTGTTCAAGATTCACGAGCGACTGACGGAAATCTCGGATAAGACCGGGGTCTAGGGTATTTCCCTGGAGAAGCCGGAATTCGCCCCTGGGCCGTTATTCCGGTTCAGGGGCTTTTTGCTGGGACGCAGCAAAGGACTCCACGCCCTGAATCCTCGGGCGTGTCCCGCTATCATAGGCTGCCAATTTTTGTCGCCAGGTTGCCTTGATCATGTCTGTTTCCCTCCCCCCCAGTTTGCCGGGTCTGCTGCCGCTGTTCGCAATCGCCTTGCTGGCTTCGCTGTTAACCGCCATCCTTGGCACCAGCCTGCCCTGGTTGCCGCTCAGCCCGATCCTGCTTGGCATCCTGGCCGGGATGGCGCTCGCCCCCGTGGCCCAACAGCGACCAACGTGGAGCAGTGGCATTGCCTTGGCAGCCGGTCCGCTATTGAAGCTGGCGGTGGTGTTGATTGGACTAAGGCTGAGTCTGGCGGAACTTGCAACCACGGGGATGGCAGCGCTGCCCGTGGTGCTAGGGGCCATCATCGTGGGTCTCGGCGTGAGCGCCCTTCTCGGACGAATCCTGGGCGTCAGCGGCCGGCTGACGGCCTTGCTTGGCGTGGGCACCGCGATCTGTGGTGCGTCCGCCATTGGGGCAACGGCACCGGCCTTGCGAGCGCGTGCCGATGAGATTGCCTATGCGATCGCTTGCGTAGCGATGTTCGGGCTCGCGGCAACATTGGTCTATCCACCCTTGTTCCAGTGGTTGCTGGGCGATAGCCTCCGGGTCGGTCTGGCCCTGGGCGGTGCCATCCACGACACCGCCCAGGTAATGGGTGCGGCGGCCTTCCACGAGAATATCTTCCAGACGGAGGGGACCGTGGAGGCGGCAACCGTCAGCAAGCTGCTCCGCAATCTGTCCATGGTGGCGGTGATTCCCCTGGTAGTGATGCTGGCGAGCAAACCGGGAGACGGCCCGGGCCGCCTGCCGAAACCGCCGCTTTTCATCGGGCTGTTCCTGCTCATGGTCATGGTCCGCTCGGCCGGCGACCTGTGGCTTGAGGGCGCCTGGCTGGAAAACTGGCAGGCACTGCTGTCACTTGCCGCTCATCTCAGCGCTTTTCTCTTCATCATGGCAATGGCGGCACTGGGGCTCGGTGTGCGGGTCTCGGTGTTGCGCAGTCAAGGCGGGCGGCCAGCGTTGGTCGCGATTGGCGCAGCGATCCTGGTGGGAATGACGGTACTCCTGCTGAGCTACCTGTTGGTCTGAGGAAGATGCCGACCAAAAAGGGATCCTCAATCGGGCGAAGATTGGGCTTGTGAGCCCAAGGGAACTCTGTAAAAATCGATGCCGAGCGAATCCATTGATCTTGTCTGACAGAGCGGTGGATAAAGTCCGAGGCTAGGCAGACTCAAACGAAGCGGATTCGCTCCTTCGTGGGGACATCGGCTCACTCGATGACTTGCCTGGTGCGGCTTCCTGGCTGCCATCATGGCGAGGACGAGCGCCTGATTGTCCGGAAACGGAACTTCAAGGAGGGGGAAAGCATGTCTCGTTTGCTTACGACCATGTCCGTGTTGCTGTGTGCGCTGCTGTCCTGGCAGTGCAGTACAACGCCAACACCGATGATCTCGGAATCCCAGCGAGCATTGCCTCTGATCGAGGAGCCGGATGCCTTGTTCCAAGGTGTTGACCGGGGGGTGGTGCAGTATTCCAGCAATCACGGTGGCCTCGACGCGCCGAGCTATGTCGTCTTTGAAGCGGTCGTGGATGAGAACGGTCGTCTTCAAGCCTTTGAGGTTGTTGATTCGGATAATGCGGGCCGTTATATCCAGAGTGCTCGCGAGGTCTTCCGGCACTCCCGGTTCCAGTGGCGGGATGATGTGGAGCCGCGGACCGTGCGGATTCGCGACACCATTGGACTGGGTGCCTACCACGTCCTGCTACATGGTGGTCTGGATCCGCTGCAGGAATCTGATCGCGGTCGGGCCGCGAGTGAGGAGGACATTGCAGCACTGGTCCTGAGTCGCCATGTCATGCCCCAGATTCCCATGGCCGCCTATCGTCAGCCGGGCCCTGCGGAAGTGGAGGTCGCTTTCGTGGTGGACGAGGATGGAATGATTCGGCGCGGCTCGGTTCTAAACGCCGATCCCGAAGGGATCTTCGATGAGGCGGTCCAGGCCGCGCTCCGGCAGTGGCGCTTTGAATGGTCAGAGGATGCCGAGCCTCGTCCGGTGTTGCTGCGCCAGCGATTCGAGTTTGACGTCAATCTGGAACGGCAGACGGCCTTTCAGTCTCCGACCTATACCGCGACCCGGATTCGCTGAGTTGAGCCTGCGATGATTGTCCCGGGTCGCCCGTGAGTGACGGGCGGCCCGGGCCCCGCTGACCGCGCGTGGCCCTCGTTTCAAACAAGCGTTCGACTCAATGGCCTTGGCTGTGGCATCATCCGGGCATCATTACCTTTCCCTATCTGCCAGCCGGAGGTTGAGTCATGAGCGACAAGCCCATGCGTCGAGTCGCGATCCTGGGGGCGAACCGTATCCCCTTCTGTCGCGTTGGAACCCATTACGCCAGTGCCAGCAATCAGGAGATGGCCACGGCGGCCGTCCAGGGCCTGGTTGAGCGTTGTAGTCTCAAGGGCGTTCGCCTGGGCGACGTCAGTCTGGGCGCGGTCCTGAAGCACTCCCGGGACTGGAACCTGGCGCGTGAAACGGTTCTGGGCACGGACCTGGATCCGGAAACGCCCGGTTTCGACGTCACGCGGGCCTGCGGGACCAGCCTGGAAGCAGCCAACCTGATTGGGCTTAAGATTGCGGCCGGTCAGATCGAAGCGGGGATTGCCGCCGGTACCGACACCGCCAGCGATGTGCCGGTGACGGTCAGAGACGATTATCGCCGGATTCTGATGGAGATGCGCTTTGCCCGCAGCGGTGGACAGCGCCTGAAAGCGCTGCTCAAGCTGCGGCCCAGGCATCTGAAACCTGCCTTCCCGGGTGTGGGCGAGCCGCGCACCGGCAAGGGCATGGGTGAACATTGCGAGTTGATGGCCCAGGAATGGGGCCTGAGCCAGCGCGAGCAGGATGAGCTGGCGCTGGAAAGCCACCAGAAGGCGGCCAAGGCCTGGGAAGAAGGTTTCTTTGATGACCTGGTCACTCCCTTCCGCAATGCCGACCGGGACAATAACGTCCGCCCGGACAGCTCCTTGGAGAAGATGGCGACTCTGAAGCCGGCCTTCGATCGCAAGTCTGGCAAGGGAACGCTGACCGCGGCCAACTCGACACCCCTGACCGATGGGGCGGCGGCGGTTCTGTTGGCCTCCGAGGACTGGGCCAAGGAACAGGGGATGGAGCCAATGGCCTATCTCAAGGATGTGGAAGTGGCCGCACTGGATTTCGTCAAGGGTGAAGGGCTATTGATGGCGCCCGCCCTGGCCGTGCCCCGGCTGTTGGCGCGCAATGGTCTCAGCCTGCAGGATTTTGACTATTACGAGATCCACGAGGCATTCGCCGCCCAGACGCTTTGTACCCTCAAGGCCTGGGAATCGGCCGAGTTCTGCAAGGACAAGTTGGGTCTGGATCAGCCCCTGGGCGAGATCGACCGTAGCAAGCTCAACGTCAAGGGTGGCAGCGTCGCCCTGGGCCATCCTTTCGCAGCGACCGGGGCACGGGTGCTTGCCAGTGCCGCCAAGTTGCTGAAGGAAAAGGGCAGTGGCCGGGTGCTGCTGTCTGTGTGCACGGCGGGTGGTATGGGCGTGACGGCGATTGTGGAACGCTGATTCCGAGCGCCATCGTTGCAGTTGATAAGCCGGGCCAAGCGCCCGGCTTTTTTGTGCAATCGATTTTGCCGCGCGTCATGCTCACGATGATATTCATGGTGTTCGTAGCCCAAAACAAGTGCGGTTTGGGCCTGTTGTGTCTCCGCAACTTGCGAGGGCGGCCAGTTGTCGCCATCATGTTGCGCTGTCATGAATCGGCCCGTGCCTGTCCCGGGCCCTGTTGAAGTCAATCACGCGGGTGCCTGCGGGGCCCGCTCATCCGACCTGCGGGGGTCATAATGGAAACCTTCAATGCAGTCATGGCCAGCATCGGTGACGTGATGTGGCACGACTATGTGCTCTTCACGCTGCTGGCCACTGGTATTCTCTACACCGTCTGGAGTGGTTTTTCCCAGTATCGGGCACTGACACACGGCCCGGCCGTGCTCTCCGGTCGCTACGATGACCGCGACGAGAAAGGCGCACTCAGCCATTTCCAGGCACTCTCAGCCGTGCTTTCCGCCACAGTGGGTCTCGGCAATATTGCCGGTGTGGCACTGGCGGTCACGCTGGGCGGTCCTGGCGCGATCTTCTGGATGTGGGTCATCGGCATCGTCGGCATGGGCATCAAGATCACCGAGGTGGTCCTGTCCATGCTCTACCGCAATATGGATGATCCGGACAATCCCCACGGCGGTCCCATGTGGGTGGTTTCCCGCGCAGTGGCCGACTGGAAGCCCAACTGGGCCTGGCTCGGTAAAACCATCGGCGCGCTGTTCTGTATCACCCTGCTGATTTCCACCACCACCGGCGGCAATATGTTCCAGGCCTTCAATGTGGCGGAAATCACCAATGCCCAGTTTGGTGTTCCCACCTGGATTACCGGCCTCATCCTGGCCACCCTGGTGGGCCTGGTGATCATCGGGGGCGTGAAACGGATCGGCGCGGTGGCCGCCAACCTGGTACCCATCATGGTGGTGGTTTACCTGATTTCCGGCTTCATCGTCCTGGGCATGAATTTCGTCGACATCCCCGGCTTGCTGCGGATGATCGTGGTTCACGCCTTCTCGCCCCACGAGGCCGTCAATGCCTTTATCGGGGGCAGTGTCGGCATGGCGGTGCTGATCGGCATGCAGCGGGCCTTCTTCTCTTCGGAGGCGGGTCAGGGCTCGGCGCCGATCGCCTACGCCGCTGCCCGAACCAAGGAACCGGTCCGCGAAGGCCTGGTGGGTGCCATGGGCCCATTCATCGATACCATCGTGGTCTGCACCATCACTGCCCTGGTCATCCTGTCCACGGGGATCTGGAATCGGGATGCTCAAATGCAGTTCGATCCCGAACCGGAGTTCGTGATGGTGGCCGCCGAGGGCGAGGCACCGCGCTGGAGCCTTGAGCCGATCAGGGTCCCCGAGATCCAGGGTGATGTGGAATTGCGGGGCGGCGAGGATGTGTTTGTGGTGGTCGAGGCCGATCACAGCGAGCGTCGCGGCAATAACCGCCACCGCCTGATGGGTGAGGTTGAAGAGCGTGACGGTGAGTTCTGGGTGAGCAGCTGGCGGAGCCTGGAGACCGACAGCCCACCCCAGCACACCGATGGCGGCCTGTATGTGAATTATCCCGGCGCCACGCTCACGGCCATGGCTTTTGACAGTGCAATTCCAGGGTACGGGTTCTGGATGGTGCTGTTGGCGGTCTGGCTGTTTGCCCTGTCGACCATGATTACCTGGAGCTATTACGGGGAGCAGGGCGTGGTCTTCCTGTTTGGCGAGCGTGCGGTAATGGCCTATCGCCTGATCTTCTGCGCCCTGATCGTGGTCGCCACCCTGGGCCTCATTCGCACCGATGAGGAACTCAATAACTTCACGGCCTTTGGTACCGGGGCGATGCTGTGGGTGAACGTGCCCATCATCCTCATCCTCGGCTGGAAGGCAATGAAGGCCTACAAGGAGTACATCGCTCGCCTGAAATCGGGCGAGATCAAGTATTCCGACAATCCGCCCAAGTTCCGGGAGATCATTCTCGGCAAGCGGGTTGACGACTGATCCAGCGTTTTGAGGTAATCAGAGGGAAAGGCCGCTCCGCCGGGGCGGCCTTTTTTTTTGCGCTGATGGGCCGGGCCGACGATCAGTGACGCGGGTGGAAAGGGGGGTCATTTTGACGCCGGCAGCACGCTGTCTTCGGTGGGCTTTCGGGGAAGGCTTGGGCCAAGCCAGGAAGACGCCCAACTTCGTATATTATTTTGTTTCACAGCGACTGCTCCAGGCATATAAAAAAAGCCGCCCCGGGGGGCGGCTTTGTCGCGACACAGGCGCCGGCGTCAGATATCCAGATTGGCCACATCCAGGGCGTGTTTCTCGATGAAATCGCGGCGCGGCTCGACATGGTCACCCATGAGCGTGGTGAAGATCTCATCGGCGGCCACCGCATCCTCGATCTGAACCTGGAGCATGCGACGATTGTTTTCGTCCATGGTGGTCTCCCAGAGCTGATCCGGGTTCATTTCCCCGAGACCCTTGTAGCGCTGGATCTGCTGACCGCGCTTGGACTCCTCCAGCAACCACTCGATGGCCTCGGAAAAGTCGCTGATCTCCCTGCGGCGTTCACCCCGGGCGACAAAGGCACCGGGCTCCAGCAGCCCCTGCATGCGTTCGCCCAGGTTGGCGATTGCCTGATAGTCGGCGGACTCGAAGAACTCAGGCTGGATGGTCTTCTCAGAAGTGATGCCGTGGTGAGTCCGCAGAACCCGAATAGCGCTGACCTCACCGCTATCGGCTTCATGGGCCAGTTCAATGCGGTAGCGGCTGCCCTCCTCACCCTGCTGAATAGCGGCCTCCAGCTGGCCCCGCCAGGTTTCCATCCAGGCAGCATCGCGGAATCTGTCGGGCGTGATGCTCGGCAGATAGACCAGTCGGCGGAGGACATTTTCATCGTAACGCCGGGCCCGTCGGTGGATCAGGGTGTGGACATCCATGTAGGCGCTGGCCAGTTCAGCGAGGGCTTCCTCACTGATCGCCGGCGCATCAGCGCTGACATGGAGCTCGGCCTTTTCCAGAGCCGTCCGCAGCAGATAGGCATCCAGCTCGGCGTCGTCCTTGAGATAGACCTCCTGCTTGCCACGCTTGATCTTGTAGAGCGGGGGTTGGGCGATGTAGACGTGACCGCGTTCAATCAATTCCGGCATCTGGCGGTAGAAGAAGGTCAGCAGCAGGGTACGAATATGGCTGCCGTCCACATCGGCATCGGTCATGATGATGATGCGGTGGTAGCGCAGCTTGTCCGGGTCAAACTCTTCCTTGCCGATGCCACAGCCCAAAGCGGTAATCAGTGTGCCGACCTCGACCGAGGACAGCATCTTGTCAAAACGGGCCTTTTCCACATTCAGGATCTTGCCCTTGAGAGGCAGAATGGCCTGGGTGCGGCGGTCGCGGCCCTGCTTGGCGGAACCGCCGGCCGAATCACCCTCAACAATGAAGATCTCCGAGCGGGAGGGGTCTCGCTCCTGACAATCCGCCAGCTTGCCCGGCAGGCCGGCCACATCCAGGGCCCCCTTGCGCCGGGTCATTTCTCGCGCCTTGCGCGCGGCCTCACGGGCCCGCGCCGCGTCAATGACCTTGCCGCATATGGCCTTGGCCTGTTGCGGGTACTCGAGCAGGAAATCATGAAGATGCTCGGCCATCAGGCTCTCGACCACCCCTTTGACATCGGAGGACACCAATTTGTCCTTGGTCTGGGAGGAGAACTTGGGATCAGGCAGTTTGACCGACAGCACGGCAGTCAGGCCTTCTCGGGCATCATCACCGGTGGTGCCCACCTTTTCCCGCTTGGCCAGGCCTTCCGAATCGATATAGCCGTTCAGTGTCCGGGTCAGGGCAGCGCGAAAACCGGCCAGATGGGTGCCACCATCCCGCTGAGGAATGGTATTGGTGAAGCAGAACACATTTTCCTGGAAGGAATCATTCCACTGCATGGCCAGCTCCACCGTGATGTCGTCACGCTCGGCGGTAAAATAGAAAACCTGGTCATGAAGGGGAGTCTTGTTCCGATTCAGGTGCTCTACAAAGGCCCTGATCCCGCCCTGGTACTCGAAGACATCTTCTTTTTCGCTGCGCTCGTCGCGCAAGACGATGCGCACCCCGCTGTTGAGGAAACTGAGTTCCCTTAGCCGTTTGGCGAGCAGGGCGTGGTGGAATTCGATATCGGTGAAGATCTCGGCGCTGGGTTTGAAGCGGATTTCGGTACCCGTGCGCTCGGTGGGACCGGCATCCGTCAGTTCAGCCAGGGGCTCCCCTTCCCGGTAGCTTTGCTCCCAGACCCGGCCGTCGCGATAAATGCGCAGGGAGAGGCTTTCCGATAGTGCGTTCACCACCGAAACGCCGACCCCATGCAACCCGCCGGAAACCTTGTAGGAGTTGTCGTCAAATTTACCGCCGGCATGCAGGACGGTCATGATTACCTCAGCGGCCGGCCGGCCTTCCGCTTCGTGCCAGTCCACGGGAATGCCGCGACCATCATCGCGGACGGTCACCGATTCATCGGCGTGGATCTCGACCACGATCTCGCTGCAGTGACCGGCAAGTGCCTCGTCGATGGAGTTGTCCACCACCTCGAACACCATGTGGTGCAGGCCGGTGCCATCGTCGGTGTCGCCGATGTACATCCCCGGCCGTTTGCGAACGGCTTCGAGGCCCTTGAGGACCTTGATATTACTGGAATCGTAAGTCTGAGCGTCTGCCATGAAAGTGACCTGGTGCATCAGCGGAATTCAAGGGTCCCAGTATACCAGTGTGGGGCCTTCGCGGCAGCTTCTGATGGGGGTTTCCAGGTGGACAAGGCAAGTAGCCGGCGGGGGCTTCTGTGATGGGGTGAAAAAAACAAAGGAATGGTTCCACGTGGAACCATCGATATAGCCACTACTGTCTGAGCCGGCCCTGTTCCACGTGGAACAACTGACTCTCGGCGGGAGCAAATGCCTGAAGACGGGAGCCCTCGATGCCGGTCACAAAGATCTGCCCGGTCAGCGAACCCAGGAGTTCGCCCAGGCGGCTCGCGTGGTCACGATCAAGCTCCGACGGCAGGTCATCCAAAAGAACAACCACCCCCCGATCCCTCACCGTCTCGAACAGCGCGGCTCCCGACAACAGCAACGCCGCCGCCAACATCTTCTGCTGCCCCCGAGAGACCCGCTCCCGCGCCGGTCGCCCCTCAACCGACACCACCAGCTCAGCCCGATGCGGCCCCGACAGCGTATGCCCCATCCGGCGATCCGCCTCTCGATTCCGCATCAGGGCCTCTGCCAGCGACAAGCCCTTGCGCCAACCCGGCTGATAATCCAGGCCGACCTCGGCAACATTCAGACCCGCACTCGCCATCACGGAGAACTGACCCGCGAGATTTCCGACCTGCTCCCGCCGATAGCGATCCAATGCCTCGCCGCTCTCCGCGACGGCCTGATCCCAGCTCGAAAGACTTCGGTCATCGACGCCCGTGCGCAATGCCCCATTGCGTTGCGCCACCGCCTGACGATACCGCCGCCAGATCGGAAGGAACGCCGGTTCCACGTGGAACAATCCCCAATCGAGAAACCGTCGACGATTCTGCGGTCCCCCTTCGATCATCACCTGGGCCCCGGTATCGACCGCCAGCACCGGAAACAAGCTGGCAATCTCCGCCATCCGACGAAGATCCTCTCCATCCAGGCGCCACCGCCCTTGCCCACGCCCTCTTCTCACCCCGAGACGATGGGCACGCTGCCCCTGGATGTCACCCACAAGATCAAAACAATCCGCGCCGCTTCGGACCATACGGTCCACCTGGGCCGTTCGGAAAGAGCGGCCGCGGCCCAGAAAAAAAATCGCCTCGAGCAAGCTCGTCTTGCCCGAGGCGTTCTCACCACTAATCAGATTCCAGCTATGTCCCGGGGACCAGTCCAAGGCCTCGAAACAGCGAAAATCCCTAAGCCGCAGCCGCTTCAGTGACATCGGGTCACGACACTCCGACCGTCACAGTCGCATCGGCATGACCACATACTTGCAATCCTCACGGCCCGGATCCCGAATCAAGCAGCTGTTGTTGGAATCAATCAAGTCCATCCGGACCGTCTCGCAGTCCAGGGCCGATAGGGCATCCAACAGGTAATTGACGTTGAAGCCGATCTCCATGCCTTCCCCGTCAAAACCCACTTCGACTTCTTCTTCCGCTTCTTCCTGTTCCGGATTGTGAGCCTGAATCTTCAGCGCGTTGGGGACCAATTCCAGTCTCACCCCGCGATACTTTTCATTCGACAGGATCGACGCCCGCTGAAGCGATTCCCGCAGCCGAAGTCGGTCTGCCTCAACCACTTTCTCCCCGGTCCGCGGAATAACCCGCTCGTAGTCGGGAAAGCGACCATCGATAAGCTTGGACGTAAACTGCAGCCCTTCCACCCGGACTTGCAGATGGTTGGCGCCCAGTGCCACTTCCACGGGCGTGTCCTCATCGGACAGCAGTTTCTGCAATTCCAGTACCCCTTTCCGCGGCACGATCACCTGATGGGTGCCGACATCCGACAGGGTGACTTCGCGTTCGCACAGGGCGAGGCGGTGGCCATCGGTCGCCACTGCCCGCAGCCGATTGTCACTGACTTCAAGCAGGAGCCCATTGAGGTAATACCGCACATCCTGCTGTGCCATGGAGAACTGGGTGTTCTCCACCAACTCCCGCAACATGGCCTGAGGGATTTCGAAGCGGCGCTGGACCTGGATATCTTCCACCACCGGGAACTCCGCCGCCGGCAACGTCGACAGGGTAAAGCGGCTTTTCCCGGAGCGCAGTGTCATCCGCTCACCCTTGAGCTCCGCCACAATCTCTGCCCCTTCCGGAAGCGCCTTGCAGATATCGAGCAGCTTGCGACCCGGCACGGTAACCTCGCCGCCGCTCTCCACACGCCCCTCACCGGACGCGACCATCTCCACTTCAAGGTCAGTACCGGTGAAGGTCAAGCGGTCTCCTTCCGCGGCGATCTGAATATTGGCCAACACCGGCATCGTCTGCCGTCTTTCCACGACCCCGCTGACGGCCTGGACTGGCTTGAGCAATTGATCGCGATTCAGTTCGAATTTCATGGCTCCACCCTGTTTTGTCCACCGTGATGATAATTAATTATTTAAGTGAATAAATAAACCTGTTGTTGTTACTAGCGAACCACAACTCTGTGGACTGAATTATTTTTCCTTTTTATTTCAATCTCTTGCCGTCCATATCCACGCAATTCCACCGTTGTATAGAGTCGGCACAGAGCGGGGACAGGCTGTGGATAAAATGGGATGAATCTCGGAACCCCGTTTTATCCACAGCCTACCCACACTAACTCGTCAATGTTCTCAACAGGTTTTGATAGTCGTCGTTGATCCGCGCATCACTCTCCCGCAGCTCCTTTACCTTGCGGCAGGCATGCAGGACCGTGGTGTGATCACGGCCGCCGAATTCTTCACCAATTTCCGGAAGGCTATGGTTGGTCAGCTCCTTCGACAGCGCCATGGCAACCTGGCGCGGCCGGGTGATGGACCGACTCCGCCGTTTCCCCAGCAAATCCTTGATGCCCATCTTGTAATAATTGGCCACCGTTTTCTGGATATTGTCGATGGTCACCAGTTTTTCGTGCAGCGCCAGCAAATCCCGCAGGGCCTCTTTCGTGAAATCCAGGGTAATGGGCTGGCCGGTGAAACGACTGTTGGCAATCACCCGCCGCAAGGCGCCTTCCAGCTCTCGAACATTCGAGCGGATTCGCTGGGCAATGAAGAAGGCAACCTCATCCGGCAGATCGACGCCGTCCTGGGCCGCCTTTCGAAACAGGATCGCCACGCTGGTTTCCAGCTCCGGCGGCTCGATCGCCACCGTAAGCCCCCAGCCAAAGCGGCTCTTGAGCCGTTCTTCCAGGCCGTTGACTTCCTTGGGATAGCGGTCACAGTTGAGAATCACTTGCTGCTGGCCTTCCAGCAAGGCATTGAAAGTATGAAAAAACTCTTCCTGGGATCGTTCCTTGCCGGCAAAAAACTGGATATCGTCGATCATCAGGGCGTCAAGGCCACGATAGAGCCGCTTAAAGTCGTTGATCGTGTTGTGCTGGAGTGCCTTGACCATGTCGCCGACGAAGCGCTCCGAATGGACATAGGCAATCCGGGCGCGCGGATTCTGCTCCAGCAGACGATTGCCCACCGCATGCATCAGATGGGTCTTGCCCAACCCCACCCCGCCATAGATGAACAGCGGGTTATAGGCCTGGCCGGGGTTCTCCGCCACCTGACGGGCGGCGGCGCGAGCGAGCTGATTCGACTTGCCCTCGACAAAATTTTCAAAGGTGTGATCCGCCACCAGCCTGCTGCCGATCACTACTTCCGCTGCCTTCGGTCGCTGATCCGAGCTCTCTTCCGCTTTCTGCCGTCGCGGCCGAACGCCGGCGCTTCCGACTTCAAGGTTCACCTGTGGGGCCTGGCTGTCCCCGCTCAGCTCACCGACCGCATCCTCGATCAGGGTCAGGAACTGGTCACGAACCCAGTCCCGGACAAAGCGATTGGGCGCCAGCAGGCGCAGTCTGTGCCGCGATTCAACCACCTGCAGCGGTCTGATCCAGGTGTTCAGTTCCTGTTCGCTGAGGTCTCGACCCAGGCGGTCCAGACAGCGTTGCCAAAGCGAGTCGCTCACCGAATACTCCAATGCGAATGTCGGGGGAATGCAGGGCTCGGCCAGCACGGCCGGAAATCCCGCAGTCTATACTTCTCGCAGCCTGTTATCCACAGCCTCTCAGGGTTGACCGGAAACGCTGAAATGGGTATATTTCGCGGCTTACCTTTTGCGTCCCTGGAGCCACCGCTTACCGGGGCCCGGCAACACACGGATCAAGCGTCATGAAGAGAACCTTCCAGCCCAGCAACCTGCGCCGCAAGCGCACTCACGGTTTTCGTGCCCGCATGGCCACCAAGGGCGGGCGGAAAGTGCTCAAGGCCCGGCGTGCCAAGGGCCGTGCCCGACTGACCCCGTAAGCCCGCTTTGGCGCACGTGCAGGCCGCGGCGGCGTACCCGCCTAATGCGCGTCTGACCAAGGCAGAGGATTTTCGGCGGGTCTTCCGCCAGGGAAAGCGGTCGAAAGACCGCTTTTTCACGATATTGGCTTGCGCCAATGGTTTGCCGCAAGCCCGCCTGGGAATGGCCATCTCCCGCCGGAATGCCGGCTCGGCTGTTGAGCGAAACCGGCTCAAGCGCTTGGCCCGAGAAAGCTTTCGGCACCGGCAGTCAACATTGGCCGGATTTGATCTGGTGGTGATGAGCCGGCCGGAGGCCAGCCGGGCCGATAACCGAACGCTCTTTGAGAGCCTGGATCGTCACTGGCAGCGGCTGATGAAGCGATGCGATTCTTCCTCCTCTTCCTCGTAAAGGCCTATCGGCTGTTGATCAGCCCCTTGTTCGGCCAATGCTGCCGTTTTCACCCCAGTTGTTCCGAGTATGCAATGGAGGCGCTCCAGACCCACGGCGCCCTCCGTGGTGCCTGGCTGAGCCTGCGCCGTGTTCTGCGCTGCCACCCTTTTAATGAAGGTGGTTTCGACCCCGTTCCTGGAAGTTGTAAACATCATCATCATGGATAATCAGCGTTTCTTCCTCATCCTCGCCCTGGTGGCCCTCTCCTTCTGGACCTGGATGGAGTGGAACCAGTATTTCGCCGAACCGCACGCCGACGCCCCGGAAGCGGCCGAGGAACTCACCCTGGATGAGTCCCTGGACGACGATGCCGTACCCCGGCCCGACGATGAACCCGACGCTCCGCGTCCGGATGATGATCCAGCCGACGCGCCGACCCTGGAGACCGTCCCCGAGCGCCCCGGCGGTGAAGAGATCACCCTCGAAACCCCGCGCCTCCGTGCTGCCATCCAGACCATTGGTGGTGAGCTCAGCCGATTGGACCTGCTGGATTATCGTGAGGACCTGGATCGCGACGACCCGATCCGCCTGCTGGACAATCGTCCTGACCGCCTGTTCGTGGTGCAACCGGGTCTGATCGCTGCCGGCGACTCCACCAGCATTCCCCGTCGAATCGAGTTCACCCACGAGGAAACCTGGGCCATCAACAGCGACCGTGAGCGGGTCGATGAAACCGAAAGCGACGGTCGTGCCGTTCGCCTGGTCTGGGAGGGCGAAGACGGCCTGCATCTGACCCGCACCTTCTACTTTCTTCCCAACAGCTATCAGGTCAAGCTGGAGCAGCGTCTCGAGAACCGTGGCGAGAACGACTGGCGGGGTGGCAGTTATCTGCAGATCGAACGGACCGATCCCGATATTTCCCGCTCCATGTTCAATCCCTCGACCTTCTCCCACAATGGGCCGGCCTATCACGACAGCGAGCGCTATGAGCGCCTGAGCTTCTCCGATCTCGCCGATCAGGACCTGCGTCTGGATGTGCAAGGTGGTTGGGCGGCGATGGTGGAACATTATTTCGTCGCCGCCATGATTCCCTCCAGTCCCGATCAGGGCGTCCGCTATTACACTCGTCATCGAGGTCAGGATCGCTATCTCATTGGCATGGCGGACCAGCGTGCCCGCAATCTCCAGGCCGGGGACGCGGTCGTTTTCGAACAGACCCTTTATCTCGGCCCCAAAATCCAGAGTGAGCTGCGCCCCGCTGCCCCGAACCTTGAACGGGTCGTTGACTACGGCATCATGTGGATCATCTCCCAGCCGCTGTTCATTGCCCTTAACTGGATTCACAAGGTGGTGGGCAACTGGGGTTGGGCCATCATCCTGCTCACCTTCCTGATCAAGCTGGCATTCTACAAGCTGTCCGAGACCAGCGGTCGCTCCATCGCCCGGATGCGCAAGCTGCAACCGAGACTGCAGACCATTCGCGAACGCTATGCGGATGACAAGCAAAAGATGAACCAGGCCATGATGGAGCTCTACAAGCGGGAGAAAGTCAATCCCGCTGCCGGTTGTCTACCCATCCTGATTCAGATTCCGGTCTTCATCGCCCTGTACTGGGTGCTGCTGGAATCCGCCGAGCTGCGTCACGCGCCCTGGATGTTGTGGATCCAGGATCTGTCATCACCGGATCCCTATTTCATCCTGCCGGTGATCATGGGTGCGTCCATGTTCTTCCAGCAGAAACTGAATCCGCCGCCGCCGGATCCGATGATGCAGAAGATGCTGATGTTCATGCCGCTCATGCTGATCGGTATCGGTATCTTCATGCCGGCCGGCCTGGTCCTCTACTGGGCCGTGAACACCATCCTCTCGGTGGCCCAGCAGTGGAAGATCAACCGGGTCATCGAAAGCGGCCAGGAAAACTAGCTTCTGTCCGATCAGCCAGGCTGACAGAACGGGCCCCGTTCCTTCCGGGACGGGGCCCGTTCTGTTTGCGGATTGAATTCTTGATCTGAAAGCTGGGTTCCGGGGGTGGCTTGCCTTCGAATCGGCCCAAGCCATCGCGGATAAATCCGCTCCCACGGTGCCTTCGGCCTAGCCAACCGGCACCGTAGGAGCATATTCATTGGCGATAAACGCCAAGGGCTGGCAAAAGGATTCAGGCATGAACCAACCCATCCATTGGCACGGCCCAGGTGACCAGCACCCAAGGTAGGTCCCTGTCCTGGGGGCCTGACTCAGGGCTGTGAGCGACAGGATGTCGCGTGCAGAGTCCCCAGGGACGGGTCCACGACGTCCCTGAGCCAGGCCCCCAGGACAGGGACCGGAGCGCACCCGTCACCGGACTCAATGGGCACACACCCCGCCGAAGCTATCCCAGCAGTAACCCTTGAACTTAGGAACATCCGCGCTTCCCTAAAACGATGACGCCTGACGTCTTCAAACCTGTCGCTAACCGTCAGCCAGATACCGTCTGGCCCACGCCGTGATCATATCGGCTGCCCAGTCTGCATCCTCTCTCCCGGTCAACAGATGATCCGCCCCATCCAGGGAGACAAAGCTTTTGGGATGCTTGGCTGCCTGGAAAATCGCCGCCGCATTGTTCACCGAAACAATATTGTCCATTGGCGCGTGCATCACCAGCAACGGTCGCCTGAGATCGGCGATCCGCTCCCGCCATGGCCGGTTTTCCATGTCGTCGATAAAGCGCTTGCGAATCGTGAACGGTCGGCCGCCAATCCTGACCTCCGCCTCGCCCGCCGACTCGATCTTCTCCCGCTGATCACCCAGCAAGTGAAGGACATGGGCCGGGTCCGCCGGCGCACCCAAGGTCACCACCGCCTTGACCTCATCCAGATCCCCCGCCGCATGCAGCACGGCCGCACCCCCAAGGGAATGGCCCACCAACAAGGAAACCGGCCGACCCGACTCCGCCATGGCGCGGCTGGCCGCCTTCAGATCCGCAATGTCACCACCAATCCCTTCGGCGCCAAATTCACCCTCGCTCTCCCCCAGGCCGGCAAAATCAAAGCGCAAGACGCCAATGCCCCGCGCCGCCAGCGCTCGGCTAATGGCAACCGCCCCGAGTGAACTGCTCCCGCAGGTGAAACAATGCGCGAATACCGCCCAGGCATGCGTCGGCCCCGACCCTTGCTCAAGGACACCATCCCGCCGTTGCCCCTGATCGCCTTCGAAGGAAAATGTTTCCTGCCCCATCTGTCGCCGCCTCGTTGTTAAATTCGTAAACGCCTACTTCCTAATCCATTAGTCGATGCCAACGGGTACCGCCCGTTACAGTCCGGCATCGCCGACTCTTACGGTACACTGGGCCCATGCAGAGCAGCCAGGACCTCATTGCCGCCATTGCCACCCCCCCTGGACGGGGCGGGGTCGGCATCGTTCGGCTCTCCGGCCCATCCCTGGCCGAATTTGCCGCCCGACTCTGCGGCTTCAGGCCTCGGCCAAGACACGCCCATCTCGCCGATTTTCTGGACGCTCAAGGAAATAGCATTGATCAGGGATTGATCCTTTATTTCCCCGCCCCGGCCTCCTATACCGGCGAAGATGTCCTCGAGCTTCAGGGCCACGGCGGGCCGGTCATCCTGGACATGCTGCTACAACGCGTGATTGCACTGGGCGCCCGCCCGGCGCGGCCCGGTGAGTTTTCCGAGCGGGCCTTTCTCAATGACAAGCTCGACCTGGCCCAGGCCGAGGCAGTGGCCGATCTGATCGACGCCGGCTCCGCCGAGGCCGCCCGTGCCGCCACCCGATCGCTCAGCGGCGAGTTCTCCCGCGCCGTTCACGCCCTGGTGGAACAGCTAATCGAATTGAGGATCTTTGTCGAAGCCGCCATCGATTTTCCCGACGAGGAGATCGACTTCCTTTCCGACGAGCGGGTGGAAAGGCAGTTGAGTGAGATCACGGAAGCCTTCGATCAGCTCATGCAACGGGCCGAGCAGGGTCGGGTGATGCGTGAAGGTCTGCGCCTGGTCCTCGCCGGTCGTCCCAATGCCGGCAAGTCCAGCCTGCTCAATCGCCTTGCCGGACATGATGCCGCCATCGTGACCGATATCCCCGGCACCACCCGGGATGTCCTGCGGGAATACGTGCACCTGGATGGCCTGCCCCTCCACCTGATCGATACCGCGGGGTTGCGCGAGGGTGGTGATGCGGTTGAACAGGAGGGCATTCGTCGGGCCCGCGAGGCCATGGAAACGGCTGATTGCGTCCTGCTGGTGGTCGATGACCAGTCCCCTGAGGACATCGCCGAACTGCGTCGTGACCTGCCGCCCCAGCTACCGGTGATCATCGCCCACAACAAGATCGACCTCAGCGGCGGCACGGCGGGTTATCGGGACGATCAAGGACGCCGTATCGGGCTTTCCGCTCTTACCGGTGAAGGTATTCAGGCACTCAGTGAGCGCCTCAAAGCCGTGGCCGGCTATCGCCCGGCGGGCGAGGATGTATTCATGGCGCGCCGCCGCCATCTCGATGCCATCGAGCGGGCCCGGGCCCATGTGGATGCGGGCCAGGCGGAATTGATTGAGAGCCGCGCCGGCGAGCTATTGGCAGAGGAACTGCGACTGGCCCAGCAGACACTGGGCGAGATCAGCGGCGAATTCAGCAGCGACGATCTACTCGGGCGGATATTCTCCAGCTTCTGCATCGGCAAGTAGAGCAATCAGTCGCTCTCACTCGGCCGCCACCACCTGGTTCCGTCCCCCTTCCTTGGCTTCATAAAGAGCCTTGTCGGCCCGCTTGAGCAGGCTTTCACAGTCATCCCCCGGCCGCCACTCCGTCAGGCCAATGGAGACCGTCATGGCTACCGCACCCGCCTCGGTCTCGAACGGCAATTCGGCAATCCCCCGCCGGATCCTCTCCGCCGCCAGCATCCCGCCGTCAAGCCCGGTACCTGGCAAGACCACCAGAAATTCTTCGCCCCCAAACCGCCCCAGCGGTTGATCCTGCTGACCTCGGATAATGTCATCGGCCCGCAGCTCCCGTTCCACCCGTTCCACAAATTGCTTGAGCAGTTCATCGCCGAGCAGATGCCCATGGTCATCGTTGTGAGCTTTGAAATGATCCAGATCGAGCATGGCGATAGTGAGAACTTCGCCCTCTGTCTCCGCCCGGGCCACCGCCTCCTCCAATGAGCCGGTAATTGCACGTCGATTTCGGGTGCCGGTGAGGTGATCCCGATTGGCCAATTCCTCGATCCGGCCCATGGCCTGACGAAGATTGCTTCGCAGGCGGGCGACATACCCCCCCATGAAGGACATCCAGAGCAAAATCAGGCTCAGAAAGACCCACTGTGCCAGCTCAATCTGACGGGTTTCCGCATCGAGATCCGCCCATTCAGCGCGGATCAGGCTGGCGTAGGCCAGTGATGCGAATAGGGCGAGTCCAAGAAACTGCTGGGTATTGAGGCGAAAGACACCGAAGAAAAAGCCGGTGACGAAAACCAGCAACATGCCGCCGCGTGCTTCAGGCGCCGCCTGGGAGAGTAGCACCATCCCCCAGAAGATGCCGCAGGCAATCTGACCCAGGGTCATGCCCGGATCCCGAAAGCGCAGGTTCCAATTCCATCGGACCGCTGCAAGGAAAGCGGCATTGGTGAGCAGCATGAGCAGGAAGTAGATACCCAAGCCCGCAGGACCGATATGGAGCAGATCAATCCAATACAGGTAGATGCCGACCGCGATCCACATCAGGTAGGCAACCAGGCCCAGCAACACCCGCTGCGCCCTTAACGCCTGTTTGCGATCCCGATGCAATTGCAGCATGGCGAGCCCCGTCATCCCTTAGCGACAGTGTAGGCCGGGAATCCCCATCCCACCAGCAGGAGATTTCCCCCGGATCAGCCCAGCACCGATTCCCGGCGATAGAACAGCCAGGCTACCCAGGCCACCACGCCAGTCAGTGCCAGGGTCACCCCGGTGTTGAGCACCAGACCCAGAACCGGCAGGGTTTCCGCCCCCAACAGCTCAAGCATGGCCACATGCTGACCCAGAACCGGAATCGCCAGATTGAGGATGGTGGGTTCGAAAGGTCGGACAAAATGCACGATCATGGGCGCCAGGGGCACGATCATCACCACCGACAGCCAGGTCTGGGCTTCCTTGTAGCTCTTGGTGAAGGAGGCCACCAGACACATTACTGCAGCCCCCAGAAAGGCAAAGGGCGAGACCGTCAGAAACAGCATCACCGCCGTGGCCAGATCCAGGGAGAGGGCCATATCCACCGTCTCCATGGGCACAAAGCGTAATGCCACCGAGAAGGCCGCAATGACGATCGCCAGTGCCAGCAGTGAAAAGGTGGCGGTTGCGAGCAGCTTGCCCGCCAGGATCTCCCCCCGCCGGGCCGCCGTGCTGAGAAGCGGTTCCAGGGAACCCCGTTCCCGCTCCCCGGCGGTGGTGTCGATGGCCAGGTAAAAGCCGCCCATGAGCACGGTCAGCAGGATGAAATAGGGCAGCATGGCGGCAATCATCAGGCCTCGGGTCTCGGGGGTGGACACGTCCACTTCCTGTAACTGCAGCGGCCTGATGACGCGGCCATCGATACCCCGCGCCAGCAGGCGCAGCTCGGTCAATTGCCGGTCCCAGGCATTGATGGTGTTGCGCACCCGCTGGATCTGGCCACTCAGGCGCTGGCGGGAGCGATCCGCATAAAAGGCCAACGGTGCCGGCCGGCCATCGCGCAGCGCCTGACCATAGTCTTCGTCGATGACCAGGACGAAATCCACCTCCCGTTCCCGCACCGCCTTTTGCGGCTCGCCATCGAAGTCTTCGATCTGCAGGCGATTCTCTGCCAGAAAGGCCATCAACTCCGGTGCATGCTCGGCCCCCATGACCGGAAGATCCAGTGGCCGTTCCGCCTCTTCCATGCCCATGGTGATGGCCGTGCCCATGAACACCGCGAACAGGATGGGCCCGAACAATGGGCCGAACAGCAGTACCGAGAGCAGTGTTCGCCGGTCCCGCAGATTGTCCTGACATTCCTTGAGATAAACGATCCAGGTGCGCATCAGCTCTGTTCCCCCGCGTCCGCCGTTTGCGGTGCCTCGGCCTTGGCGATGGCCCGGACAAAGACCTCTTCGAGATCCTCGCTGCCCATGGCCTGGCGCAGCTGGTCCGGTTCCCCCCGGGCAACCACCTGCCCGTGGGCAATGATCACGATCTGGTCACACAAGGCGGCCACTTCCTGCATCACATGGCTGGAGAACAGAATGCAGAAGCCATCCTGGCGCAGGTCGCGGATCAGATCCCGCAGTGCCCGGGTCGCCATCACGTCCAGGCCGCTGGTGGGTTCATCCAGGATGAGGTTGCGGGGATTGTGGACAATCGACCGCGCCAGGGCGGTTTTCAGTTTCTGTCCCTGGCTATAGCCTTTCGCCGGGCGGTCCACGAAGGCTTTCATGTCCAGTCGCTCGGCGAGATGCTCGATCCGGGCATCCAGCGATTCCCGGTCGATCCCGTTCAGGCGGCCGAAATAGCGGATGTTCTCCCGACCGCTGAGGCGGGGGTAGAGCCCCGCATTGTGAGGCATCACGCCCATCGCCAGACGCGCCTGCTGGGGGGCGTCCACCACATTGATGCCATCGACCCGAATCTGGCCAGCATCGGGCCGGATCGCCGTCGAAATCATCCGCAGACTGGTGGATTTACCGGCCCCGTTGGGGCCCAGCAGACCGGTGATCCGACCGTCCTCGGCACGCAGCGATACGTCTCTCACTGCCTCGACGTCGCCAAAGCGTTTTTGCAGGCCATTCGCCTCGATCATGATCGACTCCTAAGGTGCCGGGCCGGAGAAATCCAGAAAGAAAGGCATCGGCCGCATCGCCGACAGACAGTCGCTGTCCAGCCCAGCGGGATCGCGGTTTCTCAGAAAATCCCGGACCAGAAACGGCAGACAGCCATGATGAATCACATTGTGGCCCTTGCCCTTGAGGATCACATGGCGACTATTGTCCAGGGTCGCTGCGGCCTGGTCTCCCCACTCCGGGGGCGTCACCGGGTCCAGTTCCCCGGACAGCAGCAACACGGGCCGCTCGGAGGCCACCGCCTGATGAAAGTCCGCGGGAATGTCGGCCCGCGGCCATTCCGCGCAGGCCGCCTGGAGCAAAGCCAGGGGATTCAGGCCCAGCAGTCCGTCCTCCTCGCTGAACGGGGAGTCCTCGTCAATAAAGGAGATGTCTTCGCTGCAGACCACCGCATAATGGAGGGGAATGCTGAGGCTGCCTTCCAGCGATTCTCCAAGGGTGACCCATTGTGCCGCCAGCGGTGCCCAGTCATCCTCCCGGGCGGCACGGTGGATCAGCAGCGGCATGATGGCCAGAACATCCGGTTGGTAGGCGGCAAAGCGCAGTAGCTGCCCGATCCGCTGCCGGTTAAGCGCCACCTCGGTCCATTCGTGGCTGCGGGGGTGGCGAATGGAAACCTCCCGTTCCTCTTCCGCCACGGATTCCAGCAAAGAGCGCAAGCCTTCTTCCAGATCCGGAAAGGCCTCCCGGCAATCTTCAGAGGACTCGCATCGTTGCAGCATTCGTTTCACAGCCCGTTCCGCGAACGGTGCCAGCATGGGCCCCAGCACTTCGTCCGCAGGGACCACCCCATCCAGAATCAGCGAGGCCACCCGCTCCTCGAACCGCCGCAAATAGTGCAGGCCGAGGCGGCTGCCGTAGGACACGCCATAGACATGCCATTCCTCAATGCCGAGATGTTCGCGCACCGCGTCAAGGTCCTTCGCCGAGGCCTGGGTGGTGAAATGGCGGGGATCCCTGTCCAGGGCCTCGCGACAGCGCTGCATGGCCTGGCCAATTTCCTCCGCCGATTCCGCTTCCGCCAATCCCGCGTCCGGGCATTCGAGGCGGGCCGAGCCACCGGTGCCTCGCTGGTCCACCAGGACGATCGGATGGTTCTGGCGCACCGCGCCGAGCGCGCGAACATGGGGAATGAAGGCTTCCAGTGCCGCCTGGCCCGGCCCACCCGCCAGCATCAGCAAGGGCTCGCCCTCGGCTTCGCCGGCCCGGGGCGCAATCCATGCCGCCGCCAACTGAATGGTCTCCCCATCCGGCTGGGACCAGTCCAGGGGCACGGAGACTTCAAAACACTGTGCCGAGATGGTCTGTGGCAATTGGCCACTGCGCAGGCTGCAGGCCTCGTAGTCGGCTGGCGCCGCGCTCGCGGCAAAGAACAGGGCAGCTATCCACATCGCTTGAGATCTCCGATTCCAAGCCCGAGCCGAGCTCAGCCTTCGCGACGCCACAGGGCGCGCAGCATCTGGCCCCAGCCGGGCTCCTTGCCGTACATGAGAATACCGGTGGCAAATATCCGTCCCGCCGCCCGTCGGACCCACCACACCGCCGCCGCCAGCAATACCAGGGAAGCGGCCAGGGCCAGGGGATCAACGCCGGCCATCACATGGCGGGCAGGCATCGCCGCCCAGGAGGTCGGCGGGAACCAGGACATGAACACCATGAAGGGACTGTCGGGCATGTCCAGACCGGTGAATACCAGCACCAGCGGCAATATGGGCAACAGCATCAGGCTCGACCGGGAGGAGCTGTTGGGGTCATCAATGGTGGCTGCGATGGCCGCCAGGATGCTGTTCCAGAACAGCAGACCCAGGAGCGCGAAGCCCAGGATCCAGAATGCGCTGCCCAGGGGCGGCAACCAGGCCGAAAGATCGGGCAAGCTGCCGCTGACAATGCGGTAGGCCAGCAGCCCCACCAGCCCCCAGAGGGCGACATTGAGCAGTGATTTCAGGCCCAGCACGGTGAGACCGAGAATCTTGCCATCCACCCAGGTTTGCGGCCGGATCATGGCCAGCATCTGTTCACAGACCCGCTGCTGCTTCTCCGTGGTGATACTGGCGAAATAGTAGGCAAAGCTGTTGAATACGGCGAGCAACATCAGCCCCAGCACCACCAGGGCGAAAATCCGGGAGCCAACGGCTTCCCCTGCCTGGCCGGTATCGATACGCAGGGCCAGGGGGCGTGACAGGGCCTCATACTCGGCCACTGAGAGGCCGGCATCCATCAGTGCCTGCTGCCGTGCCAGCTGGTTCAATATCTGGTCCAGGGATTCCTGCCAGCGGGCCTCTCGGGCCGCCAGCAGCACGGCGTTGCTGTTCGAATGCAGGATTAGCAGACCGTCCAGCGTACCCGCCGCTACCGATTCGGCAAGCGTATCCCTTGCGTCGGCCTCGGCGTTCTGGAAATAAAAGCGGTCCAGCTCACCCGCCGGCAGGGCCAGGTGCTCGCCGCCGATGACCGCAACCTTGAACTGCTGACCACTCTGGTAGCGGTCCATCAGCCAGACCCCGCCATAGACCAGACCGATTATCACCCCCATCACCAGCAGGGCAATCAGTTCCTGCCGCCATTTGAAATAGCGCATGAACTCCCAGCGCGCCACACTCAAGACCGGACCATTTCCCCTGTTCATGCCGTCATCTCCTCGGCGTCATTCTTTTCGCTGTTCGGCCCCTTTTCGCCGACGGCATGGAGGTAAATGTCATGCAGGCTCGGTCGCTCACTGTGCAGGGCCTCGATCGCGCCCAGGCCCTGCAAGGCGCCGAGCAGCTCGTTCATGTCGCTGTCCGAGGCCAGACTCAGCCGCAGCCGCCGCTCGTCGAGCCGCCGGCTATCCTGCACACCCGACAGTGAGGGCAGTTCGCGGGGGGGCTGGTCGCGGAACTGGACTTCCAGGGCGGTACCGAGACCGCTGTCGTGACGCAGGCTTTCCAGCGTCCCGGTCATGGCCTCCTGGCCCTGATTCATCAGCAGGATGTTGTCGGCGAGACGCTCCACCAGGGCCATCTGGTGAGCCGACAAAAGCACCGTCATGCCTTCCGCCCGCAACTCTCTCACCAGATCCAGAAAGCGCTCCTGGTTGACCGGGTCGAGCCCGGAAAAGGGTTCATCCAGGACCGCGAAGCGGGGCCGGTGGAGGATGGTGGAAATCAGCTGCACCTTCTGCTGATTACCCTTGGACAGTGCGCCCAGCTTCTCGGTCGCCCGCTCGCCAAGATCCAGTCGCTCCAGCCACTGGGTGGCGCGCCCACGGGCATCGCGGCGGCTGAGTCCCTGCAGGCGGCCAAAATAGACCAGCACATCCAGTACCGGCTGATCCTGGTACAGCCCCCGTTCCTCCGGCAGATAGCCGAGCTCCGGGCCGGTGATGGCAGCCTGCTCGCCGGCCCGTGCCTGGTAGCGGATGCGGCCGCTGTCCGGTCGGGTAATGCCGATCAGCATCCGCACCGTGCTGGTCTTGCCGGCCCCATTGGGGCCCAGCAGGGCAAAGATTTCCCCTTCCCGGATCTGGAAGTTGAGTCGATCCACGGCGGTGACCGTGGCGTACTGCTTGCGAATGGCCTCGACCGACAGAATCGATTCGGTCACGTTGCTTCCCCCCCAATAGACCCGTCCCCGATCGGGGCAGGCATCGTCCAAAGCGGCTCAATATACCATTCCCGGGCCGGCATTCTCAGTCATGTCGCCGCACTACTCGACTCGAAAGTGCCGACCTTCTTGGCCGCCACCCGCCCTTAGCCCTTATAATGTCAGATTGAGCTGATAGTCAGGCCGATTCCGCCAGCAGGCGGGCTTGGCCGAGGCGGGAATTATGCGCAGGCAATTCGATGTCATTGTTGTGGGTGGCGGTCACGCCGGCACCGAGGCCGCCCTGGCCTCGGCGCGCGCCGGTGCGCGAACCCTGTTGTTGACCCAGAATCTGGACACCATCGGTCAGATGTCCTGCAATCCGGCCATCGGCGGCATCGGCAAGGGCCATCTGACCCGCGAGATCGACGCCCTGGGCGGAGCCATGGCCCGCGCCATTGATCGGGCCGGTATTCAGTTTCGCACCCTCAATGCCAGCAAGGGCCCGGCGGTGCGCGCCACCCGTGCCCAGGCCGACCGCAATCTCTACCGCCAGGCCATCCGCGCCCAGGTGGAAAACCAGCCCGGCCTGTCTCTCTTCCAGCAGGGCGTCGATGACCTGATCATCGACAACGACCGGGTTAGCGGCGTGGTCACCAGCATGGGCCTGCGCTTCGAGGCGCCGGCGGTGGTGCTGACCGTGGGCACCTTCCTCGGCGGACGCATCCACGTGGGCGGCACCCAGAGCGCCGGTGGCCGCGCCGGTGACGCACCCTCCAATGCCCTGGCCGAGAAACTCCGGGCCCGGCCCTTCCGCGTCGGCCGGCTCAAGACCGGCACGCCGCCGCGGATCGACGGGCGCTCCATCGACTTCAGCCGCCTGGAGGAACAGCCCGGCGACGATCCGGCCCCTGTCTTCTCCTATATCGGCTCGGCCGAGGAACACCCCCGCCAGGTCTCCTGCTGGATCGCGCGCACCAACGAAAAGACCCACGAGATCATCCGCGCCCACCTGCACGAGTCGCCCATGTTCACCGGCGCCATCGACGGGGTGGGACCGCGTTATTGCCCCTCGGTGGAGGACAAGGTCGAACGCTTTGCCGACAAGGATTCCCACCAGATCTTTGTCGAGCCCGAGGGCCTCGAGACCCACGAGATCTATCCCAATGGCATCTCCACCAGCCTTCCCTTCGAGGTCCAGGCCGCCTTCGTGCGCACCGTGGCCGGTTTCGAGAATGCCCACATCACCCGCCCGGGTTACGCCATTGAATACGATTTCTTCGATCCCCGCGATCTCAAGCCGAGTCTTGAAACGAAATTCGTGGGCGGGCTCTTCTTTGCCGGGCAGATCAACGGCACCACCGGCTATGAGGAGGCTGGCGCCCAGGGCCTGCTGGCCGGGCTCAATGCCGCCCGCCTGGTGCGTGACCAGGACAGCTGGTGTCCGCGCCGGGACGAGGCCTATCTCGGCGTGCTGGTGGATGACCTGATCACCCGCGGCGCCTCCGAGCCCTATCGCATGTTCACCAGCCGGGCCGAGCACCGCCTGCTGCTGCGCGAGGACAATGCCGATCTGCGCCTGACCCCCATTGCCCGGGAGATGGGCCTGATCGACGATCACCGCTGGGGCGTCTTCGAGACCAAGCGGGAGGCGGTGGAAAAGGAGAAGCAGCGGCTGAACGGGCTGTTGATTCGCCCCAATCAGGTGTCTGCCGAGGAAGCCGAGCGGGTGCTGGGCGGCACGGGGCTTTCCAAGGACCAGCACGCGACCGACATCCTGCGCCGTCCGGAAGTGGACTACGCCGGCCTCACCAGCTTAAGCGCCGTGGGCGAGCCGGTGGCCGACCCGCGGGTGGCCGAGCAGGTGGAAACCCAGATCAAGTACGCCGGCTACATCGAGCGCCAGCAACTGGAAATCGACAAGGCCCGCCGCCACGAAGACACGCCCCTGCCCGAGGATCTGGATTACTCGGCGGTGCGCGGCCTGTCCAATGAGGTCTGCCAACGTCTCGCCGAGGCCCGCCCCGCCACCCTGGGTCAGGCCGGTCGACTCCAGGGCGTCACCCCCGCAGCCATCTCCCTGCTCCTGGTCCACCTCAAGAAGCGCAAGGCCGGCTGGCGTGTGCGGCGCTCGGCCTGAAAAGCCGAGCGGTGCTCGCCACGGCAACCCCCAAATTCCCCCAGCACTCTGATCATTTCTCCAGAAAATTGACTGGCATTTACCTGTCGACTACGTTTTTCTTGTTACTCGGGTAAAACAGTCGAATTCAGACGGGTGACACGCACGCGAATTTTTTGCACTCCATTGAAGGGAGGGGGCATGACGACAGGCAAACATACATTGTAAGTTTTAATCGCGGTGCCGAAATCCCGGCTCACGCCATGCAAGGCCTAGTTAATGGTGTCGCCACTCAAGTCGGCGTGCAGCCAAGCCGTGTTTTTGAACATGCCCTCAAGGGATTCACCGCCGAACTCAATCACGGACAAGCCCAGGCTCTTCGGAATAACCCCAACATTCGGGCCGTGGAGGCTAACACCAAGTTTAACCTCCATCTCGCATCTGGTGATGGCTACGTCCAGTCCAACCCCGACTGGGGATTGGACCGTATCGCCCAGCGCGATCTACCGTTAAACGGCACCTACCAATGGGAGCTGGATGGGGAAGGTGTGCGAATCTATATCCTCGATAATGGTGTACGTGCAAGTCATCAGCGGTTTGAAGGCCGGGTAGAGCGAATCCATGATGAGTTCAACGGCAACGAAGAGGCCTATGAAGATACTTGTCGGGACGACGAAGGCCCGGAACCCTGCCTTATCCCCTCACGTTGTAGTGTCAACTCTGGCTCCGACAGTCCGGCCAACGACGATGAACATTCCGTAATGGGAAACCCAAACGAGCATGGCACCATGGTCGCGGGTCTCGCTGGCGCCTCCGAATTCGGTGTCGCTCGCGGAGCTGACATTAAGGATGTCCGCGCTTTTCGCTGTGATGGACAGCAGTTCCTCTCTGAGATCATTGATGGATTGAATGCGATCGTCGCCGAAGAGCAGAGCGAGGATGGAGTAGCTATCATAAACATGAGTTTCGGCGCCGCCGTGTCAGATCTCGATGGGAACTTCAGCCTGGAGCACGCCATAAGGCAGCTACCTGACAACATCTTGGTCGTTACAAGCGCCGGCAATGCAGGTGCGCCTGCAAGTGATTACTCCCCCGCACGCATGGAGGAAGTGCTCACCGTAGGTGGCACCGACAGTACAGATAATTTTTGGTCGGATTCCAATTCTGGCTCTGCAGTCGATATCCTCGCGCCGGCTGTTCAAGTTGAGAGCGTCGGCGCAGAAAGTGATGATCATACCCTTAAGCGTACAGGGACTTCGCTCTCCGCACCATTGGTTGTCGGCACTGCCGCATTGTTTGCCGAGGCAGGTGGTAAAGAGATTCTCCCGGAACAGGTACGCTACTTGCTTCTGTCGGATGCAACACAAGATCGGCTATCTAACCTTACCTCTGGCACGCCCAACAAGCTTCTCTATCAAGCTGTTTCGGCGGGCAATGGCGGGGAAATTTGTCCAGACGGTGATTGCGGGGATGACGGCGACGATGAAGATGAAGATGATGACGACGACGAGACGCCGCCGCCCATTATCGATTGCCCCTACATGACGGAGGACGGTACATGGGTGCATTGTCCGTAAGGATTTTTCAAAGCCCCCAACATGGCATCAGCCTGGTCCTTCTGGCCGGGCTGCTGCTTGCGGGGCCGGCCGTAGCAAACAGCGACGGCGACTATGAATTTGCCTCCGGGGCCTTTCCGCCGCCTGGGTGGGGTCGCATTGGTGGCGAGATCGCCGTCGGCGAACATTTTGCGGTGGTGCCCTATCCCAATGCCCCGGGCGGTGGGGTTGGTGATGTGGGTGCCGCAATCGTTCTGGCGCCGGATGAAAACGGCCAATGGCGGACGGAATCCAACATCCATGGGGCGGACTTCGGTTTGACCCTATCCAGTCTGATGGGACTGGGCGCGGCGATCTACGAGGATGAAATTTACCTTGGTGGTATTAATGGTGACTGGGCCGCCAGTGGCGACCGCGGCGCCGTCTATCGTTTTCGGCGGGAGCCGAGCACCGGCGAGGTAAGCTTTGAAGGGATTATCGAACGCCCCGAACCTGACACGGTGCATTTTGGTGGCTCGGTGGATGCCGACAGTGGCTGGCTGGCCGTGGGCGCGACCTTGGGTGAATCGACCGATATGACCGGCGCGGTCTATCTTTATGGCTGGGAAGAGGCCACCGGCGATTGGGATTATCGGCAAAAGCTTCTGGCGCCCCAGGAAGACCGGGATGAAAAGGAAGTGACGGATCGTTTCGGTGCGATGGTGGCCCTGAGCTATCCCTGGCTGGCGGTTCTGGCCAGCACCGCTTGGGTGGAGGGTGTTGAACGGGATATCGGTGCCATCTATCTCTATCGCCATGAGCCTGACGAGGGCTGGGTGCTTCATGACAAGGTCCATGACCAGACAACTCCGGAGGGATTCGAATTGCGCGAGACCGGCGGGGGGGTCTTTTTCGATGGAGAGCATTTACTTTTTAGTACGGTAATCCGTACCGCCGACGATGGCCTTTTCAACGAGCGGCGCCTACATGTATGGAAGAGAACGGGGCAGGGCAACGATGCGAGTTGGGAGAAGACGGCTCAGCTGGATGATCCTGATCCGCAGGAGATGCGTGCCAATAACTTCGGATTCTCATCAGCAATCCGGGATGATCGCCTTTATGTCGGCTATCCATCAGATTCAAATGCAAGCGGCGATTTCACGGGCGCGGTCTGGATTTATGACCGAGACGAAACCGCCCCCGAGGGTTGGGTACTCCACCAGCGGATTACCGAACCCTGGCCGAATCCCAGCCCGATTACCAGCAATAGAACAGGTTCTCGACTGGCGCTAATTGGCGAGACCGGCTTCCTCACTCGAGCATCCGGTGTCTTTCTGGACGGCAGTCAGGGCATCACCTGGATCGTGGAGCCGGACGCGCCGCCCGCCGATTTGAGCTGGTCGGATGCTGGCACGGAATCAGGATCGCCCGCGTTTACGCAGCAGTTGCGGGTGGACAATGCCGGCGAGGCGGGGGCCACGAATGTACTGGTGCGGTTGCAGTTGCCAGAGGAGTTGACCCTAACCGGGGCAGATGCGCCCTGCTGGTTTGATGATGATTTCGATGCCGGGGTCTGCTGGATCGAGTACATCGCCCCGGGAGATTTTCGGATCCTGGATCTGGCGCTGGAAACAGAGGCTGATGAAGGCACGGACTTCACGCTGGACCTGCGCATTGCCGCCGACCAGCGCGATCTCTCGCCCGAGACGCGTGACGGCGCATTTTCCCTCAGCGTACCCGCCGCTGAATCAAGCTCTTCTTCCGGCTGCAGTATCGGGCGCGGGCCCTGGGAAGTGCTGATCCTCCTTAGCGCGATCCTGATCGGGCGGCGGCGGTTTGCGGCGTCCGGCCTGAACGGCGCTTACCGCGAATAAATTCGCGCCCACGGTGCCTATTGCCGGTGGCCACGCCACCGTGGGAGCGGATTCATCCGCGATTGATCAGCTAATCCTGGCACCTCGCCAGACCGCTCAACCGCACCATCCCGACGCCTAAACTCAGAAGCGCAGAATCTCGCGCTCATTGATGAACAGCACGCCATCGGCCAGCTCAATATGAATGGCCAGACCGTCATCGGTCTCCAGCAGCATGTCCTGGGCGATGGCCGCATCCAGTTGGCTGTCCATCAGGCGCAGGCTGGCTTCATCGGCCTCTTCATCCAGGGGGCCACCCAGGGTCCACATGGCCAGGGCACGACGGGCCAGTTCCCGGCTGGTGCTGAGCTGGAGTTCACCATCCATCATCCGGAACCAGGCCGCCTCGGCCAGGAAGCCTTCCAGCTGCGCACGGTCCATGGGCCGGGCCTTGGCCTGACCATCGGCCTCGATCATCCCGCCCGGCAGGCTGAGCTGGAGCTGCTGCAGGCGTAAGCCGGGTTCATGGGTGATCAGGTCCAGAATGGGTTCCATGAGTGCGCCGATGTCCTGATCGATGCTTTCCGGATCATCCAGTCGCAGTTCACTGCTTGCCACTTGCAGGCGGGAGAGTGATTCCGGGTGCAGATTGAACAGGTCGATGTCCATCAACAGGGGACCGGCCTCGAACTCATCGGCTTGCAGGGCGTCGATTTGGATCTCGTGGCTCTGGGTCAGCAAGTCATTGCTTTCCCGGGTATCGGTCGCCCACATCAGGCCGCGCATGGTGTTGGGCCCTTCACCGGGCAGCCGCATCTCAATGGCGGCGAGGCGGAGTTCACTGCCACCCACCCAGATATCCGATGGGCCACGGCGTTGGCTCACATCCAGCCAGGGCGATTGCAGATGGACGCCATAGCCGTCGGCGTCAGCCAGATGCAGGGCACCGCCACGCAGCCGCATGCTGACCCGGTCCAGATTGCGGTTGGCCTGGAAATCCAGCAACAACTCGCCTTCATTGACCAGCCGCAGCTCGTCTTCAACCGCGACATCGAAGGCCGCCACCCGCAGGTGACCACGAAGACTGCCGGTCAGACCCAGGTGGGTGGTGCTTTGAAGATCAATGCCGTGCTCGCTGACGGCCGGCAGGCTGTCTCCCAGGCGGCTCTCGACCACGGCAAAACCCGGCCGCCAACGCTGGTGAAAGGGTGCGGGGGCCGTGAACGGAATCGGCCCGTGATGGACCCGCTCATCAATTTCGATAATTGGCCCTTGCCCATCCGGCTGCTCATCCGCCCAGCCCATCTCCTGAATGAGTTCACCCAGAAAGGCGTCATCCACCTGCAGGCTGACGCGGGCGGTGGAGCTGAACCAGCCCCGCTCGAAATCCGTGACCTGGGCACTAAAGCCAGGCTCGGCGGCGAACATGGCCGACCACATCTGCTTGTAGCGGCCCTCCGCCATCATGCCCACGCCGGCTGGCAGTACCAGCACCACCAGCAGCAGGACCAGCAACAGGCCGATCCCCATCCGCCGCAATTTCTTCTGGCTCTTGCTCTTGCCTTTGGCCATGACTCCTTCCCCGTGGCTGATTGTCTGGTGTCCCGGCCCAATCCGGGCCGTCGCAATCCCGATACTTTAGCAGGCTGCGGCCTCGGCAAGAAAAAACGGCCCCAAAAGGGGCCGTTCCATTCAGCACATTCCGGCAATGGGCCTAGAAATGCATCATCTCATCGCCGTTGAGTCGCAGGACCCCGTCTTCCAGCTCAACATGCAGCTCAAGCAGGCCCGCGTCCGTTTCCCGCAGCATGCCCTGATTGATGAAGCCATCGATCTGCTGATCCACCATGGTCTTCGTGTTTTCATCCAGTTCCTCATCGGCCGCCACTCCCATCATGCTGTTGGCGAACAGTCGCTGCAGCAGTGCCCTTGAGGTGCTCAGCCGGCCATGGCCGTTGGCCAGACGACCGAAGCGATCTTCGTTCAGGTAGGTCTCAAGCTGTTCCCGGGACAGTGGCCGTAACTGGATTTCCCCGGCACCGCTGATGCTATCGTCAAACAGGCGGGTATCCATGGAGTTCAGCGTGCTCCCCGGGCGGTGCAGGGCGACTTCGAGCAACGCGTCCAGCCAGTGATCGCTAAAGCTGTCCCCCGCCGCCTCGACACTGTCCTCATCCAGGGCCGGGGCCTCGGCAAAGGCAAGCTGAAGATCCGCCAGGGCCTGAGGGTGAAGATTGAACAAATCATAGTCCACCGAAATGGGGCCGACCTCCAGGGCCGGGCCCGCAATGGCCCCAATGTCGACCGTGTGATTCTGTACCAGGAAATCCTCTCGATTATCAGTCAGCGCCGACCAGGCGAAATCCCTCAATTCAAATGCCGGATCCGATCCCAGCGTCCGCACGCTATCCAGACCAAACTCCACCTCACCCAGCCAGAGCTGGGCCGGACCACGGCGCTGGTCCGAGCGGCCGTCGAAACCTTCCAGAATCACGCCACCAAACTGGCTATCCTCCAGTCGCAATTCATCACTGCCCATCCTGGAGCGGATCCGCTCAAATTTCAGATTGCTCTGAATCTCGACCCGGATCACCCCTTCATTGACCAGTCGCAGACCGTCGCCGACATGGACGTCGAAAGGCATGGCGCGGAGAAAACCGTCCACCCCGCCGAACAGGCCGAGACGAGTGCTGCTGATCACGAAGATGTCATTGTCACGGAAAAAAGGCAGTTCCGAAGCCGGCCGGGTATCCACCACCGCGAAGCCCGGCTTCAGGCGCTGATCCAGGGGCGCGGCGGAGGAAATCGGGAATGGCCCGTGATGGATCCGTTCTTCCAGATAAACCAGCGCGGTGTCACCGGGGCCGGCTTCGGCCATGCCGAACTCCAACAGCCATTCGGATGCCATTGGATCGCTGACCTCGATGCGCACCCGGCTGCGGGCATTGAACCAGCCGCGGTCGTATTCGACCACCTCGGCCTGATAGCCCGGCTCACTGTCCAGCGCGTTTGCCCACAGCGCCTTGTAGCGATGCTCGCTCATGGTCCCAACCGCTACCGGTGCCACCAGCACCAGCAGTACCAGGACGAGGGCACTACCCCCGAGCCAAAGCTTGAGTCGTGATTTCATGTCTTCCCCTTTTGTCTGTCAGTGATGGTCTGTCAATGGAGTGAATGGGTCTTCCGCCTCCCAACGGAAGATGGGGATTCTACACCGCGTCGCTGTCCTTCGACAGCATCCGGGCGCGGACATGGGCGCTGGCGATGCCGCAGGCGTCACGGCGTCCGAACCAGCGATAGCGGCGATTCCCGAACCAGCGATAGAGCCCATCCCTGAGCGGACGAGGGACGAGAATGAAGACGTAGAAAAGCGGCCAGGGCCAGCGCAGGGAGCGCAGGATTTCCAGGATGGCTCGGGAGTGGGAAAAGACCCGCTCACCCCGTATCAGCAGCACACTGTCGAGACCGGGTGGTTTCTCAATGCCCGCCCGGGCAAGGGCGGCCTGTCCCGCTTCGGACTGCAGGGTGGCGAAATAGACCGGCCAATCCCCGCGTCGCCTGACCACGAACGCCGCCCAGCCATTGCAGAGCACGCAATAACCGTCGAATAGCAGGATCGCGCATTCTCTCGGCCTTGCCATGCTTGCACTCCTCGCGCTGCTATGATCAGTTTGCCTGATCAGCGCTGCGAGTATTATCCCTTATGCCGGACCATCAGATCATTCTGATCCTCCTGCTGGCCACCCTGGGGCTCTTCATCTGGGGTCGTTGGCGCTATGACCTGGTCGCCGGCATGGCGCTGCTGGCGGCAGTCCTGCTCGGCCTGGTGCCGGCGGCCGAGGCCTTCGATGGTTTCGCCCACCCCGCCGTGATCACCGTGGCCGCGGTGCTGGTGATCAGTCGTGCCCTGGGTAGCGCTGGGGTGGTGGACCTGATCGCCGCCCAGGTGACTCGCATCGGCGACCGCGTTTTTCTCCAGACCCTGGCCCTGACGGTGGTGGTCGCCCTGTGTTCGGCCTTCATGAACAATGTTGGCGCCCTGGCGCTGATGCTGCCAGTGGCAATCCAGATCGCAAGGACCCACGGCTTTCCTGTCTCTCGCCTGCTGATGCCCCTGGCTTTTGGCTCTTTGCTGGGCGGGCTCACCACCCTGATCGGCACCCCGCCCAATATCATTGTCGCCACCTATCGCCAGACCGAGCTGGGCGAGGCCTTCGGCCTGTTCGAATTCGCGCCGGTCGGACTGGTACTGATGGTCGCCGGCATCATCCTGGTGTCGCTGCTGCCCCGTTGGGTACTGCCGGACCGCAAGGGGGAAAGCAGTCCCGATGAATTGTTCGAGATCGAGAACTACCTTCTGGAGTTGACCGTCGAGGAGGACGCCAAGCTGGTCGATGAACCGGTGCGTGCTCTGGCCGAACCCTTGGAGAAGGTGGATTACACCCTGGTGGGCATCGCCAGGGGCAAGCGCGTGATCAGCCCGGTGCGACCCTTCGAGCGCCTGCGCGCCGGCGACGTGATTATGATGGAAGCCGACCCGGAGGAGTTGCAGGGCCCGGCCGACAAGCTGGGCCTCAGCTTGCGGGGCAGCGGCAAGCTGGACCGTGAGCGGCTCGACAGTGAGGAGCTGGCCACCATGGAGGCGGTGGTGCTCCCCGAAGCCATGATGAGCGGTCATACGCTGCGAACCCTGCATCTGCCCCAGCGATTCGGCGTGGCCCTGCTGGCGGTGGCCCGTCAGGGCGAACGTCTGCGTGAGCGACTCGGTCGGATCCGCTTTCGCAGCGGTGATGTACTTTTGTTGCAGGGTGAGCGGGAGGCCCTGCAGGAAGCGGCCTCAAGATTGGGCTGTCTACCACTGGCCGATCGCGAGCTCAGTGTCGGCGCGCCCCGCAAGCTATTGACCGGCCTGGGCCTGTTTGCCCTGGCCATCGCACTGGTGGTCAGCGGTCTGCTGCCGGTACAGATCGCCCTGGCCGGTGCCGCCCTGGGCATGGTGCTCGGCAATGTGCTCAACCTGCGCCAGGCCTATGGCGCGGTGGATTGGCCGATCATCGTGCTGTTGGGGGCGATGCTTCCGGTGGGCATGGCCTTTGACAGCTCCGGCGCGGCCGGCATGCTTGCCGACGGGCTGGTGGCCCTGTCCGGGCAATGGCCGCCGGTGGCGACCCTGGCGGTGCTGATGATCGTCGCCATGACACTGTCCGATATCATCAATAATGCCGCGGCAGCCGTGCTGCTGGCGCCGGTGGCGGTCGCTGTCGCCAATGCCCTGGTCGTATCACCTGATCCCTTCCTGATGGCCGTGGCGGTCGGTGCCTCCTGCGCCTTCCTCACGCCCATCGGTCACCAATCCAATACCCTGGTCATGGGTCCGGGCGGCTACCGTTTCACTGACTATGCCCGACTTGGCCTGCCCCTGAGCCTGCTGGTCTTTGCCCTCGGGTTGCCGATGATTCTGCTGATCTGGCCGTTTTGAGCCTTAAGAGGGCTCATAATCACGCTTTAGTATTTCCTCGCCTGGACAGAACCGGTACCCTCTGCCATGCTTCGAGTAGATTCAGTAGAATTCCCACCGCAAGGCCAAGAGCCATGGCTAAAAAACAAGCTCAAGAACGAAAGCGAGTAAGGTTCGAAATCAATGCTCGTGGTGGCGTTGACGTTCATCTAGAGCAAATTCTTACCGGCAAAAAGACAAAAGAACAAGCCAAAGCTGCGAAGGATTACTTTGAACGGAGGCGCGAAGCGAGCTGAGAGCTAATGATATTTGGCTTACTATTGCTACTCGCTTTGGCGGGTGGCTATTTCTTCATTCGAGATTGGGAAATGACATCTTTCGTCTCACTGCGGGAAGATGGACATAGGCTTTATTTTCGTAGCGCGGTTGCAGGGATTGCAATTCTTATAGCATTTTCTATCTTGATTCAGGCCCTCCAGAAAATTTTTCCCGTTTCCCTAGCCCACGTTTCTGGCTATCTTGGCGTTCCCCCAGAAACTCACGTTTTTGCAACTGCATCGATTCTCACATTGTTCCTAGGTAAGTTTTTGGCCCTAGGGATCAATCGGTCTATGCGCCAACTACGCGAAAGCAGGTGTCGATTTATTCGTTGGATCCCATGTAGGCTGAATCTAGGTCGTGATCTGGAAGCATGGAGAGAAGAAGCTATTCGTGCTGACGATGTTGATTCCCTAGTCTTCGATGCGACGACCAATGAATTCCCTTTGCTACTTACCGTTGATAACGGGAAAATCTATATCGGCTATGTAGACAGCTGGCCAAAGCCTGGGTCGGAAAACGAATGGCTGACGTTATTGCCCTTGGCTTCTGGGTTTCGGAAAGATAATCTCGAAGTTGAACTCACAACGAGCTACGATGAGGTTATTGTCGAGTTGGCCAGTGACGAAAGCGAAAAGGCCTCTATTCAAGAATTATTATCGAAATACCAAGTTTGCGTTTGCAGAGACAACATTGTATCCATAAGCAGATTCGATTTCGAAACGTACAATAACGCCAGCCTATCATCATGATCTTCGTTACTACTACTTCTCTAAAGTAACGAACTGATCGTGCAACTCCGCTCAATCAATGTCATCGCCAAACGCACTGAGATGAAAATCCCGCGCCTCGGTAACCGCCGCCACCCCGGGATCGGTGGGGACCTTGGGATCGCCACCGGCCAGGACCTCCAGCACGGCGTGGACCCCGCGGGCCAGTGGTTGCAGGTTGTAGCCGCCTTCCAGCACAAAGGCCAGTCGCCCCTTGCAGAGCTGGTCCGCCAGATCACGCATGATTCCGGTGAGCTGGCTGAAGCCCTCGTCACTGCAGTTGAGGCAAAGATCCAGACGGTGAGGGTCGAAACCGGCCGAGACCAGGATCAGATCGGGCTGGAACCACTCTGCGGCCGGGACCAGAATCTCCCGGAAGGCGCGAATCATCGCCTCATCGCCGGCCCCCTCCGGAAGGGGCACATTGATGGTGGTACCCTCGCCGATACCCTCACCCACCTCCTCCAGATGGCCGCTGCCCGGATAAAAGGGTGCGGCGCGATGGGTATCGAAAAGCATCACATCGGGGTTGGCCCAGAAAATATCCTGGGTCCCATTGCCATGGTGGGCATCCCAGTCAACGATCAAGACACGCTCGCAATCCATCGCCATCTGCGCATGGGCGGCGGCCACGGCAACGTTGTTGAACAGACAAAAACCGCGGGCACGCACCGAGGTGGCGTGATGCCCCGGCGGCCGGGAGAGGGCGAAGGCGCTGTCCGCTTCGCCGGTCATTACCGCCTCGACGGCCCGGATCGCCGAGCCCGCCGCTACTTCCGCGGCCTCCACACTGCCGGGTGAGACCGCCGTGGTGTCCACGTCCAGCCAGGCATGCTTGCCACGCAGCTTGTAGATGGATTTGAGATAGCTGTCGGTATGAACCCGCAGCAACTCTTCGCGGGTCGCCACCCGGCCGGGTGCCAGCTCCACTCCAGCAATGGGCTCGGCTGCCAGCAAGTCGGTGATCGCCGTGATCCGACCGGGATGCTCAGGGTAGTTCCATTTCACCACCAGGCTGGAGAGAATTCCCCGCACCCGCTTGTTGAGCCGTCCCGGCAGGAACTCATCCTCCACGTCAGGGCGGTGCTCCAGCACGCGGGGATCGTTGAGGACCAGGACCTTGCGTTGCTTGGCATTGTCATTCACGCTCGCACTCCCTTCGCCACCTCAGTTGCAGCATAGCCCAGTGGAAGCGATCAGTAACGGTCGTTCTCGTTGTCCTGAGTCATGCCTGACCCCTGTCACGCCGGGGCCTCGGTGAGTATTGCGAGCACCCGAGCATGTTCATCCAGGTTCGCGGCCTTTCGTGCCGCCGGATCATCTACCAGCTTCGCCAGGCCCGCCAGCCCGGCGGTGCCGGTAGGGCTGGTGGCAAGTGATGGCTGGCCTTCCGCCAGCCTTCGAGCCATTCGCCGACAGCTGTCATCATCCACGCTCAGGAAATGTTCAGCCTGTCGGGCAAGAATCTCCCAGGCCAGGGGCGAGGGTTCGGCGCAATCCATCCCTCGCAGTACCGTGTCCAGTGAGCCCGCGCTGCGACGGCGCTCACCGGCACGGGCGCTAGTGAGCAGGCAGTCGGCCTCGGCCGGCTCCACCACGATCAGCGTCGGCCGCGACCGGCCCCAGCGGCAGACGCTCCAGGCCGCCAGCGACCCGGGCAGCCCGCCCACGCCGCCCTGAATGACCAGATGGCTGGGGGCCGCCAGGCCCTGGGACTGCCACTGAGCTTCACTTTCTTCCAGTATCTGGCCGTAGCCGAGCATGACCCGGCGGGCCGATTCCCGGTCACCCAGCAGGTTGCTGTCCGGCACGAAAATCCAGTCATGGGCCTTGGCCCTTTCCCGGGCCTGTGCCACGGTTTCATCGTAGCGCGCGTCAATGGTCTCGATGTGGGCCCCCTTGTCCCGGATCGCCGCGACACGCGAGGCCTCGGTGTGGGCGGGCAGAAAGACCCGGCAGGCCGCCCCGATCAGGCGCGCACCGGCCGCCACCGCCTGGGCATGATTGCCGGCACTGGCGCAGGCAATGGTGAGATTCGCGGCAGGCCGCATGGCCGGATCGAAAAGGGCCCTGGGTGGGCCGTCGAAACCGTTGGACCGCAGCGCCTCCCAGGCCAGCATGACCACTGCATAGGGTCCGCCCAGGCCCTTGAAACTGCGCAGGCCGAAGCGGGCCGATTCATCCTTGAGCAGCAGCCCGTCAAGCCCGAGCGCGTGGGCCAGATCGGGTGCACTGTGAAGGGGGGTTGGCCGGTACGCCGGGCAGGCCCGAATGAAGTCGGCGGCCTGGCCGAAATCCCGGGCCCTGAAGCCCGCCGGCAACTCAGTGGTCGCTGTTTTCTGCTGGTGATGGATCCACATCCCCTGTTCTCCGTCACAAGGCCTGTAAAATGGGCCGACACGCATCGACTGGAGGCGCTATGAGTGTGACCGCCACTCGCCCGAGACTGACCCGTTTCCCGCACGGTATCACGGCCATCGATACCGATTACCACCGGCCGCGTTTCGATGCCAGCCACCTGATCGTCGATCAAGGCCGCGCCGCCTATGTGGACACCGGCACCAGCCATTCGGTGCCGTCGCTGCTGGCGGCACTGGATGAATTCCGCCTGGACCGGGAGGCGGTGGATTATGTCCTGCTGACCCATGTGCATCTGGATCATGCCGGCGGCGCCGGCGAGCTGATGCGCCACCTGCCCAATGCCGTTTGTGTCGTCCATCCTCGCGGTGCGCGACACATGGTTGACCCAGGCAAGCTGATTGCCGGCACCAAGGCCGTGTATGGCGAGGCGATGTTCAATCAGCTGTATGGCGAGATTCCCCCGATCCCGGCCGAGCGGGTTCGGGAATCGCAGGATGGCATGACCCTGACCCTGGGCGAGCGCCACCTGACGCTGTTGCATACCCCGGGCCATGCCAAGCATCACTACTGCATCTTCGATGACCGGCCCCACGCCGTTTTCACCGGCGATACCTTCGGCGTTTCCTACCGGGAACTGGATACCGACCAGGGCGAGTTCATCCTCCCCACCACCACCCCGGTCCATTTCGACCCCGAGGCCATGCATGCTTCCATCGACCGGATCATGGGCTTGGAGCCGAATGCCTGTTTCCTCACCCACTACAGCCGCGTGACCGACCTGGACCGCCACGCCGAAACCCTGCACGCGGAGATCGACGCCTTCGTGGCCATCGCCCGCGAGCACCAGCAAAGTGATAATCGTGTCGACGAGATCGAGGCCGCTCTGATCGACCATCAGGCTGAACGCCTGGCGCGGCATGGCATCAGTGAGCCGGAACAGAAGGCAGGGGATATTCTGGGCATGGACCTCAAGCTGGACGCCCAGGGCCTGGATGTCTGGCTGACTCAGCAGGAGAAGGCGGCTTCTAGGTAAAGGCCTCGATTCATGCAGGACCCTTTGTTATCGGTGACGGGGCGCATTCCGGCTTTGGAGCCGACAGGGCTTTCCAAGGACACCGTAAACCCATCCATGGGGGCTCTGGGTTCGGTCGAAAGGCTGCGCATTCCTGCTCCGCCTCCCGGTCCAGCCCGCACATCCCTGTGCGGGCGTTCGGCAAGCCGCGATGGTCCACCGGACCATCGGTCTTGCCTCACCCTGGCTCACACTGCCTTGGAAAGCCCTGTCGGCTCCAAGGCCTACCTTGGGGGGTGGTCACCTGGGTAGTGCCTGCTGATGGCTTATTCTGGAATTTGAGCAAATTGCCTTCGATTTGGGCCGTTTAATCGCGGCTAAAGCCGCTCCTACGGCGGCTTCGGCGTAAGCTTATAGGCACCGTAGGAGCGAATTTATTCGCGATTGAAGGCCACCAGGACCTGGACCGAAATGCCCCACCGTCACCGCCATCGAAGGGTATTACCCTAATCGAAGCCTAATCAGAAAACCCAAACCGATAGCGCCCCAAATCAATCCGCCCGCGCAAGCCGAATTCCACCCCTTCCTCCGCCAGCCGATCCCGCTGGATGGAGCCGGCCCCGTCGTCCGGCAGGCTGAGCTCACCGCGGGCATTGATGATTCGGTGCCAGGGCAGGGTGCTGCCGGAGGGCAGGGCGTGGAGGGCATAACCCACCAGGCGGGCCTGGCCGGGAAGACCGGCCGCACGGGCGATATCACCGTAGGTACTGACATAGCCCCTGGGCACTGCCGCCACCGCGGCATAGATGCGCTCGTAATACTCCGACGACGCCATTACCGACCAGAGCCGGCCAGCATCGACCAGACCACCGTGAACACCAGTCCCCCGCTGGTGCCCAGAATGGCCAGCGTCAGACCGACCCCGGTGTAGGTACCGGTAAGCAGAATCAGGCCCAGCTCCGCCACCGTCACCACCATTACCAGCGCCGCTGCACTCAGGTAGTGTGCCCGGGCCCGGGCCTTGCCCAGCAGGCGGGTGGCGGCCAGCAGCCAGAAGGTGCCCGCCGCCCCGGCAAACAGCCCGGCCCCCAGCGGATCGATGGGTGCCCACAGCCCGGCGCTCACCAGCCAGGCGAGCAGAGCGATGCCGGTGGCGATGATCAAAAGGGCAAATCCGGCGGCGAGCAACTGGTACATGCGTGGGCTCCGTGGCAATCTGCGGCATTGGCTGCGAATACGCGACATTCTACCGCGAGGATCGATTATGCAAATTATTGCCATTGTCCTGATGATCTTCTTCGCCGTCTGCGGTTATCAGATCGCCCGCAAGGCCGGCTACAACCCCTGGCTGGGCCTGCTCGCCGCCATTCCCATTGTCCATCTCGTCCTTCTCCTCATCCTCGCCTTCAGCGAATGGCCGATCCATCGCGGTGAATCCCACGGCGGGTGACTTGGCCCGGGGCCCAGTTTGTCCTAGTCTTTCCAATTCCCCGAGCAAAGCAAACGGACTTTAAATCGCCATGTACAGACAATCCCTTATCAGTCTATCCGTCGCCTCGGCGCTCGCCCTGGCCGCCTGTGAGGCACCCGACCAAGAGACCCAGGAGGAAAGCCGGGCCGACGTCGCAGAAACCCAGCGTCCGGCCTACCCTGAAACCCGCCGCCAGGACCTGGTGGAGGAAATCCACGGCCACGAGATTGCCGACCCTTATCGCTGGCTGGAGGAGCTGGGCAGTGAGGAGGTTCGTGACTGGATCAATGCCCAGAACGAACTCACCTTCGAGCACCTCGAGAGCCTGGACGGGCGTCAGCGCTTCAAGGAGCGGATGACCGAACTCTGGGACTTCGAGCGCTACTCGGTGCCCAGCGAGGAAGCGGGCCGCTACTTCTACCGCCGGAACGACGGCCTGCAGGACCATGATGTCCTTTACTGGCTTTCGGAGCTGGATGACGAGCCGCAGGTCCTGATCGATCCCAACCGCTTTTCCGAGGATGGCACCGTTTCCCTGACCATGACCTCGGTGCGCGAGGATGGGGAATACATTGCCTACGGCAAGGCCGAGGGCGGTTCGGACTGGCAGACCTTCCATATCCGCAATATTGAATCGGGCGAGGACACCGGTGATTTCCTCGAGTGGATCAAGTATTCACCGGCCGCCTGGACCCATGATCACGAAGGCTTCTTCTACAGCCGTTACCCGGAACCGGAAGGGGATCCTTTGACCGCGCCCAATGAAGATCATCGGGTCTTCTACCATCGCATGGGCCAGGATCAGGAAGACAATGTTCTGGTCTACGAACGGCCCGACCGGCCGGATTGGCGCTTTGCCCCGGAAGTCAGTGACGATGGTCGCTATCTGATCCTGACCGTTCGGGAAGGTACCGATCGCCGCAACCGGGTCTATTACCTGGATTTGCAGGATCCGGAAGATCCCTCCTTCGACGGAGATGTGGTGGAGTTGCTGGATGATTTCGACGGCGGTTATCACTTCCTTGATAACGACGGCGAGACCTTCTTTTTCTACACCACCGCCGATGCGCCCCGTGGTCGGATCATCGCCATTGATACCGGCGAACCGGATCGTGACAACTGGGAAACCATTGTCGAGGAACGTGAGCGAGTGATCCGAGGCGTCAATGCCGTGGGTGACTATTTCATCGTCAACTACATGGAAGATGCCCACAGCCGCCTGTCGATCTTTGGCCGTGATGGCGAGGACAGGGGCGACGTGGAACTCCCCACGCTGGGAACCGTCGGCAGCGTCAGCAGCGGCCGTGACGGCGAGATGTTCTTCTCCTTCAGCTCCTTCCTCTATCCCACCACGGTGTTCCACCACAAGCCCGGTGAGTGGGAGGAGCCGGAACTGTTCCGACAGCCTGAACTGAGCGGCTTCGATCCGGAGGACTATGTGACACAGCAGGTCATCTATGAGTCCAAGGACGGCACCGAAGTCCCCATGTTCATTACCCACCGTCGGGATGTGGAGCCCGATGGCAATGTCCCCACCCTGCTCTATGGCTATGGTGGCTTCAACATTCCCATCCTGCCCTCATTCTCGGTGGAGAACCTGGCCTGGATGGAACAGGGCGGCATCTACGCTTCCGCCAACATTCGTGGTGGTGGTGAATACGGCCGTGAATGGCACCAGGCCGGTGTGCAGGACAAGAAGCAGAATGTCTTTGACGACTTCATCGCGGCCGCCGAGTATCTGATCGACGAGGGTTATACCTCGGCCGACAACCTGGGCATCTACGGTCGCTCCAACGGTGGCTTGCTGGTGGGCGCCGTCATCAATCAGCGCCCCGAGCTCTTTGGGGCCGCACTGCCGGCGGTGGGCGTGATGGATATGCTGCGCTTCCACAAGTTCACCGTGGGCGCGGGCTGGGCCCCGGATTACGGCAACCCGGAGGTCAAGGAGGACTTTGAAGTGCAGCTGCAGTATTCGCCTTACCACAACATCGCCGAGGGTCATGACTATCCGCCGGTATTGGTGACCACGGCGGACCATGACGATCGTGTGGTGCCTGGCCACAGCTTCAAGTACGCGGCCATGCTGCAGTACAAGCAGGCCGAGGACAGCGCCAGTCCCATGCTCATCCGCATCGAGGACCGCGCCGGCCACGGCGCCGGCATGTCCACCACCATGCGCATCGAGGAAGCCCGAGACCGTTGGGCTTTCCTGGCGGAGCACTTGGGATTGGAACTGGATTGAGGTGCCGGGTAAGCGGAATCGGCGGGCCCCGGAAGGGGCCCGTTTTTTTTGCCCCGTGGGAGCGGATTCATCCGCGATTGCAATCCAAGCGAAGGCACGCCGCTCTCTGTGGGCGATAGAAGAATGGTGTGCCAGCCGAGGGCATCCAATCGCGGATGAATCCGCTCCCACGGGGGTTTAATCGACGTCCCAGCTAGGCGCCAACCCCTCTGGGTTTATCACCCGCCCCTGGGGATCGGCCAGCCCGGCGATCTCACCCATCTCCTGTTGGCTGAGTTCGAAATCGAAGATGTCGATATTGGCGCTGGCGTGCTCCTCCCGGCTGGAGCGGGGGATGGCGACCACTCCGTCCTGCTGGATCAGCCAGCGCAGGGCTACCTGGCCCGGGTTCTTGCCGTGCTTGTCGGCAATGGTCTTGAGGGTCTCGCTCTCGAACACCCGGCCCTGGGCCAGGGGGCAGTAGGCGGTCAGGGCCATGCCGGCCTCGCGGAGCATGGGCTGCAGGGTCTTTTGGCCGAGGAAGGGGTGGTATTCGATCTGATTGCTCACCAGCGGCGCCCGGGAGGCCTCCCGGGCGCGGCCCAGCCAGTCGCTGGGGTAGTTGCTGACCCCGATATTCCGGGCCAGGCCCTGCTCCCGCACCGCGTTCAAGCTGTCGAACATGGCCTGAAAATCCACTTTGGGGTTGGGCCAGTGCAGCAGCAGCAGATCCACATAGTCCGTCTGCAGTTTGCGCAGGCTCTCCTCCACCGAGGCCTCCAGCTTCCCCGGCCGCATGGCGTTGATCCAGACCTTGGTGGTGAGAAACAGCTCCTCCCGGCGAACCGGGGCATGGGCGATGGCTTCGCCCACCGCGGATTCATTGTCGTAAATCTGGGCGGTGTCGATATGGCGGTAACCTGCCTGGATGGCGTGCTCCACCATGCGTAGGGCGTCTTCGGGGGCCAGTTCAAAGGTCCCAAAACCGATAACGGGAATTTCCGCGCCATTGGCGTTGACAGTCCACATGGGCTGCTCCTTAAGTTACATAATGTCCCAAAGTCTTGGCTTATCACCAAATATTCATTCTGCTTACCTTGTCAATTTCAGGAAAGCGGTTCTATTATTGATTGTGCTGGAAGGATGACTGTGAACGCGAGACTAGCCTGCATTGCCAGATTCCCGCCGACGCTTTCAGCCTGACAGGGGCGAGCGGTCCCGGCGACATTCCGCATCGGGCCCCAGGCCTGACTGGAACTTTCCCGGCCCCCACCCCGCCAGCATTTCATCGACTCAAGTAAGGAAGGTAGAAGTATGCAGACCGGTACCGTGAAGTGGTTCAACGAGGCCAAGGGCTTCGGCTTTATCGCCCCGGAAGACGGTGGCAAGGATGTTTTCGTGCATTTCTCCGGCATCACCGGGGATGGTTTCAAGACCCTGCACGAAGGCCAACAGGTTCAGTTCGAAACCAAGGAAGGGCCCAAGGGCCTCCAGGCGGTGGAAGTCTCCGCCCTCTGAACCGCCGATGTCGGTCTGCATGGATCGACACCGGTAAAAAAAGACCCCGCCATCCGGCGGGGTCTTTTTTTGGCCTCGCGCAGAGACGCAGAGACGCAGAGACGCTGAGTGCGCTGGGGCCTTGGCCGGGTTGGCTGCCGTGCCGCTTCGGGAGGACAGTTGCCGATTTCTTGCCTGGGCTGGGGCTCGCGCAGAGAGCGCTAAGGACGCCAAGAAAACCCGCCAAGATTATTTTAACTTTGCGCCCTTGGCGCCCATTGCGCGAGGCAACACCCCGCTACCGCAGCAGCACGGCCTATCCGGAGTGGCACGGCGACTTACTCCGGCAGTGCCCCACAAAACTCAGCGTCTCCGCGTCTCTGCGCGAGATTCCTACTATTCCTCCGAGTCCTTGAGCTCGACGGTGTCGATGTCCACTCGCAGGGTGTCCAGGGTGTCGGCCACTTCGTCTGTCATGTCGGATTGGTAGCGGCCGCCCAGGTGTTCGGCGAGGAAGCGTTCCACGTCGGCGTACATGGCCAGGCGGTTGAGGCGCCCGGCGAAGCCGTGGCCTTCGTCCTCGGCCACCAGGTATTCCACCGGCCGTTCCAGGTCCCGCATGGCCACCACGATCTGGTCGGATTCGTGCTGAACCACGCGGGGGTCATTGGCACCCTGCACTACCATCAGCGGCGCGGTGATTTCTTCCGCCGAGAACAGCGGTGACTGCTTCTTCAGTCGTTCCCGATCGGCCTCATCATCCGGATCACCCACACGATCGACAAAGATCTGCCGGATCGGGCCCCAGTAGGGCGGAATGGAATTGAGCAGGGTGATGATGTTGGAGGGTCCCACGATGGATACCCCGGCGGCATACAGGTCCGGTGTGAAGGCGAGCCCGGCCAGGGTCGCATAGCCGCCATAGGAGCCTCCCATGATCCCGACTCGGTCCGGATCAACAATGCCTTCATCAATCAGGTAGTTCACCCCGTCAGTGATGTCGTGTTGCATGTAGCCGGTGCCCCATTCCTCATTACCAGCGTTGAGGAAGGCCTTGCCAAAGCCGGTGGAGCCCCGGAAGTTGGGCTGGAATACCGCATAGCCCCGGTTGGCGAGGAACTGGGCATTGGCGTCGTAGCCCCACATGTCCCGGGCCCAGGGGCCGCCGTGGGGATTGACCACCAGGGGCAGGTTCTCGGCCGGCAGGCCCTTGGGCAGGGTGAGATAGCCGGGAATCTCGAGCCCGTCCCGGGCCTCGTAGCGGATGGGTTTCATTTCGGCCAGGTGTTCCACCGGCAGATTGGGCCGCGGCCGGTAGAGGAGTTCCAGCTCGCCACTGTCCCGATCAAAGAGATAGGTCGCTCCGGGATCGGTATCGGAGGTCAGGGTGACCAGCCGATAGCGGCGATCATGACTGGCGGAGGTGAAATAGATATCGCCATCGCCTTCCAGGGATTCACGCACATGCCGGAAGTCTTGCTCGAAGCGTTCTTCCCTTGGATAGACGCGCAGGCGGTCACCGACGTAATAGGTTGCCACCAGCTCCCGGGTGATGGGGTCGAACTCGGCGCCGGCGAAATCCACCTCACCCTGCGGGTCCCGGTCCACCAGTTCCTCTTCGCCGCTGGCCGGATCAAACAGCACCAGTTCGCTCAGGTCCCGGTCGCCGGTATTGGTTTGCATGTAGAAGCGCTCACCATCGGCGTGGAACTGGATGGGTGAGCATTCCTCATCGATGCCGCAGGTAAGCAGCGGCTCTTCCACCAGTTCATCGTCCTCGAACTGGTGGACGGACCACCCGCCCTCCTGCCGCTGACGCATGCCGAGGCGCAGATTCCCGTCCAGGTCAGCGGTGAAATCGGCGATTCCGACATCATTCTGGAACACCCGTTCCCGCTCACCGCTCTCCAAGTGGACGCGATAGACATCGTGCAACTGGGGGTTGCGGTCATTCATGCCCACCAGAATCCATTCGGGATGCTCACGGGGTGCGCTGATGACCCGGGCCTGGATGTTGTCATAGGGCGTCAACTCAAAGGCCTCCGGCACCCGCTTGTCCTCTGCCGGCTCCTCGGTGGGATCAACTCGATAAAGACGGAAGTTCTCGTCCCCACCCCGGTCCTGCATGAAGATCACATAACGGCTGTCCTGGCTCCACCAATGACTGCCGATGGGACGGTCACGGTCGTCAGTGAGCGGACGGGCCTGATCAAAATCCTCCCCGCGACGCTTGATCCAGACGTTACGCACATCGTCCAGGGGCTGGTGGAAGGTTACCCACTCCCCGTCTGGTGAGAGTTGGCCGCCGCTTATCTTCGGGTCATCGAAGAAGATGTCCCGGTCAATGATCGGCGGAAGCTGAGCGGTTTCTTCGCGATCCATGTCGGTTTCCATGCGGGTGTCGGCGTCGTCTTCCTGGCTTGCGCAGGCCGCAAGGCCCGCGATCAGCAGGAGGACGGCGAGTTGATAGGCGCGATTGAGCATAATTCCCCCCGGTCTTGGGCGGTATGATGGATGATCAAAGTTAAGGCCACAAACATGGCAGAATAGGCACAAATTCTGGAAATTCAACGTGGAGCCGCAAAATGTCCGAAAAATTTCGTGCTTTCCGCATTCACGATCACGACGGCGAGATCGAGTCCGGTTTCGAGCAGCTTTCGCTGGACGATCTGCACCCTGGCGAGGTGGTGATCCACGCCGAATATTCCAGCATCAACTATAAGGATGCCCTCGCCGCCACTGGCAAGGGCAAAATCCTGCGTACCTCCCCCTGCATTGGCGGGATCGATGTGGCCGGGACCGTGGAAAGCAGCAGCGATTCGCGTTTCAGCGAGGGCGACAAAGTCCTGGTCACCGGTTGTGGCCTGGGTGAGGCCCATGATGGCGGCTATTCGGAGAAGGTGCGGGTCCCGGCCGACTGGATCGTGCCCATTCCCGAGGGCATGGACAGCCGTCAGGCCATGGCTATCGGCACCGCCGGATTCACCGCCGCGCTCGCCATCCACCGCATGGAGCACAATGGCCAGGCCCCGGACCAGGGCAAGGTGGTGGTGACCGGCGCCACCGGCGGTGTGGGCAGTTTCGCCATCAATATGCTCGCCGGGCTCGGCTATGAAGTCAGTGCCCTGACCGGCAAGGCCAGCGAGGCCGATTACCTGAAGAAACTGGGCGCCAGCGAGATCCTGCTCCGGGATGAAACCGACTTCGGCAAGCGGCCCATGGAAAAAACCCGGTGGGCCGGCGCGGTGGATAATGTCGGCGGCGAGGCCCTGAGCTGGCTGACCCGCACCGTGGGCTGGTGGGGCAATATCGCCGCCATCGGCAATGCCGCCAGTCCCAGGCTGGAGACCACCGTCTTCCCCTTCATCCTGCGCGGCATCAATCTGCTGGGGATCAACTCCATGGCCACCCCCATGCCCCTGCGCCGTCAGGTCTGGGAGCGCATCGGCACCGATTTGAAACCCGGCAAGCTCGATCTCATCCTCAGCCAGGAAGTCGCCTTCGATGAGCTGCCGCCGGTCTTCGACGACTTCATCGCCGGCAAGATCCGCGGGCGGACCGTGGTCAAGATCCAGTAAGAACTCGCGCAGAGGCGCGGAGACGCTGAGTGGGGTGGGGCCGTGCTCGGGTGCCGCGCCGTGCCGCCTCGGCTAGCCCGTTGCCGGTGCCAGGCCTTGTTTGGGCCTCGCGCAAAGGCGCAAAGAAAAGCAAAGAAAGTTTGTGTTCTGGAGTGGCATCGCTGCCTCTCCCACAAGCACGTCCTTTATATTATTGCCGGTTTTCCTTGGCGTCTTAGCGTCTCCGCGTCTCCGCGCGAGATCCAAAAAGAAAAAGCCCCGCCGAGGCGGGGCTTTTTCGTCGATCGAATTCGGGCCGGTCAACCGGTCCGATTTCGGTGGTTCAGAGACCCACCACCTCGACCGCCTGGAGACCCTTGGGGCCTTCCTTGGTTTCAAACTCGACCTGCTGGCCTTCGGCCAGGGTCTTGAAACCATTGCCGGCGATGCCGGAGAAATGGACGAAAACGTCCTTGCTGCCATCTTCGGGGGCGATGAAACCGAAGCCCTTGGCTTCGTTGAACCACTTCACAGTACCGGTTTGCATGTTGCTAACTACCTTATTACTTGCTTGATTGAGCGAGCCGGATCCGCGCGGGATCGTGAGGCTCTGTTAAATGCTGCTCGGGAATGCCGGACCGATGGACGCAGTTTCGACCGTGCGGGGCGAATTGGCCCGCGGCCGACTTCCTGCAGAAGGTTTTCGATCGGAGGGAAATCAGGAAGGATTCTTCTCTTTACGAACTACTTGCTGCAACAGCGAGAACCTTTGTACGCACCTTGCGGGGGGATTGCAAGCTTTTTCGAAAAATATTTCTTCGAGCGGGGTGGGGCCTGTTTCCAGCGGTTCGGATTGTAGCGGCCGGCTGCGAGCTACGAGCTACGAGCTACGAGCTACGAGCCGACAAGGGAGAAGGGTTGGGCTTGAGTGCCAAGTGGGTGGCGGCTGACTGGTATTGTGGGAGAGGCTTCAGCCTCGATGGTTGCCCTCGGATGGCACTGCCGACGCTAATGCCTCCCACCTCGGGGCTGCCGTCTCGCCGCTCGGCGCTCGTAGCTCGCCGCTCCAAATGGCGCCAAATCGCCCAATCCGGTAGAATCTGCCGCCCCAATGGGGCCAAGTCCCCGCCCGATCCCGAATTCTAAAGAGGTCCGCATGAGCCAAGTATCCGCTGGCGCCCGCCTCTGGCAGGCCCTTGATGCCGAGCGTCCGCTGCAGGTGGCGGGCACGATCAACGCCTATTCCGCCCTGCTCGCCGAGCAGGCCGGCTTCCGTGCCATTTATCTTTCCGGCGCCGGGGTGGCCAACGCCTCTTATGGCCTGCCGGATCTGGGCATGACCAGTCTCAACGATGTCTGTGAGGACATCCGCCGCATCACCGCGGCCAGCGAGCTGCCCCTGCTGGTGGATGCCGACACCGGCTTCGGCCAGGCCTTCAACATTCAGCGCACGGTGCGGGAAATGACCCGCGCCGGTGCCGCCGGCCTGCACCTGGAAGACCAGGTGGCCGCCAAGCGTTGCGGTCACCGTCCGGGCAAGGCGCTGGTCTCCCAGGAAGAGATGGTGGATCGTATCCGCGCCGGGGTGGACGGTCGTCAGGATGACAATTTCGTCATCATGGCGCGCACCGATGCCCACGCCGTGGAAGGCCAGCAGGCCGCCATCGACCGGGCCTGTGCCTATGTAGAGGCCGGCGCGGACATGATCTTCGCCGAGGCCCTGCAGACCCTGGACGAATATCGTCAGTTCACCGATGCGGTGGGCGTGCCGGTGCTGGCCAACATCACCGAGTTCGGCAAGACACCGCTGTTCACCACCGAAGAGCTGGGTGACGCCGGGGTGCGTCTGGCCCTGTATCCCCTGTCCGCCTTCCGGGCCATGAGCAAGGCCGCGCTGGAGGTCTACCAGACCCTGCGCAAGGAAGGCACGCAGAAAGATGTGATCGATCGCATGCAGACCCGGGAAGAATTGTACGAAGTGCTCGGCTATCACGACTACGAGCAGACTCTGGACAAGCTTTTCAAGCAGTAAGTCACTGACTGATTGTGGGGGGCTGGAACGCTGCGCCCACAGCCTGCAAAACCCTAGGAGAAGGACTATGGCTGAGAAGAAGATGGGGACCGGCCTGCGAGGCATGGTGGCCGGCGAGACCGCACTTTGCACCGTGGGCAAGGAAGGCACCGGTCTGACCTACCGTGGCTATGATATCGAGGAACTGGCAGAGAAGGCCCGCTTTGAGGAGGTGGCTTATCTGCTGCTGCACGGCAAGCTGCCCAACAAGACCGAGCTCGATGCCTACATTGCCAAGATCAAGAGTGGCCGCGGACTGCCTCAGGCCCTGAAAGAGGTGCTGGAGCGGATCCCGGCGGATGCCCACCCCATGGATGTCATGCGCACCGGCGCCTCCATGCTGGGCAACCTGGAAACCGAGGCCGAAGATTTCGCCGACCAGGATGATGCCGCCGACCGCTTGCTGGCCGCTTTCCCCTCCATCATCTGCTACTGGTACCAGTTCAGTCATCACGGCAAGCGGATCGAGACCGAGACCGATGACGAGTCCGTCGGCGCCCACTTCCTGCATCTGCTGCACGGCAAGGCGCCCAATGAGCTCCATGCCCGGGTGATGAATGTCTCGCTGATCCTGTACGCGGAGCACGAGTTCAACGCCTCCACCTTCACCGCCCGAGTCTGCGCCTCGACTCTGTCGGACATGCATTCCTGCATCACCGGCGCCATCGGTTCCCTGCGCGGCCCCCTGCATGGCGGTGCCAACGAGAAGGCCATGGCACTGATCGAGAAGTTCTCCAGCGCCGAGGAGGCCACCAAGGGCATCCACGGCATGCTCGAGCGCAAGGAAAAGATCATGGGCTTTGGCCACGCGGTCTACCGTGAGCGCGACCCGCGCAATGCCATCATCAAGGAATGGTCCAAGAAGCTGGCCGAGGAAGTGAGCGACACCACCCTCTACCCCATCTCCGAGGCCATCGAGAAGGTGATGTGGGACGAGAAGAAGTTGTTCGCCAACGCCGACTTCTTCCACGCCTCGGCCTACAACTTCATGGGTATCCCCACCAAGCTGTTCACGCCCATCTTCGTGATGTCGCGCCTGACCGGCTGGGCCGCCCATGTGAAGGAACAGCGGGCCAAGAATCGCATCATTCGTCCGAATGCGGAGTACGTCGGGCCCGAGCTGCAGCGTTACGTGCCGATCGAAGAGCGTTCATAAGTACTACGGGCCTGGGGCTTCGAGCCCCGCGCCCGACGAGTGAACAGTTCCCAGTTCCCAGTGAACAGTGGCTCGGAGCCACATTCTGCTCACTGGGAACTGTTCACTGTTCACTCGGCGGCCCGAAGCCGCCCAAACCAAATCCAGTAAAACCTTTCAGAACAGAGAAAACCCATGAGAACCCGCAATGTCCGCCGACATCCGTTCCGCCAAACGGCCCGATCCCGATGACGTTCTGGTCGCGATGACCGACTATGTGTGCGACTACGAGGATTTCAGCAAGGAATCCCTGAATACCGCACGCTACTGCCTGATGGACTCCCTGGCCTGCGCCATGCTGGCCATGGAATACCCTGCCTGCACCAAGATGCTCGGCCCGGTGGTCCCCGGCGCCGACATGAAGGGCGGCGCCCGTGTGCCGGGCACCTCCCATGAGCTGGATCCGGTTACCGCCGCCTTCAACATTGGCGCCCAGGTACGCTGGCTGGACTTCAATGACACCTGGCTGGCTGCCGAGTGGGGCCACCCCTCCGACAACCTGGGTGCCATCCTGGCCGTGGCCGACTACGAGTCCCGTCGCCGTCTGGCCGAAGGCAAGAAGCCCTTGAAGATCCGTGACGTGCTCCACGCCATGATCAAGGCCCATGAAATCCAGGGCGTGCTGGCGCTGGAAAACAGCTTCAACCGCGTGGGTCTGGACCACGTACTGCTGGTGCGCCTGGCCTCCACCGCCGTGGCCACCCGCATGTTCGGTGGCAGCCGCGAAGACGTGCTCAACGCCATCTCCAATGCCTGGATCGATGGCGGCGCCCTGCGTACCTATCGTCACGCCCCCAACACCGGCTCCCGCAAGAGCTGGGCGGCCGGCGATGCCTCTGCCCGCGGTGTGCGCCTGGCGCTCGTCGCCCTGACCGGTGAGATGGGCTATCCCTCGGCCCTCACCGCACCCAAGTGGGGTTTCCAGGACGTGCTGTTCAAGGGCAACGACATCAAGTTGCCCCAGGCCTTCAACCAGTACGTGATGGAAAACGTCCTGTTCAAGATTTCCTTCCCGGCCGAATTCCACGCCCAGACCGCGGTGGAGTGCGCCATGGAACTGCATGAGCAGGTCAAGGATCGCCTTGAAGACATCGAGCGGGTGGAGATCGAGACCCAGGAGCCGGGCGTGCGCATCATCGACAAGACCGGTCCCCTGGACAACCCGGCCGACCGTGACCACTGCATCCAGTACATGGTTGCCATTCCGCTGATCTTCGGCCGCCTGACCGCCGAGGATTACGAGGACAACATCGCCCTGGACGATCGCATCGACGCCCTGCGCGAGAAGATGACCGTCAAGGAAAACGAGCAGTTCACCAAGGACTACTACGACGCCGACAAGCGCGCCATCCCCAACGCCATCAAGGTGGTGTTCAAGGATGGCTCCGAGACCGAGCGGGTCCAGATCGATTACCCCATCGGCCATCGCCGTCGCCGCGACGAAGGCATCCCGGTCCTGCTACAGAAGTATGACGATGCCCTCACCCGCATCCTCAGCCCGCGCAAGGCCCGCGAAATCATCGAACTCTGCGACGACCACGGTGCCCTCGACGACACCCCGGTCCACGAGTTCATGAATCTGTTCGTGAAGTAAGTCGCAGCGGGTGT
>PWMQ01000022.1 GCA_003558125.1 Natronospira sp. | reverse complement strand
TGTATGTGGACGTAATCTGGTGCTGGCTGTCACCCTTGATCACCCGGCTGGTGGGTTATCTGCCGGCCCGGCGCCTGCGTTTCGGCTCCGACGACGAAAGCCGTCTGACTCACGCCCAGGGGACGCTCTGGGTGCGCAAGACCAACTGGATCGACCCCGAGGACGGTTTCGATTACCGTGCAGCACTCGCCAAACAGTCCCTGCCGCCAACCCTCTATCTGGCCGGCCGCGGTGACCACGCCCTGGGTCATCCGGACGATGTGCAACGCCTGATGGATGAATCCGGCCAGGGCGAACAGCAACGGCTCCTTCTCTCGCGTGAGAACGGTCACCATCGCGACTACGGCCACATCGACATGCTCACCGCCCCCGAAGCCGTGGATGACCACTTCCCCGCCGTCCTCGACTGGCTGCGTCGGCACTAGGGTTCATGAGGCGTGCCATTGACGCGCCCTCTGTGTGACCATCTTCCGCTATCAGTAGCCACCCGATTCAGTAGTAACCATCCGCGTTGACGATCAGTCCCGCAGGGCCTCTACCCGAAGCACCATGCCGGTAGTGCCGTGGACGCGAATGCGTTGTCCGGCGTGGATGGTCTGGCCCTTGGCCGCCCGGGCCTGCCAGCGCTCGCCGTCTACTTCTACCAGGCCCCTTGGCGTGAGATCCGTGCGTGCTTTTCCCGTGGCGCCGATCATGGCCCGGGCGCCGGTGGCAACACCGCTCTCAAGGGCCGGTCGATAGAGGGGGTACAGCAGGACATCCTTCAGTATCCAGATCAGGAGAACGACGAGGGTGAGGCGCAGCGAGATCAATGCCCATGAATGGAGCAAGTAAAGGATGAGCCCGATCAGCAGAGCACCCGGAATCTGCATGAGGGCATATTTCAGCGGTGTGGGCATTGGCGCATCCGTCACTTTCAGTCGCAAGAGTTCAGCTGTCAGTTTGCCATGACTCGCGAGCATGGGCCGAAAGCATTCCATAGCGATCGAATGGGACCGCTTGATGGGCCCAGTTTCGAGCTTTTAATCGACACCCTCCAGCTTTAGACTCTTTTGTGAAATGGGGCAAGAAAGGGGGAGCCGTCATGACTGCAGAAGCCGCCCATAGACAGGAAATTGCCGACCCCCTCGAGGTGGTTCCGCCAAAGCCATGGCTCGGCTTTATTCCTCATACAAGCGGGACCACAGAGATTCTCCAATCTGGCAAGGTACTGGCGGCGATTGATGCCCCGGGCCTGTTTTCCTCCAGGGGCCAGCGACTTCTAATTGCCGGGCGGCGCTTTCGTCGCGGCAAGCCGGATGATGCCGGTCTCGGGGAAGGATTGGGTAATGTTCTCAGAGGCTTTTTCGGCATGCCCCGGCGCAGAGCCGTCTGGCGCGCCGGCGCCGGTACCGCCACCGAAATTTGTGAGACAAGCCAATCACAGGAGGAATTGTCCGGAAACTTTGAACTGCAAGGCGAACCCTTTTACGTCCGCTGCGTACTTCAGAAAGGTTGGCTTTCAAGGGAATTCGATCGACGCCTGCATGGACCTGGCGGACCATTGGCGGTGCTTGAGAAAAGTGAGTTCCATCGCCATCGCTTTATTCTGACGCCTTATCGGCCAACCCGCCTGGACGCCCTGGTCATCGGCCTGCACCTGATGTTCTGGCTGGAAGAGAGCGTTGGATCAGCAGGCGCTGCAGGCGGTGCCGGTGGTCCAAGCGGTGGTGGCGGCTGTTGAATCACTGTTCCGTTTTTGCCGGCGCGTGGTGCCGCCATTAGGTTTTCTGTTTTGTAACACAGAGAATCCGCAGAGAACCACAGAGCGAAATCTGGCAGATTGGCAGTGCCCCTCGTGAGCGTGATCGGCTTTGTTTGAGAAGCAGCTTGAAGCTCCAAGCCTCAAGCTGCCAGCAAAACCTAAAAGCCCGGCACGGCCCAAACCTTAATCACCTTCGTGATCTTCTGCCTTTCTTCGTATTCTTCGTGTATCGCTTTTGATTTGCTCCTCCGTGTTCCTCTGCGGATTCTCCGCGTCCTCTGTGTAAAAAAACCAGCCCAGCCCCCGGCACCACCCCCGAAAGCCTGGCACCAGGCTCACGGGGGCAGTCCGAAGGTCGATCATTCCTGCCGGACAGGTTCGGCGTCGCCGCGGCCCATGACTTTCAGTGCGAAGCTGTAAAGCTCGGCGGTTTCCCGCAGGGAATCGAAGCGGGCGGCGGAACCGGCATGGCCGGCGTCCATGTTGGTCTTGAGCAGGAAGGGCCCGCCCTTGGCTTCGGCCCGCAGGCGGGCAATCCACTTGGCCGGCTCCCAGTAGGTGACACGGTAATCCGCCAGGCCGGCAGTGGCCATGATGGGCGGGTAGGGCACGTCATCACGGAGGTTGTCGTAGGGTGAGTAACCCTTGATCAACTGGTAGTGCGCCTTCGATTCGATGGGATTGCCCCATTCCGGCCATTCCGGTGGGGTGAGGGGCAGGCTCGGGTCGGAAATGGTATTGAGCACATCCACGAAGGGGACCCCGGCGATGGCACCACCGAAGACTTCCGGATCCAGATTCAGGGTGGCGCCCACCAGCAGGCCACCGGCGGAACGCCCGTCGATGACGATACGACCCTTCGAGGTATATCCGTGCTCGATCAGGGCATGGGCCGAAGCCAGGAAGTCAGTGAAGCTGTTGGGCTTGGCTTCCATCTTGCCGTCCAGGTACCACTGCCGGCCCAGGGCCGTCCCGCCCCGCACCTTGGCCACGGCACGAATGACGCCCCGGTCTACCAGGCTCAGGTTGGCCACGGAGAAGTTGTCGGGCATGTAGGCGCCGTAGCTGCCATAACCGTAAAGCAGCAAGGGGGCGCTGCCGTCCAGGGGCGTGGATTTCAGGCGCAGAATGGTCACCGGCACTTTCACGCCGTCTTCAGTCTCGGCATCAATGCGTTCCACCACATAGTGATCCGGATTATGCCCGCTGGGTACTTCCTGGGTCTTGCGCAGGGTGCGTTCCCGCTCGCTCATTTGCCAGTCAAAGGTCTGGGCCGGCTGGGCGGGTGTGGAATAGCTGAAGCGGGTCAGTTCGGTATCGAACTCATAACCGGATATCAGGCCCAGGGAATAGGCCTCATCGTCCATGGGTACTTCATAGGCGTCGCCGTCGTAGTCCGACACCACCAGGATCGGCACGGCATTGCGACGAGCCAGATAGACCAGATGGTCCTGATAGGTCACGAAGCTGCTGATCAGGCGGCCTGGTTCATGGGCCAGCCAGTCTTCCCAGTTGTCGCGTCCGGGGGAGGCCACCGGCGCACGCACGATCTTGAAATCCACCGCATCATCGGCATTGGTCAGGATGTAGAAATGATCGCCGTGGTGTTCCACGGAATACAGTTCATCATCCTTGCGCGGGGCGATGAGTGTCGGCTCGCTGTCCGCCGCATCAGCCGGGATGTACCAGCTCTGGGAGCGGGTGTGGTTGCCGGAGCCAATCAGAATGTAGTCGCCACTCTGGGTCTTGCCCAGGCTGATGAACATGCCGCTGTCGTCTTCTTCGTAGACCAGACGGTCCTCGTCGGCATCGCTGCCAAGTTCATGATGCCGCACCCAGCGTGGGCGCTGATTATCGTCCCGCTCCACATAGAAGAAGCTGCCTGAATCGGCGGCCCAGACAGCGCGGCCATCGGTGCTTTCTATGGCGTCGCTGTACGCTTCGCCGGTCTCGATGTTGCGCACCCGGATGGTGAAGTATTCCGAGCCCACTGTATCCAGGCCATAAGCGATCAGGCGGTGATCCGGGCTGTGGACGACCGAGGCAATGTTGAAGAAGTCATGGCCTTCGGATTCGGCATCACCGTCGAAGAGAATGACCTCTTCACCACCCTCCACCGGGCGGCGGGCATAAACCGGGTAGTCACCCCCTTCCCGGTAGCGCACATAGTATTCCCAGTCACCGTCCCGGGCCGGCACGGAGCTGTCATCTTCCTTGATGCGGCCGCGCATTTCCTCGAACAGGGTGTCCTTGAGGCCCGCCACATCACTCATCATGGCGGCGTGATAGTCGTTCTCGGCCAGCAGATGGTCGCGGATCTCGGCCTTGAGTACCGAGGGTTCGCGCAGAACCTGCTGCCAGTTGTCATCCCGCAGCCAGTGGTAGGGGTCCTCGCGGGTTTCCCCGT
>PWMQ01000100.1 GCA_003558125.1 Natronospira sp. | reverse complement strand
GGCGCCAGCGCCGGGTTGTGCAGGCTGGCCAGGACCTCACCCCGGGTCACCCGGTCGCCTTCCGCCACCCGGCGCGAGGCCAGGCTGCCCGGGTGCAGAAAGGCCGGGCTGGCCCGGTCCACGGACCGCAGCACGCCGGGGAACCGCTGCCACTCCAGGCCCGGTGCCTCACGGATCTGGGCCACTCGCACCGTCGGGGCGCTATCTGTTGTCGCTTCCGCTGCCGAGTCGACGGAAGTGTCGCAGGCGACCAGCCAGGCGCCCAGCATCAGCAGTAAGCCGCTGCCACCCAAGCGAAAAAGCCCCCAATTCGACATGGCAAACCTCCCCAGCGGGTTCGGCCCGCTCTTGTTCGACACGGTGATTAACTGGTCGACCGGTCAATGTTCGCTCCCAAAAAAACGCGAACCACCGCTCGCCGTATCCTTTCACTGTCGGGGCAGTAGCCCCTCCAGAAACAGCTTCAGAAAGTCCTCGAGAAAATCCTCGTCCGAGCCCATGCCCGGCCAATGCCCGTGATGGCATTTGGCCTCGAACCATTGGCTGCAGGTCATGACGAACGTCGCCACCACATGAGTCGGATTCACATCGGCGCGGAAGAAACCGGCGTCCTGGGCCTGGCGGATGCGTTCGGCCCCCAGCCCCACCAGGGCCTGATCCATCTCCGAGCACTCGGCATCTCCCTCCAGATGGGTCCAGGCAAACAACCTGACCACTTCGGGATGGTCCTTGAGAAAGCGGAAATAGGTCTCAACCGAGTCCTTCAGCAGGGCCGGGTCCCGCGTATCCGCCGCTTCCAGCATCGCCATCTGTTCCTGAAAATACTGGGTAAAGGCGGTTTCCTTGACCGCCTCCCAGAGCGCAGCCTTGCTGCCAAAATGGTGGTGAATCAGGCTCTTGGTCACCCCCGCGGCCTTGGCAATGGCACTCGTGGACACCGCCGAGACCCCGTCCCGGACGAACAGGGACGTGGCCGCCGCCAGGATCGTCTCCCGCGTCAGCTCCGGATCTCTTGTCTGAACCGCTTCATTCATGGGCGCAGTCTGCCATTAACTGGCCGACCGGTCAATTGGCGGGAGGGGGTGTGACTGTGCCCCGGTGCTGGCGAACGCCGTACCGCTGAATTAATCTCCTACGCAACCCTTGGAACAGGACAGGAAGCAGACATGATTCCGATTATCGTACTGCTCGGCTGTGCTCTCCTGATCGGGGCCCTGTCGCTGCCCATGATTCGAGGCTGGGTGCCGCCCAACGGCCTCTATGGCTTTCGCACCCCTGCAACGCTGGCGAGTGAGGCGCTCTGGTATCCGGCGAACCGTTATGCCGGCTGGCAGATGCTGTATGCCGCCATCGCCCAGTTGCTGGGTGTGCTCGCCTTGTTTCTCTTGGCCGATGGGCTTCCGGAGCCGGTGATTCTGCTCGCCGGGCTTGTCCTGCTCACGGTGACCTTGTTGGTGGCCGTTGTTCGCTCATTTCGGTATCTGAATCGTCTGCAGGAAGACAGGGACCGCACCTGAGGGTGATTGCTGGCGCGCGGGCAGGGCAAGTGTCAGCGTCTGGAACGTGCCGAGTGCAGGGCAATGGAATGTTGCCCTGGGGTCATTCCATTGGCCAGATGCCATAGGCGATCACCAGCAAGCCCGCTATGGACAGGCCAGTATTCATCAGCCGCAGGAAGCTTGCCTTGCCCTTGTTCATCTCGAATCCAGGCTCGTTGGCTTGCCCCGCCGTTATTTCCATGCTTGTGCTGGCCGGGCGTTTGCGGATGGCATCGAACAGCATGCCGAGGCTACTGATCAGTTCGCTGACTGACGGCTGATAGAGCATGCAAGTGGAGCTTCCTTCAGTCCAGGGGACGACTGAAGCGCTCACCCAGCTGTTCCATCTCCGCATCCAGGTTCTCATCTACTTCCGCCTGGCTGCTTTCCAGCCGGTGGTAGGCGGTGGGTAGCTGGATGCGGAACTCGACGCCGGTGAGGTCCAGGGGCTCGAAGCTGAGGGTGGGCTGCTTGCGCTTGGCCTGGTAAGTGATCCACCAGTGGGGGCGGTCGGGGTGTTGTGGATCCTGGCGGGTCTGCTTGCCCCGGTTTTCGAAGCCTTCCAGCACTTGGGTTTCCCCGTCCCGGCTGCCGGCGATCTCAATGCGCTGGATCGGTGCCGGCAGGGTCCATTGCTGCTTCGGAGCCGGCTCGGTCTCCGCCTCCGTTCCTTGTTCTGATTCGGACTGCGGCAAACAACGAGGCCGGCCACCCTCGCTGCATTCAACAGTGACCGCTTTCGTCAGCACCTCGTCATTATCAAGGTGAAGGCGCAGTTCGTACTCGGTCTCCGGGGTATGGATGTTGTTGACCTCGATACGGCCCTCATAGCCCTTGACGATCTCATTGACGAAATAAAGGCCCAGGCCCCGACCGTGATGCTCGCGGCTGCGGCGGGTGGAATAGCCAAGCTGGAACAGCCGGGCGTGGTCGTCTTCGCTGATCTGCGGGCCACGGTTATAGACACGGAACACGGCCTGGTCGTCAATCTCCTCGAGCTGAAAGGCGATCGTCGGAGCGCCGGACTTGCCCCGTCGTTTCCGGGAAAAGTACTGGGCGTTTTTCAAAAGATTGTCCAGCAACAGCACCAGATGGTTCTCATTGCCCAACAGCACTCCGACGGGCTCCAGCGCTACGTACCAGTCGCCGTCCTCCAGTCGATAGACTTCGTTGCCCTCGGGTCGCGGGGGTGGATCGGGCCGGACCAGGCTCATTGCCCGCCAGGCGGCCAGGCGTGGGTCATAGGTGGGTTCAAAGGGCAGGACGTCGGCGGCCTCGGCGTCCAGTTCCTGCTGGTAATAGTGTTCCTCGCACTCGCACAGGAGATTGCCGATATGCAGGGCAAGATTATCGGCGGTGGACAGATCGAGCAGGTCCCAGAGATAACGCATGGCATCCAGGGCGGCCTGGTAGTCGGCGGCCGGGTCTTGCGGGCCTGCAGTGTCTTGCTTGCCGGCCGTGTTGGTCTCCCCCTGTTGCCGACGGGCCTGTTCGGCCGCCTGCTGAAGGGCGGTTTGGACCTTGTCGAAACTGATCACCCCATTGTGACGTACTTCCCGGGCGATGCTTTTGAAATGCAGGAATTTCTCGTCGTACTCGATGTATTCGAGCAGCTTGTCACTGATGAAAAGCTTGAGCTTGTCGGCGTGACCGGAATAGGTGTGTGCCTTGAGCTGAAGTTCCCGGATTCGTTGCCAGGCGGTATCCAGTTGCTCGTTGAGCCGTGCCACGTCCTGTTTCTGCAGGGCGAAGCGGTGCTGAAAGCGGCGAAGATCAAAGACCAGAAGCAGCGCAAAGATCCCCGCCACGGTCAGGGCCATGGTCTCGCCAAACCAGTCCGTGGGCAGGGCGTAGCCGGCGACCAGTTCGGGGCTGGCATAGAAAAGGAAGTAGGCCACGGTGAACAGCGCCCCCAGGGCGCTGGGCCAGGGAAAGCGGGCCCAGCGGATACGCACCCGCGGTGCGCGGGTGTCCGGATGGGGCCGAGCCGGCTGTGGCTTGTGCTCACTCATGATGCGCGGCTGACCTTTTTCCAGCAGTAGGCCCCTTTATCACCGAAGGTCACGATCCCTTCGCCCGCCTTGCAGATATCGAGAAACGCACCTTGGCCCCCCATGGCCTGGTCGAAGGCCAGACGCAGGGTGCGGATATGTTGGCGGTAGCTGGCATAGGAAAAACGCTCGCTGTCCACATCCAGCTTGTCCGCCATCACGGCCGTGGACAGGGGCCGGGGCGAAGCCTCGACCAGAAAGCGCAAAATCTTTCTGGGCATGGGCGCAAGCGGGCGCTTGGGGTTGGTCGGGTTCATGAGCTTGATGCCCCGCCAGTAGACTTCCCAGCTCACCGTATCGATGGCCAGATCCCCGCTTTCCAGGCGCTCGCCCGCCTGGCGGGGCACGGTCTGTCGCATGCCCGCCTCCCTCAGCACGGCGCGAATCCGCCAGACCAGGACCGATTCCACATTGCGTTGGTGCTTGGCGATGAAATCCCGGGCCCCGGTGCCTTCGAAGGCTTCTTGTTCGATGCCGGTGCCGGCGTGCTCGGAAAGAAAGATCAGGGGCACATCCGGCCACTTGCGCTGCAGGGCCCGGGAGACGGAAAAACCGGCCGCGTCATTGCCGTTCATGTGGGCGTCGATCAGGGCCACGTCTGGCCGTGCCGCGTCATCAGCCCGTTTGATGTGCTGGCAGGCGGCCTCAGCGAACTTGAACACTTCAAGCTCGGTCGGCGCCTCGTCAAAAGACTCGGCCTCCAGTACCGGACCGAACTTGTCCACCCAGTGGGTCCTGTCTTCCACCCAGAAGATTCTCGCCATGACCAATCCGGGGTTATCAGGGTGCCTTCGAGTCTAGCACGGACTTCTCAGCAGGCTCCGTGGCGAGGACGCGGGCATATCGGGGTCCGCCAGCAGGAGGCTGGTGAGAAATCCGGGCTAACACGGACCCGTTCACAGATTTTTCACCAGTGCCCCCGAGACTGTCGGTGAAGCGGTTCCACCGGGAGCCGCCGTGTGTGAAACCGGAAAGACGGGGTGACGACTATGTTGACCGATATCTTGTATGTCTGGTCAGACTCGCCGGCAGTGTCGGTGGGGGTCTGGCTGGTGATTGCCATGGTGCTGCTGTATTTCGGGCGGCCCCATGCCCATCAACTGCTGCGCAATACCGGGCGCGCAGTGAATGGCGCCATGCGCCTGGCGGCGAAGAGTATTCGTCAGCTGGAGGAGCGGGTATCCGAGCGCAACCGGGATGTCTTGTTGGCCCAGGGCCGGGAAGAGACCGAAAAGGCCATTGAACGGGAGTTCGCCCGGGTCAATGCCGTGGTGGAGCGGGACCTGGGGGAATACCCCAATCTGCACCGCAAGCTCTCCGATGTATTGCAGAAAGTGGAGGCCGATTACCATGCCTCCACCGCCGAGGCGCCCCTGCCGCCGGCCTGGGCCGAGGTGACCCAGACCATTGAGGCCCTGCCCAAGACGGCGGATCCTTCAGTGGCCAAGGTGCTGGAGAACATCCGGTCCACGGTGGCCAACTCCCACCGAGAAACCCTCAAGGCCCACCAGAAGAATGTGGCCGAGCGTCACCGGATCCTGCATGCCATGCAGCCGGAACTTCGCAAGCTCAATGCCAGCATGGCGAAAGTGGAAAAGTCGGTGGCCAGCCTGGAAGAGCAGTCCAGGGCCATTGATCGCCACATGGCCAACTACGAGAGCATCCGCAAGGGTGAGAACCGGGCCGTGCATGCCCTGGCTTCCTCGTCCCTGACCCAGTTCTTCATCGCCACCATCGTGCTGATCATTGCCGCCTTTGGGGGCCTGATCAATTTTCACCTGATTGCTCTGCCCATGTCGGAGATGGTGGGCGGCGCCAGCTACGTGGGCGCGGTGCGGGTCTCGGATATTGCCGCGTTGGTGATCATTCTGCTGGAGATTTCCATGGGGATCTTTCTGCTGGAATCGCTGAGGGTCACCCGCCTGTTCCCCATGATCGGGCGCATGGATGATCGCATGCGCAAGCGCATGGCCATTGCCGCCTTCACGCTCCTGTTCATCTTCGCGGCCATCGAATCCTCACTGGCCTATATGCGCGATCTGCTGGCCCAGGACCGGGAAGCCCTGACCCAGACCCTGGCCGGGGCCGAGGTGGCCGAGGCCCAGTTTCGCTGGATTCCCTCGGTGGCGCAGTTGATGCTGGGCTTCTTCCTGCCATTCGCATTGGCCTTCGTGGCCATCCCCCTGGAGGCCTTCATGAACTCCATGCGCACGGTGCTGGGTCTGGTGGCCCTGGGTTTGTTGCGCCTGCTGCGCCTGGTGGTGCGCACGGTGGGCAGTGTCGCCAATCACGCCAGCAAGGTCATGGTGAGTCTTTATGACCTGTTCGTGATGGTGCCGCTGGGTATCGAGCGCCTGATTCGTCAGGGCAGCAATGGCGTCAAGGAGCAGGTCAGCGCCCGCCGTCAACAACGGGATTCAGGCAAGGGCGGTCGCAAGAGCAAGGGCGCCCAGACCGAGCCTGGACTCAAGCCGCGGGAGGTATGAGTGATGAAACGAATCCTGCAATCAATGACGATGGCTGTAACCCTGGTCGCCGCTCTGTCTCTGGCGGGCTGCGGCGAGGCACAGAACCGAAATCAGGCGGTCTTCATTCTCATCGACATCCATGGTGACTATGCCGCCGAGATGGAGCGGGCGAGGGATCTGACCAACTATGTGCTGGGACAGTTGACCAGTGGTGATTCCATCGCCATTGCCTTTATCGACAACTCCAGCTTCACCGAGCGCAACTACATCGCCCGGACGAAGTTTGATCACCGTCCCAGCGTGGCCACCCAGCAAAAACGCATCGTGCGTTCGGAACTGGATGCCTTCATGGAGCGTTTCAGCGTGCCCAGCGCCCACAGCGACATCACCGGCGGCGTCCTTTTGGCAAGTGATTTCCTCCGGGAAAGCGGGGCGGGACGCAAGACCCTCTTCATGGTTTCGGACCTGGAGGAGGACCTCATGCCCGGCATGGACCGGGACATGCCCCTGGGTCTGGAGGGGGTGGAAGTGGTCGCGGTCAACGTCCCCCGCCGCGCTACCGATAACTTCGACCCCCGCGCCTATCAGCGTCGTCTGGCCCAGTGGGAGGCCCGGGTGGAGGACAGCGGCGGCACCTGGCGTGTCGCCAACGACCTCTCCCGCCTGCAGGAGCTGGCCGTCCTGCGCTAGTGGGCATTCCGTTGCCCACACCCAACACCGCCGGGATGTTTCCATCCCGGCGGTGTTTCGTTTCATGCGGCAGTAGTCAGCTAGGAAAACTCCGCCAATTGGCAGAAATTTGCGTAATGTCTACTATACTTCGGGATAAGCTGCCCAGGGGATAGGGCAGGTTCCATTGCCAGGGATGGGGGGAACACCCAATGGATGGGAGGACATGAGTATGCCAAGAGCCGGTCACTGGTTGCGCCGCGACACGCCCTCAAAGCGCGCGCTGCAAGTTGCCACCCTGTATGCGTTCCTGGCGGGCTTGTGGATAGCCTTCTCCGATCAGGCGCTCGCAAGAATCATTGATGATTCAGCGACCATGGCCTGGGCGCAGACGCTGAAGGGCTGGTTTTTCGTGCTGGTCACAGCCAGCCTGCTGTTCATCCTGGTACACCGCGCCACCCGTGGTTTGTTGAGAGGCTATCGGGCGGCGGTGAATGCCACCCGTGATGAATTGACGGGTCTGGCCGGTCGGGCCGCCATCCGTGATCTGGGGCCGGCCGTATTGGCGCGCGCTGAGTGCATGGGGGAGCCTGCCGCCTTCATCATGCTCGATGTGGACCGCCTCAATCGTGTCAATGATGCGTTTGGGGTAGGTGCCGGCAATGCCATCCTCATGGGCATCGCACGGCGCCTGCAGCGACTGGGCCGGGCGGATCTCACCCTGGTCCGTCCCGGATCGGATGAGTTCCTGATCATGGTGGCACCGCCTTGCACCCCCGAGGCTGCCGAAGAGCTTGTGCGCGATATTCTGAGCCGGGTGAATCGGCCATATAGATTGGCGGGTGAGACAGTTCAGATCGGAGTTTGCGCCGGCATCGCCTGTTATCCCCGGGATGGTCAAACCGTCGATGAGCTGGTGCTGGCCGCGGACAAGGCCGTCTCGGCGGCTGAGCCTGGAAATGATATCGTGTTCTTCAAGCGGGCGGATGAGAAGGCGCGGCAACTGTTCAATATCGAGAATGCCCTTAACCATGCCCTGGAGAAGAAGCAGTTTCGCCTGTTCATGCAGCCGGTGGTTGACCTGGATACGGGCGCCATCCTTGGTGCGGAGGCCCTGATTCGCTGGGAGCACCCTCGATTGGGCCTCGTCTCTCCAGGGCACTTCATTCCCATGCTGGAGCACAATGGGGGCATTCATGATGTGGGGGCCTGGGTCTTGGAAGAAGCGATCCGGGGCCTGCATCAATGGCCAGACAGTGATGGCCTCCAAATCGGTGTGAATGTATCCCGGATTCAGCTGGAGACCCCGGACTTCCTGGATTACAGTGCCCAGTTGATGGACCGAGCGAACGGCCAGGCAGGCAGCTTGATTCTTGAAATGACCGAAAGCATGGCCATGCGGGATCCGGAGGTAATAATTTCTCGCCTTCGAGAACTCAAGACTCATGGTCATGACATGGCCATGGATGATTTTGGCACCGGTTACTCCAGTCTCGCCTACCTCAAACGCTTCCCCTTTGACTACATCAAGATAGATCGTGCCTTTGTCCGTGGTATACCCGATGATGTGGAAAACGATCTTCTCGTCCAGACCATGCGCGACATGACCAGTCGGCTCGGCAAGAGAACGGTTGCCGAAGGGGTCGAGATCCCCGAAGAGGCCAGGCGGCTCAGGCAGCTCGGCTTTCGGGGTGTTCAAGGCTATCTATTTGATCGCCCGATGCCCGCCGACGACTTTGGCGAGCTGTTGGTCAAGAAACATGAGTATCCTGTCTATGGTGAGGCTTCCAAGACTTCTCATTGAGGGCTTTTTTCCAGCGGTAGCTCCCAGGTAAAAGAAAAGAGCCTGCCACCTGAGGTAAGCAGGTGGCAGGCTCATTACTTCATGGTTGAATTTTTTCGATTTACTAAGGAACCTCTGATCAATTCAGTCCCGTCATGATCTCATATCAATGCAATGGCGGTGAGCGCAATCGCACTGTTCAGCTAGATATGTCTCTCAAAGAAACGGGGCCGGCAGAAGCCGGCCCCGTTTTCGTCATTAGAAGCCAGTCGGTTCAGTAGGCTTCGTCGTCGCTCTCTCCCTCGGGATAGAGCAGGGCTTCCACGGTGGCGCGGCCGAGGGGGTGGTAGCCGGGGCGGGCTTCTTCGTAGATGGCCTCGGCTTTTTCCCGGTCGGCTTCCACCAGGGCGCTGTAGAGGGGGCGCAGGAACTTCATGCGGCCCACTTCCAGCAGGAATTCGCGCACCCGTTCCATGGCCGGGCCATAGTCATTGCGAATGGCGATCTCCAGCCAGGCGGCGGCGATTTCATAGTTGGGCGAATGGGTGAGGTCGAAGGCCTCGTCCAGGGCATCCATGCGGGCCCGGGAGAGTTCCTCTGGCAGGTTGTTGAGGAAGTACACCCACTGCAGGGCATGCCAGTCATCGTTACGGAGGTCGCTGATGCCGATCTCGTCGTCCAGCCATTTGGCCTTCATGGCATCGACCCGCTCAAAGGCTTTCGAGCGGGGTTCCGGATAGCCCTCCGGCATGCCGGGCTCGTAGATCCACTCATCCACCCGTTCCACCGACATGATGTCTTCATTACCCTTGATCAGGTTCTCCAGCAGATGGTCGCGGAACTGCTCGGTGGTGATGGCCTGGAAGGCGAAACGCTGGAAATAGCCACGCAGGAAGTCGTCGGTCTTCTCGCGGCCAAACCGTTCCTCGATCTCGGTGATGAACAGCCGGCCCTTCTGATAGGGAATCAGGCTGAAGACTTCATCCGCTGACTGACCGGTGAGGTCAATGGCCAGTATCTGGCGTTCCGGGGGCAGGCTTGCCAGTGCCGACTGCAAACCCTGGTAGCCGATCACCGACTGCATGTCGGCCCGCTCCCGGTCATAGACGTCTTCCATGTTGCGGTATTCCATGTAGACGGTTACGCCCTCATTCAGCCACAGGTCACGCCAGGCGGCGTTGTTGACCAGATTGCCAGCCCAGGAGTGGACCAGCTCATGGGAGATGAGGGACACCAGGCTTTCATCGCCGGCGATGATGGTGGGGGTGACGAAGGACACCCGCGGGTTTTCCATGCCGCCATAGGGAAAGCTGGGCGGCAGCACCAGAAGGTCGTAACGGCCCCAGTCATAGTCACCGAAGCGGGCCTCGGCTTCCTCCAGCATGCGCTGGGTGACGGCGAATTCTTCAACCGCTGCGTCCAGGTAACGGGGCTCGGAATAGACGCCCACCCGGTCGCTGATCTCCTCGAAATGCAGATCCCCCACCGCCAGGGCGATGAGGTAGGGCGGAACTGCCTCCGGCATGTTGAACTGGAAGACCCCGTCCCGTTCCGCATGGGGATCATTCTCGGCACTCATGACCGCGAACAGGCCCTCCGGCGGACGCAGCTCGGCACTGTAGGTGATCCGTACCTGGGGGGCATCCTGAAGGGGCACGTAGCTGCGGGCGTGGGTGGGCTGGCCCTGACTGAACAGGAAGGGATGTTCACCGCCGGCGGTCTGCTCCGGGGTCAGCCATTGCAGGCCGGACGCATCCGGGCTGGTGGTGTAGTGCACGCGAATCTGCTCAAGCTGGGCGGGCAGAATGATTTCCAGCGGGCGGCCGTTGTGGCGATGGGCCTCGCCCAGCTCGAAATCCACCTCACGCCATTCATCCCCCTGTCGATACTCCACCTGGTGAATCTCCAGGTCTCGGGTATCCAGGACCACCCGGCGGCTGCGCCGATCCATCCAGTCCAGATCCAGTCGGGCCCAGCCGTCCAGGACCCGGCGCTCGAAATCCACGTCCAGGTCCATGTGGACATGGCGCACCCGCACCTCGGCCGGATTGGCGAAGGAGTGGGGATCTTCCACCGCTTCGGGGTGTTCGCTCCGGTCCGGCGCGCAGGCGGTGAGGGCGAACAGGGCAATGATGATGAAGATACTGCTCAAACGGTACATGGCAATCACTCTCCCGTGGTGATTCGATGGACGTGCCATTGGCTGATGGGAAAGTTTACAGTCTGGCGTACAATCCTTCATGCTAAATTCTCCACACAGGCAGGGCACATGAACCAGGAAGCGGACAACAAGGCAAAAAAGCGCTGGCTTACCGTGGCTGTCGTCAGCGGCCTGATCGTGCTGGTACTGGGCATCGGCATGCTCCTGCCCGCCGAGCAGACGGTCAAGCGCTCATTGGCCATGCAGGCCCCGGAACTGGTGATCTACCAGACGCTTACCCAGCCCAAACGCTATTCCCGCTGGCTGCCCTGGTTACAGCGGGATCCGACCTTCAATACCCGCCAGGAAGGGGCCGAGCAAGGCGAGGGCGCGGTGTTCGTCTGGGAGGGCGGACAGGGTCGGCAGTCGGAGGGCCGGCTGGAAATCGATCGGACCGAACGGGGTGCCTTTATCATTCATCGTCTGCAACTCGGAACACATGTGGAGGCCCGCGGCCGGTTTGAGATCGAGCCGGAACGGGGTCGCTACCGCGTGACCTGGCGGGTGACCCGCGATGTGGGCCTCAACCCCCTGCGTCGCTATCAGGCGATCATGTTCGAAGACCGCCTGGGGTCGGACCTGTTGAGCGGTCTGACCTATCTCAAGGTCTATGTGGAGACCCAGCGCTCACCGTTTCCGGATGAGTGATCGGACAGGGCGTATTCAGAGGTTCCTGCCATGCAGACGAGAACGCGGTTGAACATTGCCCTGGTGGGCGGGCTTGTGGTGATCGGCCTGCTGTTCTGGCTGGCGGGCCGGGAACAGGCCGGCCAGGCCCCCTTGCTGGATCGGGACCCCTCGGCGGTGTCCCAGGTTTCTGTCGAGGCCGAGGGCGAGCTGCGCTGGCGCATGGCACGACGCGATGAGGGCTGGTGGCTGGAGGAACCGGAAAGCGGTCCGGCGGATCGGGAGCGGGTGGGGCAGTTACTGCCCCTGCTGCGAGCCCCGGTGCATGCCCGTTACCCCCTGGAAGAAGTGGAGCCGGCACAATTCGGCCTGGATGAACCGGTGCTGGTGATTCAGGTGGATGGTGAGCGTCTGGCCGTGGGCGATGGCGAGCCGGTCAATCGCCGCCGCTATGTGCAGCGCGGCAATGATGACATCGTCCTGGTGGATGAGATCGTCTACTTCCAGTTTGACCGGCCTGGCCGGGAGTTTCTCGACCATCGCCTGCTGCCCGCGGGCGCTGCCGTCGAGGCCATTACCTTTTCAGGACACGAACTGACCCGGGATGACGAGGGGCGCTGGCGGCTCGAGCCCATGCCCGAGGCCTATCAGGCCGAGGACAATGAACGCCTGATCGAGAACTGGCAGGCGGCCCGGGCCCGGAAGCTGAGTGGCTTTGATGGCGAGGCAGACGGAGCGGCTGTGGCGGTTCGCCTGGTGGACGGTCGTGAGCGACGTTTCCTTGTATTGGAAGACGAGGAGGGTCTGGTCCTGGCCAGCCCCGACACCGGCCTGCGCTACCGATTCCCGGCTCGCGAGGCCGACGCCCTTCTGCCGCCCGGCAACGACGACTGAGTAACCATGCCCGAGCTACCCGAGGTCGAAACCACCCGGCGGGGCGTCGCCCCCTTTCTCAGCGAGCAGATCATCCGGGGTCTGGTGCTGCGTGAAAGCCGCCTGCGCTGGCCGGTGGATCCCGGTCTGGATCGGCGTCTGGGGGGCGCGCGGGTAACGGCCGTGAACCGTCGGGCCAAGTACCTGCTGGTGGAAACCGACCGGGGCTGCCTGCTTTGGCATCTGGGTATGTCCGGCAGCCTGCGTATCATCACCGATGGCCGCGCCCCGGAAAAACATGACCACGTGGATCTGGTCCTGGAGAACGGCCACTGCCTGCGTTTCAACGACCCCCGTCGCTTCGGTTTCCTGCTCTGGACCGAGGCCCCCCTCGCCGAACATCCCCGCCTGGCTGCGCTCGGCCCCGAGCCCCTGTCGGAGGATTTCAGCGCCGAGCGGCTTTATGCCCGGTCCCGGGGCCGCCGGGCGCCGGTGAAAAGCTTCATCATGGATTCGGCCACGGTGGTGGGGGTCGGCAATATCTATGCCTCCGAGGCCCTTTTCCTGGCCGGCATCCATCCCCGGCGGCCGGCCGGTCGCATTGCCCTTGCCCGTTATCGGCAACTGGCAGCGCGCATCAAGCAGGTCCTGGCCGCCGCCATCGAACAGGGCGGGACCACCTTGCGGGATTTTCGGGATTCGGACGGAATGCCTGGCTACTTCAGCCAGTCGCTCAATGTCTACGACCGGGCCGGGGAACCCTGTCCGCAATGCGCCGCAGCCATCCGCCGGGCGGTCATCGCTCAGCGGGCCACCTATTTCTGCCCGCGCTGTCAGCGCTAGTGCCTTACTAGCCCCGCCGCCACCAGATCAGGCCACCGGCAAGCAGCAACAGGCCGGGGAGCAGGAGCAGGAAGAAACCGCCGATGACGGTGTAGGCGGTGGAGCTGAGTTCCAGGGTCCGATCGGGGGCGCTGCGGACGGGGACGTTGAGGCTGACCGGGTCCGCACTCGCCCAGTTGAATAGACGCAGGCCCAGTTCCAGGTTGGCGCCGTTGCCGATGTAGGCATTGCTGAGCGCGGCCTGGCTGCCCAGTACCGCCACTCGCTGCTCAAGGGTGGCCCCCTCCGTTTCCAGCTCCCGTGTCAGCAACTGCCCCAGGTGCATGGGGCCACTGCTAAGGCGGTCGCCATCCAGGGTCTCCAGCCAGGATTCCCCGCTGCTGCGCAGCATGGACTGGCGCTCCCAATCGTCCATGCCGGAGGCATCCACCATGGTGGCGTGGGGAATCAGGGTCACCGCATCAATCTCGCCGGTGATCGGGTTGTCTTCATACTGAAAGACCAGAATCATGCCGGGGTCTTCGATGCCCAGTACCCGGCCCGAGGGATCCTTGACCAGCCCTTCGGCCAGCCCCAGTCCCAGATGATCGGCCAGGGCCATGGGCGGGCTGCCGTGGGGGTCCACCAGCCAGACCAGATTGCCGCCCTGGTCAAGATAATCCCGCAGGTGATCGATCTCCCCGTCCATCCAGTTGCCCTGGCTGCCGGCAATCACCAGAACCGCGGTATTGTCGGGGATGCCGTCGCGGGCAATGTTGACCCGCTGCACACTCAGGCCCCGTTCCTTGAGATGATTGCCCAGTTGTCCCAGGTCGCTGCCGCCCTCACCCAGGGGGTCGGCTTCGCCATGGCCGCGGGTAAAGACCAGATAACGCTCACTGGCTCGGGCCGCACGGGCAATGGCATTGGTAATGCCGGCCTCGGTGAAGCGGTCCACTTCCTCGCGCTGGTCGCCCACTTCCACAAAGACCTGTCCCGGCTGGGTCACCCCGTATTCGCGGCTGATCGCCGGCTCCCGGTCCGGATCCACAAAACGCAGCTCAATGCTGTCCTCGGCCCGACGATAACGATCCACCACTGTGCGCACCCGATCCCGCAGGGCGGTGTCCTCGCCCAGGAAAACCGTGAAACGCAGCGGCTCTTCCAGGGTCTGGAGCAGTTCCCGGCTGGGCTCGGAGAGACTGCCGCGGGCGCCATGGGTCCAATCGAAGCTGGTGGAATAGCGATGGCTCAACAGCGCCAGGCCGATCACCACCGCCAGCAACAGCACCACGGTTGTCCACTGCTGGACTCGATTGCTCCAACGGGTTCGCCGATCGATCTTCATGGCCGCAAACGCTCACTATCCAGTCGATGAATGGCAAGGCCCAGGAAGGTGAGCATGAACAGGCCGTAGTAGGCCAGTTCGGACGTGGCAACCTGGCCCCGGGCCATGTTCTGGAAATGGCCGATGACAGACAGATACTCCACCACACCGGCACCGGCCTCGGCATCCGCGGCCCAGTCGATCATCCACAGCAGAATGAGCAGACCGAAGCTGGCAATGGCGGCCACCACCGGCTGGCGGGTGAGGCTGGAGAAATACAGGCCCGCCGAGGCAAAGGCACCGGTCATCAAAAGCAGACCCAGGGCGCCGGCCGCCCACTTGCCCAGGTCCAGTTGCGTGCCCACCGACAGACTCAATGGCATCAGGGCCACCAGGGTCACCATGATGGCGAGCAGGGCACCCACTGCCAGAAACTTGCCAAGCACGACATGGCGGCTGCCCACCGGCGAGGACTGCAACAGGCGCAGGCTGCCGCTGCGTTTCTCCTCGCTGATCAGACGCATGGTCAGCAAGGGCACCACCATCAGCAGGATCATGGCCGCGCTGCCGAACAGGGGCGTGGCGATCATGTCGGTGACGCCGGGCGCCTCCGCCTGGCCGGCAAAGGCCGGCTGCAACTGATCGGTCCACAGATCGACCTGGACCAGAAAGATCCAGGCGTGAATGAAGGTGGTCACTGCCAGCACGATCCAGGCCAGCGGTGACAGGAACAGACTGCGCAATTCCCGGGCGGCAATGGTCAGTGTCATGCGGCCGCCTCCTGTTCCCCGCTGGTCAGATTGACGAAAAGCTGCTCCAGACTGGTTCGCTCCGGCTCCAGGAAGCGCAGTCCCCACTGACGCTTGATGGCCAGCTCCGCACAGGCCGGGGCCAGATCCTCGCGCCCCTTGTGGCGAATGAAGACTTCATTGTCACCACGCTTTTCCACGCTCTCCACACCCGGCAGCTCCCACAGGGCCTGGGGATCCACTGCATGCACGAAGCCCACGCGCAGGCCGGTGACCGGACGGTGCTCCAGTTCCGCCAGGCTGCCGGCATGGACCAGACGACCGCCCACCATGATCTGTACATGACTGCAGGTGGCGGTGACTTCGGGAAGGATATGGGTGGACAGAATGATGCCGTGATCGCTCGCCAGCTCGCCTACCAGCTCCCGGATTTCCCGGACCTGGTTGGGGTCCAGGCCCACCGTGGGTTCATCCAGGATCACCAGGTCGGGTTCGTGGATGATCGCCTGGGCAATGCCCACCCGTTGCTGGTAGCCGCGTGACAGGCGCCCGATCAGCT
>PWMQ01000014.1 GCA_003558125.1 Natronospira sp. | reverse complement strand
CTAACCAGTACTAATTGCCCGTGAGGCTTGACCATATAACACTCAAGCAACTTGAGTGTGCGACTAAGGCTGTATTGCTGCATCGCGCCAAGACGATCTTTCGAATTCCCAAGCCCTGTCCTCAGGACAGGCTTGCCGTGAGCCAGTTCGCCTGGCGGCCATAGCGAGTGTGAACCACCCGATCCCATGCCGAACTCGGAAGTGAAACCGCTCAGCGCCGATGGTAGTGTGGGGTTTCCCCATGCGAGAGTAGGTCACCGCCAGGCTTTATATCCCAACCCCAAGGTCGATTCCGGCCTTGGGGTTTTTTTGTTTCGCATGGGGAAACCCCACGCCTTTTCATGGACGACCCTGAGCTCAGCCGTGCCCGGTAGCCGTCCCTGGCCCGCAGTCCGGCCCGGCCGTCCTGGCCGGGCGCTCACGTCGGCTGCGAAATGCCACCGGCATTTCGGTCCTTGTTCGCCCCCATGCTCGTGTAGGTCACCGCCAGGCTTTATATCCCAACCCCAAGGTCGATTTCGGCCTTGGGCTTTTTTATTTGGCATGGGGAAACCCCACCCCTTATCAACTCACCAAGCATTCCTAGGCGTTTCCCGGACTCAAGACGTTCTGCCCGCTTAGCGTAGGCTTCACTATGGGGTAGAATCTGCGCTGAAATCACAACTTTCGGAAAGGCCCATGTCCATTCAGCAGCAATGCACCGATTCGGTGATCATGATCCGTCCGGTCAGCTTCACTTCCAACCCCGAGACGGCGGTCAGCAATACCTTCCAGGCTAATATCGATGCCTCGGAGGAAGAGGCCGTTCGGAATCAGGCGCAGGTCGAGTTCGACGGGCTCGTTGCCGCGCTGGAAAGAGCCGGTGTCGAGGTTACCGTGTTTGACGACACGCCGGATCCGGTCACACCCGATGCCCTGTTTCCAAACAATTGGCTCAGTACCCATGCCGATGGTGACGTCGTTCTGTATCCCATGGAAGCGCCGAGCAGGCGGGCCGAGCGTCGCGACGACGTCATCGACTCTCTGGAAACTAAGCACGGTCGACAGATCCAGGCACGGCATGACCTTAGCCCCAGTGAAGGGAAGGATCGTTTTCTGGAAGGTACCGGCAGCCTGGTGCTGGATAGGGTAAATCGCATTGCCTATGCCTGCCTGTCCAACCGAACCCACCCCGCCTTGTTTCATGACTGGTGTGAGCGCTTCGATTTCCAGCCGGAAGCCTTTACCGCCATGAGTCACGGCAAGGAGATCTACCACACCAATGTCATGATGTGTGTGGGCCAAAGTTTCGCGGTCGTCTGTGAGGAGTCTATCGTTGACGAACAGGAGCGCTTGCGGGTGCGGGGACGTCTGGAGCGCACCGGCCACGAGGTCGTTGCCATTAGTCTTGCTCAGATGAACGCCTTTGCCGGCAACATGCTTCAGCTGCGCAGCAAGGATGGAAAGGCCCTGCTCGCAATGTCTTCCCAGGCCAAGAACAGCCTGACTGACGACCAATTGGAACGTCTCGAGCAGCACGTCACAATCGTTAGTGCCGATATTTCGACCATCGAGAAATATGCCGGCGGCAGTGTCCGCTGCATGCTCGCGGAGAATTTTCTGCCGCGCAGTTCTGCGGATCAGTAATGAGGTCAACAATGCAAGCAACGGATCTTTGCCTACAGGAACGCTACGCTCCACACAATGCTTGTTATGGCTGCGGACCCGCCAATGACAAGGGCCTCCATGTTCGATCCTTTCCAGACGGGGACCAGGTAGTCGCGGAGTGGACGCCGGAAGCGCACCATGAGGCGTTCCCGGGCGTGCTCAATGGCGGAATCATCGGTTCCATTCTGGATTGCCATTGCAACTGGACGGCCGCCTGGCATCTGATGACCCAACGGGGCGAAGACCATCCGCCCTGTACCGTCACCATGGATTATCAGATCCGCTTAAAGCGCCCGACTCCAACCGACGGGCCCTTGAGGCTGGTCGCGCGCGTTGTCGAGACCGACGGTGATGTGGTCACTGTGGAAGGCCAGCTCTATGCTGGCGACAAGCTTTGCGATACCTGCCACGGCCGGTTCATGGCTGTGAAGCCTGGTCACCCCGCCTATCACCGCTGGTGAGTCGCCTCCCAATTTACGCTGTGTAAGCCGCCAGCCGTTGGTCGGAATCCTTCTGAATTCTCTCCTGCTCAGAGGAAAGTGTGAACTGGTTCACGGTTTTTCACCTAAAAGCCGACTAGATTCTTTCAATCGCCCGTATGTGGCGTACTTATCGGGGGGGTCCGATATACGCTTTGAGCGGGAGGTTTTCCGTGTCTCTTATTCGCAACAGCAGTGCTGGTGCCCTGGCTGCGGCCGTCCTGACGGGTGCCATGAGTGTTTCAGCCGTGGCGGACAGCAAGGAGCGGGTCTGGGTTGTCTTTGATCAAGGCCATAAGGGCAGCGTGCAACGTGCGCTGAATGCCCAGGGCGGTGAAGTCCATTACCAATTTGACGAACTGAATGCCTTCGCCGTCAGTCTGCCCACCCAGGCCATCAACGGCCTGCGCAATAACCCTCACGTGGCCTATGTAGAGAAGGATCCTCGCCGTGAGCTGATGTCCAGTCAGGTCAGCCCCTATGGCATCGGTATGTTCCAGGCCGATCAGGTCTCCGACGGTGCTGCCAGCGAAATGACCGTCTGTGTCATCGACTCCGGCTACGACCTCAATCATGAAGACCTACCTTCGGGTGGCAATGTTACCGGCACAAATGACTCCGGCACCGGTAATTGGTACCAGGACGGATCCGGTCACGGCACCCATGTGGCCGGTACTATTGCCGCCCTGAACAACGATGTGGGCGTGGTGGGCGTCCTGCCTTCCGGCAATCTGAATCTCCATATCGTCAAGGTCTTCAATGACAGCGGTTCCTGGGGTTATTCCTCGGATCTGGTTCACGCCCTGAACGTCTGTGAAGACGCTGGTTCAAATGTTGTAAACATGAGTCTGGGCGGCAGCTTCTCAAGTAACTCCGAGGCTAACGCCTTTGCCGCCGCCCATGATCGTGGTGTGCTGTCCATCGCCGCTGCGGGCAACGATGGCAACACCCGCAAGAGCTATCCGGCTTCCTACGATGCCGTGGTCTCGGTGGCCGCCATCGACGAGAACATGGAGCTCGCCAGCTTCTCCCAGCGCAATGATCAGGTCGAACTGTCCGCGCCGGGTGTGGCAGTCCGTTCCACCGTCCCCATGGGTTCCGGCAATGAGGAAACCTTCACCCTTTCCGGTGATGCTTTTTCCGCTGTCGCGATGGATGGTTCGCCCGACGCCCAGGGCCAGGGTGAATTGATGGATTGTGGCTTGGGCACCTCTACCTGTGATGCCCAGGGCCAGGTCTGTCTCATCGAGCGTGGCCAGATCAGTTTTGCCGACAAGGTCCAGGCTTGCGAGGCTGGCGGTGGCGTCGGCGCGGTGATCTACAACAACGAATCCGGCGCCCTCCAGGGCACCCTGGGTGATGTGGCGACCGGCATACCCTCCGTGGGAATCAGCCAGGCTGATGGTCAGGAAGCACTGACCCGTCTGGGTGAAACCGGATTCGTGGCCACCGGTGTGGGCAACTACGCCAGCTGGAATGGCACCTCCATGGCCAGCCCCCATGTGGCGGGTGTGGCAGCCCTGGTCTGGAGCCATCACCTGAGCTGCAGCAACCAGGAAATCCGTGACGCCCTTGCCGCCACCGCCCTGGACCTGGGCAGCGCCGGCCGTAACAACGAATTCGGTTACGGTCTTGTTCAGGCCCGCGATGCCGTCGATTACCTTTCCAGCAATGGCTGTGCCGGTGGTGGTGATGACGGCGGTGACGATGGCAATGGTGGCGACGACGGCAACGGCGGTGATGACGACGATGGCGATGACGGCGACAATGGTGGTGATGATGGTGACAGTGATGACGGCGATGCCGATTCCATCGAACTGATTGCCGTCGGCTACAAGGTGCAGGGTCGTCACCGTGCCGACCTGAACTGGACCGGCGCCAGCTCCAGCATGGTTGAGGTGCTGCGCAATGCCGGTGTCGAGGCCACCGTCGAGAACACCGGCGAATGGACCTGGACCAGTAATATTCGTGGCGGAGCCTGCCATGATTTCCAGGTCTGCGACACGGATTCAGGCGAATGCTCCCAGGTGGTGACGGTCTGCCCCTAAGCCAGTCCGAGTCTGTGCTGAACCGAAACGGCCCGCATTGCGGGCCGTTTCTTTATCACTTACCGGGTCCGCCACCGTGGTGGTCTTGCAGCCATTCACCTTAAACTACCTCCGCAAATCGGGTAGAATCCCGACTTTGCGCCGGCCTCTGGGCGGTAACCACAGATAACACCAATACGGAATGACCGTCATGTCCACATCCACTCGCATTCTCATGTGTCCGCCTGACCATTTCCACGTCAATTACGCTATCAATCCCTGGATGAAGGGCAACCAGGACCAGGTTTCCCAGGAGAAGGCGATGTCCCAGTGGCAGGCTTTGAGGGCATTGGTGGCGCGTTTTGCCGAAGTGGTCGAGATTGAGCCCCAGGAAGGGGTGCCGGATATGGTGTTCACCGCCAACGCCGGCACGGTTGCCGGGAAGCGGGCCGTGGTTTCCAGCTTCGCCCACAAGGAGCGCCAGCCGGAGGAGCGGCATTTCGCCCAGTTTTTCCGCAAGATTGGCTATGAGGTGGGTGAGCTGCCAGAGGGTGTGCGTTATGAGGGTGCCGGTGATTCCCTGTTTGACCGGGGTGGTGAGTGGCTCTGGGCCGGTTCCGGCTTCCGCACCGATCGCGAGGCACATGAGTTCGTGGCCGATTTTCTGGGGGTCGACGTCCTGAGCCTGACCCTGGTTGATGAGCGCTTCTATCACATCGACACCTGTTTCTGCCCCCTCGCCGGCGGATGGCTGCTTTACTATCCTCAAGCCTATGATGTCGCCTCCAATGAGTTAATCGAATCGCGGGTGCCGGCTGAGCGCCGAATCCGGGTGACCGAGGAAGAAGCGGCGGAATTTTCCTGTAACGCCATCAATATTGGCGAGAATGTAATCATGCATGACTGTTCCGACCGCCTGCGTTCAGAGCTGGAGCGAGCTGGCTTTACGGTGCATACCACCTCCCTGAGCGAGTTCCTCAAGGCGGGGGGGTCGGCCAAGTGTCTGAGCCTGAAGCTGGATGAGCCCGAGGCCATCGCAAAATGAAGCACTGAGTCACTGCATGGCGCAGCGATAAAAGAACCAGGGACGGCTCGGCCGATTAGCTAAAGAACGTCAGCGCCCCCGGAAGCACGCCAATTTCAAGGCGACGGGCCTGACGGTAGATTACCTCACCATCGGCGTGGACGCGGCAGGGCGCATCCAAATGGATGCTTGCCCGCCGGGTCAGGAAGCGTTGGTAGCCTTCGATTTCTTCTACACGGCCTTCAGTGACCAGGGGAGCCAGGGCCATGATCTGGCGCCGACTGAGCGACGGCGTAATGATCAGGTCCAGTTGCCCGTCCTCGATATTTGCATGAGGGGCCAGATTGAATCGTCCGCCCTCGTAGCAGCCATTGGCGATTACCATCAAGGTCACTTCCTGCTCCAGATTGCCCCCGTCATGCCTGACCGAGACTCGAGGGCGCCGTTTCCGCAGCAGCGACTGAGCAAGGGCAGCAACATAGGCCGTGTCACCGGGCAGCCAACGGCGGCGGGATGCAATATCCGCGATATCCGCGTCCAGACCGATTCCCAGGGTATTGGCAAAGAAGATGTCGTTGCACTGGCCCATGTCGACTCGGCGTTTTGTGCCCAGCATCAGCCGGTCGCAGGCGTCCGCCCATTCACGGGGTAGCCCAAGGCTCTTCGCGAAGTCATTACCGCGCCCCACGGGAATCAGTGCCAGGTCCGGCAAAGGGCCCTCGCTTTGTAAGCAACCATTGATGACTTCGAACAGGGTGCCGTCGCCACCCGCTGTCGCCAATAGCCTGCTGCCGGACTCAACCACCTCCCTGGCCAGCTCAATGCCGTGGCCCGGGCTTTCTGTCAGGTGCCAGCGGGGCTCGAAGTCGAGGCTTCGAAGGTGCGTGTCAATGGAATCTCGAAATTTGCCGGCTCTCCCGCCCCCTGCCGCGGGATTAAGAATGATATCAACGAGGCTCACACCGTCCCCCTTTCTTCGCAGCGCCTGATCATTTGTCCCATACAGCGGGCGCAAATGAATTGATCAGAGGTTCCTTAGTCTACCTTGTTTACTGGCGTTTGGCAGGGGCGTGAACCAGGCCTTTCGCCGGTTCACGCCGGTGGCGGGATCACAGGTGGCGCAGGGCCCGGGTGTGGTCACGTTCCGCCAGCCATTGGGGACGATGCCTGGGCGCGGCGTAGGGCGCCTGGAGGCGATTTTCCATGCTATTGAAGACAAAGAAGGCGTTGCTCCGCGGCAGAGGGGTGATGTTGCCGTTGGAGCCGTGCATGGTATTGCATTCAAAGAACAGCACCGAGCCCGCCGGCCCCTCCGGAACATGGATGCCGCCCTGCTGAACCAGCCAGCTCAAGCTCTCCTGGTCCGGTACGCCCACTTCCTGGGCTTTGAGAGAGCTGAGATGATTGTCCTCCGGGGTCTCGCCCACACAGCTGATGAAATGCCGATGGGAGCCGGGGATCAGCATCAGGGCCCCGTTAAAGGCCTTGTTGTCGGTCAGCAGAATCGAGCAGCTGACCGCCCGCATCCGCGGCATACCGTCCTCGGCGTGCCAGGTCTCGAAATCCGAGTGCCAGTAGAACTCCTTGCCGGTGAAGCCCGGCTTGTAGTTGACCCGGCTCTGATGGACATAGACATCCGAGCCCAGCAGTTGTTGGGCCACATCCAGCACGCGCGGGTCCCGGCACAGCCGCCCGAAGAGGTCGTCATTGCGATGGATTGAAAAGATCGAGCGGATGGACTCGCTGCCCGGCTCAGTGATGACCTCGGGACGCTTGCTGTTGTCGGCACGAGCGTCGAGGCGGCGAAGTTCCCGCCGGTACATTTCCACTTCGCTCTCCGAGAACAGCCCGGTGAGAAAGAGGAAGCCGTCCCTTTCGTACCGGCTCAGTTCCTGCTGGCCGAGAGGGCCATCGTCGATGTCGCCGTAAACAATTGGGTCCTTGCGGGGGATGATGCGTGCTTCGTCCTGGACCCGGGTGGGATAGATGTCAGAGTGTGTGCCGGTTTGCCGTGTTTCATGCAATTCCCGCACGGTTACTGCCATAACAGACCTCCTTTATGCTTGTCGTTGGTTGGTTACCTCTCTGTGTTAAGTTCATGGCCCGGGCGGCAAATCGCCCCCCGGGTCCTGGAAATGCCTCGGGATCAGTCTTCGTCTACCGGATAAACCCCGTGCTCGTCATGGACCTCACGTCCGCTGATGGGCGGATTGAAGACACAGACCATGCGCATATGGGTGCCCTTGTTGGCCCGAAGATAGTGCTCATCGTTCTTGTCCAGGATGTAGATCTCGCCCGCCTTGACGGGCCATATCTTGCCGTCCGCGATGGTCTCGACTTCACCCTCGCCCTCGGTCAGATAGACCGATTCCAGATGGTTCTTGTAGTGAATGTGGGTTTCGGTGCCTTCCTTGATGATGGTGTCATGGACGGAATAGCCCATGCCGTCATCCTTCAGGACCAGACGGCGGCTGACCCAGTTGCCGCCATCCACTTCGCGGTCGGTACCGATGATGTCATCCAGTTTTCTCACAATCATTGTCATGGCTCCCAAATATGCCGGTGAGTGGTCGTGTCGGGCGCACAGGGCCCTGCTTGCCTGCCGTTCATGATACGCAGGGCGGCCCTGGAGTCCGTACTAATGGCTGGCCGGTCTTGTTCCTTGCTGTGCCAGCCGGGTGCTGCTTGCGGATGGCTTGTGAGCTATCCAGAGTGCGGGGACGGCTGGGCCGCCCCCGCGACCACGCGCATCGCTTTCAAGCTGGGGATGCGTTGCGGTGATTTCAAGCGGCGTTCTGCTCGGCCAGTTTCTTGCTGACGGTCTCGGCGACCTTGTCGAGGATGTCCAGGCCCTTGACCAGGTCCGCTTCCTCGATGACCAGCGGGGCGAGGAACTTGACCACGTTATCGTCGATCCCGGCACCCTCGATCACCAGTCCGTGCTTGAAGGCCTCTTCCGAGAACATGTCGGCCAGGCCCTTGTGCTCGGAGGCCAGGCCCCAGATGAAGCCGCGACCGCGGACACGGGCCTTGAGGGCCGGATGGCGGTCGGCAATGGCCTGGAAGCGCTCCCTCACGATTTCGCCCTTGCGCCGCACCTCGCGGGTCAGGGCGTCATCCTGCCAGAATTCCTTCAACGCCGCGGTGGCGGTGATGAAGGCCAGGTTGTGACCGCGGAAGGTGCCGTTGTGCTCGCCCGGACCCCAGATGTCATGCTCGGGCTTGAGCAGGATTACTGCGAAGGGCAGGCCGTAGGCGGACAGGGACTTGGACAGGCAGACCATGTCCGGGTCCAGATCCCATTCCTCGAAGCTGAAGAAGGTGCCGGTGCGACCGCAACCCACCTGGATGTCGTCGATGATCAGCAGGATGCCATGCTTCTTGCAGATTCGGCCCAGACGCTCCATCCATTCGCGACTGGCCACGTTGACCCCACCTTCGGCCTGCACGGTCTCGACGATCACGCCGGCCGGCATTTCCACGCCACTGCCCCGGTCTTCCAGCACATGCTCGAAGTAATCCAGGGTGTCGACACCCTCGCCCATGTAGCCGTCAAAGGGCATGGGCGTGGCATTGCTCAACGGCTGGGCGGCGCTGTGGCGCTTGCCCTCGTTGCCGGTCACCGCCAGGGAGCCGACCGTCATGCCGTGAAAGGCATTGGTGAAAAAGGCCATGTTGGTCCGGCCGGTCACCTTGCGGGCCAGTTTCATGGCCGCCTCGGTGGCGTTGGTGCCGGTCGGGCCCGGGAACTGGACCTTGTAGTTCATCTTGCGCGGTTCCAGGATGACCTGATTGAAGGTTTCCAGGAAACGCTCCTTGGGGGCGCTGTACATGTCCAGGCTGTGGGTGATGCCGCCGCGTTCCACATACTCCAGCAGCGGCTTGCGCAGTGCCGGGTGGTTATGTCCGTAGTTGAGCACGCCGGCACCGGCGAAGAAGTCCAGGTACTTCTCGCCCTCGGTGTCGGTCAGCCAGGCGCCCTCGGACGTGTCCCAGGTCTTGGTGAAGGTCCGGCAATAGCCGCGCACTTCGGATTCATATTTGTCGATGGTCTTGTTGCTCATTGGTCCTCCGGTCAAAAGAATCTGGAATTCGTTTCAAAAAACAGTTCAGGCTTCCGGCCATTCGATCGGGCCGACCCGGTACAGGTGTTCGCTCTCGTGAGGCTCCGGGAAGAACTCGCTGGGGAAGAAGGGCATCTTGCGGCATTGGGTGCCGGACCTCTTGGCAAAGCCCCGGAACAGATTCTGTGAGGGTTTGTTGCTCGGCGTCACGCTGGCTTCCAGATAGCGCACATTTCGGCATGCCGGCAGTGCCATCAGATGGCGGAGCAGGCGCATGCCCACCCCTTTGCCACGCACTTTCTTGCTGACACCCACCTGCCAGACGAAGATGGTGTCTTCCTGTCTGGGCGGGATATAAGCCAGTACGAAACCCACCATCTCGCCATCCCGCTCAGCCACCAGGCAGGTATCGCCGAAGTGTTGGCACATCAGGATATAAGCGTAGGAGGGGTTCTGTTCCAGCACCCCGGCTTCCGCCACGAACCTCCACATCACGCCCCCATCGGCGGCGGTGGCGGCGCGGTAAATAATGTCACCAGTCTGCTCAGACACGTTGTTGTCCTTACTGTCTATGGTTGTCGCGGTCTTGCTCATGCCACCTCCCGAGCCTGCTTGGCATCATCAAGAAAGACTGCATGCAGGGCTCGCATGGCATCGCCCACCTGGGCGGCTTCGACCAGGCAGGTCAGGGAATGCTCGCGGGTGAAACTGATCCGGACACCGACTCCGGCTCGTTCCAGCGCCGCTTCGGCCTTGCGAAGGATGTCCGGGTCCTCCCCGGTGTGCAGGCCGACTGCTGAAACCGAGCCCAGATCCGTGCTGACCGAGATTCGGTCGTCAAACTGGTCGCGTAAGCCATCAGCGAAAATATCCAGATTGGCAATATCTTCAGTCGCGATCAGCATATCGCGGCGCTCACCATCATCGCCGGTGTCGTCCACGAAAATGTCATTCTTCTCAATAGCCTTCAGCACCTTGTCGCCCAGGCCAGCGACCCGGTCCTTGCCCCGCAGGGAGACCCAGATCAACTCCTTGTGGCAAGCAACACCCAGGACCTTGGCCTCGTCGCCGGCCTCCCGCTCGTGGATGATGGTGCCGGGGGCATCGTTGAAGGTGCAGCGAGCACGGACCTCCACGTCACGGCGCCAGGCATATTCCACCGCCCGTGGGTTGAGAACCGAGGCCCCGTGGTGGGCCAGTTCGGTCATCTCGACATAGCTGATTTCGGGCATGGGACGGGCGGTCTCAACAATGCGCGGGTCGGCTGTGTAGACGCCGTCCACATCGGAGTAGATCTCACAGCGATCGGCATTGACGCCTGCGGCCACCGCCACCGCCGTGGTGTCGGAACCGCCACGACCAAGGGTCGTAACCTCGCCACGACTGTTCATGCCCTGATAACCGGCAACGACCACAATCCGGCCACGTTCCAGTTCACGCTCCACCCGTCCAGCCTTGACGTCGGTAATCCGGGCATTGAAGTGGTTGTCGGTGGTACGGATGCCGCTTTGGGGGCCGGTGAGGGAGATGCAGTCCTCGCCCAGCTCCTGGATGGCCATGCTCAGCAGGGACATGGAAATGCGCTCGCCACAGGCAAGCAGCATATCCAGTTCCCTGCGGGACGGATCCTTGGCCAGATCCCGGGCCATGTTGAGGAGGTTGTTGGTGGTCTTGCCCATGGCCGACACGACCGCCACCACCTGATGCCCGGCGCGGCGGGTTTCCACGATACGCTGGGCAACGTGGCGCATCTTGTCCTCGTCGGCAACCGAGGAACCCCCAAATTTTTGAACGATGAGGCTCATCGCAGCTCTCCTGCGTCAAGTGTTATTTCAATCTGGAATGATTTGCTCAAGGCAGCCGCACTCTCCCGCTGACCCCGGCATGCTCTAGCCTGCCGGTTCGGGTGCTGGTCCTGCTTAGCGGCTACCGTTGATTCCTTCATGGCTGCTGTCGTCTTCGATACTGGAAGCTGTGCCGGGCGCCTGATCAAGGCGTCTCGAGGCCGTCTCCGGCGTCTCGTTACCGGTTGGCCAGCTGGCCAGAACGGGTGCGGCATCAATCTCTTCCGCTTCCATCATGGTCACGATGCGCTGCAAGACGCGGTCAATCTCAGCCTGGCGGGCTTCCGGCAGTTCCGCCAGACGTTGAATGAAGCGCTCCTGGAGGGGGAGAGGTGTGCGATCAACCAGCTCCATGCCGGCCTTGGTCAAGGCCACCAGCACCTGGCGCTTGTCCTCCGCGCGGCGCTTGCGGGTCAGATAGCCCCGGCGCTCCAGGCGGTCCAGGATGCCGCTGATCGTCGCCGGGCTCAGTGAGACCGCACGTGCCAATTGGCCCGGCGTCAGCTCACCGTGCTGCTTGAGCTGTCGCAAGCAAATCAGTTGGGGGCCGGTGAGACTGTGGCGCATCGATAGCTGGCGGCTATAGAAATCCACCGCCCGTATGATCCGCCGCAGGGCGCGGAGGATGCGCTCGTCGTAACGGGAAGTGCTGTCAAAATCTGGCGTCGCTTGCAAGATGGTTTGCCTGCTAAAAATTTTGTGTGCGAAATATTATAGACCGAAATATTTCGGCTGTAAAATATTGCCCTGGTCGGCGCCGTGGCGGAGGCGGCCCCCGGGGCGGTAAACTGCAGCTTCCCTCATTTGGTGATCGCAGGAGATATTGATGCTGGAACTGGGGCTTATTGTATTGGCCGCCTACCTTGTGGGCTCGGTGATGGGGGGCTTGATCCTGCGCCCGCTGATTGGTGGGGCGGATATCCGTCGCGAGGGCAGCGGCAATGCCGGTGCCACCAATGCCCTGCGGACGCGGGGCAAGGGTTTTGCCGCGGCGGTAGCCGTGATCGATGTTCTCAAGGGTGTGGCCGCGGTGGCCTTGATTCCCCAGCTCAGCCTGCTCACGGAAACTGCCCAGGCCCTGGATCCGGAATGGCTCATGGCGCTGTGCGGGGTGGCAGTGGTTTTCGGTCACGTCTGGCCGCTCTGGCATGGCTTTCGTGGTGGAAAGGGCGCCGCCACCCTGGTCGGTGTGATGATCGTGATTGCGCCGATGGCGCTCTTGCCCATTCTGGCGGTTTGGCTGCTGGTTCTGGTGTTTTCCGGCTATGTGGGTCTTGCCACGGTTCTTGCCGCTGCCGTGGGCCCGGTTTACATGCTCGCCATCGGGGAGCCCCTGACCGGCATGCTGGTGACCTTCACCGGGGTGATGTTCATCACCATTGTTTACACCCATCGCAGCAATCTGAAACGTCTGGCAAGGGGCGAAGAGGCGCGCTTCGAGAAGGCTATGCTATTCCGCCGCCGGCACGGGAGCGGTGAGGGATGAGTGAGGCGGCCGATCCAAGCGCCTCCCGAGTCCGACCCGGCGATGAGCTGCGCCATCGGATTCTGGTTGCCCTGGCGGACGGCGAATTCCATTCCGGTGAAGCCCTGGCCGGTGCGCTGGGCGTTTCGCGGGCGGCCGTTTGGAAGCACCTGGAGGCACTTGCTGAAGCCGGGCTCGGTCTGGACCGTCAGCGGGGGCGGGGTTATCGCCTCACCCATCCGGTAGAATTGTTTGACGCCGACGCCATTCGTGCGGCCATGGGTTCGCCGTGGAATAGGCAATTGCAGCTTCACCTGCCTGCCGCCGTCGCCTCTACCAACCAGTTTCTGGCCGATCTGCCCGCAGATGCCAGGCCCCAGGCCTGTCTGGCCGAAGGCCAGGCGGCCGGGCGTGGTCGGCGTGGGCGCCAGTGGCTGAGTGCCTATGGCGCCGGTATTCCCCTCTCACTTGCCTGGCATTTTCCCGTGCTAAGCGCCGGCGTTTCGGCTCTTGCCCCTGCCATCGCCGTGTCCCTGGCAGGGGCCCTTGAGGCGTTGGGGGCCAGGGGGCTGCGTTTGAAGTGGCCCAATGATCTGCTCTGCGAGCAGGGCAAGTTGGCCGGCATCCTGATTGAGTTGCGCGGCGCGCCCGAGGGGCCCTGTGATGTGATCATTGGAGTCGGTATCAATTGGGCCCTGCCAAACGAGCCGGTGGACCAGGCGGCCGCCGACCTGTCGGCGGTGATGGCGCGCCCCTCCCGCAACCATCTTGCTGGCATGGTACTCGGAAGGCTCTGTGATGATCTGGGCCGCTACGCTGAGCAGGGATTTGCCCCGTTCGCCGATGCCTGGGCCGAGCGCGATGCGCTGGCCGGTCGTTCGGTGACTCTCGATCTGGGCACGCGACAGGTGGCGGGTTGTGCCCAGGGGCTGGATGAGGCCGCGGCGCTGTGTTTGCGGGAAGCCGATGGTTCCCTCAGCCGCTGGCAGGTGGGGGAAGTCAGTCTGCGGCCGGCCAGATCGAACTGACATGATTCTCTTGTTGGACAGTGGCAATAGTCGGCTCAAGTGGGCGCTTGCCGACTCCGACGGGCGGCTTCGCGAGCACGGGGTTCATGAGGGTGGTTCTCTGCCCGCAGTTCTGGAGCGCGACGACATCAAGGCAGTGCGCCTGGCTTCGGTCCGGGAGGCAGACTACACGGCCCGCCTTGAGCGGGCAGTTCGGGCGCGGGGCTGGCCCGTGACCCGTCTGCGAACTCCGGTCGGTCAGGAAGGCCTGGTCAACGCCTACCCTGAGCCCGATCGCTTGGGCGTGGATCGCTGGTTGGCGATGCTGGCTGCCTGGCGGCGAGAGCGGGCGGGCTTCGTGGTGGTGGATGTGGGTACTGCGGTGACCATCGACCTGGTGGCAGACGACGGACACCACCTTGGCGGTGCCATTCTCGCCGGCGAGGCCTTAAGCCTTGAAGCCTTGGTAGGCCGTGCCAGTGGCATTCGCCCGCGGCCAGGCGACGGCGGGCCGGGTTTCCCTGCCGCGGATACCGGTGCAGCCGTAGCTGCCGGTGTGCGCCTGGCCGTCTGTGGCGGGGTCGAGCGAGCCCTGCGGCTAGCCCGGCAAGCCGATGTTGCGGGGCCCCTCTATCTGACCGGCGGTGGTGCCGAGCCTGTTTGCGAGGCGCTATCGGACGAGCGTCCCCGATTGGTGCCCGATCTGGTTTTGGAAGGCATGCTGGAGGAGGCGCCTAGATGCTTCGGCTGATTTTTCTGCTGCTGCTGGCGCTCAACCTGGTCGTTCTGGCCTGGCAGGCCTGGCATGCCCCCGACCCAGCGGAAGAGCTGGTACGAATTGAGCCCAATGAGCGTTATCAGCTGGCTGTGGCCGAGCCCGATCTACCGGAGTCTGACCTGCAGCCGAGGGAGCCGGCCGAGCCCCAGTGGCGACCAGGCGGTTGCGTGCAATTGGGTGGCGTGGATGGCGAGGAAGCCTTGCGGGCATTCAAGCGGCTCCGCCCCGAGCTTTCCGCGCATTTGCTCGAGATTCCCGAGTCAGTGGTCTTCGCCTGGTGGGTGATTATTCCGCCTGACGGGATCACAGATGCCGATGAAACCCTGGCGGCCCTGGAGGCGGCGGGCGCTGGCGATTATTTCCTGATTCGCAGCGGTGAAGGTGAGGGCGGTATATCCCTGGGGCTGTTCAGCACCCCCGAGCGCGCCGAGCTTCGTCGGGACCGACTTCAGGAGCGCGGATTCAGTCCGGATATCCGTGAGCGCGAACGCCAGGAGCCCCGTTACTGGTTGTTGATGCCTGAGGGGCGGCTCGCCCCCGAGGTCTGGCAGGCGGACCATCCGGAATGGCGCCTGCGCCCTGCGCTGTGCCCCGGCGCCGAGGGGGAGCTTGTGGATATCCGCCGCAACCCGCTAGAATAGCGCCCCTTTCCTCGACGGCTCTGGTGGTCGAGGGAACCAGGCTGGCGTAGCTCAGTTGGTAGAGCAGCTGATTTGTAATCAGCAGGTCGCGGGTTCGACTCCTGTCGCCAGCTCCAGCTTTCTCTTGACAGTGTGCGAGGGGATGGGCGAAAATCCCCGGCTTACGCTTGCGGAGGGGTACCCAAGCGGCCAACGGGGGCAGACTGTAAATCTGCTGGCTTTGCCTTCGGAGGTTCGAATCCTCCCCCCTCCACCAGATACAGCAACGCCACCGGCGGGCATACGCCCTTCGGTGGCGTCTGCCGCTCAGGGATAAGGTCCCGGCGGCGCGATCTGAAGATCGCAGCGGGTGTAGTTCAATGGTAGAACCTCAGCCTTCCAAGCTGATGATGTGGGTTCGATTCCCATCACCCGCTCCAGGTACGACGCCCCGAGGGGCAGTGAGTGCGCCCATATAGCTCAGTGGTAGAGCACTCCCTTGGTAAGGGAGAGGTCGGCGGTTCAAATCCGCCTATGGGCTCCATAGTCTGATTCGCGCATGGTTTTGCGGATCATTGGTGGGCGCCGCTTTGGCGGTGTCTTGGCAGGGTCGCTCCGGTAATGGTCGGTAGTGACCGGGGTTTTGGTTAACAGCTTCGTTTCCGGGAGTCGCCAGAATGTCCAAGGAAAAGTTTGAAAGAACAAAGCCGCACGTGAACGTAGGAACGATTGGTCACGTTGACCACGGCAAGACGACGCTGACGGCTGCGCTGACGAAGGTTGCGGGCGAGGCCAGCGG
>PWMQ01000042.1 GCA_003558125.1 Natronospira sp. | reverse complement strand
GGTGGCCTTGCTCAGGGACGTAGACCCATCCCTGGGGGCTCTGCACGCGACGTCCTGTCGCTCACAGCCCTGAGCAAGGCCACCAGGACCGAAGCCTACCCTTGGTGGTGGTCACCTAGGCCGGAACGCAAACAGTCACCGGCATCGAAGGGTCCTACATAGATCGAAGCCGGGACGCTCCCGTCACCGACACCGAAGGGTGCTAACTCAAGCAAAGCCGACACGCGAAGGGACTACCCAAGTCGAGCAGCCACCTCCCGACGGCAACGACGCAAAGCGGCGGCCATTTCCGTCCCGGACTGGAAGCGTTTCTCCGGCTTCTTCTCCAGCGCCCGTTTCACGATACGACCCATGCAGGGGGGCAGGTCGGGGCGTTGGCGGCAGACATTGGGGGTCTTGTCGTTGGCGATCTTGTAGAGCAGCGTGGCCAGGGGCTCGCCCTGGAAGGGCAATTCACCGCGCAGCAGTTGATACAGGGTCGCGCCCAGGGAAAACAGATCCGACCGCCCATCCACCTTGCGGCCCAGCACCTGCTCCGGCGACATATAAGAGGGGGTCCCCAGAATCGTGCCCGTCTTGGTGCGGCGGGAATCGGTCAGGCAGGCGACCCCGAAGTCGGTCAGTACCACCCGCTCCGCATCCGGCAACCAGATCATGTTGGCCGGCTTGATATCCCGGTGCACCACCCCCTGGCCGTGGGCATAATCCAGCGCTTCCGCCACCTGGATGATGATGTTGCAGACCTGAGTCGCCGGCAGCAGGCGGTCGGGCTCGGTATGGTCCTGCAGTCCGATGCCATCGAGAAAGTCCATGGCGATATAGGCCAGATCCGCTTCCTCGCCCACATCGTAGATGGTGACGATATTGGGATGCTGCAGCCGCCCGGCCGTTTCAGCCTCGCGGAAGAAGCGCTCTGTCACCTGCTCCAGATCAGCCCCTTCGAACTCCTGGGCCAGGGCCATGGTCTTGACCGCGACCGTGCGCCCGATACGCGGATCATGGCCCAGATAGACCACGCCCATGGCGCCCTTGCCGATTTCCCGCTTGATTTCATAGCGGCCCAGCATGGGTTTTTGGACGCCCTCCTCGTCCAGTACCAGGGTGCCACCCGGGCCGTTGCGCGGACCCAGGGCGGTCTTGGTTTCCAGCTCCGACAGCTTGGCGATCCGGGTCCGGGCGTCACGGAAGTCGGGCGAGTGTTCATCCAGCCAGCGCAGCACTGTCTGGGCGCGGGCAAACTCACGCCGGCGCTCCAGGTCCAGGGCTAGCTCGTAAAGGCTTTCCAGTACCGGGCCCCGGGGCTCACAGCGGCGCAGGCGCTCAAAGGCAGCGTCGGTCTGACCCTGGCGGCGCAGGGACTCGGCAAGTTGCCGGTTGGCCTCTGACAGCTCCATCAGAATGCCCTCGCGGCGATAATCCAGACGCCGCTTGGCCAGCAGGGCACCGTGACCGGCAATCAAGGCCATCAGCGGCATGGCAAGTTCCAGATGCAGCAGCCGGATGGTGGGCAGCAGCAATTGCAGGCCGAACAGGGCCAACACCAGCAGCAGCCCGGAGTAGACCCCCAGACTGAGGTTGAGTCGTGGCAGCACCAGGCTCAGCCAGCCCGCCACCAGCAGCAAACCAAGCCAGGGCGCCCAGGGGCCCCAGTCCGGCTGTTGGTAGAGATGTCCGGCATGGATGGCCGCTGCGTGTTCGGCGGTCAGACGGGTGACGGCTTTGCCGTCGATTTCCACCGGCCCGATCACGACCGCGTGATTGGCCAGTTGATCCGGGTCCAGCTCCCCGCTCAGCAGCTGCTCAAAGTCCAGACGGGGCAGGGGGAGTTGATCGGGCCGGTAGGGAAAGGGGCGGAAGTGGTAGTGATTGTCGGCGACCTCGGCGAGCTGCCGGCTGCTCGCCCATTGTCCGTCCAGGCGTGCCGCCAGTTGTAGCGATAGGGCGGGCAGAAGCCCTTCCCCCATTTTCAGGGCGGCGTGAAAGCGGCCATGCTCACCGAGGGGAGTGAAACCGGCCGCGCTGGTGCCGCTGGCCTCCTGAGGCAGCAGCACGCGGCCGCCGGGGACCTGCCCCGGCTTGAGGCCCAGTTGCTGCTGCAGCCGCGCCAGCCAGCCCGTCTCACTCTCGGGCGGCGTCAGGCTGCTGCCGAGAAGATAATGGGGGAGACCGGACAGGGGGCGAGATGTCCCCGGCTGGGCCGACAGTCCCAGTAGCCAGCCTGCTTCCATGCTGCCGTTGCCGTCGGACCACCAGCCATCGGAACTTTCTGCCGCCGGCAATTTCCAGCCGGCGGGCAGCAGCACGACGACTTCCTCGGCGCCCGCTTTGCGGGCCTGTCCGATGGCCAGACGAAGCTGCTCGCCGAAATGGTCGGCATCGCCATGGGCCTTGAGGTCATCGACTTCCACGATCGCGATGTCGGCCTCGGGAGCGCGCGGTGTGGCCAGGGCCGTGCCCCAGTGGGTGATGCGGGCATCCAGTCCCTGCCAGCTTCCGGCCAGCCCGCCCACGCCCACGAGCAGGCAAAGGAGCAGGGCCAGCAAGCCGTCCCGCTGTCTGGATCGATCAAGCACAGTCTTCCCCCTGGCGCCTGGCGGCCCGTCAGCGCCGCCCCAGCTTATCCTGGCTAGAGTAAAGGAGCTTGCGCCGCTTTGACAGCCATCTGCCCGGCGGTCTGCTATCTTCAACCCACCAGACCCCTTCACTGCTGGAGGAACTATGCGCAAGTCATCCCCCTTTTTCGCCCTGATAGCTGGCGCCGCGTTCACGCTGCTTGTTGCACCGCTGCCGGCCTGGGATCGGGTCGAGACGGATCAACGCCTCAGCCGCTCCAATGTGCTCGCCACCGGGGCCATGGCGGCCACCAGCCAGCCTCTGGCTACCCAGGCGGCCTTGCAGGTCATGCGTGACGGGGGCAATGCGGTGGATGCGGCCATCGCCGCCAATGCCATGCTGGGTTTGACCGAGCCCACCGGCAATGGCATCGGCGGTGATCTCTTCGCCATCGTCTGGGACGCCGACAGCGAGGCCCTTTACGGGCTCAATGCCAGTGGCCGCGCACCCATGGATATGACCCGGGAGTGGTTTGAAGAAAACGGTTACGATCGGATTCCCCAGCGTGGCCCCCTGCCGGTGTCCGTGCCCGGTGCCGTGGACGGTTGGTTCGAGCTTCACGACCGCTTCGGTCGAGCCAGCATGGAAGACATTCTGGGCCCCGCCATCCACTATGCCGAGAACGGCTTCCCGGTGACCGAGGTGATTGCCTATTACTGGGCGCGCAACGCCGAGATCCTGAAGGAGTACGAGAACTTCCCGGAAGTCTTCATGCCCGAAGGCCGTGCCCCCCGAACCGGGGAAATATTCCGCAACCCGGATCTGGCCAACACCATGCGGCTGCTGGTGGAGGAGGGTCGGGAGGCCTTCTATGAGGGAGAGATTGCCGAGGCCATCGCCGACTACATGGAACGCCAGGGAGGTTTTCTCACTGTCGAGGACATGGCCGCCCACGAGTCCACCTGGGTGGACCCGGTCTCCAGCAGCTATCGCGGTCATGAAGTCTGGCAGCTACCCCCCAATACCCAGGGTATTGCCGCGCTTCAGATTCTCAATATTCTCGAGCACTGGGACCTGTCTGAGCTGAGCCTGGATGATCCGGATTACATCCACCTCTTCGTGGAGGCGAAAAAGCTCGCCTTCGAGGACCGGGCCCGTTTCTATGTCGACCCGGCGTTCAGCGATGTGCCGGTGGCGGAGCTGATCTCCAAGGAATATGCCGAGCAACGTCGGGCCCTGATCGACCCCGAACAGGCCGCCGATTCCTTTCCCGCCGGCGACCCGCGCCTCAATGACGCGGATACCATTTATCTCACCACCGCCGATGAAGACGGCAATATGGTGTCACTCATCCAGAGTAATTACCGCGGCATGGGCTCGGGCATGACCCCGGACGGGGTGGGTTTCGTGCTCCAGAACCGGGCGGAGATGTTCAATCTGGACGCTGACCATGCCAACAGCCTGGAACCGGGCAAGCGCCCTTTCCATACCATCATTCCGGCCTTTGTCACCCGTGATGGCGAGCCCTGGATGAGTTTTGGCGTCATGGGGGGCGGCCTTCAGCCCCAGGCTCACGCCCAGATTTTGATCAACATGATCGATTTCGGCATGGGTCTGCAGGAGGCGGGTGACGCCCCGCGCATCTCTCATGTGGGCAGCTCCCAGCCGGAGGGCGATGTGATGGAAGACGGTGGCACCGTGCAGCTGGAAACCGGCTTCTCGGCGGAAACCGTTGAAGCCCTCCGGAAGCGTGGCCACGAGGTGGTCGTGGGCGAGGGCTTCTTTGGCGGCTACCAGGCCATCATGCGCGACCCCGATACCGGGGTCTGGTACGGCGCCTCGGAACCTCGCAAGGATGGTCAGGCTGCGGGCTATTGATCAGAGCCTCCCTGGCCGCTGCCAGTCTCTCGAAAGCCTGTGGCACAATGCCGACAGACCTTCTGGCAACAATAAAAAAAGGAAACCGGTATGAGTGCTCGATACCCGCGTGATTCCTGGGCTACTCGATCCGAAGTCTTCGCAGGCAACGGCATGGCGGCGACCAGCCAGCCCCTGGCCTCCCAGGCCGCCCTGGCGGTGCTCCAGGAAGGCGGGTCGGCAGTGGATGCGGCCATTGCCGCCAATGCCGTGCAATGCGTTGTGGAGCCCACCGGCGCCGGGCTGGGGGGCGATCTGTTTGCCATGGTCTGGGATCCCAGCGGCAAACGTTTGCGTGGTTTGAATGCCAGCGGCGGTGCCCCCGCGGCGGCCACCCGCAGCTGGTTCGAGGGCAAGGGCCACAAGCAGATCCCCGACCAGGGCCCCCTGTCCGTGAGCGTGCCGGGCATGGTGCGCGGCTGGGAGTCATTGCATGGAGAATTCGGTCGGCTGCCCCTGCGCCGATTGTTGCAGCCGGCCGCGAGTCTCGCCCGGGACGGTTTCCCGGTTTCCGAAATCATTGCCGGCGAGTGGGCGGCCGAAGGCAAGCGCCTGGCCGAGCAGCCCGGCTTTGCCGGGACTTTCCTGCCCGCCGGGCGTGCGCCACGAAAGGGGGAGCGTTTTCGCAACCCGGGTCTGGCCAGGCTACTGGAAAGCATCGCCAATGACGGGCCCGGCGTCTTCTACCAGGGCCCGGCCGCTCGCAACATGGCCGAGACCGTGCAGCAGGCTGGTGGCCTGCTGGCAGAGCAGGACCTGGCCGGCTACCAGGCGGAGTGGGTGGAGCCGGTGTCGGTGGATTTCATGGGCAAGACGGTCTGGCAGTTGCCACCCAATGGCCAGGGTATTGCCGCCTTGCAGATGCTCAAGCTGATCGAGCCCTGGGATCTGAAACATGCCGGCTTCGGCAGTCCCGAGCACGTCCATCTGCTGGTGGAGGCCAAGAAACTGGCCTTTGCTGATCGCGCCCGCTATTACGCGGACCCGGCCTTCGAATCCTCCGCGGTCAGTGGTCTGCTGGACAAGGCCTATATCGATCAGCGCCGCAGATTAATCGACGAGTCCAGGGCGGCTACCCAGGTGGCTGCCGGTGAGCCCAGGCTGGATCGGGGCGATACCGTCTATCTGAGCACCGCCGACAGTGACGGCATGATGGTTTCGCTGATTCAGAGCAATTACATGGGCATGGGTTCCGGGGTGGTGCCGGTGGGTCTGGGCTTCTCGCTCCAGAATCGAGGTGCCCTGTTCAGCCTCGAGGCCGGCCATCCCAATGTCATTGCCCCCGGCAAGCGGCCCTTCCACACCATCATGCCGGGTTTTGTCACCCGTGAGGGCGAGCCCTGGCTCAGCTTCGGTGTCATGGGCGGGGCCATGCAGCCCCAGGCCCAGGTTCAGGTCCTGCTCAATCTGCTGGTCTTCGGCATGAACCTCCAGGCCGCCGGGGATGCCCCGCGCATTCGTCATGACGGCAGCGCGGGGCCCACCGGCAAGCCCGCCGCCGAGGATGGCGGCACGGTCAATCTGGAGCCCGGCTTCCCGGAGGGCACCGCCGATGCGCTCGGCAATCGCGGCCACCGGGTGCAGGTGGGCCAGGGTCATTTCGGCGGCTATCAGGCCATTGCCTACAATCCCGTGGATCGCATCTGGCGGGGGGCTTCGGAATACCGCAAGGACGGTCAGGCCTCGGGTTACTAGTGACCATACCCCATATGGGTGATGCCGCCCGGCTCAATGACGTCTAGACTGATATTGGGGGCGTCCTTGATTGCCGTGGCCTGGGCCAGGGAGATCGGCGAGGGATGCCGGTCTTGCTGTTGCTCGAGGTGGCCCATGGCTTATTCGATTTCACGCGGTTTGGTTTTTCTTCTTGTCTTCCTCTTCATTGCCATGCTGAACGGCTGTGCCGTCACACCGCAGCAAACGGAATACGAGATCACCTCCGATCCGCCCGGCGCCCGAATTTACCGCGGTAACAGCCCCGACAATCTGCGTTACTACGTCACCACGCCTTATCGGGATGTGACCAGCCAATCCAAACAGTGGTCACAGGATTATTTTCGCGCCAAGAAGGATGGTTATGAGCCCAGCGCGGTCCATCACCAGCCCACATTTCCCATGGGCCATCCCACTCGCATCCACTTTCGCCTGGAATCTCAGGGCAATGAACAGGACCTGGCCCCCTATCGCCGCCGAGATACCCTTTCTGCCTACGAGGAGTTCCTGGAGCGTTACCCCTCCAGTCCCCTGAGGGAGGAGGTATTCGGCTACATGGTGGCATTGATTGAAGCCCGTCCCGATCCCCTGCCTTACTACGATTCGCTTACCGACGAATTCCCCGATGCGGCGCAGGCGCTGCCCGAGGACCAGCAATTGCTTTTCCTGGGGCCCGCCGATCTCAAGGTTCATCATCTGGTCCAGTATCTGGACGACGGCGTTGGTGTCCCCATTCTGATTCAGCAGGTTTTCAACGAAGAAGGCGACTACGGTGACCTGGACATGGCCGACGTTCGGGGTCTGGGAGAACTGGGGCTGCCGGATGAGCTGATCGGGGCCATGATGCAATCCACCCGGGAGGCCCGTCGGGCCGCGGCCCGGGAGCAGTCATCGACGGCCCGCCAGACTGCGCCTGCCGCGGCGAGTCAGGCAGGCCCCTCGGCCCCGCAGGGGGCCCACCAGGGGGCGGAGCAGGACAGCAATATGCCGGCTGAGTGTGTCAGTCTGGCAGCCGCTCTGGCGGCCTGTGACCAGGTTGGCGGCTTTGGCGGCATGGCCTGCCGGGCCACCGCCCGGGGCCGATTCGACTGCCCGATTCCCATCGATCAGTTGCGCTAGGCTCGCTGGTCGGAAATCCGTCTCCGGCTGGTCCTGGGCCGGCCGGAGACGGTAAAATGGCCTGTTCTCCGAAGCCAACGAGCACGCCGCAAACATGGCCATGATCCGCGTCCAGGGTGCCCGCACCCACAACCTCCAGAACATCGATGTCGAGCTGCCCCGCGATCAATTGATCGTCATCACCGGCCTGTCCGGCTCGGGCAAGTCATCGCTGGCTTTCGATACCATTTACGCGGAAGGTCAGCGCCGCTATGTGGAGTCCCTCTCCACCTATGCGCGCCAGTTCCTGTCGATGATGGAAAAGCCCGATATCGACGATATCGAGGGCCTCTCGCCGGCCATTTCCATCGAGCAGAAGTCCACCTCCCACAATCCCCGTTCCACCGTGGGCACGGTGACCGAGATTCACGATTACCTGCGCCTGCTCTACGCCCGTGCCGGCCAGCCCCGCTGCCCCGACCATGACATCACCCTGGATGCCCAGACCATCAGCCAGATGGTGGATCAGGTGCTGGGCCTGCCGGAGGGGAGCAAATGCATGCTGCTGGCGCCGGTGGTGGACAATCGCAAGGGCGAGCATGTGCAGCTATTGCAGGAGCTGCGGGCCCAGGGCTTTATCCGGGCCCGGATCAATGGCGAGGTGGTGGAGCTGGACAATCCACCCAAGCTGGATCTGCGCCGCAAGCACAGCATCGAAGTGGTGGTGGATCGCTTTCGGGTCCGTGATGATCTGGCCCTGCGTCTGTCGGAGTCCTTCGAGACCGCACTGGGGCTGGCGGATGGCAGTGCCCGGGTGGCCTTCATGGATGAGCCGGAGCGGGAACCGCTGATCTTCTCCGAGAAGTTTGCCTGCCCGGAATGCGGTTACAGCCTGAGCGAGCTGGAGCCGCGACTGTTTTCCTTCAACAATACCAATGGCGCCTGTCCCAGTTGTGATGGCCTGGGGGTCAACCAGTATTTCGATCCCGAGCGGGTGGTCCGAGACCGGGAGTTGAGTCTGGCCGGCGGCGCGGTGCGTGGCTGGGACCGTCGCAACCCCTATTACTGGCGTCTGATTCAGTCCCTGTCCGAGCACTACGGCTTTGACCCGGAGACGCCCTTTGGCGAGCTCGACGAGGCCGTGCAGCAGGCCCTGCTGTGGGGCAGTGGCGAGGAAGAGATTGCCTTTCGTTATCCCAGCCAGCGTGGTGGCACGGTGCTTCGCCACCATCCCTTCGAGGGTGTGCTGCCCAATATGCAGCGCCGTTATCGGGAGACCGAGTCCAGCATGGTGCGCGAGGAACTGGCCCGCTATGTGAGCAGCCGTTCCTGCCCCGAATGCCACGGCAGCCGCCTCAACCGTTCCGCCCGCCATGTCTTCGTGGCCGAGCGCAGTCTCCCGGAAATCTCCCGTCTGTCCGTGGGTGAAGCCACGGGCTTCTTCAAGGGTCTCAAACTGCCCGGCAAGCGCGGCAAGATCGCCGAGAAGATTCTCAAGGAAATCATCGAACGGCTGGGCTTTCTGGTGGATGTGGGCCTGGATTATCTCAGTCTGGAGCGCAGCGCCGAGACCCTGTCCGGCGGCGAGGCCCAGCGCATCCGCCTGGCCAGCCAGATCGGCTCCGGTCTGGTGGGAGTGATGTATATCCTCGACGAACCCTCCATCGGCCTGCACCAGCGGGACAACAAGCGCCTGCTGAATACCCTGACCCGCCTCCGGGATCTGGGCAATACCGTCATCGTGGTCGAGCATGATGAGGAAGCCATTCGAAGTGCCGACCATGTACTGGACATGGGGCCGGGTGCCGGGGTCCACGGTGGCCGCATCGTTGCCCAGGGCAAACCGGAAGATGTGGAGTCCAACAGTGCCTCTCTCACCGGGCAGTATCTGTCCGGTCATCGCCGTATTGAAATACCGGAACAGCGCAAGCCGATCGAGTCCCGCCGGGAGCTGCGGATTAATGGTGCCCGCGGCAACAACCTTCGCAATGTGGATGTCACCCTGCCGCTTGGCGTAATGACCTGTGTGACCGGCGTTTCCGGCTCCGGTAAGTCCACGCTCATCAATGACACTCTCTACAAATACCTCGCCCGGGAAATGAACAAGGCCTCGGTAACCCCGGCCCCCTGTGACGGTATTGAAGGCCTGGACCATGTGGACAAGGTCATTGATATTGACCAGAGTCCCATTGGCCGCACACCCCGCTCCAATCCGGCGACCTACACGGGCCTGTTTACGCCCATCCGTGAGCTGTTCGCCGGCACCCAGGAGTCCCGCTCACGCGGTTACAAGCCGGGCCGCTTCAGCTTCAACGTCAAGGGCGGTCGCTGCGAGGCCTGTCAGGGTGATGGCGTGATCAAGGTAGAGATGCATTTTCTGCCGGATGTCTATGTGCCCTGTGATGTCTGTCATGGTGCCCGCTACAACCGTGAGACCCTGGATATTCGTTACAAGGGGTTGAATATTTCCGAGGTACTGGAATTGACGGTGGAGGACGCGCTGGATTTCTTCAGTGCCGTGCCGTCACTCAAGCGCAAGCTTCAGACTTTGATGGATGTGGGTCTGTCCTATATCCGCCTGGGTCAGAATGCCACCACCCTGTCCGGGGGCGAGGCCCAGCGGGTGAAGCTTGCCCGGGAGCTGTCCAAGCGGGATACGGGCAAGACTCTTTATATTCTTGATGAGCCCACCACCGGTCTGCATTTTCACGACATCAATCAATTGCTGGGTGTGCTGCGCAAGCTGCGGGAGAATGGCAATAGCGTGGTGGTGATCGAGCACAATCTGGATGTGATCAAGACGGCGGATTGGATCATCGACATGGGCCCCGAGGGTGGCAGCGGTGGTGGCACCGTAGTGGCCACGGGAACACCCGAAGAGGTGGCCACCCACCCAAGCTCTCACACCGGACGCTTCCTGGCCGAGATCCTGGAACAGACCCAGAGACAGGCTGCCCGGGCCAAGACCTCTTAGTTTGGACTGCGGTTTCGGTCAGGGGAGGACCCTTCGACGTCGGTGACTGATGCGTTCCGGCCTTGGAGCCGACAGGGCCTACCTTTGGTGGTGATCACCTGGGCCGTGCTTGCTGAAGATGTATTCAGATATCTGAGCAGGTTGGCTTCGATTCGCCAGGTGTAATCGCGGCTAAAGCCGCTCCCACGATGTCTGTAACGTATGTCGAAGCCGTGGTGGGAGCGGCTTTAGCCGCGATTAAAAGCCTCCGGATGGCAGCAAGCCAAAAGTCTGAATCAACCCCTTCACTAGCACGGCCCAAGTGGCCCCCAACAAAGGTAGGCTCCGGTCCTGGTGGGCTTGCTCAGGGCTGTGTGAGGCAGGATGCCGAACCCAGAGCGTACAGGGATGTATCCATAGCGTCCCTGAGCAAGCCCACCAGGACCGGAGCCGGGACGCCCCCGTCACCAGCAACGAAGGGCACTAGCTTCACCGAAGCCGCGGCTCAAGGAAAATCTCACTCCACCGGCTCAAGATACTGCACCGAGAAATACTCCCGGTTGTCCGTCCAAACCTGCCGCACAGTCCAGCCACCCTCCCGGGCCAGCTTCTCGAAACCGGAGAAAGTGAACTTGTGGCTGTATTCAGTGAGGATGTACTCGTCATCGACAAAGTGAAAGTCCTGCCCGCCAATCGTGACGGACTGCTCCCCATCACTCACCAGATGCATCTCGATGCGACTGTTCTCATCATTCCACACCGCACGGTGACGAAAACGCTCGAGATCGAAATCGGCACCCAACTCCTGGTTAATGCGGTGCAGGAGGTTCAGGTTGAACCTGCCTGTCACACCCTCATGGTCATTATAGGCCTTTTCCAGAACAACCGCGTCCTTGCGCAGATCCACGCCGATCAAAAGACCACCGCCGGCATCAATCTTCTTGCGCATGGTGGCCAGCAATTCGGCTGCTTCGTCAATGGGGAAGTTTCCGATGGTGGAGCCGGGGAAATAAATGAGCCGACGCTTTACCTCACCACTTGCGGGTTCCGGGATGTCGAAATCACTGGTGAAATCGGCACACACCGGCAGGATCTCAATCCCGGGGAACTCTGAACGCAGGGATGACACGGCGTTCATCAAATGTTCGCGGGAAATTTCCACCGGGACATAGGCAGCCGGATCATGCAGCGCCGCCAGTAGCCGTCGTGTCTTGAGACTGCTGCCACTGCCGGGCTCGATGAGCAGGGCACGCGGGCCGATGGCACCGGCCATCTCAGGCAGGTGTTCGCCCATTATCTGCAGTTCCGTGCGAGTGAGATAGTATTCCGGCAGCTCGCAGATTCGATCAAAGAGTTTTGAGCCGGCCTCATCGTAGAAATACATGGGGGACAGCCATTTTTGGCTCGCTGAGAGCCCGGTAACTACATCATCGAGGAAGGTCTGTCGTGACGGTTGCTGGTCCTGCAGTCTGTCTTCACTGCCCGCATTGTTCATGCCGCTTCCTTAGTCGAGATCCTTCGCCAGGCGGATGCCGCTGAACTGCCAGCGATCAACCGGGTAGAAGAAGTTGCGATACGTGGCGCGCAAATGACCAGCCGGACTGGCACAGGAGCCGCCCCGCAAGACCATTTGGTTGCACATGAATTTACCATTGTATTCGCCGATAGCACCCGACGGCGGATGGTAGCCGGGGTAGGCAGCATAGGGACTGGCGGTCCATTCCCAGCAATCGCCGAAGAGCTGCTGCATTCCTTCACTGCTATCACTGCCGGTGGGGTGATAGAAGCCACGGTCGGCATAATGTCCTGCTGTTTCCTTGGAACGGGCGGCGAGCTCCCATTCCGCTTCACTCGGCAGACGCATCCCCGCCCAGCGGGCAAAGGCATCGGCCTCATAAAGACTGACATGAGTGACCGGGGCATGGGGATCGATCTCCCGTCGTCCCGCCAGAGTGAATTCACTTGTTAGACCCTCATCCCAGTACAGGGGGCGATTCCAGCCTTCCTGCTGGACAGTGGACCAGCCATCCGATAGCCATAGTGCGGGATTGTCATAACCGCCGTCGCGAATGAAATCGCGGTATTCCTGGTTGGTGATCAATCGATGGGCGAGGGCATGGGGTTCCACCAGAACCTGATGGGCCGGGCCCTCATTATCGAAATGAAAGTCGCCCTCCTCTTTGCCCCAGTCCGGATGACCGATGCTCTGCAGGCCGTGGGGGCCGGCATGAAATTGCAATGGAGTCGGTTTCGGGGCAGGCGGTGGGGGGTGGTCATGGAGGGCGGGTTCCAGAGGGTTGGAAGCCAGTACATGCTTGATGTCGGTAAGGACCAGTTCCTGGTGCTGTTGCTCATGATTGAGCCCCAGTACCACGCGCTTGATCAGTGCCTTGTCCATTGCCCCGAGCAATAATGCTTCCATTGCTTCGTCCACATGGGCCCGGTAGTCGAGCACTTCCTCCAGACTGGGGCGACTCAGCAGACCCCGGCGTGGTCGGGGGTGCATCTGGCCAAGCCTGAAATAGTAGGAGTTGAACAGATAATCAAAGTGCGGATTGAAGACCCGGTAATCGTCCCGCCAGGATTGGAGCAGAAATCGTTCGAAGAACCAGGTGGTATGAGCGAGGTGCCATTTGGTGGGACTCACATGGTCCACCGTCTGGACCAGCATGTCCTCTGCCGTCAGGCCCCGGGTCAGTGCCAGGGTGGTCTGGCGGACCGTTGTATAGCGATCCCTCAGGCCAGCGTGGATTGCCTCCGGCGCGGGCTTTGCACTAGCCATGGACATGGCAACCTCCCTGGGATGTTTCCGTTGATGATCCCGCCAGTTGTTTTTGAGCTTAGCCGCCCGGCAAGCTGCAGGTCAAAAGCCGTGACGTCCGCATTCAGTCAGGCGATGCGCCGGGTCTTGCACACCTTGCAGTTGCCGCGCCTCCAGGTCAGGCGGGGCCAGTTTCAGTGCGCTCATGTCCAAATTCCAGGCTGCGGTCGATTGCAGGCGAGTGGTCTCCAGACCCTGCAGGCGGCCCTGGCCTGCGTGCCGAAACACGGCGCGGACGATTCTTTCGCCTGGCTCATGCAGGACCCGCTGCCAGTCCCCGGCTTCGTTCTGCACGATTCTTATCCAGCGATCCCCGTCCTCACCAATGCGGACATCGGTCCACCAGCGACCGTCTGGTGCCGGCCGACTGCCCTGGTGCCAGAGCGGGGGAGGGGACGCCGAATCCGGGGTCAATGTTTCACGCAGCTCTCGCATCAGTCGGGCCTCCTGAAGGTTTCTCGGCTCCGGGCGGTGCGCTGAGCCGGACAGCAATGCCCGCAGTCGGTCCATGACGGCCCGACCCCGTTCCAGGGACTGGACCCGCTCATCTTCTTCGAGCAGGCCGGCCACCGCTTGTCCGCCGCAGGCCAGTACTCGCAGGCTGTTTTCCTTGCGGTACAGGAGCCAGAAGTCGCCGTCGGGATGGGTAACGCGTTGGATGCTTTGCGAGGCGCCTGGATTCAGCACATCATCCAATCCCTGCCAGGCTGGAGGCAGCCTGGCCGAGGGTGGCTCTGGTATGGCCTTGCCAGTTGCCGCTGAGCGGACCAGGGCCGCGAGCACATCAGTGGCGTGAAAGCTCCTTGTATTGCTGCTCAGTACCAGCCAGCGCTCGCTCTCCGGCCACCAGGCCAGTTCCGTGGTGAAGGGACCGAAGCCCCCTTCATGACCAATGCGACGACCGAAGTCGTCCCGGTGGTGGCTCAGGCCCAGGGCATAGGCCTCGCCACTGGCCAGAGTGAGGCGGGGTTCTCGCCATGTCTCGCCCAGCTCACCCCTCATCGGCGGCCCACCCCGCAGCATCTGGACCAGGCCGATCAGGTCGCGGCTGTTGCCGGTAAGCCCGCCAGCACCGATGAGGTTCCAGCCCGGCCGGCCATCGGGCCAGGCGCGTTCACTGAACCGCCCCCAGCGCTGCCCGTCGCTGTAGCCCACGGCTTCTGTCTGACCGGCGGGCGGACCGCCCAGGCGCACGCTGACCAGGCCGGCCGGTTTCAGAATTTCCTCTGCCAGCAGGGCATCCAGGGGCTCACCGCTGCTCGACTCCGCCACGGCCGCCGCCAGGTTGTAGCCCAGATTGGAGTAGATAAAGGCTTCACCGGGGGCGGCGAGCGGACGGCTGCGCATAACCCGCTCCAGGAACGCCTCGCGCTCCAGCGGCTCGAACTCCGGTGGGCCGTCAAACCCGGGGTGGCGCAGCTGCGCGGCCAGACCGGAGCTGTGGCTCAGCAATTGATGCAGCCGGATGCCGCGCTTATCCCTGGGCACATCGGGAAGGTGACGGTGCAGGGGATCATCCAATGTCAGCGCGTCACCTGCCTCCAGCCGTAGGAGCAGGGCGGCGGTCAGGGGTTTGCTGAGTGACAGCCAGGGCAGGTGCGTGTCTGGATTGAATGCCAGGCCTGCTTCCCAATCGGCCAGACCGTGGCCGCTGAGTCCCTGGGTCGTCGTGCCCTGACCGTGGGCGCTGGTGCCGGAGAAGCCCCAGCCCTCCAGGCTCGCCAGGTCCGCTTCAAAGGCGCCGCCTGGTGTGGCGGCCAAAGCCAGCAGGGCAGCGATTATGAGTCGGAGGCGTCGCATGCCTACATCATAGGCTGTGGGCGCGGGAAAGGTCAGGCGGTGGTCGTCAGTGGGCAGGAAATTGTCGACTTCCCTTGACTGGGAGGCCTCAGACCGGTTTAATACGCGTCTTCCCGTCAATGCGGTTCCGCATCTCCCCGACGGGGACAGTCAGACCATCCCGGCGGCCAGGTAGCTCAGTCGGTAGAGCAGGGGACTGAAAATCCCCGTGTCGGCGGTTCGATTCCGTCCCTGGCCACCATTCTAAACTTCCCCGATTCCGTGCAGCCCGATTGAGTTTGTTGCCACCTGTCCGGGGAATCGAACCAAATTGTTTTATTGTGTCGGCGGTATCGGCCTTGCGGCTGTTCGGCGCGAGTCGACTGTCAGCGTGCCGCGGTGCCGGCAGCCTTCCCTGGCGCCCAGGCCGGCCCGCGCTTCCCTGCGCGATCGCCAGTCGGGCTGCGAAATGCCACCGGCATTTCGGTCCCGCCTGGCCCGTCCCTGGCCACCATTCTAAACTTCCCCGATTCCGTGCAGCCCGATTGGGTTTGTTGCCCCCTGTCCGGGGAATCGAACCAAATTGTTTAGTGTGTCGGCGGTATCGGCCTTGCGGCTGTTCGGCGCGAGTCGACTGTCAGCGTGCCGTGGTGCCGGTAGCCTTCCCTGGCGCCCAGGCCGGCCCGCACCTCCCTGCGCGGTCGCCAGTCGGGCTGCGAAATGCCCCCGGCATTTCGGTCCCGCCTGGCCCGTCCCTGGCCACCATTCTAAACTTCCCCGATTCCTTGCATCCTGATTCGCCTCGGTGCCATACCTCTGGGTAATCGAGCCATTTCTATCCGCATTGGAAGCCAGCCGGTATGCTGATCAGCAACCACTGATTGAGAAGGGGAAATTCACGATGCAGCGAGTGGGCGCGCTCTTTCTGCTGGGTCTGGCGACCCTGCTTCCGGCAATGCTGATTGGCTATCTGTTGTTTCGTTTCCT
>PWMQ01000040.1 GCA_003558125.1 Natronospira sp. | reverse complement strand
GCCAATGTGGGGGAGACGGTGGAAGGCCTGGAGCGCTTCCCCATCAACATTCGCTATCCCCATGACTGGCGTGATTCGCCGGAGAAGCTGGAGCAACTGCCCTTTGTCGCGCCCAATGGCAATGAACTGGCCCTGGGGCAGGTGGCGCACATCGGGGTGTCCGACGGCCCGGCCATGATCCGCACGGAAAACACCCGGCCCACCGGTTTCGTCTTCGTGGAGATCGGTGATCGCTCCCTGGGGGATTATGTGGCTGAGGCTCGACAGCGTGTGAGTGAAGAAGTGGAACTGCCGGCCGGCTATTCCCTGAGCTGGGGCGGGCAGTATCAGTACATGGAGCGGGCAATGGAGCGCCTTTCAGTGCTCATTCCCATCGTGTTGGCCATCATCGTGGTGTTGTTGATGATGACCTTCAATCGATTGTCCGATGTGTTCATGGTGCTGCTGACCGTGCCGCTCTCTCTGGTGGGGGGCTTCTGGCTGATGTGGGCGCTGGGCTTTGACATGTCCATTGCTGTGGCGGTGGGCTTTATCGCCTTGGGCGGCCTGGCCGTGGAGACCGGCGTGATCATGCTGGTGTATCTCAATCAGGCCTTCCGCGACTGGCGGGAATCCGTGGGCGAGAACATGAGCCGGGCCAATCTGCGTGAGGCCATCACCGAAGGGGCCTTGAGGCGTGTACGGCCCATCACCATGACCGAAACCACGGTATTCCTGGGCCTGCTGCCGATCATGATCGGCACCGGCACCGGTGCCGAAGTGATGCAGCGCATTGCCGCGCCCATGGTGGGCGGCGTGTTCAGTGTCTGGATCACCGCTCTGGTGGTGTTGCCGGTGGTGTTTTATCTCGTTCATTCCCGCAACTTGCGGAAGTAAACCAAACCGTAGGAGCGGATTTGGCCGCGATCAAGAGCTTGTGCTTGCTGATGGCTTGAATCGCGAATGAATTCGCTCCTACGGCTTATTTGTTGATTCGACAGGAGCTAACCATGATCGAAATCATTCCCAACTGGCACCCCATCTGGGTGAAGCTGACCATCGGGCTGCTGTTCGGCAGCGGCCTGTTCTATCTGCTCTGGGCCCTCAAGCCGGAATGGAAGGACATGCGCGTCGCCGGGCGCTGGACTCTCTGGTTTGGTGTCATCGCGGCCATTGCTGCCGTGATCAGCGGTTTCATTGCCTATAACACCGTGCCCCACGATGGCGATGCCCATCCGGTGATGATAGTCCATCGCAACTGGGGTATTGCCAGCCTGGTGGTCTTCGCAGTGCTCGCTGCCTGGGCGCTGATGCGTTATCTGTCGCGGGTCAATGAGACACGGCCTTTCGCCCTGGCCATGGCGTTGGGTGTGGCGGTGCTGATGACCACCGGCTGGTATGGCAGTCATCTGGTGTACAAGCACGGCCTGGGTGTGGAGCGGCTGCCGGATGCGGATGGTCATCACCATCATCACAATGGTCATGACCACAATGGCGACGACCACGACCACGACCACGACCACGACCACGACCACGACCACGACCACGACGATGATCATGACCACGATCATGACCATGGTCACGGCTAGGGGCGGGGCTGCTCTGGCCTGAGCGCTGTGGGGGCGGTGTCCGCCGTGATGGGGCTCGTCGGGCCTTGATCGCGGCTAAAGCCGCCCCCACAACAGCGGTTTCAGCATAAGCCATAGGCACCGTAGGAGCGGCTTCAGCCGCGATTCAGAGGTGATCGAAGCCTTGATCCCGGCAGACGCCGCCCCCACAGCAACTTGAAGCTGGCCGCCCCCCACCCGGCCCGGGGGTGGTTCCCTTCTGGGCCCCGGTGTCGGACAATAGCCGCTTTCCCGCATCGATTCTCAGGCATGGCCGAATCACAGGCAAATATCAACGACTGGTGGGGCAAGATTCTTGGCGGCGGCCTGGGGGCCGTCGCTGCCTGGCCCTATTGGCTGCTGGGGGTGGCCATCGGGCTGCTGGTGGGCCATGCCTTCGATCGGCGCCAGGCCGTGGTCACCCAGTTCCGCGCCCAGGGCAGCGATCCCGCCCGTTTCCCCGATACGGTTTTTCAGGTCATGGGCTACCTGGCCAAGGTGGACGGGCGGGTTTCGGAGTCTGAAATCGCCGCGGCCCGCCAGGCCATCGGCCAGCTGGGCCTGGACGAGGCGGGGGCCGAGCGCGTCAAGCAGTGCTTCAATGAGGGCAAACAGCGGGGCTTTCCCCTGGATTCGGCATTGCGCCGGGCCCGGAAGATCTGCGGACGGCGCACCGATCGCGCCCGGATCTTTCTGGAGCTCTTGGCCCAGATCGCCCTCGCCGACGGCACCATCCGGGCCGCCGAGCAGCGGGTGCTGGAGTCCGCCTGTTTTCACCTGGGCTTCAAGCGCAAGGAGCTCAATCAGGTCATTGCCATCATCTCCGCCCAGCAGAGCCGGTCCAGCAGCCACTGGCAGCCGAAGCGTCCGCCCCCGGTCAACGATGTGACCACCGCCTACCAGGTGCTGGGCGTGAACCGCCAGAGCAGCAACGATGACATCAAACGCGCCTACCGCCGCCTGATGAGTCAGCATCACCCGGACAAGCTCGCAGCCCGAGGCCTGTCCCAGGACATGGTCAAGCTCTCGGAAGAAAAAACGGTGGAGATCCGGGCTGCCTATGATCGGATTCGAGAAGCGCGGGGGATGCGCTGAAAAACTCCCGTAGGAGCGGATTCATCCGCGATTGGGGGCCGGTCGGAGGCCTGATCGCGGATGAATCCGCTCCTACGGCAATATCTTTGTATTCAGACATCAAATCTGGAGCCCAACCATGCTCAAACCCATCATCGCCCCCTCCATCCTCTCCGCGGATTTCGCCCGGCTGGGCGAGGAAGTCGACAATGTGCTCGCCGCCGGGGCGGATTGGGTGCATTTTGATGTCATGGACAATCACTATGTGCCCAATCTCACCATCGGGCCCATGGTCTGTGAGGCCCTGCGCAAGCATGGGGTGACCGCGCCCATTGATGTGCATCTGATGATCCAGCCGGTGGATCGCATCATTCCCGATTTCGCCGAGGCCGGGGCCACCACCATCAGCTTCCACCCCGAGGCCAGTGAGCACCCCCATCGCACCATCCAGGCCATCCGTGCGGCCGGCTGCCAGCCGGGGCTTGTCTTCAACCCGGGCACCTCCCTGAATTATCTGGACTGGCTGCTGGAGGACATCGACCTGGTCCTGCTGATGTCGGTGAACCCTGGCTTCGGTGGCCAGAAGTTCATTCCTTCCACCCTGGACAAGCTGCGCGAGGCCCGCCGGCGGATTGATGCCAGCGATCGCGAGATCCGTCTGGAAGTGGATGGGGGTATCAAGGCCGACAATATCGCGGAAGTGGCAGCCGCCGGGGCCGATACCTTCGTGGCCGGCTCCGCCATCTTTGGCGCCGACGATTACGCCACGGTGATCAAGCGCATGCGCGAGGAGATTGCCGGGGCCGGACGGTGACCGGGACCGTTCGCCTGCAGGTGGACGGGCAGGTCTTTCCCGTCTCCCTGGTTTTGTTTGATCTCGACGGGACGCTGGTGGACAGCGTTCCGGATATTGCCGTGGCGGTGGATGCCACCGCCATTGCCGCCGATCTGGCTCCGCCCGGCGAGGACCGGGTGCGACAGTGGGTGGGCAACGGGGCCCGGGAGCTGATTCGACGCATGCTCGAGCATGGGCTGGGTCGGTCGCCGGATGCGCGGCTGCTGGATGAAAGCCATCAGCTTTTTCTCTCCGCCTACCAGACCCGTCTGGTCAAGGACAGCCAGCTGTATCCCGGGGTCGAGGAAATCCTGTCAACACTGCGCTCGGCCGGTCTCGAGCTTGCCTGTGTCACCAACAAGCCCGAGGCCCTGGCGCGCGAGGTTCTCAATGGGCTTGGGATTGATCAGCCCTTTGCCTGGGTCCTCGGCGGCGACAGCCTGGAGACTCGCAAACCCGACCCCGGGCCGCTGACCTGGGTCATGGAACAGGCGGCTGCCGGGCCCGGCGAGACCCTGCTGGTGGGGGATTCCGAGACCGATGTGGCGGCGGCCCGCAATGCAGGGTGTTCCATTGTGGCCGCCCGCTATGGTTATAATCAGGGCTTCGTTGCGGAGAGTGATCAGCCGGACCGTTACTTTGGCGAGCTCTCCGAGATCCGGATTCTGGAGTGAATGTGAGCCATTATCGCCCCATCAATGCCTGTTGCACCGCCCACCATTGGTGGCTGGCGGCCGACGGCTGGTGGTGGCCAGGCTCCACCACGATGTCGATTGATGCGGTGGCCGCGGCCGCCATGATTGAAAACCACGGAATCCGGATTCATGAATCAGCAACAATTTCAGCAGCTCGCCGACCAGGGTCATAATCGCGTCCCGGTTTACCGGGAAATTCTGGCCGATCTCGAAACCCCGCTCAGCACCTATCTCAAGCTGGCCCATGGCAAGGGGCCGGGCACCTATCTGTTCGAATCCGTTCAGGGCGGCGAGCGCTGGGGGCGCTATTCCATTATCGGTCTGCCGGCGCGGGACCGGATCGAAGTCCACCAGGGCCGATTCCGTCATCTGCGTGACGATGAAGAGATTTACGCCGAAGACCTGGACGACCCCCTGGCCCGCATCGCCCACTGGCAAGCCCAGTTCAGCGCCCCGCGCCTGCCGGAGCTGCCGCGCTTTACCGGGGGGCTGGTGGGCTATTTCGGCTATGACACCATCCGCTATATCGAGCCGCGGCTGGCAGAGCGCCATCAGCCCGACGAGACCGGCTCGCCGGATATTCAATTGTGGCTGTCGGAAGAAGTCGTGGTCTTCGACAATCTTACCGGCCGGCTTTTTCTGATCGTGAATGTGGACCCGGCCGAGGCTGATGCCTGGCAGCGGGGCAACCGACGGCTGGATGATCTCGCCGACACCCTCAATGCCCCCCTCCAACCCCGGCCGATCATGGACGGCAAGTCCCTGCCGGAACCCGAGGCCCGTTTTCCCGAGGCGGATTTCCTGGACGCGGTGAGCCGGGTCCGGGGATTGATCCTCGACGGTGATGCCATGCAGGTGGTGCTCTCCCAGCGTCTGTCCCTGCCCTGGGAGGGCGATGCCCTGGATATCTATCGGGCGCTGCGCTGCTTCAATCCTTCTCCTTATCTTTATTACCTGGACATGGGCGACATGGAGATCGCCGGTTCCTCGCCCGAGATTCTGGTGCGGGTGGAAGAGGGCGAGGTGACCGTTCGGCCCATCGCCGGCACGCGCCCGCGTGGCGCCAGCAGCGAGGCGGATCTGGCGCTGGAAAAAGAGTTGCTTTCGGATCCCAAGGAGCTGGCCGAGCATCTGATGCTGATCGATCTCGGTCGTAACGATGTGGGCCGGATCAGTGAAGCCGGCAGTGTCAGGCTGACCGAGCGCATGCGCATCGAGCGTTATTCCCATGTCATGCATATTGTCTCGGCGGTGACCGGTCGCTTGCAGCCGGATCTGTCCGCCATGGAGGCGCTGCGGGCCTGTTTTCCGGCCGGCACCGTGAGTGGTGCATCCAAGGTCCGGGCGATGGAAATCATTGATGAGCTGGAGCCGGTGCGCCGTGGAGTGTATTCCGGCGCGATCGGCTATCTCGGCTGGCAGGGCGAGATGGATACCGCCATCGCCATTCGCACGGCTTTGCTCAAGGATGGTCGCCTGGATGTGCAGGCCGGTGCCGGCATCGTTCATGACTCGGTGCCCGAGAAGGAATGGGAAGAAACCCTGAACAAGGGCCGAGCCCTGATCCGCGCCGCCGAACTGGCCCGCAAGGGCCTGCATCGCGGCGATTTGTTTGCTTAGCAACGAGCGGCGAGCTACGAGCAACGAGCTGGATCGAAGCCGGCTCGCAGCTTGTTGCTGGTAGCTCGTCGCTGCTTATTCGAAGATGCATAGCGCAGGAATCCAGCAATGGTTCTAATGATCGACAACTACGACTCCTTCACCTACAACCTCGTCCAGTACCTGCTGGAGTTGGGGCAGGAGGTGGCGGTGCATCGCAATGACGAGATTACCGTGGAAGAGGCGGTGTCACTGTCGCCCGACCATATAGTCATTTCACCGGGCCCCTGCACGCCCAATGAAGCCGGGATCTCCATGGCATTGATTGAACGGGTGGCGGGGCAGATTCCGGTGCTGGGGGTGTGTCTGGGACACCAGGCCATTGGCCAGGTCTTCGGTGGCCGGGTGGTGCACGCTCGGGAAGTCATGCATGGCAAGACCTCGATGATGCATCACAGTGACAAGGGCGTCTTTCGTGGACTGGATAATCCCTTCGAGGCGACGCGCTATCACTCCCTGATCGTGACGGCGGACGATCTTCCGGACTGCCTGGAAGTGACCGCCTGGACACAGACCGAGGACGGCCAGCGAGACGAGATCATGGGATTCCGGCATCGGGAGCTGGCGGTGGAAGGGGTGCAGTTTCACCCCGAATCCATTCTGACCCAGCACGGGCATCAAATGCTCCGTAATTTCCTGGGAGGAAATTACGGAGCATAGTTTCCAGTGAACAGTTCCCAGTGAACAGCGGGTTTGGGGCCAGCCTGATGTGGGAGAGGCTTTAGCCGCGATCAGGTGGGGCATCGAAGCCCGATCGCGGCTAAAGCCGCTCCCACAGGAGATCGCCTGCAAGAGATATGGAGAGGCGGGTTTTTTTGTTCACTGGGAACTGTTCACTGTTCACTCAACAACCCCTGGGGTGTTTGACGATGGATATCAGGCAGGCAATTGCGGCGGTGGTGGACGGGGTGGACCTGTCCAGTGAAGAGATGAGCGCGGTGATGCGCCAGATCATGCAGGGTGAAGCCACGCCGGCGCAGATTGGTGGTTTTCTCGCCGGGCTGCGTGCCAAGGGCGAAACGGTTCCGGAGATTGCCGGTGCGGCACGGGTGATGCGGGAATTCGCAAGCCGTGTGGAAGTGGACGGCGACCGTCTAGTGGACACAGCCGGCACTGGCGGTGATGGCCGCGGCATCTTCAATGTCTCCACCGGCGCCTGCTTTGCCATTGCCGCCGCCGGTGCCCGGGTGGCCAAGCATGGCAACCGCTCCCTTTCCAGCAGTTCCGGCAGTGCCGATGTGCTGGAGACCCTGGGGGTTCGCATCGACATGACGCCGGAGGAGATTGCCGCGGCCATTGACGCCATCGGCATCGCCTTTCTGTTTGCCCCTGGTCATCACGCCGCCACCCGCCATGCGGCCGGTCCCCGCAAGGAGTTGGGGACCCGGACCGTGTTCAATCTCCTGGGTCCGCTGACCAATCCGGCCGGGGCACCCAATCAGATCATGGGCGTGTTCTCTCCGGAGTGGGTGGAACCCATTGCCCATGTCTTTCAGGCCCTGGGCAGTCGTCATGTGCTGGTCTTTCATTCCGATGATGGTCTCGACGAAATCAGTGTGGGCGCCCCGACCAAGGTGGCCGAGTTATGGGAGGCTCAGGTCCACAGTTATCGGGTGTCGCCGGAGGACTTTGGTATCCAAAGGGCGCCGGTGGATAGCCTGGTGGTGGACGGGCCAGAGGCCAGTGCCAAGCTGATTCGAGGGGTATTGGCGGGTGAGCAGGGGCCGGCGGCCGATATGGTTGCCATGAATGCCGGTGCCGGCATCTACGTGGCGGGCCTGGCCGATAGTCTGGCCGACGGGGTTCGTCTTGCCCAGGCCGTGCTGGCGGATGGGCGTGCCAAGGCATCACTGGAGGCCCTGCAGGCAAGGAGTCGCCAATGAGTCGGCCGGATATTCTGGAAACGATCATCGCCCGCAAGCAGGAAGAAATTGCCGCCGGGCGCCGCCGCTTTTCCCTGGCCGATCTGGAAGAGCAGGCGCGTGCTCAATCAGCGACGCGGGGTTTCGAATTGGCCATTGCCGAGCGGGTCGAGGCCGCCGAGCCCGCCGTGATCGCCGAGATCAAGAAGGCCTCACCCAGCAAGGGTGTGCTGCGGGAGGATTTTCAGCCGGCGGAGATTGCCGCCGACTACCAGCGCCACGGCACGGCCTGCCTGTCGGTCCTCACTGATCGCGATTTCTTCCAGGGCCAGCCGCTCTATCTGGATCAGGCCAGAGCGGCCTGTGCCTTGCCGGTCCTGCGCAAGGACTTCATTGTCGATCCCTGGCAGGTCTGGGAGACACGGGCCATGGGTGCCGACTGTCTGCTCCTGATTGTTGCTGCCCTGTCCGATGCACAGATGGAGGAGTTGTCAGCCGCGGCCCGGGAAGCCGGTCTGGATGTGCTGGTGGAAGTCCATGACGAACAGGAGCTGGAGCGGTCCCTGCCCCTGGGCTGGCGCCTGATGGGGATCAACAATCGTGACTTGCGTGCCTTTGAGACCCGTCTTGAAACCAGTCTGCAGTTGTCCCGGCAGATGCCCGACGACCGCATCGTGATCAGTGAGTCCGGTATCCATGGGCCCGAGGATGTGGCCCGTCTGCGCGCCGCGGATATCCATGCCTATCTGGTGGGGGAGGCCTTCATGCGTGCCGATAGTCCGGGGCAGGCGCTGGCCGAACTCATTCGCTGACAGCGGGAGGGAAAAAGCCTGTCGCCATGGTGTCCTGGCCTCAGGAGCGCTGGCCGCATTCGGATGCCAGGGCGTGGCTGTCATCATCCGGGCCCGCACCCAGGATCACGATCTTCTTGCCCTGGGCCTGGATCAGCCCCTGCTCTTCCAGGGACTTGAGCACCCGCCCCGCCATCTCCCGGGAACAGCCCACCAGCCGCCCCAGCTCCTGGCGGCTGATCTCCACCTGGATGCCGTCCGGGTGAGTGAGGGCATCGGGTTCCCGGCTCATCTGCAGCAGGGCAGCGGCCACCCGGCCGGTGACATCGAGGAATACCAGATCGCCGAGGCGACGGGTGGTCTTCTGCAGGCGATCGGCCAATTGGCGGCTGACCGCGAACAGAATGTCCGGCTTCTGGTGCCATAGTCTTTGAAAGCGGGCGTAGCTGATCTCGGCGATCTGGCACTCGCTGCGCGTGCGGACAAAGGCGCTGCGGGTCGCTTCGGCGTCGAAAAGGCCCATCTCCCCAAAGAACTCGTTCTCGTGCAGGTAGGCGACGACGGCTTCGTTGCCTTGCTCGTCCTCAATCAGAACCGTGACCGAGCCTTCAACGATCAAATACAGGGAGTCCGGCCGGGCGCCGGCATGGATGACCAGCTTCCGGGCGGGAATCCGCCGGACGTGGCAGTGGGACAGGAACCAGTCCATGTCCTCCGGATCCAGGATGGGATCTGGACCTTTCGTCATCGCATTCAACTCCCCAGTGGCTCGACGATCTGCAAGGCAACTTGTACCGCTTGCGGGGCAGCATGGCAAGCGGGGCTTTACTACACGGGGTCAGTATCCGGATAATTGCCCCATTCCAGCCAACGCCGAGCGCGACTCTCAGCCCAGAGGATGACTTGCCATGGAAAAGCTTCGGCTGCACGGTTTCAACAACCTGACCAAGACACTCAGCTTCAATATCTATGATATCTGCTATGCGCGAACTGAGCGTCACCGTCGGGAGTACATCGAGTACATTGACGAGGCCTACAATGCCGAGCGTCTGACCCAGATCCTCAGTGATGTTTCGGATATCATCGGTGCCAATATCCTCAACATTGCCCGTCAGGACTATGAGCCCGAGGGCGCCTCGGTGACGATTCTGATTTCAGAAGAGCCGGTGACCGAGGCCGAAGCGGAGGCACTGTCCCGGGAGGAGCCCGGCCCACTGCCCGAGACCCTGGCGGCCCATCTGGACAAGAGTCACATCACGGTGCACACCTACCCGGAAAGTCATCCCCATGAGGGCATCAGCACTTTCCGGGCGGATATCGATGTCTCGACCTGCGGTCGCATCAGCCCCCTGAAGGCGCTGAATTATCTGATTCATTCATTCGAGTCGGACATTGTCATGTGCGATTACCGGGTGCGCGGCTTCACCCGCGATGTGGACGGTGAAAAGCACTTCATCGACCACGACATCACCTCGATTCAGAATTTCCTCGCCGAGGACAGTCAGGAACGCTATCAGATGGTGGATGTGAACGTGTATCAGGAAAACATGTTCCACACCAAGATGATGCTCAAGGACTTTGACCTCAACGACTATCTCTTTGGCATGGGCAAGAAAGAGCTGGACGCCGAGGAGTGCGCCCGTATCGAAGAGCGGGTGGAGCGGGAAATGAAGGAAATCTTCTACGGGCGGAGTATGGGATAACCCCCGCCGTAGGAGCGGATTCATCCGCGAATGGGCAACCGAGATGCGTCAAACCCGATAAGCCAGGGTCGTCATCACCCGTGATGCCGCCCACATCAGACCCCGGACCGGGGCGGGCAGCTCGCTGCCACCTTCCTCAAGGGCATTCTCGCGATGCTCGTTTTCTTCCTTCTGCATCTGCGAAAGGATGGCTCGGCTGCGCTTGTCCTGTGGTGGCAGGCGGCCCATATGGTCTTCCAGGTGATGGACCACCTGGGATTCGGTTTCGGCCACGAAGCCCAGGTTCCAACGGTCGCCGAAGGTCCCTGCCACGGTACCGATGCTGAAGGCGCCGGCATACCAGAGGGGCGTCAGGCGGCTGGGTCCCTCGCCCAGCTCTTCCAGCCGCGCCGCGCACCAGGCGAGGTGGTCAATCTCCTCGTCAGCGGCTTCCTGCATGCGGTCGGTGACCGCCGGGTTACGCGCGGTCAGGGCCTGAGACTGATAGAGGGCCTGGGCGGCGACCTCTCCGGCATGATTGATGCGCATCAGCCCGGCGACATGGCGGCGTTCTTCGTCCTCCATGTCCGCATCGGGAATGGATTCGGCGGGGCTGGGGCGTGCGCTGCGGGTCTGGCCCGCGAACATGGTGCGCAGGCCGCGGTCGAAGCCTGCCAGCAGTCTATCCAGGGGAGTGAAGTCTCTTTGATTCATGGCGTCATTATACCGTTGCCGGCCGGGCCCTTCACTGCAGTTGCCGGGCGAGCAGTTCGATGGGGTGAAGCACTTCACATTCGGGCAGGCGTCGGCGCAGCTGGCGGCGGAGCTGGAGCTTGCAGCCGATATTGCTGGTGAGCAGATAACGGGGGCGTTCAGCGACCACCTTGTCAGCCAGCGCCTGCCCAAGCTGCTCGCTGAATGCGGCCTGGCCGAGCAGATAGGTGCCGGCCGCGCCACAGCACTGGCCCCGGCTGTCGAGTGTGAGCAACTCCAGCCCGGGAATCCGTGCCAGGAGATCGGCAATGCTTCCGGTCGCACCGACCACATTCCTTTGGCTGCAGGGCAGGTGCAACAGGGCCCGTTCCTCAATGGGGTTCAATGACAGTTGTGCAGAGCCCCAATCCAGCCTCTGCAGCCAGTCGCAGATATCGACAACCTGTCCGGCGAAGCGTCGATGGCTTGCCTCACTGACGATCTCGTCATATTCCATCAGGCTGGCAGTGCAGCCCGATGCCGTGGCCAATACAGGTGTGTCGCCATCGAAGGCCGCGACATTTCTGTCGCTCAGACGTCGAGCCGTCTGATCGTCGCCGCCGTGCTGAGCCGGGGCGCTGCAGCAAGCCTGATTCGGTGGAATCACTACCTGGTGACCGCTGCGCTCCAGTAGCCGGATGGCGGCATCGGAAACACCCGGATCGATTTCTTCGGCGAGACAGCCGAGAAACAGTTGCACGGCCTTGCCCTCGCCGCGCACGGCCGCGCGGCGACGGTGACGGCCGATGCGGTCAGGCAGCAGGCCATCCAGTCGAGCCAGGCCCGGACTGAGACGAAGCAGGCTGTGCCGGGCAAGCCACTGCATGCCGCTCCATTGATAGAGGCGGAGCAGGCCGCCCGTGAGACGGGTGGCCCAGGGCCGGGTCATCACCGCCGTCGCCCAACGCTCCCGACGACTGCGATGGCCCGCTGCCCTCACCATGCGACGCCCGGCATCGATCAATCGGCCATAGGGCACTTCGGCCGGACAGACCGGTTCACAGTTTCGGCAGCCAAGACATTGTTCCAGGTGGCTCGCGGCCCGCTCATCCAGTGGCAGTGCCTCCTGGGCCAGGCCCTGCATCAGCGCGATTCGTCCCCGCGGTGATTCATTCTCGTTCCGGGTGAGGCGGTAGGTGGGGCAGTGGGGCAGACAGAGGGCGCATTTCACGCAGCGATCCGCGTCGGCCAGGGGGAAATCGGCCCGTTCATCCGCCGGCTTATTCCGGTGGCCCGAATTTTTTGGGAACAGGCTGGGGTTCGGCGAGTCCATACGCGTATAATACGCGGAAAAACAACAGCATGCTGCCCAGAATCCGGGGCGGCTTTCTTTTTGCCAAGGCGACGGGAGCGCGGTTTGCGAAAACTACTTGCCAGTCTTCCAGTTGTGATCATGGGGGCGGCTCACGCCCAGGTCTATGGCAGCACCGATCAGAGCATCTTCGGTACCGTGGTGGACAGTGCGCCGGACCATTCCGAACTGGAGCTCAGCGAGGAATTTCTGGAGTGGAGCTACGGCGGGCGAGTGGAAGTCGGTTTCCAGGCCAGACGGGGCAACACGGAACGAACCGACCTCAACTCTCGTATGTTGCTGGGCATGGAGAAGGGTGACTGGGCCAATACCCTGGAATTGCGCGCGGTCAGTGCGGATGACGGTGAAGTGACGGTTGAGGAACGCTACTTTCTCGCTACCAAGAGTGAATATTCCTTTACCGAATACAACTTCTTCTTCGGCACGATCAACGCGGAAAAAGACCGGATTCGCAACGTGGACCTGCAGACCACCGAGGCGGTGGGTTACGGTCGCCGTATCCTGCGAACGGATCGTCATCGCCTGGATGCGGAGATCGGCGTGGGTGCGCGTCAGATCCAGTTCCGGGATGACAGGGATCGGGTCTCTGACGAGATTGTCCGTCTGGCATCCGACTACAGCTGGGACATCAATGGCTCGGCCAGCCTGACTCAGGATGTTCGTGTCGAGACAGGTATCGGCGGGATTGACCGTACTTTCGCCGAATCCATCACGACCCTGTCCGCGACCATCGTCGGCGAGCTTGCCCTCAACCTCTCTTATACGGTCCGCTACCTGGACGACGAGAACATTGAGCAGGAAACCAAGACCGACACCATCACCAGCATCGGGCTCAACTATCGATTCTGAGGGGTCTTGGCCTGTGAGCTTCTATCAGCGACACGCCTTTTTCTGCACCAATCAACGCGACAATGGCCGCGCCTGCTGCCAGGACCACGGCGCCAGCGAATTGCGACGTTACGCCCGGGAGCGACTCAAGGAGGCAGGTGTGTTTGATGCCGGCGGGATCCGGGCCAGTGCTGCCGGCTGCCTGGGCCGTTGCGAGGAAGGCCCGGTCATTGTCGTCTATCCTGAAGGGACCTGGTACACCTATTTCAGCCGGGAAGACGTGGATCTCATCATTGATGAGCATCTCCTCGGGGGCCGGATCGTCGATTCCCTGCGAATCTGATCCCGAGCCGGCCGACCGGGCTTGCGGCGAGGCGCGGCGCGCTGTACAATTCCCGCTCTTTAGCGAATCAGGGTGGCCGACAGGTCGCCCCGTGCCGGAAAATTCCCGGAAAATTCAAGGTTTTGGAGCGGATCCAGATGAAGACCTTTTCCGCCAAGCCGGAGACCGTCAAGCGCGATTGGTATGTTGTGGACGCCGAGGGCAAGACCCTGGGCCGTCTCTGCACCGAGATCGCCCGTCGTCTCCGCGGCAAGCACAAGCCGGAGTACACCCCTCACGTCGATACCGGCGACTATATCGTCGTTGTCAACGCCGAAAAGGTGCACGTGAGCGGCAACAAGGCCCAGGACAAGCAATACTTCTGGCATACGGGCTACGTGGGCCACATGAAGAGCCGGTCTTTCAGCGAGATGATCGACAGTCGTCCGGAGCGGGTGATTGAGCTGGCCGTCAAGGGCATGCTCCCCAAGAACCCCCTGGGCCGTCAGATGTATCGGAAGCTGAAAGTCTACGCCGGCCCCGAGCACAATCATGCCGCCCAGCAGCCCAAGCAGCTGGAAGTCTGAACCCGATAGAATCGGTAGCGAGTAACCATGGCACAGCAACAGTATTACGGCACCGGCCGCCGCAAGACCTCCACCGCCCGCGTTTTCCTGCGGCCGGGTAGCGGCAACATTGTGGTTAACGGCAAGCCGCTGGATCAGTACTTCGGCCGCAAGACGGCCCAGATGATTGTCCGTCAGCCCCTGGAGCGTCTCGAGGTTGAAGGCAACTTTGATCTCAAAGTGACCGTCTCCGGCGGTGGCAGCACTGGCCAGGCCGGTGCCATTCGCCACGGTCTGGCCCGGGCACTGATGGAATACGACGAAGCCCTGCGCACACCCCTGCGTCAGGCCGGCTGGGTCACCCGTGACCCCCGCCAGGTCGAGCGCAAGAAGGTCGGTCTCCGCAAGGCCCGCCGCGCTCCGCAGTTCTCCAAGCGTTAGTCCGGAGAACCAGCGGCATCCCCGTGAAATTGGGGGATCGTCTAACGGCAGGACAGCGGACTCTGACTCCGTTAATCCAGGTTCGAATCCTGGTCCCCCAGCCATAAAAAGGCCCCGCCGAGCAGGCGGGGCTTTTTTATGGCTGGGGGGATCTTATGAGAACCTTGGGCTAATGGGAATGCGGCCTCTCGGGGGGGCTGTTCGTGGACGAAGCCGTCCGGTCGAAATCTACCCATCCCGGTTCGACAAATGCGTCTGGAACGCATTTGGGCCTTCGCGATTAGCGAAGGCCCCCGACCGGCAGGGAGGGGCGAGTCTCAGGGACGAGACGAGCAATCCTGGTCCCCCAGCCATATAAAAGGCCCCGCCTGCTCGGCGGGGCTTTTTCATGGCTTTACATCACCGCCGATCAATCCGCTCCACCCCGTCTTCACCGCCCAGCAGCAGCACATCCGCCCCACGACGGGCGAAGAGACCGACGGTGACGACGCCCGGGATGGCGTTGATCGTGTCTTCCAGCTTGATGGGCTCGGCGATGGTCAGCCCCGAAACATCAATGATCTGGTTGCCGTTGTCAGTGATGAAATTCTCACGCCAGTTAGGGATGCCTCCCAATTCCTTCAGCTGTCTGGCAACGAAACTGCGGGCCATGGGAATGACCTCCACTGGCAAGGGGAACTCGCCCAGCGCCCGCACCAGCTTGCTGCGATCGGCAATGCAAACGAAGCGGCGGGAGGCGCCGGCAATGATCTTTTCACGGGTCAGCGCGCCACCCCCGCCCTTGATGAGCTGCAACAGGCGGTTACTCTCGTCTGCGCCATCCACATAGAGGTCCAGATCACCGCTGGCATTCAGCTCCATCACCTCTATGCCGTGCCCCTCAAGGCGTTCGGTGCTGGCCTCGGAGCTCGAGACCGCCGCTTTGATGCGCGGGCCCTCACTGGCGAGCAGGTCGATGAAGTGATTCACCGTTGAGCCAGTGCCCACGCCGATAATGCTGCCTTCCTCGACGAACTGGAGAGCGGATCGGGCTGCCTCGCGCTTGCCGGCGTCTGCTGACATTCGGGATTCTCCTGTGGTGATCAAGTTTGCGGCAGTATACCCGGGCTGTAGCGGCCTGCGAAGTTCAGGCTTCAGTGCCACGGGGAGGCCCCGGGAAAAGAAAAAGGCCGCCCCGTGGGGGCGGCCTCTGTTGGCGCCTTGGCAAGCGCTGTCAGCCTCAGGAGCTGCGCTTCTGTCGCCTCACGGCGAGCCGGCGCTGACTCGGGCGCTTGCCGGCCTTCTTCTTGGAGGCCTTCTTCTTGGAGGCCTTCTTCTTGGAAGCCTTCTTCTTGGAGGCCTTCTTCTTGGAAGCCTTCTTCTTGGAAGCCTTCTTCTTGGAGGCCTTCTTCTTGGAGGCCTTCTTCTTGGAGGCCTTCTTCTTGGAAG
>PWMQ01000036.1 GCA_003558125.1 Natronospira sp. | reverse complement strand
GAGGTCTTCTTCTTGGAAGCCTTCTTCTTGGAAGCCTTCTTCTTGGAAGCCTTCTTCTTGGAAGCCTTCTTCTTGGAAGCCTTCTTCTTGGAAGCCTTCTTCTTGGAAGCCTTCTTCTTGGCTACCTTCTTCTTGGAAGCCTTCTTCTTCGTGGCCTTCCTGCGTACGGCCTTCTTCCTGGTGGCCTTCTTGCGGGTAGCCTTCTTGCGAGTGGTGGCCCGGGTTGCCGTCTTCTTGCGACGGGTCGCGGTGCGTTTCTTTCGCGTGGTCTTCTTGCGAGTTGCCATGTCTTACCTCCGAGAGAAGATTACTCGCCACTGAGTATATACGAGACTTGACAGATTTCCAGGAATGAGTGCAAAGCGATTGTCACAATGATTTGCAGTAACATGCAATCCCCCCGTGTGGGGGGGTAGGTAATTACTCTCTACCCATCTTCACGATTCGATCCCACTCCTTTTTGCTAACCGGTGTGATCGAGAGCCGGTTACCGCGCTGCAGAATCCTCATATCGGCGAGTTGTGGCTGTTTCTTGAGCTCGGCGAGAGGGATGTAATGGGGGAATTTCTCCACGAATCGCACATCAACCATGAACCAGCGGGGATTATCCGGGTCGCTCTTCGGATCGAAGTGGGGATCCTCGGGATCGAAGGCGGTGTGATCCGGGTAACCTTCGCGGACGATTTCCATGATGCCCGCGATGCCCGGCGGCTTGGTGTTGGAGTGGTAGAACAGTGCGAGATCGCCTTTCTTCATCTGGTCCCGCATCATGTTTCTGACCTGATAGTTGCGACAGCCGTCCCAATGGGCGGTCTTTTTCGGTGAACCGGCAAGGTCGTCGATACTGAATTCATCCGGTTCGGATTTCATCAACCAGTATTGCATCCAGGTGTCTCCTTTTTTGACATTATTGCTTTGTGGCGGCTTCGACTTGGCAAAAATCCTGCCAACCCGTTTCGGTAATCACGGCATCCAGCGGTATGTCCCAGGCCTGTTTGGGTAACTTGGTCTGCTGCTGGAATGCCCAGGCTGTGCCGACCAATCTTGGCCCGGGCCAGTGTTCCCTTAAAAGGCGAAAGGCAAAACTGCGATCATAGAATCCCGCACCCATGCCCACTCGATTGCCTTCGTGATCGAAGGCGACCAGGGGGGTCAGAACCAGGTCAATGCCATGAACCAAGCATTCTCCCGCTTCAGGCGGTGGTTCGGGGATGCCGAAACGATTGCTGATCAAGGTCTGCCCCGGCTGCCAGCGGCGAAATACGAGTCGGTTCTCATGGGGGAGTACGACCGGCAGAAAGCATTGCTTTCCCCGTTCCGCAGCAGCCTGGAGCACCGGTCGCAGGTCCGGTTCGCCACCGAATGGGATATAGGCGGCCACGGTGTGGCTGCGAAGAAAGCAGGAAGAGCCGAGGAGGTGGCGACACAGGCGATGATTCATTATCGCCCGCTGTGCCTGTGGTAGTTGTCGGCGCCGTGTTTTTAGTTCTCGGCGCAGGGAGCGCACTGAAGCCATGCAGGTGGTCCCTTGAAGAGGGGGCACCTCCCACCTGTGCCGTCACGGACCATCGCCCTTGAACCGATGGTTCAAGTGGGGCCTTCCGCTGTGCCTTAGGCTTTCCGCTCGGTGGCGGACATGCTCACTGGCACCGCAGGTGCAGCCCTTGGGTATTGCTTAAGGCTCGAGGGGTAACCCGGCCCGTGTCGTACACCGCAGGAGATGCCAAACTCTTGGACGCCCTTTGAGCGTCTCCGGTTCCATTATGGAGCCTAAGAGGGGTGTTTCCAAGGGGGCGTTGCCTGGCGACAGGCGTTGTCAGTGATTCAATCGTCGCCGGCAGTCGGGGTTGCAGGACTGTCAGATTTGCCCAGGCGGGCATCCAGCTTGCTGTGCAGACGGCGGATCCGGTCGACAGCCGTTTCCGTTGCCTCACGCCCCTTGTCCTGATTGCGGAGCAGGTCATTCGCCATGTTGAGCGCGGCCATCACGGCAATTCTGTCGAGCCCCACGATACGGCCACTATCGCGGATTTCCCGCATCATGCGATCCAGGTAATCCGCGGCCTGAAGAAGCGCAACCCGCTCTTCCTCGCGACAGGCGAATTGATACTCCTTCCCGAGGATCTTGACGCTGACCTGGGTGGTCTCACTCATGGGCCGGGCAAGCCACCAGGGCTCAGGCCTGTTCGAGGGATTTAAGGCGGGTAATCATGGCCTCCACACGAGTGCGGGCCACTTCGTTTTTCTGGAGCAGGCTCGCCCGTTCAGTGACCAGCGAGCCCTGCCGATCCCGCAGGGAATCATTTTCATCCTGCAGACGATCAACAAGGCCAAGGAGTTCTTCCACGCGGCTTTCCAGACGCGCCAACTCAAGCTCAAGCTGTTCTCGTGTGGACTTTTCGCTCATGCGCTCAACTATAGGCCGCGCCGCGCCAAGAATCAACGCCGGAAGCCCGGTCTGTTAGACTCTGGACCAGAGTCGATGCATTCCCTGCGCGGAGAATACGGTGAATTTGCCCGAATACAGCAAGGTTTCCACCGCCTTCAGGCAGGCTCAGGCCTTGTCGGAGCCGGCAGAGAGTCACGGCACCCTTTGCGGCCTGCTGGCTGCTGCTCCGGAGGCGGATTGGCAGGAGCAGTGGCTTCGTCTGAGTCTCAACTCGGAAGGGCAAGGCGCTGTATCGCTGCCGGCATCGGTCCGTCCGGTCCTGGATGCGCTCTATGACGCGACCCAGGCTGAAATGGTGGACTTGCAGATGCGGTTCGAGCCCTTGCTGCCAGACGATGACCATGGCATTGCCGAGCGTGCGCGTTGCCTGGGCTTGTGGTGTCAGGGCTTTCTGTTTGGTTTCAGCACGGCAAGGCCAGGCAGTCACGAGGGCCTGCCGCCGCAGGTGCGGGAAGTTCTGGATGACCTGGGGCGTCTGGCCCAGGTGGAGCCGCCGCAAGGCGAGGGAAGTGATGAGGACGAAGCCGCACTGCTCGAAATCGTCGAATATATCCGGGTTGCCGCTCAGCTCGTTCATGATGAGCTGAAACTCAAACAGGGGCAGCCACCCACCGATACACGACACTGAATACCCATGCAGCGGGAATTCCGGAAACGTCGCCAGCAACTCATGCGCACCATGGGGCCAGGGGCGGCCGCCATATTGCCGGCGGCGTCGGCGCTTTATCGCAGCCGTGATATCCCCCATCCCTATCGTCAGGACAGTGATTTCTGGTATCTCACCGGCTTTCCCGAGCCGGAAGCGGTCATGGTGCTCGTGCCCGGACGCGTGCAGGCGGAATATATTCTGTTCTGTCGCGAACGGGATCCCGAGGGAGAAGCCTGGGAAGGGGAACGCGCCGGACCGGATGGGGCCTGTGAGCGTTATGGGGCTGATGATGCCTTTCCCATTGCCGACCTGGACGAGATTCTGCCCGGCCTGCTGGAAGGTCGAGAACGAATTTTCTATCCAATGGGACGCCAGCCGGATTTTGATCGCCGGGTGACGGCATGGTTCAAGCATCTCAAGTAACGGGGCGAGGGTGGCAATGAGGCCCATGAGATCGTGGCCCTGGACCATGTCTTGCAGGACATGCGTGCCTACAAGAGTGCGGCGGAGCTGCGTTGCATCCGCCAGGCGGTGGATATCAGCGTGGAGGCTCACCTCCGGGCCATGCGCTACTGTCGCCCGGGACAATGGGAATATTCGGTTGCGGCCGAGATTCTGCATGAATTTCAGGCCCGGGGCCTTGAGCCTGCCTATCCCTGTATCGTGGCCGGTGGCGGCAACGCCTGTGTACTGCATTACACCGCCAACAATCAGCGGCTTCGCGATGGCGATATGCTCTTGATCGATGCCGGCTGCGAGTACCGGATGTACGCGGCCGATGTGAGCGGAAGTTTTCCCGCCAATGGCCGTTTCAATCGCGAACAGCAGGCCCTTTACGAACTGGTTCTCGCGGCTCGGGATGCGGCCTTCACGCGCTTGTATCCCGGCGCCAGCTGGAATGATTCCCACCTCGCTGTTGTGGAAACCCTGACTCAGGGGCTGGTGGATCTGGGTATCCTGTCGGGGCCTGTTGAACAGCAGCTGGCCGAGGGTGCCTATCGACCCTTCTTTCGTCATCGCACGGGCCACTGGCTGGGCCTGGATGTTCATGATGTGGGTGAATATCGGATTGACGGTCAGTGGCGGGAGCTTGAGACGGGCATGGTTCTGAGCGTGGAGCCGGGCCTGTGTATTCCCGCGGGTACACCGGGTGTGGACGAGCGGTGGTGGGGCATGGGCATTCGTATCGAGGATGATCTGGTGATCACGGCTGATGGTCATGACTGTCTCTCCAGTGGCATGCCCCGGACCGTGAGCGAGATTGAGTCGTTCATGGCGGGGAGTCATGCAGCATGAGCCCGTCCCGAGCCAGCCATGATGTGCTCATCGCCGGTGGCGGCATGGTGGGCGCGACGCTCGCCCTGGCCCTGGGACGTCTGGGCTGGCGTGTTGCGCTGGTTGAGCCGGCTGGCTTCAGTGGCCAGGACAGCCCCAGTTTTGACGAGCGGGCCACCGCCCTTTCCTGGTCCTCCCGCCAACTCTTCTCCACCCTTGGTCTCTGGGATGCCATGGCTGCTGACAGCGCCGCGATTGAGCATATCCATGTCTCGGAGCAGGGTCGTTTTGGGCGGAGTCGTCTGCATGCCGGGGATCTGGATGTGGATGCCCTGGGCCATGTGGTTCCCAATCGCGCCATTGGCAGGGAGTTGCTTGCCGCTTTGGCTGATGAAGCCCTTGTCGAGACCGTCACAGCAGGCGCCACCGGCGAGCTGGAACAGGATGACGATGGTGTGAGCCTTGTGTTGGATGGCGGCGATAGCCTGCGCGGCCGACTTCTGGTGATTGCCGATGGTGCCCGCTCGCGATTGCGGCAGTCCCTGGGCATGCCCGTTCATAGCGTTGAGTTCCCCCATTCCGGCCTGGTGGCCAATGTTTCGGTTGAACGGGACAGTGGTGGTTGGGCCTATGAGCGATTCACAAGCGATGGTCCCCTGGCCATGTTGCCCTTGCCGGCGGATCAGAGCGGCCGACCACGCATGAATCTGGTCATGAGCGTGGCCCATGATCAGGTCGAGCCTGTCCGTTCCATGACGGACGCGGAATTACTGGCTCGAATCCAGCGGTCCTTTGGCTATCACCTGGGCCGACTGCTGTCTGTCGGGGAGCGGGCGATTTATCCTCTCAATCAGGTCGGGGCACGTCAGTTGCTGGCCGGTCGCTGCCTCCTGGCGGGCAATGCCGCCATGGCCCTGCATCCGGTTGCCGGACAGGGATTCAATCTCGCCCTGCGGGGTGTGGCGGATCTGGCCGAGCAATTGTCATTGCTCGACCCGAATCGGGATGATCCCGCCCAGCCCGACAGGCTTGCAGCGCTGGAACGCCGTCGCCTTGAAGATATTCGTCGAACCGCGATGATGACTCGACTGCTGGTGGAGGGGTTCACCCTGCAGGGGCCGGGGCTGGCCAAGCTGCGCAGTCTCTTGCTGGGAGTGTTTGACCGGACGCCCCTGGCCAGCCGCCGTTTTGCCCGGCTCGGCATGGGACGGGTCAGTGGCCTGCCTGGACCGAGTCGCGGCATACCGTTGGCGGGCCCATCCGACAAGGGAAGCCCCTGATCATTCCAACCCGTATCGTCCCGAGGCTGGTATCCTGATTGAAGGCCGGGCAGCCACCATGGGTCCGGGACAGCAGTGTGGGGAGTCATGGAGCTTACCAACCAGGTCATACTTTTCATTGGTCTGATCTTTCTGGTCAGCATTCTGGCCAGCGTGCTCTCCGCACGCCTGGGCGCCCCGATGCTGCTGGTCTTCCTCGTCATCGGCATGATTCTCGGCGAGGAAGGCATCGGAATTCGCTTCGATGATATCCAGACGGCCCATCTCATTGGCAGTCTGGCCCTGGCCATCATCCTCTTCGATGGCGGCTTGCGGACCTCCACGTCCAGTTTCCGCGTTGGTCTGAAACCGGCCGTTTCCCTGGCCAGCCTGGGGGTATTGCTCACCGCCGCCATTACCGGCCTGTTCGCGGCCTGGCTGCTGGATATCCACTGGATTTACGGCCTGCTTCTGGGTGCCATCGTGGGCTCCACGGATGCCGCTGCCGTGTTTTCACTGCTCCATACGTCCCGGCTTGAATTGAAGCAGCGGGTTGCCGCGACGCTGGAGATCGAGTCAGGCAGCAATGACCCCATGGCCATTTTCCTGACCCTGGCCATGGTGGAGCTGATTCTGGCCGGACAGCGCCATCTGGACGGGACACTGGCGGTGGAGTTCGTTCGTCAGATGGGCCTGGGGGCGGTTATCGGTCTTGGCGGTGCCTGGGTCGCCGCCAGAGGGATCAATGCCCTTCCTTTGACGCCGGGTCTCTATCCCCTGCTGGCAATGGCCGCCGGGCTGCTCATATTTGGTATTACTGCAGCCGCTGGCGGCAGTGGTTTTCTGGCGGTATATCTTGCCGGTCTGGTTCTCGGCAATGCCCGGGTGCAATCGGTGCAGAATATTCGCCGATTCCACGATGGCATGGCCTGGATCAGTCAGATCGTCATGTTCCTGATGCTTGGCCTGCTGGTAACCCCCAGCGAACTGATTCCCGTGGGTCCCCATGCGCTTCTGATTGCCCTGGTTCTGATATTCGTGGCCCGGCCGCTGGCGGTGCTGGTCAGCCTGCTTCCGTTCCAGATTCCATTCAAGGAGCAGGCCTTTATCGGCTGGGTGGGTCTGCGCGGCGCGGTGCCCATAATCCTTGCGATTTTCCCCCTCCTGGCCGGCATCCCCGAGGCCCACACCTTCTTCAATGTTGCCTTCTTCGTGGTCCTGATCTCACTGATCGTCCAGGGTTGGAGTCTGGTGCCGGCAGCCAGGCTGCTGGGTGTGCAGATACCGGCGAGCAGTCATCTGGTCCAGCGCCTGGAGCTTGATTTGCCCGGGCAGCCGGATTACGAAATGGTGGGCTATCAGGTGGATGTGGACAGCTCGGCTTGCGGGCGCAACCCCGACGCCCTGGTTCTTCCCGAGGGGGTGAAGACAGTACTTGTGATCAGGAATGGCCGACTCCATGCACCTGCCGAGATCAATGCCCTGGAGTCTGATGATGCGGTCTATCTGGTCACGCCCCTGGCCCATGTGGATCTGCTGGACAGACTGTTCGTCTCTCGGCGGGCACCGCAGTTGCAGGCCGACAAGCGTTTCTACGGGGAATTCACCCTCAACGGTACCGCCCGTATGGCTGATCTGGCTGCCATGTACGGCTTCGTTTCTCCGCCGGATGCCGCGGACTGCAGTGCGGCGGAATTCCTGATTGAACGCTTCGGCAAGCCAGTGGTGGGGGATCGGGTGCGAGTTGGTCCGGTGGAACTGGTGATTCGGGAAATGGACGGGGACCATCCGGATAAGGTCGGCCTCAAGCTGCTTCAGGAGTAGACCGGGGCCGGCGACTTACACTGCCGGCCCCGCTCAGGTCCCTTGCTGGAGTCAGGCGGATTCCACCTGGGCCAGCTTCTTGATTTCCTGCAAGGCAACCGAGACGGTCGCAAAATCGAGGCCGCCCACGTTCTGCATGTCCCGGATGATGCTCATGGCGTGCATGACGCGCTCATCATTTTCCGCACACCAGGCGTCCGCACGCTCATTGGCGGGCAGGTCTTCCTGCAGGGTATCGTCCAGCACAATCCCGGTCAGGTCGCGACGATAACCGTAGAGGTTCTCCCGCAGGGTGCCGCGGGCGACGGATTGCCAGTGGCCTTCGGCGGGCAGATCCTCGATCTCTTCGCGAATCCAGTCCAGATGCAGGTGGCGGCCGATGTCGAAATAGACCTTGGCCGCGGTGGCCATATCCAGGTCCCTGTTGCGGGCCACTTCCACCAGGTCCAGACCCGAGTAGAGATAGTCCGCAGCCGCCACGTTCCTTGCCAGGGGCTCGGGCACGCCCATGTCCACCAGTTGCTGGATGTTCTGGCCCAGACGACGGATCTCGCTCTCGGGCAGCAGCTCCATCAGAGTGTCACGTAATTCGGCAATGCCGGGCGCGAAGTAGTCCACCCGCTCGGCAATATCAAGCCGGCGTTCGGGACGATTCAGAAGCCAGCGGGTGGCATTGCGCAGCAGGCGTCCCAGTTGCACCATCATGGAGACCTGGACGCTTGCAGGTACCTTGTTATCCAGCGCTTCGATGCCTTCCCAGAGCTCGCGGACCGCATAGGCTTCCCGGGCAATGGTGTAGGCCCGGGCCACGGAGGCATGGTCCGCGCCAGTATCATCCCGCATGCGTTGCGAGAAGCTCGGCCCCATGCGGTTCACCATGCTGTTGGTGATACTTGTGGCAATGATTTCCCGACGCAGGCGATGCTGTTCCATCTGCGCCTGATAGCGGTCCCGCAGGGGGCTGGGGAAGTAGTTGATCAGCTCCCCTGACAGATAGGCATCTTCCGGGACATCCGAAGCCAGCAGATCAGCGTAGATATCATTCTTGGCGTAGGCCAGGAGAATGGAGAGCTCGGGGCGTGTCAGGCCCTTACCCGACTTGCGCAGCAGGCCGATTCCTTCATCATCGGGCAGATATTCCAGCGAACGGTTCAGGTCCCCTCTGCGCTCCAGTATCCGGAGCAGGTGGACATGTTCGTTGAGTCGGCTGGCAGCCTGTGCCTCGGTAAAGGACAGGGCCTGGGTCTGCAGGTAATTATCCCGAAGCACTTGATGGGATACCTCTGCCGTCATGTCCATGAAAAGCTTGTCACGCTGCTTGCGCTTGAGGCCACCTTCGGCCATGACCATGCTGAGCAGGATCTTGATGTTCACTTCGCGGTCGGAGCAGTCGACACCGCCCGAGTTGTCGATGAAGTCGGTATTGATCCGGCCGCCCCGCTGGGCGTATTCGATTCGGCCCAGTTGGGTCAGCCCCAGGTTACCGCCTTCACCGACCACACGGCAGCGCAATGCCGAGCCATTGACACGGACACCATCATTGGCGCGATCACCTACATCGGCGTGGCTTTCATCGACGGACTTAACATAGGTGCCGATGCCGCCGTTCCAGATCAGGTCCACCGGTGCCTTGAGAATGGCACGGATCAATTCCTGAGGCGTCATGCGGGATTCTTCCACATCCAGCATTTCCCGGACTTCCCTGGAAAGGGTGATGCTTTTGGCGCTGCGAGAATAAATACCGCCGCCCTTGGAAATCAGGCTCTTGTCGTAGTCGTCCCAGGTAGAACGAGGCAGCTTGAACAGTCGATCCCGTTCCTGGAAGCTCGCCGCCGGGTCCGGGTCGGGATCCAGGAAGATATGCATGTGGTTAAAGGCCGCCTTGAGTTTGATATGGCGGGAGAGGAGCATGCCATTGCCGAAGACATCCCCGCCCATATCGCCAATACCGACTACGGAGAAGTCCTGGTTCTGGCAGTCGATGCCCATCTCGCGGAAGTGACGCTTGACTGACTCCCAGGCGCCCTTTGCGGTGATGCCCATCTTCTTGTGGTCATAGCCCACGGAGCCGCCGGAGGCGAAGGCGTCCCCAAGCCAGAAGTCGTATTCGGCGGCTACCTGGTTGGCCAGGTCCGAGAATGTGGCTGTGCCCTTGTCCGCTGCCACCACCAGGTAGGGGTCGTCGTCGTCATGGCGCACACAGTTCCGGGGCGGGATGACTTCACCATCCTTGAGATTGTCGGTGATATCAAGCAGGCCCCGGATGAAATCCTTATAGCAGGACTCCACTTCCGCCATCATGCTCGCCCGATCCGCCTTGCGGGGCGGTTGCTTGACCACGAAGCCACCCTTGGCCCCCATGGGCACGATCAACGTGTTCTTGACCTGCTGGGCCTTCATCAGGCCAAGTACTTCGGTTCGGAAGTCTTCCCGTCGGTCGGACCAGCGCAGGCCCCCTCGGGCCACCTTGCCGCCCCGCAGGTGCACACCTTCCACCCGCGGCGAGTAGAGGAAGATTTCGTAAGCCGGCCGGGGCAGAGGCAATTCGGGTACCTTGGCCGGATCGAACTTGAAGGAGGTATAGCTTTTCCAGTTACCGTCGCTGCCGGTCTGGTAGAAATTCGTTCGCAAGGTGGCGCGGATGACGCCCAGATAGGCCCGCAGGATGCGGTCGGCATCGAGGCTGGCCACCGCCTCCAGGGACTGACTGATTTCCTGGCAGAGATCATGGTAACGCTGATCCCGTGCTTCGCTTTCCTGGGGATCAAAGGCAATCTCGAACAGGCGCGCCAGTTTACCGGCCAATTCGCTGTTCTCAACCAGGGTGTCTTCCATATAGGTCTGACTGAAGGGCAGCCCGGTCTGGCTCAGATACTTGCAATAGGCCCGGAGGATGGTGACCTGGCGCCAGTGCAGTCCAGCGCTGAGGATCAGGCGATTGAAGCCGTCATTCTCGGTCCCGTCCTGCCAGGTCTGCTCGAATGCTTGCTGGAACTTGTCTCTGACGGCCTCCAGGTCGATGCCTTCCCCGCTGGCCAGGATCATCTCAACGTCCTGAATCCAGACAATGGAGAGATCGCCCATTTCCACTTCATAGGGGCGCTCGGAGATGACCTTGAGACCCATGTTTTCCAGCATTGGCAGGATGTCGGAAATGGGGATGGGCTGTTCCCGACGGAAAATCTTGAATCGCAACAGGTTCTTGAGATGGCTATCCGGCTGATAAAGACTCATGCGGATGCTGTCGTCATCTCTCAGCCGGTCCATTTTGACGATGTCGTAGGCCGCGGCGGCAGGTTTCACATCCTCACGGTAGGCAGCGGGGAAGCAGTTGGCGTAGCGGTGATGCAATTTCAGGCCATGTTCTTCGCCCAGGCGCTCCACCAGCACATCCCGCAGGTGGTCCTGCCAGGAGCGGACCACATCCTCGATTCGAGCCTCGATATCGGCAATGTTGAATTCCGGCGCCGTCCACGGTTCGGTACGAACGATGATGTGGGCACGGGCCAGGATGGATTCGTCGATCTCCACCGTGGATTCGGTGCTCAGGCCATTGAGTTCGGACTTGAGGATGGCCTGGATGTTTTCCCGAACCTGGGTGTTGTAGCGTTCCCGGGGCACATAGGCCAGGCAGGAATAGAAGCGACCGAAGGCATCACGCCGGATGAAGAGCTTGACCCGCTGCCGCTCCTGCAGCTGGACGATGCCGGTGCTGATCTCATAAAGCTCATCCACGGAGCTTTGAAACAGCTCGTCCCGCGGATAGGTCTCCAGAATGTGAAGCAGGGCCTTGCCCGCATGGCTTGCGTCGGGCAGGCGCGCCTTCTTGATCACTGCCTCCACTTTCTTGCGCAGAATGGGGATATCCCTGGGGCTGCGGCTGTAGGCGGAGGAAGTGAACAGGCCGAGAAAGCGTCGCTCGCCGGTGACATTGCCGTCTTCGTCAAACGTCTTGATACCGACATAATCCAGATAACTGGGTCGATGCACGGTGGCAAAGGAATTGGCCTTGGTAATCACCAGTAGCTCGGACGACCTGGCCTTTTCACCCACCTCATCAGGCAACAGCCTGCGCGGGCTCTCGGAGGGACGGTTTCTCAGAATCCCCAAGCCGGTCTTGTCCTTCGGCTCCAGGGCCAGGTGATCGCCATCTTCAACCAGCTTGTATTCCCGGTACCCCAGAAAGGTGAAATGATTGGACTCCATCCAATCCAGGAAGCTGATGATCTCGCGAATATTGCTGCTGGTTTGCGGCGGTTCGGTTTCCAGCTGGACGCGAATTTCATTGGCCTTCTGGCGCATCTTCGACCAGTCCTGAACCGATAGCCGGACATCATCCAGCACCCGGAGCAGTTCTTCGCGAAGGCCGTTCAGGCGTTCCTCATCGGTCTCCCGGTCGATCTCGATCTGCTGCCAGGATTCCACCAGGGTCTTGTCGCCCATGTCATCACCGGGCTCGCCGCTGGCACGCAGGCGTCCCTTGGGGGTGCGGTCGACCTGGATCAGGGGGTGCACCGTCAGGTGGATGGTAAAGCCCTGACGATTGAGGGCCATGGAGAGGGAGTCCACCAGAAAGGGCATGTCATCGGTAATGATCTCCACGACCGTATGCTGCGATTCCCAGCCATCCCGACTGCTGTCCGGGTTATATACCCGAACTGCCGGCTCTCCCGGCTTGCGGTCGCGCCCGAAGCGCCGGTGAGCCAGTGCGGCGCCGGCCAGATCCTTCGGCTCCCGGTCGGACAGATCCTCCTGGGCCACGGCATTGAAGTAATGCCGAATGAAGCCCTCATACTGCTCGTTGTAGCGCTCACCCAGACTGTCCTGGGCAGCGGAGAGAATTTGCTTGATTCGGGTGCGCTTGGTGGTGGTCTTCTTTGCCGCCATCGACGGATCCTTAACTGGCCGAGTGAGAACAGAGGATGAGCGCCCGGTGTTAAAACAAAACAGCGCCCGACCCAGAGAGGGCGGGCGGTGGGGAAAACCGGGCGTATACCCGGATTCTAACGGGTTTGGGCCACTTAATGTATGGGTTTTGGGGGAATTTCGGGGAAATTCAAACGCTGGGCCAGGAGTGAGGGGTGAGGGGTGAGGGGGTGGCACCAAGTTCCTGCCCCTGACCCCTGACCCCTGACCCCCCAAAAAAACCCCGGCAGGCCGAAGGCCTCCGGGGCTTTGTCACTGACAACGACTGTCAGCCGTCGATCAGAACGGCTTCTGCAGGTCGTCGATGACCGCCTTGAGGAAGCGACAGGCTTCGCCGCCGGTGAGACAGCGGTGGTCGAAGGTGACCGACAGGGGAATGCGCTTGTGGCATTCCATGCCGCCCATGACCGCTACCACGTCGTGGCGAATGCCGCCGGTGCCGAGAATGGCCACCTGGGGCGGGACCACCACCGGGGTGGCATAGCGGCCGGCCATCATGCCGAAGTTCGACAGGGTGATGGTCGGATCCTTCATGTCTTCCGGGGCCACGCTGCGATCCCGGGTGGCCTGCTTGACGGCATTGAGCTTCTGGCGAAGCCCGGCGGCATCGGACTGGTCCACCTGACGCAGTACCGGCACGATGAGACCGTCCGGGGTATCCACGGCCATGGCCACATCCACGTTCTCGTGCAGGATGCGCTCCCGCTTCTCGCCGTCATACCAGGCATTCATGCCGGGTTCGGCCCGCACGCCGGCCACCAGGGCACGGATGATGCGGCCGGTGATGTCCTGTCCGGGCTGCCAATAGTGAATGTCGGCATCGTCGAACAGGGTGCAGGCGGCCACCTGGTCGCGGGAGGCGGACATGCTCATGTGCATGGCACGGCGCGGGCCACGAATGGGCTGCGGCACGCCGTATTCCACATCGTCCCGCGGCGGGGCCATGGGCGTTTCCATGCCACCGGCAAAACCCATGGCCGGTGCCGGGGTGTCGGCGGCCGGGCGACGGGCACCGCCGGAGGCGGCGGCCTTTTCCACGTCGGCCGCGGTGACCTGGCCCTTGTTGCCGCTCGGGGTGACCCGGCTGAGGTCCACATCCAGCTCTTTCGCCAGACGGCGCACGGCGGGCAGGGCCTTGACCTTGCCGGTGCCGCTGGGCTTGCGCCGCTTCTTGCGCACGATGGCGGTTTCGGTGAGTTCCTCGTCGGAGGTGGTCATCTTGCCCACCACGCTGCCGGCGTCTTCACGCTCGCCATCGTCCTTGGCGGGTTCTTCCTCGGCCGGTGCGTCGTCACCACCCTCGGCGCTGCCGAAGGTCACCAGGGGCTTGCCCACTTCCACCACATCGCCGTTGTTGGCGTGCAGCTTGCCGATGACACCGTTTTCGGGGGAGGGCACATCCACCACGGCCTTGGCGGTTTCCACCGCCACCAGGGGATCATCCACCTTCACTTCATCGCCTTCGGCGACTTTCCATTCGACGATCTCGGCGTCCTGCAGACCTTCGCCCAGGTCGGGCAGGTTGAAGACCACGCCACCGCCCGCAGCGGCCGTCTTCTTCTTGGCCGGCTTGGCTTCCGCCGGCTTCTCGGTCTTGGCTTCGGCAGGTGCGGGCTCGGCCTCGCCGCTGTCCGGCTCGCCGTCGAAATCCACCAGGGGCTTGCCCACTTCCACCACATCACCGTTGTTGGCATAGAGCTTGGTGATGGTGCCGCTCTCGGGGGAGGGCACGTCGACCACGGCCTTGGCGGTTTCCACCGCCAGCAGGGGATCATCCACATTGACCGTGTCGCCGACCTTGACCTTCCATTCGACGATCTCGGCATCCTGCAGGCCTTCGCCCAGGTCCGGGAGATTGAATGTCTTCATGGCCTTAGTCCTCCATAGTCCGCTGCACGGCGTCCTTGATGCGGGCCACCGACGGCAGGTACTGCTTTTCCAGCTTGAACAGCGGCATGGTCACGTCATAACCGGTGACACGCTGGACCGGGGCCTTGAGGTCATAGATACCCTTCTCGGCCAGGTTGGCGGCAATCTCGGCGCCCACGCCTACATTGCGCGGGGCCTCATGAACGATCACTGCGCGCCCGGTCCTTTCCACGGATTCCAGGATGGTATCCATGTCCAGCGGGGAAATGGTGGCCACATCGATGACTTCGCAGCTGATGCCCTCGGCTTCCAGCTCCTTGGCGGCCTGCAGGGTTTCGTGCATGGCCGGTGCCCAGGAGATCAGGGTCACGTCGCTGCCTTCCTTGAGCACGAAGCAGACATCCAGGGGCAGGGCCTCGCCGTTGTCTTCCACTTCCTGCTTCACCATCCGGTAGAGGCGGTTCGGTTCGAAGAAGATCACCGGATCGGGGCAGCGGATGGCCGCCAGCAGCAGGCCGTAGGCACGCTGCGGGGACGACGGAATCACGGTACGAAGGCCCGGGATGTGGGCGAACAGCGCCTCGGTGCTTTCCGAGTGATGCTCGGGGGCGTGAATGCCGCCGCCGAAGGGGGCACGGATCACCAGCGGGCAGCTCATGCGGCCCCGGGTCCGGTTCCGCAGGCGGGCGGCATGGGACAGGATCTGGTCGAAGGCGGGGTAGATGAAGCCCGAGAACTGGATTTCACCCACCGGGCGCAGGCCCTGGGCGGCCATGCCCACGCCCATGCCGGCAATCATGGATTCCGCCAGCGGGGTATCCACGACCCGGTTCTCGCCAAAGCGTTCCTGCAGGCCGGCCGTGGCCCGGAAGACCCCGCCGTTGACACCCACGTCCTCGCCATAGACCACGACCCGATCGTCGTTTTCCAGCTCGTGAGCCATGGCCATGTTCACGGCATCAATAAGAGTGATCTTAGCCATTACGACGGGCCTCCTTGATAGCGATCTCGCGCTGTTCGGCCAGCGGGTCGGTGATTTCCTCGTAGTGGTAATCGAACATGTCTTCCACGCCTGGGGCTTCGATGGACTGGTATTCCTCCACCGCGGCATCCACGGCCTGCTTGCACTCTTCCAGCAGGGCCTTTTCCTGGTCTTCGTCCCACCAGCCCTTGTCGGTGATGTACTGGCGCAGGCGGATGAGCGGCTCCTTCTTGCGCTCGGCTTCCACTTCATCGTCGGAACGGTAGCGGCGGGCATCATCCGCGGTGGTGTGGTCATGCAGGCGATAGGTCATCATTTCGACGAAGGTCGGGCCTTGGCCCTCGCGGGCCTTGTGCAGAGCGTTCTGCATCACGTCACGCACGGCCACGATGTCATTGCCGTCCACCTGCACGCAGTCCATGCCGGCGGCAATGCCTTTCTGGGCCAGGGTTTCGCAGGCGGTCTGCTTGGACAGGGGCACGGAGATGGCCCACTTGTTGTTCACGGTCACGCCCACGAAGGGCAGCTGCCAGGCGCCGGCGGCGTTGAGAGCCTCGTAGAAATCACCCTCGGAGGTGCCGCCATCGCCGATCACGGTCACGGCGGCGCGCTTCTCGCCCCGGTACTTGAAGGCCATGGCGGAGCCGGCGGCATGCAGGTACTGGGTGGCGATGGGCACACACCAGG
>PWMQ01000008.1 GCA_003558125.1 Natronospira sp. | reverse complement strand
GGACGATGCCGATGGGGATGGAGACAAAAATGATGTTCACGGTTTCCTCAACATCCAGTTATTGAGCTTCGAGCTTCGAGCTACGAGCTACGAGCTACGAGCTACGAGCTACGAGCTACGAGCTACGAGCTACGAGCTACGAGCTACGAGCTGAACCGTAAAAACCGGCACGGCGTGGTTCTGTCTTTTCAGCTCGCAGCTCGAAGCTCGCAGCTACTTCTTTGCCAGCCGCCTCGCATTCAGCACCACCACCACCGAGCTCAAGGTCATGCCCGCGGCGGCGACATAGGGCGCCACCAGTCCCAGTGCGGCCAGGGGCAGCATACTGGCATTGTAAGTGGCGGACATCCCCAGGTTCTGACGCACCACCCGCAGGGTGCGGCGGGCGGCGGCCACGCCCTCGGCGATGCTGCCCAGGCGATCGCCAACGGCGATCATGCCGGCGCTGGTCTGGGCCAGGGCGGTCCCCCGGTTGAGGGCGGCGGAGATGTTGGCGCCAGCCAATACCGGCGCATCATTGATGCCATCGCCCACCATCAGGACGACTGCCCCCTGAGCCTGCAGTTCACGGACATGGGCCAGCTTGTCTTCGGGACTCATCCGCGCCCGCCAGTGTTCCACGCCGGTTTCCCGTGCCACGCGCCCGACCGGTCCGGGGGCGTCACCACTGAGTATTTCCACGTTCAGGCCCATGGTCTGAAGCCTGGCCACGATCTCCGCGGCATCGTGCCGCAATGGGTCGTCCAGGCGGAACAGGGCCGCCGGCCCCGATTCACTTCCCATGGCCACCCAGGCCTCTTCCGTCTCGTCGGCACTAAGGCCGTGGCGGCCGGAGAGGGCGGCCACCCAGTCTGGACGGCCAATGCGGTAACGCTGTCCCTGGATGGTCCCTTCCACCCCCCGCCCGCGCACGCTTTCCACGTCCTGGGCCTCGAATTTCCCGGCATGGCCGTCGAAGGCACGGGCCAGGGGATGCTCGGACCGCTGTTCCAGTGCGGCGGCCAGGGCCAGGCAGTCATTGTTCGATCGGCCGTCCAGCGCTCGGGTCTCGACGATGCGCAGTTGACCGTGGGTCAGGGTGCCGGTCTTGTCCAGCATCACGTGGCTGCACCGGGAGAGGGTTTCCAGGGCATCTCCCTGGGTTACCAACAGGCCCTTGCCGGCCATGTGATTGGTGCCGGCCGCCAGCGCGGTGGGCGTGGCCAGGGACAGGGCGCAGGGGCAGGTGGCAATGAGCATGGCCAGGGTGACGGGGAATGCCATCGCCGGATTCACATGCCACCAGATGGCAAAGACCACCGCCGTGGCGAGCAGAACCAGGGTCACGAAGACCCGGGCGACCCGGTCGGCAAGGCGGGTCAGGCCGGGGCGTTCGGATTGGGCTCGGCGGAGCAGCCGGCCAATATGGGCGACCGTGGTGTCCTGGCCGGTCTCGCTGACGCGCATCATCACGGGCTGGGAGACATTGAGACTGCCACCCACCAGCCGTTCACCCACGCCCCGCCTGAGGGGGCGGGATTCGCCGGTGAGCATGGATTCATCCACTCGGGTTTCACCGTCCTCAACAGTGCCGTCGGCGGGAATGGCGTTGCCGGGGCGGACCAGGAGGCGGTCACCCACTGCAAGGTCCCGTACTGGTACCTGTTCCTCTTCGCCGTCGGCATTCAGTCGGGTGGCCACATCGGGAACCAGACGGGCCAGGGCGTCGGTGGTGGCATTGGCCCGGTGGCGAGCGGCCATTTCCACATAGCGCGCCACCAGGAGGAAGAAGGTAAACATGGCCACGGAGTCAAAGTAGACTTCCGGGCCACCGAAGAAGGTCACCCAGGCGCTGGCAAAGTAGCCGGTACCGATGGCCAGGGAGACGGGGACATCCATGCCGGGGGCCAGATTGCGCAGATCCCGGATCGCGCCCATGAAGATGGGCAGTCCGGCGTAGAGAATCACCGGGGTCGCCACCAGCAGGCTGACCACCCGCAGGAACTGCTCATGGGTGGCTTCCATGCCGTGGAACTGGCCGGCATAGAGGGCCACGGCAAACATCATGGCCTGCATCATGCCCAGGCCGGCCACGATCAACCGGCGCAGGGCTGATCGTCTTTCTTTCATGGCCTGGGAATCAGCGGCCTCCGGCAATACCGGGTGGGGTTGATACCCCAGCCGGCTCATATGGGCCATGAGGCTGCTCAGGCGTATTCTGTCGGGTTGCCACCGCAGCAGGGCCCGGCCGGTTGCCGGATTGACGCGGATTTCCTCCACCCCCTCCACATCCTGCAGGCCGCGTTCAATCAACCAGCCACAGGCGGCGCAGTAGAGGCCGTCCACCAACAGGGCCGCCTCCCGACTGCCGTCTTCATGGCGATGACTGAAATCGGCCTGAACGGTTTCCTCGTCGAAGCGGGCAAAGGCCTGGCTGTCCAGGGGCTGTTCTTCGGGGCGACCGGTGGGTTCCGGGCGGTAGCGATAGAAGGCATCCAGGCCCGAGTCCAGAATCAGCGAGGCAACGGCCTGGCAGCCGTGACAGCAAACCGGCTGGGACTTGCCGTCAACCTCCACCTTGAGATCCAGCTCTGGCGGGACGGCCTCGCCACAGTGAAAGCAGTCCACGGCTGCCTTATCATGGCCGCGATCAGAGACGGGCGCTTTTGATACTGCGGTGTTCACCGATCAGTAGTCCCAGTCGTGCTCGTCTCTGGCGCCGTTTTCATCGGCCTTGGCGGCTGGATTGATGTCCAGCTGATCCTGATTGACGTCCAGGGCGGCGGCCAGGCGCCATTCGCCATCACTGGGTTCCAGGCGGACGTAATGTCGGCCGATCACCGGCTTGCCGATCTGACCCCGAAACAGTCCGCTGCCATCCGATTCCAGGACCAACTCCCGGTCGCGACGGGCATGGGTGGCGTGAGACAGGTAGAGGCGGAGGCTGTCCATGTCTTCCGTTTCGCCCTGGAGATGAACGCTGATGCTGCCGTCTTCCCGGTCCACCACGAAACTGGCATCCAGACCCAGTTCCTTTGCCCGGCGTTCCAGGGCGAAGTCCTTGTGAATGGCACGGCCGGCCTGATAATAGTTATCCACGACCTTGTCGTCGCCCTTGGTGACGGCCGTGTAAACCAGACTCAGGCCAATGACAATGGATGCCATGGGTGGTGCCAGCACAAACCAGAACCAGAATTGACGCCAGGCCGGTCCCTTGTCACCCGCCTGTACGGCCGAGATCTTTTCATTCATGCTCATACCCTCCGTTCACTCGGGCGAGGGGCCATGGAAGCGGGCCCGGCTGCGACTTTGGACCGATGGATCGTCCTCGGCCACCAAGGTAAATTCAATCGGATTGCCAGGACCACTGACCTGGTCCCGGGGAACCCGGACCCGTGCATTGATGTTGTCGGTGCCGCCGGGCCCCAGCTGGATGACCTCCGGTCGTGTCAACACTTCAACGTCGTCGAGGCCGCTGACCTCAAGACGGAAGCTTCGCGCCTCCATTGACTTGTTGAGGATGCGCAGGCTGTAGACATTCTCCACGGTGTGGAAATCCACCTCACGGTACATCACATTGCGATCGGCCAGCACTTCCATGTTGACCTCGCTGCGCAGGCTGATTCCGGTGATGGCCCCTGCAATCAAGATCAACAGGAGCAGGCCGTAAATGAGAACCCGGGGACGCAGTACCCGCGAGGGATTGCCTTCCAGGGCATTCTCGGTGGTATATCGAATCAGGCCCCTCGGGTATTCCATCTTGTCCATGACCTGATTGCAGGCATCAATGCAGGCGGCACAGGCAATGCACTCGTATTGCAGGCCCTGGCGAATATCAATGCCGGTGGGGCAGGCCTGAACGCAAAGGTTGCAATCAATGCAGTCGCCCATCCCCTTTTCTTTCGGGTCGATCCCACGCGGGCGACCGCCCCGCGGCTCACCTCTTTCCTCATCATAGGAAATGATCAGCGTGTTGCGGTCGAACATGGCGCTCTGAAAGCGGGCATAGGGGCACATGTAAATGCAGACCTGTTCCCGCAGAAAGCCGGCATTGCCCCAGGTGGCGAAACCGTAGAACAGGGACCAGAAAGTCTCCCAGGGGCCCAGGTCGAAGGCCGCCGCCCGAGTGGTCAGCTCGCTTATTGGAGTGAAGTAGCCGACGAAAGTCAGCCCGGTCCAAAGACCGAGCAATATCCACAGCAGATGCTTGCTGCCCCGACGAAGGATCTTTTCCCGGCTCCAGGGGGAGCGGTCCAGCTTGATCCGTTTCTGGCGCGGCCCTTCCGTCCACCGCTCGATCCACATGAAGAGTTCTGTCCACACCGTCTGGGGGCAGGCATATCCACACCAGAGGCGTCCGGCCAGTGCCGTGAAGAAGAACAGACTCAGGGCGGCAATGATGAGCAGCAGCGCCAGGAAGACGAAATCCTGAGGCCAGAAGGTGAGACCGAAGACATGGAACTGGCGGGCCGGAAGATCAAACAGCACCGCCTGGCGTTCACCCCACTGAAGCCAGGGCAGGCCATAGTAGATGCCCAGCAAAGCGATCACACTCAGAATCCGCAGATTCTGAAAGATTCCCTTCACCTCACGGGGGTGAATTTTTTCGCGGGCAGCATACATCTCATGGGATGAGTGGCCCTTGTCCTGATTCTGCTTATCCTTTTGAGCCATGCCGATTAACGCCCCCGGCTCCCTACAGAGCCAAGCAGCAGCACGGTGAGCAGGCTGGAGGCCAGGCCCACCAGCCAGAACATGAAAAAGCCAATGGTGTAGCCGGCCATGCGGCTGATTTCCACTCCGGGGAGTGTCTCAAGCCGCAAGGCCTCGGGATCAATGCTGGCAAAGAACACCCCACTGGCCATGCCCGCCACCAGGAAGGATGGCCAGAGGGTGCTGCCCAGCAATCTCAACAGCCGGGGATCCTTTTTGGGTTCATTCGTCGCCATCGGGCGCCTCTGCTCCATTGTCGCGCGTATCCATGGAGAGACTGAGTACATAGGCGGTGAGCAGATGAACGCGGTCGGCGCCAAGGATATTTTCCTGCCCGGGCATCTCCGCTTCACGGCCTTCACGGATGCTGCGTTCGATGGCCTCCCGGCTGCCGCCATAGACCCAGGTGTCATTGGTCAGATTGGGCGCGCCCATGGCCTGGTTGCCTTTGCCATCCTGGCCGTGACAGGCGGCGCACTGCTGGCTGAACAGGCCTCGACCCGCTTCCACCAATTCTTCGGGTGCATCCCGGTCGTTCAGGTGAAACACATAGGCGGTGACTGCCTCCACACCGTCTTCGCCCAGGGCATCACCCAGGGGCGGCATGATGCCTTGCCGTCCTTCCAGAATGCTGTGATGCACCTGCTCGGGGTCGCCACCCCACTTCCAGTCATCATCGGTGAGATCCGGGAAGCCGGGCCGGCCGCCGCCATCGGTGCCATGGCAGACCGCGCAGTTGTTGGCGAACAGTCTGCGTCCTGTCTGCATGGCTTCTTCGTGACGAGCCAGCTCCAGGAAATCCATTTCCGCATAGCGGGCAAACAACGGCGCGACTTCCGCCTCCATCTGTTCCACTTCCTCGTCATACTGACTGTACTGGGACCAGCCCAGCAGGCCGGGAAAGGCGCCCAGGCCGGGATACAGAACCAGATAGATCAGGCCCCAGACGATGGTCCCGTAGAACAGCCACAGCCACCAGCGGGGCATGGGCTGGTTCAGTTCGGTCAGACCGTCCCAGGAATGGCCGGTGGTCTCATCCGGTCTGGCTTCCCCGGGACGTTTTTTCTGGGTCCAACGGATCAGCCAGACACAGGCCAGGATGTTGGCCACCACGATAATGCTGATATACCAGCTCCAGGCGCTACTCATGGTCCCGTCCTCCTCCCATGCGGCGTTCAGCCGGCTTGTCATCTTCCAGTGGCAGGTTGGCTGCTTCCTCGAAATCCTTCTTGCGTCGCTTGCTGTAGGCCCAGGCCACGATGCCGATGAAGATCAGCAGCAGCAGGAGGGTCAGGAAGCTGAAGAATGTTTCCATGCTCATCACCGGTTCCTTTCCAGGGCCGTGCCCAGGCTCTGCAGATAGGCGATGATGGCGTCCATCTCGGTTTTACCCTCCAGAGCCTCGGTCTGCTCTTCGATCTGCAGATAGGTATACGGCACATGCAGGCGTTCCATCTGAGCCACCATGCGTCGGGCAACGGTATCGGGATTCAGCTCCCGTTCCGCCAGCCAGGGGTAGGACGGCATGTTGGATTCCGGCACCACATCACGAGGGTTCATGAGATGGACGTAATGCCAGTAATCCGAGTACAGGCCACCGACCCGCGCCAGATCGGGACCGGTCCGCTTGGAGCCCCAGAGGAAGGGGCGTTCATAGACGAATTCACCGGCCACCGAATAATGCCCGTAGCGTTCGGTTTCCGCACGGAAGGGACGAATCATCTGGGAGTGGCAGACATGGCAGCCCTCCCGGATGTAGATGTCCCGGCCGGCAAATTCCAGCGCCGGCAGGGGCTCTATGCCTTCCGCCGGCTCCGTGGTCTCGGTGATGAAGAACAGCGGCACGATCTGAACCAGACCGGCGACGCTGATGACCGCGGCGATCAGAATCGCCATCAGGGTCACGTTCTTTTCAACAACGGCGTGACTCATGGTTCAGGCCTCCTGTACCGGTTTGGCTTCCTGGCTGGCTTGGGTCAGGTCCTTCTTCTCCGGGCGCATGGTCATCCATACGTTCCAGGCCATGATCAACATGCCGATAAAGAAGATGAGCCCACCCAGCAGGCGCACCATGTAATAGGGATAAGTTGCCACCAGGGACTCCATGAAGGTGTAGGTCAGCGTGCCGTCATCATTCACGGCCCGCCACATCAGTCCCTGCATGACACCGGCAATCCACATGGCGGCGATGTACAGGACCACCCCGATGGTGGAAATCCAGAAGTGCCATTCAATGGCTCTGACGCTGTACATGCTGGCCTTGCCGTAAAGGCGCGGGATCAGGAAGTAGATGGCGCCATAGGTAATGAAGGCCACCCAGCCCAGTGCGCCGGCATGGACGTGCCCGATGGTCCAGTCGGTGTAGTGAGAGAGAGCATTCACCGTCTTGATGGACATCATGGGGCCTTCGAAGGTCGCCATGCCGTAGAAGGACAGGGACACAATCAGGAACTTCAGGATCGGGTCGTCCCGCAGTTTGTACCAGGCCCCCTTGAGAGTCATGATGCCGTTGATCATCCCGCCCCAGCTGGGGGCCAGCAGGATGATGGAGAAGACCATGCCCAGGGATTGGCCCCACTCTGGCAGTGCGGTGTAGTGAAGATGGTGGGGGCCGGCCCACATGTAGATGGAAATCAGGGCCCAGAAGTGCACGATGGAGAGGCGATAGGAATAAATGGGCCGATCCGCCTGCTTGGGCACGAAGTAGTACATCATCCCCAGGAAGCCGGCGGTCAGGAAGAAGCCCACGGCGTTATGGCCGTACCACCATTGCACCATGGCATCCACCGCCCCGGCATACACGGGATACGACTTGGTCAGTCCCACCGGGATCACCAGATTGTTGACGATGTGCAGCACCGCAACGGCAATGATGAAGGCGCCGTAAAACCAGTTGGCCACGTAGATGTGCTTGACCTTGCGGATGAAGATGGTGCCGAAGAACACATAGGCGTAGGCAACCCAGACCACCGCGATCAGCAGGGCGATGGGCCATTCCAGCTCGGCATATTCCTTGGCCTGGGTCAGGCCCAGGGGCAGGGTGATGGCCGCGGCCACGATCACGGTCTGCCAGCCCCAGAAGGTGAAGGCCGCCAGCCTGTCCGAGATCAGCCGCACGCCACAGGTTCGCTGCACCACCCAGTAGGAGGTGGCGAACAGGGCCGAACCGCCGAAAGCGAAGATCACGGCATTGGTGTGCAGGGGGCGCAGACGCCCGTAACTCAGCCAGGCGGTGTCAAAATTCAGGGCGGGCCAGATCAGCTGGGCGGCGATCCAGACGCCGACCAGCATGCCCACCACGCCCCACACGACGGTCGCCACGGCAAATTGCCGCACGACCTTTTCGTTGTAGTTGGGTGTTGATTCCATGGTTTCGGATCCCTTTTTCCGGAGCCTGGACGGCCAGCGGCTTCGGTGAGCCGGAGGATGAATGGAAGATTCACGGATTTACGGGCGAAATTATCGGGCAGGGCAGGGCAGACAAACTTGACTTGGATCAATTTCAGGCCAGCCCCTCTCCTCGGGACTCGAAATGAGTTGTTGATATGGGGTGGAAGCAAGGGGAGGGGCGGGGAAAATCGGCCTGACCGTTCCACGAAAAAGCGGCGCCCATGTGGGCGCCGCTGTCATCTAGCCTGGAGATGAGGGTCCAAGTCAGTCTTCCCGCTGGGTCACTTCCAGCAGGTGGTAGCCGAACTGAGTCTTGACCGGGCCCTGGACGGTGTTGACCGGAGCGGAAAATACCACTTCGTCGAATTCCTTGACCATCATGCCGGGGCCGAACTCACCCAGCTCACCGCCCCGGTTGCCGGAGGGGCAGTTGGAGTGTTTCTGGGCTAGTTCGCCGAAATCGGCGCCGTTTTCAATTTCCTGCTTGAGTTCCTCGCACTGCTCCTGGCTGTCCACCAGAATGTGCCGAGCGCTTGCCTTGGCCATGATCTGTCCTCGTGAAAATGTGGCTGGAAACCCGGAGCATAGCAGAGCCTTACGACTCAATCGTGAATCATGCCCTAGGTAATCCAGCGCTCCGGATCGGCGAAGATCACCCGAAAGCAATTGCGGCCTTCCCGGTAACGATATTCGAGTTTGGCCCGATTGCAGTCGCACAGCTCCCTGGCCATGAACAGGCCCAGCCCCGTGCCACGAGGGCTGGCCGTGTAGAAAGGCTCGAATATATGGCCGGCTTCTTCATCCGGGATGGGTTCACCGGGATTGCTGACTTCCAGGTTGGGGCGGTCGCCGCGTCCCACAAGACTCACGCTGAGTCGAACCGGTGAGTCATCACCGCCATGGCGGCGGGCATTGTCTACCAGGTTATCCACGATCTGGCGCAAATGATCGTCGTCCATGCGCGCCTCCACTGGTCTGTCTGGCAGGACGAGCTCCATCTGCTCGGCTTTCAGACGCCCTGTGTCCAGCATTTCCTGCTGATACAGGCGTAGCCACTCGGAGAGGTCGAGCCGTTCCGGCTCCGTCGCTTCCCGCCGGGATAATTTCAGGACGGTTTCAATGATCCGGTTGAGTCGGCCCGCGTGCCGGTCGATGATCTCACCCAGGCGGCGTTCCCGTTCGGTCAGCGCCTCCGATTCCATCAGCAATTGGTTGGAGTGGCTGATGGCACCGAGCGGGTTGCGCAACTCATGGGCGATACTGGCCGTGAAGCGGCCGAGGGCGGCCAGCTTCATCTCCTGGGCCCGCTGGCCCTGCAGGCTGCCATCCTCCAGGAACAGTAGTGTGCCCGGCTTGTTCGGGTCGCCCAGTTCCGTGAACTGGGGCACCACCACCGTTTCGCCGTCAGCAGCGACGAAGGAGGCTGGGCGTTCATAGGGTGTTTCCCGGCAATGACGGACCAATCGACTCAGTTGTGCCGAGACCTGGTCCACCGGCCTGTCACGGTGCCCGTCCGCCACACCCAGAAATTGGGCGGCGGTGCCGTTCATGAGCTGAACCCGGTTGCGATGATCAACCACCACGATACCGGTACGCAGATGGTGGATGATGTAGTCGTTCAGCTCGGAGAGATTGCGCAGGTCCAGACCGCGTTTGACCGCCAGGGCCTCGCTCTCCCGCAGTTGGCGTGAGAGATGGGCGCCCACCAGGGCCAGGAGCATGAACAGTGCCCCCAGAATGCCGGCCTGGGTGAACCGAGGAGCGATGTCCGGCAGGGACCAGGCGATCAGGATTTGCTGGCCCAGCAGGATCAGGGTAATCAGGGCGGCGAGGGTGATGGCGGTTCGCCGTCCCAGCAACAGACTGGCGGCAGCCACAGGGATGAAAAGCAGATTGCCAAGCCCCGTTTCCAGGCCGCCGCTGGCATGCAGGATCACCATAAACAGGGAGCTGTCGGCCAACAGGCCGAGGAAAGCCTGGACCCGCATGCGAGGGCGGCGAAGGCGGAGACAGACCCCGGCTATTGCGGAAAGTAGCACCAGGCTTGCCGCTGCGAGCAGGAATAACCAGGGCTGTAGGCTCCCGAGCATGCCGTCGTCGGGCTGCAGGAGGTAGCCCAGCAGCATGGCCGCGCCCAGTGCCAGGCGGAAACCATTGAGCAAACGCAGAGAGCGCCAGCGCAGGTCGTCGGCGGCGATATTGCGTTCTTCGCTGCGTTGGCTGACGGTGTTGCTCACTTGCGCTGCCCTCCGACTTTGCGAAATTCGCCGATTTCCGCCAGAATACGCCCTTTTCCGGCGGTTCTCGCCGGCCCAGGAGCCTCGGATTTCCCCTCAAAGGGGGAGCTGCGCCCTGGCCGACCGGCGGCCGTTCCATCCATCCCCGAAGCCTGAGCTTACACGATGAATCTTCACGAATACCAAGCAAAACAGATATTTGCGGAATTCGGCGTTCCCGTTTCCGATGGTCGAGTGGTGAAATCCGCTGAAGAGGCCGTGGCAGCGGCCAAGGAACTGGGCGGTGATCTCTGGGTGGTCAAGGCCCAGGTTCACGCCGGTGGTCGCGGCAAGGCCGGTGGCGTCAAGCTCACCAAGAGCCCGGAAGAAGCCGGTGAGAAGACCAAGGAAATGCTGGGATCGACCATTGTCACCCACCAGACCGGTCCGGAAGGCCTTCCGGTTCACGAGGTCTACATTGAGAAGGGCTCCGACATCGAACGTGAGCTCTACCTCTCCGTGGTGGTGGACCGTGCCTCCGAGCGGGTCGTGTTCATGGCCTCCCCCGAAGGTGGCGTGGATATCGAGGAAGTCGCCGAATCCACTCCCGAAAAGATCTTCAAGGTCGAGGTTCATCCGGCCGCCGGCCTGCAGCCGTATCAGGCCCGTCAGCTGGCTTTCGGCCTGGAGCTGACCAAGGCGCAACTGGGTGCCTTCACCAAGATTGCCGGTGGTCTGTACAAGATGTTCGAGGCCTGCGATTGCAGCCTGGTTGAGATCAACCCCCTGATCGTGACCCCCGATGGCGAGATCAAGGCCCTGGACGGCAAGGTCAATCTGGACGACAACGCCCTCTATCGGCAGAAGAAGCTTGCCGAAATGCGCGATCTGAGCCAGGAGGACGAAGCCGAAGTCGAGGCCAGCAAGCATGACCTCAACTATGTCTCCCTGGAAGGCAATATTGGCTGCATGGTCAACGGCGCCGGCCTTGCCATGGCCACCATGGACGTGATCAAGCTGTCTGGCGGCCAGCCCGCCAACTTCCTGGATGTGGGCGGCGGTGCCACCAAGGAGCGTGTCACCGAGGCCTTCAAGCTGATCGTCTCCAATGAAGGCGTGAAGGCCATCCTGGTCAACATTTTCGGTGGCATCGTGCGTTGTGACCTGATCGCCGAAGGCATCATTGCCGCGGTGGAAGAGGTGGGCGTGAAGGTGCCGGTCGTGGTGCGTCTGGAAGGCACCAACGTGGATGAAGGCAAGGCCCTGCTGGAGAAGAGCGGCCTGGATATCATCCCCGCCGATGACCTGAGCGATGGCGCGGCCAAGGCCGTGGAAGCCGCGGGCAAGTAAGCCCGGTACCCTTACATCCACAAGCAGAATTTCAAACGGGAAGCGACATGAGCATTCTTGTCAACAAAGACACCAAGGTGATCTGCCAGGGTTTCACCGGCAAGCAGGGCACCTTCCATTCCGAACAGTGCATCGCCTATGGCACCAAGCTGGTGGGCGGCGTCACCCCGGGTCGCGGTGGTGAAAAGCATCTTGGTCTGCCGGTTTTCAACACCGTGCATGACGCCGTGGCCGAGACCGGCGCCGAAGCCAGCATGATCTATGTGCCGGCCCCCTTCGCCGCCGACGCCATCCTGGAAGCGGCTGATGCCGGTATCAAGACCATCGTCTGCATCACCGAGCACATCCCTGCTCTGGACATGGTCAAGGTCAAGGAGGCCATGAAGGAGCATGATTGCCGCCTCATCGGCCCCAACTGCCCGGGCATCATCACGCCGGGCGAGTGCAAGATCGGCATCATGCCCGGCCAGATCCACAAGGCCGGCAAGGTGGGCGTGGTCTCCCGCTCCGGCACCCTGACCTATGAAGCCGTGCATCAGACCACTCGTACCGGCCACGGCCAGTCCACCTGCGTGGGCATTGGTGGCGACCCGGTTCATGGCATGAGCTTTATCGACTGCCTTGAGCTGTTCGAGAAGGATCCCAAGACCGAAGCCATCATCATGGTGGGTGAAATCGGCGGCACCGACGAAGAAGAGGCGGCCGAGTTCATCAAGCAGAACGTGAGCAAGCCGGTGGTGGCCTACATCGCTGGCGTCACCGCGCCGCCCGGAAAGCGCATGGGCCATGCCGGCGCCATCATTTCCGGTGGCAAGGGCACCGCGGACGACAAGTTCGCCGCGCTGGAAGATGCCGGCGCCACGACGGTGAAGTCCCCCGCTGAGCTGGGTGAGGCGATCCAGAAAGTGCTGGGCTAAGCCGCTTAGGCTGCCGACTCGCGGGATTCAGGTTCCCGCGGATCCCAGGGTCCCTGTCCGGTAACGGGCGGGGACCCGTTGTTTTAGCATCCCGCAACAGGCAGGGAGTCAACAGGCAAGATGGCGGAAAACTTGAGAATCGTGGTGGCGCAGACCAACCCGACCGTGGGCGCAATCTCGGACAACCTGGATGCGCTCATCAGTCAGGTGGCGTTGGCGGTCAGTGAGCATGGCGCGGACCTGGTGCTGTTCCCCGAGCTCAGCTTCACCGGCTATTGCCCGGAAGACCTGCTGCTCAATCCGGATTTCGCGGATCAGGTGGGTGCCGCCGAGCAGGCCCTGCGCCAACGGCTGCCCGCTGGCGTTGGAGTGTTATACGGCGTCCCCGAGTATCACAGCGCCGGCCTCTACAACGTCGCCTGTCTGGTGGCGGATGGTCGGGAACTGGCCCGCTATCGCAAGGCCTGCCTGCCCAATTACGGGGTATTCGATGAATCCCGATGGTTCCTCGCCGGAGATGGCGCCTGCGTGGTGGATTTTCGTGGTCACCGCCTTGGTCTCACCGTCTGCGAGGACCTGTGGGTCCCCGGGCCGGCATCGGCCTGTGCCGAGGCCGGGGCCGAGCTGATTCTGAGCCTGAGCGCTTCTCCCTATGCCCGCGACAAGGCGAGCGAGCGTCAGAGCGTCTTCCGGCGTCGGACCCGGGAGGCGGGACTGCCCTTGCTGGTCTGCAATCTCCTGGGAGGGCAGGATGAGCTGGTATTCGATGGCGCCAGCGTGGGCATGAATGCCGACGGTGGGCTTGCCATGCAGGCACCCGAGTGGGAGAGCGGTCTGTTCCCGGTGGACTTGGACCAGGGCCGTCTTGCTTCCCCGGTAAAGATCGATCCCCTGCCGACCGATGCCAGCCAATACCGGGGTGCGGTCCTGGCCACCCGCGATTATCTGCGCAAGAACGGCGCCCCCGGGGCACTGATCGGGCTTTCCGGCGGCATTGACTCGGCGCTGACGCTGGCAATCGCTGTGGATGCTATCGGCGCGGACAAGGTCAGCGCCGTCATGATGGGCTCCCAATATACCCGCGAGCTCAGCTACCGCCTGGCCCGAGCTCAGGCCGAGGCGCTGGGCGTGCGTTACCTGGAAATCGGGATCGACGAGCCGGTGGCGGCAGTGGAGCAGGACCTGGCCAGGGCATTGGCCGAGCCGGTGCAGGGGGTGGCGGCGGAGAATCTGCAGGCCCGTCTGCGGGGGGTGAATCTGATGGCCCTCTCCAATCAGTTAGGAGCCATGGTTCTGGCCACTGGCAACAAGAGCGAGTTGGCGGTGGGCTACGCCACTCTCTACGGCGACATGGTGGGTGCCTATGCCCCCATCCGGGATCTGACCAAGAGCCGGGTGTATGCCCTGGCCCGCTGGCGCAATCAGCAGGGCGAGGTGATTCCGCCGGAAGTCATTGAGCGCGCGCCCTCGGCCGAACTGCGTGCCGATCAGTACGACAGTGACAGCCTGCCGGATTATGCCGTGCTGGACGCCATCATCGAAGGATTCGTGGAAGAGGACCGGCGGGCTGAGGAACTGGTGGCCGAGGGGCATGAAGCGGCACTGGTCCATCGCGTCCTCGCCCTGATCCAGCGCAATGAATACAAGCGCCGACAGGGGGCCCCCGGCCCGCGGCTGAGCGCACGGGCCTTCGGGCGCGATCGGCGTTACCCGATTACCTCGGGGTTTCGTTTCCGCGGCTGAGGATCAGCGGATGGGCGGTTCGCCGCCTTCCTGGTGGTTCGGGAAACTGCGGCCTCGAAGGCTGCGCACATCGGCCGCCATGCTGCTTTCTCCCACGCCGTCGTAGGCGGCTGCCAGGATGTCCATGGCAAAAGGGGTGACTTCGTTGGGCTGCATTTCCTCGATCACCTTGCTGGCCCGTGCGGCGGCCGCCATGTAGGCGCCCCGTTCCAGATAGTGGTTGGCCACATGCCAGTTGTGCCTGGCGATCACATTGCGCAGATAGATCATGCGCAGACGGGCGTCCTGGCTGTATTCGCTATCGGGGAAGCGCTCCACCAGCTCGCGGAAGGCATCAAAGGAGCGGTGGGCATTGGTCACGTCCAGGCGGGCGTGATCCAGGTTCAGAATCCGGCGGCTCAGGGAGCTGCGCATGTCGAACCAGGCGATGCCCTGCATGTAGTAGGCATAGTCCAGGTGATCCGAGCGGGGATTCTCGCGGATGTAGCGGCGTGCCACCTCAGCAGTGCCGCGGCGATCACCGGCCAGATGCGTGACATAGATCTGGTCCAGCTGAGCCTGCTGGCCTTCCGGGGTGAAAGGATGGCGGGCCTCAAGGGCACGCAGCATCTGCATGGCGCCGTCGTAGTTGCCCGCCGTCATCCGCCGCCAGGCCCGTTCGTAGATTTCCTCGGCGGTGATGGAGGTGTCCACCTGCACCGGTTCCGGGGTGCCGGCACAACCGATGAGCAGGCCAAGGCTTAGGACCAGCAGTAGTGCGCGGACGCTGAGGCGGTGGCGGATAGGACCCGTGCTGGTGATCTGCATGCGATTGACCTGCATTGCTTGATTGGCTCCAGAATACTCAGAATGCTCCCGGCTCATTGGAGATAGCCGGCTCCAACCCGATAGTATAAACCCACCGGCGGCCCGACTCGAAGCCCCCGCCGATGACCGGGAGCAAATATTGCCTGGATTCCGGGCTTGAACAGGTGCAAGGAGAGAGAAAGATTGTCCCACCATGACCCCGACAGAGAGGCCCAGGTACCCGAGGAACTCGCCGGTGAACGCTTTGATCGCGCCCTGGCACGCATGTTCCCGGAATATTCCCGCAGTCGCCTCAAACAGCTCATCGAGCGTGGTGAAGTGTTGCTGGACGGGGGCCAGTGCCGGCCCCGTGAGGCCGTGGTCGCCGGTCAGACGGTCAGCCTGAGCGCGGAGCCGACACCCCAGCCCAGCCGGGTGACTGCCCAGGCCCTGCCACTGAATGTTCGTCATGCCGACGAAGAGCTGATCATCATCGACAAGCCCCCGGGGCTGGTGGTCCACCCGGGCGCCGGCAATCCGGACGGCACCCTGGAAAACGCCCTGCTGCATCATTTCCCGGAGCTGAGCGCCGTGCCGCGGCATGGTCTGATCCACCGCCTGGACAAGGACACCAGTGGGCTGCTGGTGATCGCCCGCAGCAATCGCGCCCATGTGGTGCTGACCGAGGCCATGCAGGCAAGAGAGATCAGCCGGGAGTATCTGGCCGTGGTGGTGGGCAGCATGCCGGCCGGGGGTACGGTGCGGGCGTCGATCGCCCGCCATCCGGTGGATCGCAAGCGCATGGCGGTGCGTGACGGTGGTCGCGAGGCGGTCACCCATTACCGGGTGGCTGAACGCTTTGCGCACCATAGCCTGCTGCGGGTGAAGCTCGAGACCGGCCGTACCCATCAGATCCGGGTCCACATGGCCCATATCCGCCATCCCATCATCGGTGATCCGGTCTATGGCCGGCGTCTGGCCATTCCCCGGGGCGCGACGGAGGCATTGGCGGAGGCCCTGCGCGGCTTTCGCAGGCAGGCGCTGCACGCCACCGCGCTCTCGCTGCACCATCCAGTGACGGGAGAGCGGATCAGCGTGCAGGCGGATCCCCCCGAGGACATGCAGGCCCTGCTCGATGTGCTGCGCCAGGATACCGAGGCCCGGGGCTCATGAGCGGCGTCTTCCTGCACCCCGACTGGCCGGTGTCCGGGCCTGTGCGGGCCCTGACCACGCAACGGCATCATCCCGGGCTGCCCGGGTCCAGTGAAGGCCCCTGGCGGGGGCTCAATCTTGGTGCCCACGTGGGTGATCAGCCTCGGCATGTGGCGGCCAATCGCTCGGTTGTCCGCCAGGCAGCCGGCTTGCCCGCCGAG
>PWMQ01000109.1 GCA_003558125.1 Natronospira sp. | reverse complement strand
CAGACGGATGCTCTGGCTGCGCAGCATGGCCCTGAGCTCGTCATCGAAGCCATCGGCAATCTGGTTCAGCTCCACCTCTGCCGCGGCTGGGGAGACGCCGTCGGCGAGGCGCGCCACCATCCGGGCAGGGAATTGATGGTGGAATTCCTCCGGCACGCCCCAAATGTCGTTGAGCATCACTGCTCTGGGCAGCCAGATGTCACGGATCGTGCCCCGGACCAGGCCTTCAAAGCCGGGCTCGGTCACGCCAACCACCTGGAAGCTCATGTCGCGAGCCATGATCTCCTGATTCACCGCCGCGGCGGCATCGCCGAAGAGCTTCTCGGCGGCCGCATGAGACAAGACCGCAACGCGGGCATCACGATCGGATTCATCCAGGGGACGGCCGTGGGCGATCCCAATACCAAGCTCGGTGAAATAAGCAGCCGTCACCCCGGCTCCGACCAGCGGTTCGGGGGTTTCCGGTTCCTCCGGCTCAATCTGCAGGGGCAGAAAAGCTTCCAGCGCCCGCAGGGCGGTTGTCTGCTCGGCCAGGGGTTCATACATGCCGTTGGCCAGACTGTCGAAGCTGCCACCCTCGCTCAGGCCCAGCATGCCGAGGGAACGGGAGTCCTCCACCCCGGGCAGGCTGCGAAAGCTGAGATCGCTGTAGAGACTGAAAAAGGCGGTGGCAAAGGCAATGGCCACGCCCAGGGTGAGAATGGCGAGGGCCGATTGAAAGGGGGTGCCGCTGTATACCCGCCAGGTGTGGCGCAGATCATCTTTGAGTCCGATCATCCTATCCCTTTTTCATCCTTGCGTGACTGGTGCGCTCAAGCAACAAGCTGTCCGGGCTATCAACGAACCCCTTGGCGTTCAGACAAGGTGCATTGAAGCTTCTCGGGCACCGAAATCGGCTCCAGTGCCATCCCGCTCCAAATGCCGTTTGCCTCGGTGATTTCATACTGGAAGGATTCACCCCCGTCGGGCGTGACGGTCATGATGGCCGGATCCTCTCCGGCTTCGCGCCATCTGCCGGTCCACTCCTCGAGGGTGGTCAAGCGGTCATCGGAGGTCCATTGGTCCAGGGTCATTTCGAAGTTGCCATCCGGGTAGAGGTACAGGCCCACTTCCCTATCCCCGCAGCTGCTGGTGGTGAACACCCACATGCGATCGACATCGGCCAGGGTCATGGTGCGCCCGCTGCCGTCCCGGCCCAATGCGCCGAACCCTGCCTCATCCAGTACCGCAGACAATGCCGTCATGCTCAAGGGCCCATCAAACGCCGACAGTTTTTCCGCCAGTTGCTTTTCAAGCAGGCCAGTGGAGCGGCAACGGCGCATCCGGCCCGAGCCTTCAATGCGATTGGGCACCTTGGCCATGGCCTCGCTATCGATGGAAAAACGCCATCCCTGGAACCAGGGATTGGTCAGGTGATAGGCCAGCGCCAGCGGCACACTGTCCTCGTCGCCGCGCTCAAGGGTGAGGATGATGTCCAGATAACCGCCCTCCCCCTGGGTGAAGAACAGGGCATAGGGGCCGTCACTGCCCTGATCAATGCGCATATCGAGATGATGGGCGTTATGCAGTTCGCCACAATCAATCCAGCTGACAATGTGCTCGGGATCCTGGGTTCGCCAACGCAGACGAAGCCGGTCCGGCTCTTCAGTGACCAGGACTGCATCGAGCTCATCCGCCAACATCCCGCCCCCATTGACCAGGGATTCGCCCTGCCAGGGAAAATGATCCAGCGCCACGGCGGGCGGTTCTTCGGTGGGTGGAAGATAGACCGGCGCGCCGGCGCAGGCGGCAAGCCCAACCGGCACAAGAAGACAAAAGGCAATACGCATACGCATCAACACAAACCCCTCAAGCCGCCTGGGCTTCGGCGATGCGTCCGTCGAGCATGGGCAGGCGGCGGGCGGCCTGGGAGGCGTAGCGGGGGTCATGGGTCACCATGACGATGGTGGCGCCATGGGCGTGCAGCTCATCGAGCATGCGCATGACCGCCTCGCCGTTCTCGCTGTCGAGATTCCCGGTGGGCTCGTCCGCCAGCAGCAGCGAGGGGCTGCCCACCAGGGCGCGGGCCACGGCCACTCGCTGCTGCTGACCGCCGGAAAGCTGGCCGGGGAAATGCCCGGCACGGTGCTCCATGTTCACCCGCTTGAGGGATTCCATCACCTTTTCCTTGCGCTCTTTGGCCGACACGCCCTTGCGGTAGGTCAGCGGCAGGCCGACGTTATCGGCCACGCTCATCTCGGGGATAAGGTTGAAGCTCTGGAAGATGAATCCGATCTCCTGGTTGCGCAGCCGGGCGCGCTCCTCGGCATCGATCTCATGCACCGGCACCCCGGCCAGTTCATAGCTGCCGGCGGTGGGTGTGTCCAGCAGGCCCAGGATGGACAGCAGGGTGGACTTGCCACAGCCCGACGGTCCTTCCAGGGCGAGGAAGTCGCCCCGGTTCACGGTCAGATCAATGCCGGCCAGGGCGTGGGTTTCCACTTCCTCGGTCAGATAAACGCGGGTCACGCCCTGCATGCGGATCAGTTCATTGCTCATCGTCTGTTCCCTTCTTGCTGGATCACTGCACCCGCAGACGCGGGTGGTCGCTCCAATTGCTCATGTCGGTCAGAATCACCTGATCGCCCGGGGCCAGGCCGTTCAGTACCTGGATCTCGGTGTTGGAAGCCTGGCCGAAGCGGACCTCCCGGCGCTCGGCCTCGCTGCCCCGCAGCACGAACACGGTGGCGGTGGTGTCCGGATCGGCCCAGGGCGGGCGCGGCATATACAAGGTGTCGTCCAGGCGGGCCACTTCGATCCGGGCATTGCTGGTGAGATCCGGGCGCAGGCCCTCGGGCCGGTTACCGGGCAGGGTGACATCCACCTCCACGCGGCGATCGCGCACGGTGGGATCAATGCGCTCGATCTCGCCACTCAGGGTCTCGCCGCCCACGTCGAGACGCACCGACATGCCCACGAGCAGCTCCCCGGCGCGACGCTCCGGGACCCGCAAGCGGGCAATCAACTGCTCCGGGTTGACGATGCGCGCCACCGCCTCGCCCGAGCTCAGGCGCTGGCCTTCTTCCACATTGACCTCCTGCACCACCCCGGCGAATCCGGCACGCACCTGGAGCGCGGCCACGCGTTTTTCCAGCTGCTCCACCTCGGAGTCGAGCTCGGACAGCCGGGCCGCGGTGGCCTCTTCTCGCGCGTCACGCAGCTCGTCGAAGCGGTCCAGGCGGGACTGCTCGGCCTGGAATCGCCGCTTGAGGGCTTCCACCCGAAAACGGGTCCGCTGGACTTCCAGGTCGGAGACCACCTGGTCCACCTGCAGTTCTTCCAGGGCTTCGAGTTCCATGCGCTCGCCCAGGTATTCGGCATCGGCATTGGCCACCGTGGCTTCGAGCTGCAGCAGTTCATTGGCCGTCTCCACCCGCTCCCGGGCGGCATCGGCGCGCGCCGCCTCCAGCTGCCAGCGAGCACGGGCGAGCTCATCGAGCAATTCCGGGCTGGACATCTCGATCAAGACGGTATCCCGCTCGGCTTCGGCCCCCGGCAGCACGTGAATCTGCTCCACCACACCGTCACTGCGATTGGTCACGGCCCGAATCTCCGGCGCCACCAGCTGGCCGGTGGCGCTGACCTCGGCGATCAGCTCCCCCTGCAGGACGGAACCGGTCCAGATATCCGACTGGGCCACTGCCGGTGGTCGCGCCGACAGCCAGAAGGCGAGTACCACAAGGACAAAAAAGCCCAGGCCGCCCCCGGCCCAGGCGATCATGCGGCGGCGCTGCCGGCCACCAGTATCCCGTCTAATATCCAAGCATTCCCCCTTATTGCGTTCCATCGTCCAGACAAGCTGGGACAAGCATGCCGGAAATCAGCCCACCCGGTACAGACCCCGGAACAAATTTCGGCACAAACTGAGAGGCCGGGCCAGACAGGAGGTTCACTCGTCGCGCAGATACTTTCCGGGTTCGGTATGTGAAGCCTGGCGGGCCGGGCCACGGCTGGCCAGCCACAGGGCCAACGCCAGCCCGGTAATGGCGACCAGTATTGCCGGCCACTGAGACAGGCCAGCTATGTCTAGGCGCCCCCCTACCAGCGACAGACCGATAGCGGCGAGGAGGAAAGCGAAAACCAAGCCGGGAAAGCCCAGTACCAGACCGCGCCACATCACCTGGCGACGGAGTTGGCGCGGGCCAGCACCCAGGGCGGCGCGCAGCGCAAATTCGAAGCGCCCATTTTCAACCATGTAACGCAAGATACCGAAAAAGCCAAGCAGTGCGATAGCACCGACTACCGAAGCGGCCGCCGTGCTGACGACCACACGTGCCCGGTCTGGAGCCAGTAGCGCGTCGTATTCACCCTGCAGGGCGTAGCGCTCGGTGACATGTAGGGGCGGCGTAAAATCAGCCAGCACAGTACCAATCGCCTCAGCTAAGCTGTCCTGCGACAGTTCCCCCCGCACCAGAACATCGGCGGCGAAATCCATCACACCAAGGGTGTTCAGCATCACCACAGCTCGTTCGGGTTCAGCGGGATGGCCGAAACTGAGGTCATCTATTACCGCCGCCACCCGGGAAGGGTCACCACCACGTAAATGCCGAGGTGGCTGTAGCCATTTGCCTACAACATCGATATCGCCCCAGGCTTGCAGGGCAAACTGGCGATTAACCACCACGGCCAGCTCATCGTCGGATTCCGGTAGTGAGCCTCGCAGGACTCGAACATCCAGGACTCGAAGCCAATCAGCACGGCCCACCAGGGCTGCGGCCTGAACTGTTTCCTTTTGACCGTTTTCCGGTCGGAAGGGCTGCTGTTCAGGGTGTGCACGAGTAGGCACGGCATTTTGGAATCCGACAGCGTCCACACCCTCCAGAGCGAGCAGGCGCTCGCGTATCTGTCGGTGCAGGTTGGGGGCCTCGCGGAAATCGGGTCGGAATGGACCGTCAACATCGGGCTGCAGCACGAAAACCTGGACTCCCTCCGGCTTGTAGCCAGGCCCCTGGACCAGCAACTGGGCGAGTGCCATGGCGAGGAAGGCAGCCACGGCGATGACCAAACCGGCAACCCCTACCTGGACGACAGCCAACAGACGCTGGCCGACCCGAATTCGTGTCACGCAGGGGCGACTGCGTTCCAGAATTGTGCGCCGCCGCAAGTCCATCACCGGTGCAAGTGCCACGACGGCAGCGAGCAACGCGATCAATCCCATTGCGAATAGCAGGGTGCGGGTGTCGATCAGGGCCCCGTCCCAGTGATCGACGTCGATAGTGGGTATGGTCTTCAGGCCCGTCACAAGCCAAAGGCTCAAGAGAAGACCAAGCAAGCCACCAGCGACTACCAGTAACGAGGCCTCTACAAACATCTGGCCGAGTAACCGACAGTGAGTAGCACCAAGCGCCATACGAATTGCCATCTCACGCTGGCGCTTCGGTGCGCGGGCAAGAAAGAAAAGGCTCAGATTGGCTGCGGCTATCACTGCAAGCAGAACGGCACTCAGGGCAAACAACTCAAGCTGGCGCTCGGCCATCTGCTGGTGTGCCGGGTCCCGGCTCAGTGTCGACGATACCGCTAGACGCATGCCGCCCAAGTCCTCTTTGGCAGCGGCGGGCAGTCTTTCCTGCAAGCTGCTCAGGTTCTCCCTGAGTGCACCAAGCGAGGTGCCCTTAGCAATCCGTCCGAATAAAATCAGGGGGAGCCGTTCTATTAGGGGCGCTGGTACTGCGGCGACCACATTCTGCCAGGTCTGATGAGGCACCCAGATATCGGTCGGAGCGTCACGGTGCACGCCTCGGAAACCGGCAGCCGTGACGCCCACAACCCTAAAACGCTCGCCCTGGATAGTGATGCTCTCGCCCAGCGGAGAGTCAAGATCGCCGAAGACCTGGTCTCGGAGTCGGTAGCTGATCACCACCACCCGCGCGGACTCGCCATGGTCACTGGCATCCAGGATGCGACCTTCGACCAGCCGCACGCCGACAACCTGAAAGAAGCCCTCGCTTACCAGACCAATATCCAGGTGGCGTTGCTCCTCTCGCAGACGCGCTTCCTGTCGAAGGTAGCTGACCCCCGCCACGCCAGTTAGGCCAATGCTGCTTTCCCGGAGATGGGATTGCAGTCGCCCGTTTAGCGGCTCAAATCGCTCGCCATCAGTGCGGCCCACACTCACCACCCGCTCGGCGTTACTCACACCGGGTGGTGTATCCAAGAGCAGACTGCTATATAGACCGACCAGCGCTACGGCGAGTGCTACCGCCACAGCAATCACAAACAAGGTGGTAAGGCTCTGCAAGGGTGTCCTGGCATAGAGCCGAACGGCGTGAATTGCATCACCAACCAATGCGTTTGTGAGGCCTCGGATCAAAATATGGCCGCTCAGTCAGGTGCCTGCCAAGTCCCCCGGTCACCGGGTAGCGCAATGCTGATCCAAAATTGATTGGCCTCCGGAATTCGATTTACCAGTCGAGCGACAGCCTCGCGCCGCTCCAAGACTTTGTCCCGATAGAGTTCGGGATCTGGACCGTCAAACAAGTCAAAGGCGAACACCAAAAAATCGTCAAGCGACTCGGTGTCGAAACTATAGAGGTCGGCAAGGCTGGACAGGCTGACAGCCTTGTCACAGCGATCCCATTGCCTTGGCAAAAATTCAGCGGATTCCGCATCCAGCAGCTCGACTTCTCGGGCACTGAGAAAGCGTTCATCCTCGACGGAATAGACCTGGACGCTCGGAACATAGAGGTCACAGTTCATTTCGGCAACATAAAGCGCCTGGACCTGCGCAAAGGTGTCGGGCTCGATCAACTGCCAACCTTCGGGAACATCATCTGCCCAGGCATCAAGCGCTACCAATGCCAACACCGGAAGGAGAAGGAATTGAATTCTGTTAGGCATGGTCACATACTCCAGGATACGTCTTTCGCGTAAACGGTGATGGGACCTGATGTCCATGCCCCACCACCATCCAAAGCCGTTACGAAATCATTCAACTCGTAATCTTTCCTATCAACACGAACAGTTATTGGCAGAGTTGCAAATACGGACTTCCCCTTCAATCTCAACGAGACAATGCAAGTCCCCTCCAAAAAAACTACACACGATCACATCACATGCTGCTGCTACCTGGGGAGCGAGCGCCAGAAAAAGGCCGGTTACGGTAACAATCAATGCCAGTATTATCGTCTGGTTCGGTTTCAGCATTGCAGTCTCTTCAATATTTCTGCATTTCGTCCAGAACCTCCCTAATGCGTGCCGCACCAACGTGCTTCGTAACCACCGGATGCTGTGTGAGTGCCAGCCCAAGGCTTATCCCCGCACAGCATCAAGAACCGATACGACACCCTTTAATCGATAACAGGACAATCGCACAAAAACTGTGATATATGCCACAAAACTTGCATTCTTTTCTGCTGAAATTATGAGCGCGTGCATCTGGCGGCAGTCCAATGATCAGCTTCTCGATGCTTAATCAGGGCTCTCGGGCATGACATAATTGCCGCTTTGCGCGGCGGACGGGACCAATTGTGATCACGCAGCTACTGGAATGGGCACGACAACCACGGCATGAATCACTTCTGAGTGTGGTAGCGGGGGTCTTGCTGGTGGGGGCCTTTGCGCCTTTCGGCATCTGGCCGCTGGCCCTGGTGGCCCTGGCCGGGGCCTTCTGGCTGTGGCGGGGGCATGGGCCGCGGCGGGCCTTCTGGCTGGGCTGGCTGTTTGGCCTGGGCAGCTTCGGGGCCGGGACCTACTGGCTGTATGTGAGCCTGCATGTCTTCGGCGGGGTGCCGCTGGCGCTGGCGATTGTGCTGATGGCGGCCCTGGTCTGCTTTCTCTCCCTCTACCCGGCCGTGATTGCCGCGCTGGCGGCAAAGTTCGCGCCCGCGGCCGGCTGGCGGCGGGAGCTTCTGCTGTTGCCGGCCCTGTGGGGCTTTGGCGAGTGGTTCCGAGGCTGGTTCTTGACCGGCTTTCCCTGGCTGTCGGTGGGCTACAGCCAGATCGACGGCCCCCTGGCGGGGCTAGCGCCGGTGGTGGGCATCTATGGACTGGGCTTTTTGCTCGCCCTGACGGCGGGGCTGATCATCCGCTTTTTCGATCTCCATCACCGGGCACGGCTGCCCATGGCCGCCGCTGTGCTCGCCCTGGGTCTTGTCGGCTTCCTGGCCGGCAAGGTCCAGTGGACCGAAGCCGTGGGTGAACCGGCCCGGGCCGCCCTGCTTCAGGGCAGCGTGCCCCAGGACCGCAAGTGGGACCCGGCCGAGCGGGAGCCCACCATCCGCCTGTACGAGAACCTGACCCAGGCCCATTGGGACGAGGCTGATGTCATCATCTGGCCGGAGGCGGCCCTGCCGGTGCTGTACCACCAGGTAAGAAACTCGGTGATCGAACCCCTGCGGGCGGAAGCGGCTGACCGAAACACCGAGCTGCTGATGGGCATTCTCAGTCGCGAAGGAGATGTCTTTTACAACAACATCTACCAGCTGCACGAGGGCGGGCGCTTTTACCGCAAGCACCAACTGGTGCCCTTCGGGGAATTCTTCCCGGTGCCGGATTTCGTGCGCAACTGGATGCGGATGATGAACCTGCCCTACTCGGATTTCGAGCGAGGCGGTCTGGACCAGGAGCCCCTGACCATCGGCGGCCATCCGGTGGGGGCCTCCATCTGCTATGAAGATGTCTTTCCCCGGGTCATTCGACCACCGCTGCCGGAGGCCACCCTGCTGGTCAATGTCAGTAACGATGCCTGGTTTGGTGAGTCCATCGCCCCCCATCAGCATCTTGAGATCGCCCGCATGCGTAGTCTCGAAAGCGGCCGCGAGATGCTCCGGGCCACCAACACCGGTGTTTCGGCCATCATTGATCACCAGGGCCGGGTGCGGGAGCGCCTGCCCCAGTTCGAGACCGATGCCCTGGTGGGGGAATTCCAGCACCGGGAAGGGGCAACACCGTTTGTGCTGACCGGCAACTGGATCAATGTGCCGGTGTTCTTGCTGTTGATTGGCTTGGGGGTTTGGCTTGGGAGGGTTAGGGGTAAGGGGCAATCCTTCTGCTGTAGGAGCGGATTCATCCGCGATAGGGGCTCGGTCAAAGCCTTGATCGCGGATGAATCCGCTCCTACGACTGCCTACTCCCGCGCATCCGCGCGGGCCAGCGCTTCGATGCGCAGGACCACGGACTGAACGATTTCCTCTTCCAGGGAGCGGGCGACGCGGCGGGTTTCCTGGGAGATGCCAAGGGGGTCTTCGGCGTCGGTGCTGATGTCGCGGTTGAGGACCATGCGCTGGCGTTCCACCAGGGTGTTGCCGTCCCGATCTCGGACGTCGAACTCGATGTGGTAAATGACCCGCAGTTCTTCGGGGCGGCCACGGAGGTTGACCGAGAGCACTTCCCGGCTCGAACCCGACTCCAGGACCCGCAGGATGGCGGTGGCCTCCTCCCGGTCCCAGCTGACTCTTGAATCACCACTGTCGAGCAGGCGGCGGAGCTCCCGCGCCAGGGGGCCGTGGGGATCACCGCTGTCGATATAGATGACCGCCATCTCTTCCGGCAACTGAGGCGCACCGCGCAACTGCCAGCCACAGGCGGTGAGGGCCAGGCTCAGAGCCAGGAGGCAGATTGTCAGGGTCTTTTGCACGGTGTCAGTCTCGTTCGAAAGATGTAGCAGCCCGGGTTGCATACCGCCGTAGGAGCGGATTCATCCGCGATCATGGCTTCGGCCGCCCCCTATCGCGGATGAATCCACTCCTACGGTGGGGCCACACCCTCTTGGGTTATTTCTCTCTGCGCTCTTGGCGCCCTCTGCGCGAGGCTGCTCTTCACACGACAATATTCACCAGCTTGCCGGGCACGACGATGACCTTGCGCAGGTCTTTGCCCTCGGTATGGCGCTGGACGTTGTCGTCGGCCAGGGCCATGTCCTGGATGGCCTGCTTGTCGGCATCGGCAGGGACCTGGATGCGGGCGCGGAGTTTGCCGTTGACCTGCACGGCGATCTCGAGCTCGTCTTTCTCGAGTGCGTCCGGATCGTGCTTGGGCCAGGCCGCGTCCACCACCATGCCCTCGTGGCCCAGGTCTTCCCAGAGCTGCTGAGTGATATGGGGGACGATGGGCGAGAGAACCAGCACGGCCGATTCCAGGGCCTCGTGCACCACGGCGCGGCCCTGCTCCGATCCGTCCTTGAAGCGGGCCACGGCGTTCATCAGTTCCATCACCGCGGCGATGGCGGTGTTGAAGGTATAGCGGCGCCCGATGTCATCGTCCGCCTTGGCCAGCATTTCATGGGTCTGGCGGCGAAGGTCTTTCTGGGCCCCATTGAGGGCCGAAACATCCAACGTGGGGGCCGGTCCGGCAGCCACATGTTCCTGCACGGAGCGCCAGAAACGTTTCAGAAAGCGTTGCGCGCCTTACACCCCGGCATCGGACCATTCCAGGCTCTGTTCGGGCGGCGCGGCAAACATGGAAAACAGACGGGCGGTATCGGCACCGTACTGATCCACCATGGCCTGGGGATCCACACCGTTGTTATTTGACTTGGACATCTTCTCGACGCCGCCGATTTCCACCGGCTGACCGTCCTGCTTGAGTCGCGCAGCAGTCACCCGACCCTTGTCGTCGCGCTCCACTTCCACATCGGCGGGATTGAACCACTGCTTGCGGCCGCCCTCGCCTTGCCGATAGAAGGTCTCGGCCACCACCATGCCCTGGGTGAGGAGATTGGCGAAGGGCTCATTGCCCTCCACCAGGCCCATGTCGCGCATGGCCTTGTGGAAGAAGCGGGCGTAGAGCAGGTGCATGACGGCGTGTTCCACGCCGCCGATGTACTGGTCCACCGGCAGCCAGTACTTGGCGCGCTCGTCCAGCATGCTGCTGTCGGCATCCGGGCTGGCGAAGCGGGCGTAGTACCAGGAGGACTCGAAGAAGGTATCGAAGGTGTCGGTTTCACGCTCGGCCTTGCCACCACACTGGGGACAGGTGGTTTCATGGAACTCGGGCATTTTCTTGAGCGGCGAGCCGGAGCCGTCAAATTCCACCTCTTCCGGCAGCACCACCGGCAGGTCCTTTTCCGGGACCGGCACCGCGCCGCAGTCGGAGCAGTTGATCACCGGGATGGGCGCGCCCCAATAACGCTGACGGGAGATGCCCCAGTCACGCAGGCGGTAATTGACTTGGCGGCGACCCAGGCCCTTGGCCTCCAGCCAGTCGGCGATTTTGTCGAAAGCCTGTTCGGAAGTGAGACCGTCATAGTCGCCGGAATTGACCAGCACGCCGTAGTCGGTGAAGGCCTCGGCCTGGATATCGATCTGCTCACCACTGCTGGGGGCAATGACCTGGCGGATGGGCAGATCATACTTCTGGGCGAACAGGTGATCACGCTCGTCATGGCCGGGCACGGCCATGAGGGCGCCGGTGCCGTAACCCATGAGCACGAAGTTGGCCGCGAACACGGGGATCTCGTCACCGGTGACCGGATGAAGGGCCTTGATGCCCAGATCCATGCCCCGCTTCTCCATGGTTTCCATGGCGGCCTCGGAGACCTGGGCCTTGCGGCACTCCTCAATGAAGTCGGCCAGTCCGGGGTTGTTTTGGGCCGCGGCCTGGGCCATGGGATGCTCGGCAGCCACCGCCATGTAGGTGGCCCCCATCAGGGTGTCGGGGCGCGTAGTGTATACAGTGAGCTGCTCGTCACTGTCCTTGATCTGAAAGCTCAGCTCGACGCCCTCGGAACGGCCGATCCAGTTGCGCTGCATGGTGCGCACCGCTTCCGGCCAGCCGTCGCCCAGGGTCTCGTCCAGATCCTTGAGAAGCTCGTCGGCATAGGCGGTGGTCTTCACGAACCACTGGGGAATCTCGCGACGCTCCACCGGCGCGCCGGAGCGCCAGCCCTTGCCATCCACCACCTGTTCATTGGCGAGCACGGTCTGATCCACCGGGTCCCAGTTGACCACGGCGTTCTTTTTATAGACCAGGCCTTTTTCCAAAAGCCTGGTGAAGAACCACTGTTCCCAGCGATAGTAGTCGGGATCGCAGGTGGCGAACTCCCGTGACCAATCGAAACCGAAACCCAGGGTCTTGAACTGCTCGCGCATGGCGGTGATGTTCTTCCGCGTCCAACGCGCGGGGGGCACCTGACGTTCAATCGCCGCGTTCTCCGCCGGCAGGCCGAAGGCATCCCAGCCCATGGGCTGAAGCACATTCTTGCCGCGCATGCGCTGGGAGCGGCTGATCACATCCCCGATGGTGTAGTTGCGAACGTGGCCCATGTGCAGGCGGCCGCTGGGATAGGGGAACATGCACAGGCAATAGAACTTGTCCTTGCTGCTGTCCTCCACGACCTCGAAGGTCTTTTCCGTTTCCCAGCGCTGCTGGACCCGGGCTTCAATCTCCTTGGGGGAATAGTCTCGGCTCATTGCTCGGTCTTTTTCTGGTGGTCTTGGACTTGAGATCGGGGCAAGAGGGGGATTTTAACAGCTTGGCGGCGGGATTGCGGGGGTGGTCGGCGCAGCACGCGGGCGGCAGAAAAATGCCGTAGGAGCGGATTCATCCGCGATCCGGGCTTCGATGAGCCATTGATCGCGGATGAATCCGCTCCCACGGCGGGGTGAGGAGGATCCTTCTCAGCTCGCCTGGGGTAGCTGGTAGCTGCGCAGACGGCGGGCGAAGTCCTGGAGGTAGCGGATGCCGGATTGCTCGGCTTCGATACACCACTCCCTGAAGCGGGCCAGAAGCTGGTCGTTCTGGGCGGTGGTCTCCCAGATCTCACGCAGACGCTCACGGTAGCTGTACACCGTCTCCAGCTCGTCGTGTTCCTTGAGCAGATTGATCAGGTGGCGACGCTCGCGGGTATCAAGCAGTTCGGGGTCACGGACCAGCAGCTTGCGGGCCCGGCGCATGAAACGCCGGCCACGGTCGTTGAGCGACTCGCGCAGCATGGGGATGGTGACCATGCTGCTGTAATGGCGCAACACATGCAGGCGGTTCTGGATCACGGCCCGCACGGTTTCCAGGTCCATATGATGAGGCTCCACCACCTTCTCGCCCAGAATGGGCTTGGGGGCAACCCGGCGGATCTTCGCCAGGCCCACGGCACTCAGGGCCTTGAGCCAGACCCAGCCGATGTCGAACTCCCAGGGGCGCAGATTGAACTTGGCGGAGCTGGGGAAGGCATGGTGGTTGTTGTGCAGTTCTTCGCCACCCAGGAACAGTCCCACCGGCGACACGTTGGTGGCCGCATCCCGGCATTCGAAATTGCGGTAGCCCCAGTAATGACCAATACCGTTGACCACACCGGCGGCCAGCAGGGGGATGGTCATCATCTGAATGGCCCAGATGGTCAGCCCCAGGGCCCCGAAGATGGCGATATTGATGACCAGCAGGGAGGCCACGCCAAGATAGGAGAAGCGGTTATAGACATTGCGCTCGATCCAGTCGTCGACGGTCCCGCGGCCGTATTTCTGAACCGTTTCCGCCTGTTCGGCTTCCTGCTGATAGAGCTCGGCGCCCTGGAAGAACACCTTGCGCAGCCCCAGGACCTGGGGGCTGTGGGGGTCGTCCTCGGTCTCGCAGCGAGCATGGTGCTTGCGATGCACCGCGACCCATTCCTTGGTGACGATGCCAGTGGTCAGCCACAGCCAGAAACGAAATACATGCCGCACGGCCGGGTGCAGATCCACTCCCCGGTGAGTCTGATCACGGTGGAGAAAGAGGGTCACGGCCATGACGGTGAGGTGGGTCGCCAGCAGGGCGTAGAGAACATAGGCCCAGCCGGGCAGGCCCAGCAGACCGTTGGAAAGCAGATCAAGGAACATTACGAGCAACGACTCCCAAAAAAATCATTCATCAATTGACCATTGTACGCGACCGCGCCCCCTGGGCCAGGCCGCTGGTCAGCAAACCCTAGACCTTCCGCGCCAGTCGAATGTTACCGATCTCATCCAGCCAGGCGGACCAACCGGGGGCCACCCAGGTGGTTCCCACCGGGTCGATGATGCGCAGGGGACCGGACTGGGCCGGCGAGCGCGGCAACTGCTTTCGCTCCAGGGTGACAATACTGGGACCGTCCTCACCCCGCCCCGGTTCCTCCCCGGCGACCGATTCCGTTGCCGCCAGTTGCAGGCCGGGTGCCGGACCGGTGGCGGACAGGCGCAGGCTAACCAATTCCACCGGCATATCCAGGGCATGACCATAGGCCGCCCGATGGGCCTGGTGAAAGTCCTCCGGGCCAAGACCCTCTTCGCCCCAGTCCAGGGTCAGGGCGTGGGACTGGCCCTGGTAGCGAAGATCGGCCCGGCGCTGGAAATCAATTTCCGAGGCGGCCACGCCGTCCTGCTCCAGCGCCGCACGGGCCTGGGCTTCCAGCTCGCCATAGACATCCCGCATGGCTTCGGGGGCCAGTCGGTCCAGGCGCTCAAGAATGGAGCGGGACAGCTCTCGTGCTGGGGCGGTGACCGTCATGCCCAGGGCCGAGAGGACCCCGGCATGGACCGGCACCAGGGCCCGGTCCATGCCCAGACGCTCGGCCAGGGCACAGACATGGAGGCCGCCGGCACCGCCGAAGGAAACCAGCACGAAATCCCGGGGATCGCGGCCCCGCTCGATGCTTATCACCCGCAGGGCCCCCGCCATGGCCTCTTCCACCACGGTGAGCACGCCCTGGGCGGCCGCCTCCAGGTCCTTGCCCAGAGCCTCGGCCAATGGCTGAAAGGCCCGACGGGCGGCATCGTGATCCAGGGAGAGACCGCCACCGAAGCCGGTCGCCGGGATCCGCCCCAGCAGCAGATTGGCATCGGTCACCGTGGGTGCCGTACCGCCACGCCCGTAGCAGGCCGGACCCGGGTCGGCACCGGCGGAGGCCGGCCCCACCCGCAGCACCCCGCCCTCGTCGAGGCGGGCAATGGAGCCGCCACCGGCCCCGATGGTGTGCAGATCGACCATGGGGACCGGGACCGGCAGATGCCCGTCCCCGGCGGTGATCTGACCGCTGTCCGTGAGCCGAATGTGGCCGTCGATCATGCTGACATCACTGGAGGTCCCGCCCATGTCGAAACTCATCAGACGCTGTTCACCGATACGCCGTCCAAGTTCCTCGGCGCCCCGCAGGCCGCCGGCCGGGCCGGACAGCAAGAGATGGACGGCGCGGGCGGCGGCGGCTGACGCGTCCATCAAGCCGCCCCCGCTTTGCATGATCTGCAGGCGGGCGCCGGGCAGCCCCTCGGCCAGGCGGGCAATATAGTCCGCGACCCGTGGCCCCACATAGGCATTGAGCCAGGTGGCCATGCCGCGCTCGTATTCCTTGTACTCGGGAAGCACCTCGGAGGACAGGGAGATGAAGAGATCCCCGGGCAGGGCCTCGCGGATGCGCTGTTCGTGCTCCTCATTGCGAAAGGAAAAGAGCAGATTGACGGCCACCGCTTCCACATCCTGCTCGCGCAGCCATTCCCTGAGCGCGCCCAGATCCGACTCGCCCAGTGGGGACAGCTCGCGACCCTCGGCATCCACCCTTGCCGAGACGCCAAAACGGGGCAGGCCCTGCAGCGGCCCCCGATTTACCGGCGGGGTCAGGTCATAAAGCCGGGGCCGATTCTGCCGGCCGATCAGCAGTACATCCTCCAGGCCGGCGTTGGCCACATAGGCCGTGCGCGCGCCCTTGCCTTCCAGCACCGCGTTGGTGGCCACGGTGGAACCATGGGCAATGCGAAGCCCGGCCGGGTCCAGGCCCATCTCCCGAATCCCCTGAAGAATGGCCTCCTCGGGGGCATGGGGCGTGGACAGGACCTTGTGTACACGGACCTCGTCGCCGTCGAGAAGGACGAAATCGGTGAAGGTACCGCCAGTGTCGATGCCGAGAATCATGCCGGGGAGTTTAATGGGGTAAGAAGGTAAGGGGTAAGGGGTGAGGAGAAAGTACATTGAATTGGCAGGCATGGGCGCCTCTGCTATACACTCGCCCGAGCCTTTCTTCTTGCGCGCTGACGACGAGGTGCCATGAGCAGCGACTTGCTGGTGGAATGTCGGGGGCTGGGTCGTGATTACGGCCAGCACAAGGCGGTGGACAATGTCGACTTCTCCCTGGAACGGGGGCAGGTGCTGGCCTTTCTGGGGCCCAATGGCGCCGGCAAGTCCACCACCATGAACATGCTGACCGGCTGCCTGGCCCCCAGCCGGGGCGAGGTGAGAATCTGCGGCATTGATCTGCTGGAGCAGCCGGCCGCGGCCAAGGCGCGACTGGGCTATCTGCCCGAGCACCCGCCCCTCTACCCCGAACTGACGGTGGACGAGTACCTGCGTTTTACCGCCCGCCTGCGAGGCCTGCCCCGCAAGGCACTGGGTGGCGCCGTGGCCCGAGCCAAGCAACGCTGCGGCCTCACTCGCGAGGCCGGCAAGCTGATCGGGCGCCTGTCACGCGGCTACCAGCAACGGGTGGGCATTGCCCAGGCGATCATCCACGAACCCGACCTGGTGATCCTGGATGAACCCACGGTGGGCCTGGACCCCAACCAGGT